>NZ_VIUO01000004.1:0-479492 GCF_007828355.1 Herbaspirillum sp. SJZ099 | reverse complement strand
CTCGGCGCAAGCGTGCATTCTCTTGTTCCAGTTCCTTCAGTCGCTTGGCCTGGTCAATCTTCAGGCCGCCATACTCCTTGCGCCAACGGAAGTAGGTTTGCTCGGTCACGCCAAGCTGACGGCTGATATCGGCCACCGTCTTGCCTTGCGCAGACATGACTTCTGCCTCGCGCAGTTTGTGAATGATGTCTTCGGATGTGAATCGCTTTTTCGGCATGGTCTGACTCTCCTTTTCAATAGCATATGAAATTTCAAGTCGGACCAGTTTTTTCAGGTCAGGTCACAGTTTTCCTTCAATTTTTTGCTTATCAATGTAAGTTTGATCCCAGTTTTCATAGCCATTTCGAATTATTTTGACCAAGCTTTTGGCCAGCGTTTTGCCGAACTTCTGGTTAGTCTCTTTCAAGTATTCTCGCTGGATCCAATCTGCGATATTGTCGTTAGTCGGCGTGGCAGGCGATTCATGATTCGGATTCCAGAACGCCACTGCGGCTCGATGCAAAACAATCAATCTTTTTGACATGTAGGCGTGTTCAACAAACCCATCTTCAAACGGTATCGTTAAAGACGGAGTTGACTGCCTGCCGGCAATGGTCAGCAAGACATTCAGGTCTTTACCAAGGACGCGCACGCAGTCTTCTGTTATTCGCATTCTCTTCAGTACACCAAGCCGTTGTGCAACATCTGTTCCTCTTGCATAACAAGCAATGCACCTTGAGAGTGAAAAATCAGGATACTCGCGAAAGCTGGAAGATTTCATCGCAGGAAGCACCATATTAACCAGCTCTTGCGCTGCATTTGCGTGAAGTGCTCCTGGATAGATGGCTTGATTGCACTCACCGCGTTTTTTAATCGCGGCACAATCAGATGAATAAAGTCTTAAATATTCCACACCAGCGAGAGCAATGGGTGTTGCTCCTGAAACCAAGCTTCGCAGTATGTCTTTCTCGTCCTGCCGGCAAGCTGGATCATGGTATTTGAGAAAATCCTGGTTGATACTACACATCAACACGTCATCAGGAATGTCTACAAACAGGGATATCGTCCCCTGCACAGCATACTCAAGGATAGTGTCATTATCGGTATTTAGAAAGGCGGCAGCTTTTTCTAGTGAATAGATTCTGCCAGCACTGATCGTGCCCGCGATTGGCGGCGATTTCTGTAACATTTAGGCGGCTTTACTCAGATGGGGAAGACCCGATACACCATGTTGAATTCTATCCAAATAGTCGGCATAGCCTTGCATCATGACCTTGCGCTCGTCTAAAAAAGATTCACGATCGTAAGAGGCCCCGTAGGCCTCTCCAGACGAGTGCGCTAGTTGCCGCTCTATATTAGAAAGATCGTTGCCCAAGGTTTTTAGGATCCCCTTCGCTAATGATCGGAAGCCGTGGCCTGTATGCTTTCCGGCATAACCGAGCCGCTTTAGTGCAGCAAGAATAGCTCCATTGCTAATGGGCTTCTTGGGGTCACGTTGATTCGGAAACAACCATTGGCTACCACCACTATAAGTGTGCAACTCTCTTAATAGTGCCCAACCCTGCTTAGGCAGAAAGACGTGATGGTCCACTTTACGTGGATTCAGTTTGCGTTTGCCCATTTTCATCCGCTGCCAAGGAATCACCCAGTTTTCGTTATCTAGATCGATTTCTGACCATGGCGTCTCCGTCAATTCGGATGTCCGCACGAACGTCAGCATCATCAGCCGCATCAAAATACGGGTGACAGGAAACATCCGAATTTCGTTCTCGATCAATGCCCGTAAAAACTCCGGCAAGTCAGCGACTAATATTGCCGCATGAACACCTTTGATGCGTGGCTTCAGCGCACCACGCAGCGCAGGGACGGGATCGTTTTCTGCAATCCCACAAGCAATGGCGTAGCGAAAGACCTGACTGCAGACTTGCGCATTGCGTCGAGCGATCTCGGCCGCGCCACGTTTTTCGATTTGTTTTAAGACATCAAGCATGATGGGCGCCTTGATATCAGTGATAGGACGTTTACCGATCAACGGGAAAACGTCCTGTTCCAAGCGATGCAAGATGTTGGCCGCGGTACGGACTTGCCATTGCTCCAGCTTATTTTCATGCCACATCCGGGCGACGGCCTCGAACGTATTGGCGGCTGCCGTCGCGGAAGCTGCCTTTTCGACACGCTTGGCCTGAGCCGGATCAACACCCTCAACAATCTGCTTTTTCGCCTCAGCCCGCTTTTGTCGGGCCTCTGCCAAACCCAAGGCGGGATAATGCCCAAAAGTCAGGCGTGTACTTGTCGTCCGATTCGCTTGGCGATAAGCCATGCGCCAGATTTTTGAACCAGAAGGCATGATCTCCAAGTACATACCCTCGCCGTCGGCTAGCTGGTACGGCTTGTCTTTTGGCTTAGCCGCCTTAATACGCAGATCCGTCAGGGGTGTAGCGAGTTTTGGCATTTTGTACCCATGGTCTTTTGGCACATGCTGTGCATGTGTTCAAGTATGGGTATAAACGCCTAGGATTTCAATGGAACCGGTAAGACAGAATAAAACAAAAAACCCGCATCAGCACTGGGCTTGATGCGGGTTTTTAGACTTCTTTGGACTGCTTAATACTTGTTCTTGGCGGAGAGAGGGGGATTCGAACCCCCGATAGGCTATTAACCTATACACGCTTTCCAGGCGTGCGACTTCAACCACTCATCCATCTCTCCTGGATTTGGGTCGCGTTTAGCGAAGCCGCAGATTATAGCAAGATTTTCTCCAAATTGAAGCTTTTTTGCGCCCGCGGATCGTGAAAAAGCCGGCGAAACCGGGCGACTATTACTGGCGCCCTGCTCCGCCGGCCTTTTTACACGCCGATTCTGCGGCCCAACGGCCTTATTGCGCTTCCTTCAACTGGTCCAGGATGGCCGGGTTTTCCAGGGTGGAGATGTCCTGGGTAATCTCTTCGCCCTTGGCCAGCACGCGCAGCAAGCGACGCATGATCTTGCCGGAGCGGGTCTTGGGCAGATTATCGCCGAAACGGATTTCCTTGGGCTTGGCGATCGGGCCGATTTCCTTGGCGACCCAGTCGCGCAATTCCTTGGCGATGGCCTTGGCTTCGTCGCCGGTGGGGCGCGGGCGTTTCAAGACGACGAAGGCGCAGATCGATTCGCCGGTGGTTTCGTCCGGCTTGCCCACGACTGCGGCCTCGGCCACCAGGCTGTTGGCGACCAACGCCGATTCGATTTCCATCGTGCCCATGCGGTGGCCGGAGACGTTGAGCACATCGTCGATGCGGCCGGTGATGGTGAAGTAACCGGTCTCCTTGTTGCGCACCGCGCCGTCGCCGGCGAGGTAGGTCTTGCCGCCCAGTTCCTCGGGGAAGTAGCTCTTCTTGAAGCGCTCGGGGTCGTTCCAGATGGTGCGGATCATCGACGGCCAGGGGCGCTTGACGACCAGGATGCCGCCATTGCCGTTGGGCAGGTCGTTGCCGGTCTCGTCGACGATGGCGGTAGTGATGCCCGGCAGCGGCAAAGTGCAGGAGCCCGGCACTTGCGGCGTGGCGCCCGGCAGCGGCGAGATCATGTGGCCGCCGGTTTCGGTCTGCCAGAAGGTGTCGACGATCGGGCATTTCTCGCGGCCGATGTTCTTGTAATACCACATCCAGGCTTCCGGATTGATCGGCTCGCCCACCGAGCCGAGGATGCGCAGCGTGGACAGGTCGTATTGCCTGGGGTGCACCTTCTCGTCGGCGTCGGCAGCCTTGATCAGCGAGCGGATCGCGGTCGGCGCGGTGTAGAAGATGGTGGCCTTGTGGCGCGCGACCATATCCCAGAAGCGGCCGGCGTTGGGGTAGGTCGGTACGCCTTCGAACACGATCTGGGTGGCGCCCACGGCCAGCGGGCCGTAGGCGATGTAGGTGTGGCCGGTGATCCAGCCGATGTCGGCGGTACACCAGTAGATGTCGTCGGGCTTGATGTCGAAGGTCCACTTCATCGTCAGCGCGGCCCACAGCAGGTAGCCGCCGGAGGAATGCTGCACGCCCTTGGGCTTGCCGGTGGAGCCGGAGGTGTAGAGGATGAACAGCGGATGCTCGGCATCCACCCACTCCGGTTCGCAGGCGTCGGCCTGGTTGGCCACCACGTCGTGCAGCCAGAGGTCGCGCCCTTGCACCCAGTTGATCTCGGCGCCGGCGCGCTTGTAGACGACCACGTTTTTGATGGTGTCGCAGCCGCCCATGGCGAGCGCTTCGTCGACGATGGATTTGAGCGGCAGTTGCTTGCCGCCGCGCACCTGGTAGTCGGCGGTCAGCACGGCCACGGCGCCGGCGTCGATCACGCGCTCTTGCAGCGACTTGGCGGAGAAGCCGCCGAACACCACCGAGTGGGTGGCGCCGATGCGCGCGCAGGCCTGCATGGCGGCCACGCCTTCGACCGACATCGGCATGTAGATGACCACGCGGTCGCCCTTCTTCACGCCCAGCGATTTGAGGCCATTGGCGAATTGGCAGACCTTGCTGTGCAGTTCGCGGTAGGTGACGCGGGTGACCTTGGCGTCGTCGGACTCGAAGATGATGGCGACCTTGTCGGCGTTGCCGTTCTCAAGATTGACGTCCAGGCAGTTGTAGGAAACGTTGAGCTGGCCGTCTTCAAACCATTTGTAGAACGGCGCGTCGGCTTCGTTCAAGGTCTTGCTGAAGGGTTTGCGCCATGTCAGGTTGTCCTTGGCCAGCCTGGCCCAGGTGCCTTCATAGTCGCGTTCGAATTCGGCGTTCAGCGCATGGTAGGCGTCCATGCCCGAAATGGCGGCATGCTTGGCCAGTTCGGCCGGCGGTGCAAATACGCGGTTCTCTTGCTTGAAAGTTTCAATGTCAGCCACGGTAGTCTCCACTAGGTAGTTTTTGCTTTCCGCAAAACATAGGCCGTTTCACTTACTCAGTCCTTACACAAACGGCAATGTTCCCGTGCGGGAAGGCCTGTGCGCAAGGCTTTGCGGGCGACCGCCGGCGTTTTTGCGAAATGCTGAAAAGAATGTTCAAAGGCACGGACTCGGCAAACGCTTCCATCCAGTGAGACTGGAATCATGTCGATATGTCCACGACCCGTCCATTGTGGCATAGCCGGATGTTTCCCGCAGGTACTGCGCGGCTCGCGTTTGGCGGCATTTTCTCTTGCGCGGCCGCAGGAACCGAGGCTCAAGGGAGTGTAGAATACGGCCCCAATTCGAACCCGATAATCGATGCCAGCCATACCTCGCCAGATTTCAAGCGCCAATCGACCTCCATGAAAGATCCGCAACAAAAATCCTCCCGCAAGATCGGCATCCTGCCCAACCTGATTTTCATGAGCCGCTGGCTGCAGTTGCCGCTCTACCTGGGCCTGATCCTGGCGCAGTGCGTCTACGTCTATCACTTCTGGGTCGAACTGTCGGACCTGATCGGCGCGGCCCTGGGCAACGCCTCTTCGCTGGAACACATCCTCGATGCCGTGGCCATCGCCGGCTCGCCGCGCCCGGACAAGCTCAATGAACAGACCATCATGCTGGTGGTGCTGGCGCTGATCGACGTGGTGATGATTTCCAACCTGCTGATCATGGTGATCGTGGGCGGCTATGAGACATTCGTCTCGCGCATGAACCTGGAAAGCCATCCCGACCAGCCGGAATGGCTGTCGCACGTCAATGCGTCGGTGCTGAAGGTGAAGCTGGCCACGGCCATCATCGGCATCTCCTCGATCCACTTGCTGAAGACCTTCATCAACGCCAACCTGTACGACGCCAAGACCTTGCTGGCGCAGACCGGCATCCACCTGACCTTCCTGGTTTCCGCCATGGCCATCGCGTATTGCGACAAGCTGATGGCGCACCCCGTGCCGCAACCGCCCGATTCGCCCGACGCACCGCACTGACCGCCCCTATTCCAAACCCCGAGAGAACCAGCCATGACCATCATCAAGCAAGACGATCTCATCGAATCCGTAGCCGCCGCGCTGCAGTACATCAGCTACTACCATCCGGTGGACTACATCCAGCACCTGGCGCGCGCCTACGAGGCCGAGCAGAACCCGGCGGCCAAGGATGCTATCGCCCAGATCCTGACCAACTCGCGCATGTGCGCCGAGGGCAAGCGCCCGATCTGCCAGGATACCGGCATCGTCAACGTGTTCCTGAAGGTGGGCATGGGCGTGCGCTTCGAAGGCTTCACCGGCTCCATCGCCGACGCCGTCAATGAAGGCGTGCGCCAGGGCTACATGCATCCGGACAACGTGCTGCGCGCCTCGATCGTGGCCGACCCGCAGTTCGAGCGCAAGAACACCAAGGACAACACTCCGGCCGTGATCCACATGGAGCTGGTGCCGGGCAATACCGTCGACGTGCGCATCGCCGCCAAGGGCGGCGGCTCCGAGAACAAGACCAAGTTCGTCATGCTCAACCCATCCGATAATCTGGTGGACTGGGTGCTCAAGACGGTGCCGACCATGGGCGCCGGCTGGTGCCCGCCGGGCATGCTGGGCATCGGCATCGGCGGCACCGCCGAGAAGGCCATGCTGATGGCCAAGGAAGTGCTGATGGACGACATCGACATGTACGAGCTCAAGAAGCGCGGCCCGAACAACAAGACCGAGGAACTGCGCATCGAGCTGTGCGACAAGGTCAACGCGCTGGGCATCGGCGCGCAAGGCCTGGGCGGCCTGACCACCGTGCTGGACGTGAAGATCATGATGCACCCGACGCACGCAGCGTCCAAGCCGGTCGCCATGATCCCCAACTGTGCCGCCACCCGCCACGGCCACTTCGTGCTGGACGGCTCGGGCCCGGCCTACATGGAACCGCCGTCGCTGTCGGAATGGCCGGAAGTGCACTGGGTGCCGGATACCGAGAAGTCCAAGCGCGTCGACCTCAATACGCTGACCAGGGAAGAAGTCGCCTCCTGGAAGCCGGGCCAGACCCTGCTCCTGAACGGCAAGATGCTGACCGGCCGCGACGCCGCGCACAAGCGCATCCAGGACATGCTGGCCAAGGGCGAGAAGCTGCCGGTGGACTTCACCAACCGCGTGATCTACTACGTCGGCCCGGTCGATCCGGTGCGCGATGAAGTGGTCGGCCCGGCCGGCCCGACCACCGCCACCCGCATGGACAAGTTCACCGACATGATGCTGGAGCAGACCGGCCTGATCTCCATGATCGGCAAGTCCGAGCGCGGCCCGACCGCGATCGAGGCGATCAAGAAGCACAAGTCGGCCTACCTGATGGCGGTGGGCGGCTCGGCCTACCTGGTGTCCAAGGCGATCAAGTCGGCCAAGGTGCTGGGCTTCGCCGACCTGGGCATGGAAGCGATCTATGAATTCGACGTCAAGGACATGCCGGTGACGGTGGCGGTCGATGCCAATGGCATTTCGGTGCACAACACCGGCCCCGCCGAGTGGAAGGAAAAGATCGCGCAGAGCGTTTCGCTCTCCAAGATCCCCGTCACCACTGCTTGACCGAACCAAGCGCCAACAGCACTACCGTGAATTGCCCGTCATCGCAGGAGAAACCGAAGCGACATGCCGCAACCTAGTTCTGAAGCTTCCTCCGCGATGACGCCCGCAGTTCCATCGATGCCGATGACAGCCGACGCTGCCATCGGCATTTTCGATTCCGGCATCGGCGGCCTGTCGGTGCTGCGCCACATCCACGCTGCCCTGCCCCACGAGACGCTGCTGTACTTCGCCGACTCCGGTTATGCGCCCTACGGCGACAAGACCGAGGGCGAGATCGTCGAGCGTTCGCTGGCGATCGCCTCCTTCCTCATCACGCAAGGCATCAAGGCCCTGGTGGTTGCCTGCAATACCGCCACTGCCGCAGCCATCCTGGCGATACGCCAACGTTGGCCGGAATTGCTGGTGGTCGGCATCGAACCGGGGCTCAAACCCGCGGCCCAGCAAACCGAAAGCGGCGCCGTGGGCGTGCTGGCCACGCGCAGCACGCTGGCCAGCCAGCGCTTCGCCACGCTGCGGGAGCAGATGGAAACGCAATACCGGGTGCGCTTCTTGCCGCAGGCCTGCGTCGGCCTGGTGGATCTGATCGAGAAAGGCGAACTGTATTCGCCCGCGACGGTGTCGCTGCTGGAACGCTATCTGGCGCCGCTGCTGGAACAAGGCGCCGATACCCTGGTGCTGGGCTGCACGCATTATCCTTTCGTCAGGGAAGCCATCGAAGGCGCATGCCGCCGGCTGGCCGGCCGGCCATGCGCGGTCATCGATACCGGCGAGGCCGTCACCCGGCAACTGCTGCGCCTGCTGCAGGCGCAAGGCTTGCGCCGGGATATCGGCCCCGGCGCATTGACCGGCTACACCAGCGCCAGCCGTTCGACGCTGGAACATGCCTTCGCCACGCTGCTGGAGCTGCGTCCGGAGGTGCATGCATTGGGCCGGCAAGCCTGAATCCGGGCGAAAGCCGCCATATCGGCGCGCCGGACGGGCCATGCCCGCCCGATGGCGTTTTCGTCAAGAAATGGGAATATAGTTGCCATCCGTCCCGAGGCTTTGTATAATCGTAAGCTTCGCTGATTGATCGCAGCAGTTTTGCTTTCATATCAATGCATCAGTGGTGGCTGTAGCTCAGTTGGTAGAGTCCAGGATTGTGATTCCTGTTGTCGCGGGTTCGAGTCCCGTCAGCCACCCCAGATTTACTCCCGCGCACGAATCGAATCGACCGGGCAAAAAAATGAGCCATACGGCTCTTTTTTTTCGCCTGCAGTTTTCCTTCCCCCCCGGTTTCTTATTTTTATGCGAGGCCCGCTGCCACTGGCCTCGCTTTCCGGTTTCGTCCCATCAGAAATGGCGGCGGCATGCCGGCCGTGCCGCCGGCGTGCGCTTCATTGCAGCCGAGGGTCGCGCAACGTTCCCGCCACCTTCTGTTTATCCCCATTGCCGTCGGCTTGTTCCGGCGATTCCGGGGAGGCTTTCCGGCGGGCGACGTCAGCCGGCGTTTCGCAAGTTGCGCGCAGCTGGTCGAAGCTGGTTTCCTGCTGCTTCGCATCGCGCGGATCCAGCGCGTACTGGATCTGGCATTGCGCATTGCGCTCGCTGCTCCAGCGTACGGTCAGGCGGCCATTGTCGTTTTGGGTGCGGACGAACACCATGCCGCCCTGCCCCACCACGCCCAATACATTCCCCTGCTCGTCGAGCACGTCGGCGCCGAACGGCAGGGCTTCGCCATTGCTGCGGTAGGCATGGATCAGCACGGAACGGCCATGCACCGTTTCATATTTCATCAGCACCACGGCGCCGGCCATCGGCGCCACGCGCAAGCTGGTGGTCGTCATCTCCACATCGGTCGAGGTTCCCTTGGGGTCGAGCACCACTTCGTTATTGCGGAAAGGCGTCATGTACGGCACCACGGCTTGGCCGGCGCCATTGAGGCGCACGCCGGCGGAGTTGACGGTGGCGCCGCCGGCGCCATCGGCCTGCACGATGGCGATGGTGTCGCCCAGGCTCTGGGACAGCAGGATGCCATCCGAATGGGCCACGATGCCTCCCGATAGCGTTGCCGACAGTTGACGACTGCCGCCGCCGGCGTGGCTGTAACTGCCGCCGACGTCAGCGAACGGTGCGCGATACTGGCCGTTGGCCGACACGGAGGAATTGCCCGGGCTCCTGCCCGCCGATAACCCGTAAGTGAAGTTGCGGCTCTCGCCGGCGCTGCCGTACAGGGAGCTCTGGAGCGTGCTGCCATTGCGCTGGTCGCGCGTCGCGTTCATGCTCATCGAGGGCGAATTGATTTCCCTGCCTAATGGCATCGACATGGTCAACAGGTATTGCGTCCCGGTGCTGCCGTTGGACAGGTCGCGCTGGCGCTGCGCCGAAACGCTGTAGGAAACGATGCCCCAACGGTTGCCGTAGCCCAGGCTGAAGGTCGTGCCCATGCCGCGGCGCCCCCAGTAATTCTGCGAAGAACCGCTCGCATAGAATGATCCTCGCTGTTCGCCCAGGGATTGCGACACGGAAAGCTGCAATTGGGTACGCGTACGCTCCACCTGGCTGGGGTCGCCGCCGCGTTCGGCCAGCGTCCTGATTGCCTGCAGCTCCTGCAGGCGCAGGTAGCCGCTGCTGGAGTAGCGCAAGGCGGCCAGCGCGATGTTGGTGCCGGTCTGTTCCAGGTTCTTGTTGTAATCCAGCTTCAGGCTTTCGCCCGTGCGCGTCTCGCCCTCGCTGACGCGCGCATGCGAACGGCTCAGGTTCAGCGCCACTGCACCCAGCGGCGTACTCACGGCGCCGCCGCCGACGACGGCCATGTAGTTCTGGGCCACGGTCAGGCCACCGGCCAGGGTCAGCCAGTTGTCCACGCCGTGCTCATACGTGCCTTGCATGAAATTGGCGGCGGCGATACCAAACCCCTGGCTGCGGGTACGACCCGCCGTGAAACTGTAGCGATAGGAGCCCGGGCGCAGCAGTTGCGCCACGGAAGCGTAAGGCACATCGAAGCTGGAGGAGCTGCCGTCGGCCTCGGTCACGATCACGCGCAGGTTGCCGCCAAAACCGGTGGGATAGAGGTCATCGATTTCGAAGCGCCCCGGGGCCACGGTGGTCTCATAGATGATGTTGCCGTTCTGGCGGATCTGCACCTTGGCATTGCTGCGGGCTATGCCCCGCACCACCGGGGCATAGCCGTTCTGCGAATCGGGCAGCATGCGCGGATCGGAAGCCAGTTGCACGCCGCGATACGAAAAACTGTCGAACAGCCGCCCCGATGTCGCGGAATCGCCCGCCGTCAGCAAGCCGTTGAGGGGAACGATGCTGCGTTGGGCGTAGCTGGCGATGGTCTGGACCCGGGTCCGGCCATGGGTCTGGCGCGTGATGGTGGAATTATTGCGGAAACGCCATTCCCCCAGGTTGAGGCCGCTATTGAGGTTGAGGAAGTGGGAAGTGCTGTTCCGGCCATCGCCGGCGGTGCTAAAGGCGTTGTAGTGGTAACTCAGCATGGCGGCATTGACGCCCTTGTCCCATAACTCCGGGCTGACGTAGCCGCGCGCAAAACGGCGCAATGCAATCTGCGGAATGGAGGTATTGATGCGCAGGTCGCCGCTATCGAATTCCGCGACCGCATCCTGCACCACCTCCTCCAGACGCAGGCAGCTTTGCTTGCCGGCCGCCAGCACTGCCGCGCGCGCCTGCTCGGAGAGCTTGTCGAGATCGATCCCCATCGCCTCCAACAGGCTGCGCGTGAAACATGGTTTGGCCGAGCCGTCGTCGTCCGCGGCGGTAAAGAGCACATCCTGGCGGCCTATCCAGCTATCATTGACGTACAGGTCGACACGGTAGGAGCCGGCCGGCAACGGATTGGCCTTGCTGAACCGGCTGACGTCGATAGGCGCATCGCCGCTGCCGCGAAAGAAATCCGAGCCGAATTCCACCTGGGCCAGCCGCGTCTTTTTCTCCGCCTGCGCGGAAACGGCAGGCAACATGGCGGCCACTCCCATCATGGCGATGCTCAATGTCTTCATCCGGCTGCTAACAAGTCGCTCCTTCATTGCTATGGTTCTGTGCAAGTAGTGGTTCAAGTGATGGGTCGGCAATCCGGATGCACAGGCGCGCCTGCTGCCGCCGGACCGGCATGGGTCAGCGCTGCAATTCGGCACTCTTCTCCACTGGGCCGCCGTAATCGTTCAGGTAGGTGTAGCGCACCGTGAGCTTGCCGGCAGGCGCTGCCTGCATGGACTTGATCTTGAAATCGGCGCTCTTGCCCGGCTCGGCCATGCCGCCCTCTTCGCTTTCAAACAAGGGCTTGTCGCCATCGCCCGCCAGTACCAGGCCGATCAGGTTGATGTGATAGGGCGTAGGGTTGTCCAGGCTCACCGCATATCCGCCGCCGGCGTCGCGCTTGAGGCTCCAGCGCAATTCGGAAAATGCGTCTTCGATCCGTTGCGCCGAGTTCAACGCCTTGGGACGGAAGAACACCTTGATGCGGGTACGGAAAGCCATCTGCATGTAGTTCACGTCGGCATCGGCGCTGGGCTTGGGGGCGACTTCCAGCAGGTTGAACCAGAACAGCGTCTCACGGTCTTGCGGCAAGGGGGCGCCGTTATAGAGCATGCGCACGGTCTGCCCCTTGGCCGGATCGATGCGAAACATCGGCGGCGTGAGGACGAACGGCGTACGGATCTTGTCGGGCGATGCATTGGGATCGCCATCGTCTACCCATACCTGGACCAGCCCCGGCTCTTTTCCATCGTTGCTCAGGCGCACCGTCACTTCCCGCTCGTTGGACGGAAACACGATGCGGGTTCCGCTGATGACCACCGAGGCTTGGGCGCCGGCAGCGGCGCCCAGCAGCAGCAACAGGCAAGCGAACTTATTGACTATTTTTTTCATTCCCCCTCCCGATAAAAAGAAAAAAACTCCACCAACCGCCCCTGGCGGGGCGGCACATGCAAGCGATACCTGGTGGAGAGCGGCGCGCCCGTCAAGGGCCGGCACCGGGAAAAGACTTACGGATAAGCGATCGTAAACTGGATCGAGGAAGCAACGGCTCCGGCGGTCGCGGCACCGCCGGTGGCTACGTACTGCGCCGCCAGCGGAATGGAGGCGCCACCAGAAGCAGTCGTTACAGCGGAGGTCTGCGCTGCAGGCGTGCCCAGGCGCATCGGCGTAGTGGCAGTGTGGCCGTCGAGCAGGGCGATCTGGACGTTACTGTTGGTGCGCGCGGTATTGATCAGACGGCCGGTCGTCGGATCGACGGTGCTGCCCGCGTCACCGAAATCCAGGCGCACCGATCTGGCCGTGCTGCCGCAGTTGCCCAGCGTCACATTGAAGGTCGTCAGGCCGGCGACCTCGTTGTCCCGACCCAGGCTTGCTACATTCACGGCCGGCATCGCTACGGTCTGGGTGCCATTCGTGCCGCTGGTCAGTGTGCAGGTGGTAGATGTGACATTGCCGGTAAAGGACAGCGTACCATCGGCGGCTTGGGCCAGCGCCGGTGAAATGGCGATGGCGAAGAGGGAAGCGATAATCGTCTTTTTCATTGTTACTCCGGATAGATCAATAGTTGTTCCGACTGGCCACATGAAAAGAGTGGCGCAACCACGTCGGCATGCCCGTTGCAACTCCCCGCATTTCCATGCACGAACACGCCAAGCAAGCGGAGAGCACTCATTCGCGGATTCCAGCACCCGTACGCAAAAGCGCATTCAAGCCCATGCGGACAAGCTTCCACAAACAAGATGCATGGTATTGATGCGAGGTTTTCGTTGATATAAGAAAATTCTTAAATGGAAATTCAAGCGAAATTGTGGTGTCGGCGCAAAAAAAACAGCGGAGCAATCCGCTGTTTTTTTTGATGCCGCTATCGCCACGCGTCAGATCATGCCGGTCGAATAGGCATACTTGATCAGGTCGGCATCGGTCGACAGTCCCAGTTTGCGCATGGCATTGTTCTTGTGCGTGCTGACTGTGCTGGGCGTACGCGAGAGCCGGTCGCAAATGTCACCCAGCGAATTGCCTTCGACGAACAAGCGCACCACCTCCAGCTCCGACAGCGTCAGCTCCTTGGTCTGCGAGAAGACATCGCCCTGGGCCCAGCTCACTTCCAGCTCGCCGCGCAGCGAAACCGGGAAATACACCTGCTTGCTGCTTTGCGTGGCCAGGCACGCGTTGATCAACTCTTCCGGCTTCTCGCGCTTGTTGATGACGGAGAACACGCCCATGCGGTACAGGCGCTTGACCACGGCGCTGTTGCCCATGGCGGTGTAGACGATGACCTTGCTCGACGGATGGTCTGCCTTGATGCGCTTGATCAGCGAAAAGCCGTCTGCATCTTCCCTCTCTTCGTTGGGCATGGTGAAGTCGGTGATGACGATCTCGCAGGGAGAGCGCTTCAATGCGGTGAGCAGCGCTTCGCCGGTTTCCACCTCAAGGTCGATGCGTACTTCGGGCAAGCGCCTCAGCTCGCTCTTGAGCGCCCCCAATACGACCGGGTGGTCGTCGGCAATGGCTACGTGCAGGACTTTGTTCAAATTCATACTACCCCCATTTCGAATGATTAATCGAGCTTGAATGCTTACTGACCGCGGCGGCGTCACCCCTTGACCCATCGCGCAACAAACACGTGTCCTCGACCGGACGAAATGAAGCTTGGTTCCCGACATTTTTTCTGGCGACATCTGCAATTACTGGAATCGCCCTATGAAAAACGTCGCCAAAAAAATCTTTTAAAAAAATCGATATGTCCTCACGATGATGACAAAAAGCAACAATAAAAACGAATACATTCGCATATAATTTCGGAATTATTTGAGAATTCAAGACAGCATCAGGGGTGATGCCAGTCTTCTCATGTGGGGGTATCGCACCGCAGAGTGTATGCACCTTGAGCCCAGGGAGGGCTATCCACAGGGAGTAATTCCATGCGCAACCAATCCATTTCTCGTATCGTCGGGCTCGCTTTCTGCCTGGCCCTTTCCATTTCCGCCGCCAGCCATGCTGCCGATGGCACGCTCCAGTTCCACGGCGCCCTTGTCGAAGCGGGCTGCTCGGTCAGCGTCGCCCAGGCGGGCTTCAACCAGGATGCTGTCGAACGCGTGACGCGAAACGGCAGCCATGGCGTCACCCGGGTCGAAGGCGGTTCGGTACAACTGAAGATGAATTGCAACAGCAGCCAGTCGTTGCAATTGTCGTTTGAAGGCCGGCCCTCGGAAAACCGGAGCGGTTTCGACGCAGGCATAGCGGGAGTGGAAATGCTGCTAAGCAGCGCCGGCCAGGCATTGGATCCCGGCAAAGCCATCCCGATCGCGTTGACCGGCAAAAAGGAAAGGCACATCGACATCGCCACTGCCCTGCGCCGTGTTGCAGGCGCTCCTGGCAACACAAATGGCGGCAAGATCGATGGCGCCATCCTGATTTCGATGAACTACCGCTGATCCCGCTCCAGGACGACGCCCCGAGCCAGTCAGCCAGGCAAGCCGCCACAAGCCTCTGCCCGCAGGATGTGCCGCACGATAGGTAGCAGTTCGATATCCCGGCGCCGCCGGATCACCAATAATCTTCCGTCACGAATTGCCCGCCGCCGGTGCGCCGCAATGGCGTCATGCCGCGCTCGCGCAGGATCTCGCGCACTTCGGTGACCATTTCCGGATTGCCGCACGCCATGAAGCGCGAATGCGCCGCGTCGATCGCCAGGCCGGTGGCCCGCTCCAGGCCGCCGTCGCGCAGCAGCACAGTAATGCGCCCGGCCAGCACCACGCCGTCGCCGGGTTCGCGCGTCACCGATTGCAGGTAATGCAGCCTGGCCGGCAAACCGTCGGCCTGCGCCTGCGCGCGCAGGGCTGCGAACTTGTCGGCATAGGCCAGCTCCTCGCGGTTGCGCACGCAATGCACCACCACCAGGTCCTGGAACTTCTCCCACACGTCCTGCTTCTGGAGGATGGAGAGATAAGGCCCGAGGCCGGTGCCGGTAGCCAGCATCCACAGCTGGCTGCCATCGGTGAAGCGGTCGGCGGTCATGAAGCCGTAGCTGAGTTTTTCCACCCACACCGGGTCGCCGGGCCGCATGGCATCGAGGCGGGTGGTGAATTTACCGCCGGGCACGACGATGGCGTAATACTCCAGTTCATCCTCGGACTCGGCCGAAGTGATCGAATAGGCGCGCGAGACGATCTCGCCATCGATCTCCAGCCCCAGCCGCGCGAACTGGCCGGCGGTGAAACGGTAGCCGGCCGGGCGCGTGGTGCGGAAAGTCAGCAGCTTGCCGGTCCAGCGATGCACCGACAGCAGGCGTTCGCAGCTGGCTTTTTCCGAATAGACGTCCACACTCACCGGCTTCTCCTCTGGCAACCAAGAAAATTCTCAAAATAGGCCGGCGCACCGCGAAATCGGCGCGGACGGCGCTAATTCATCAGGCAGCCGCATTACAATGCGTGCTGATACAAAACGATGCGGCCCGTGCCGGCGGCAGGAACTATCGGCGCTGCCGCCCGGTCTGGCCTGGATGCAAGAAGATACGCCAGGCGCCGGCACAAGCTGTCATCGTACCCGACTTTGCACCTGCCCTGCAGCAGGCGCGCGCCCTGCCCGCCTTAACAGAATATGAAGTGACCCGATGAACTGGACCTGCCGCCTGGCCATCGCATGCCTATGCTGCGCCGCCGAGACTGCCCACGCCGCCTACAAGGTGGAGATCGATGCACCCAAGCCGGTGCAATCGCTGCTCAAGGACTTCCTCGACCTGTCGCGCTACCAGGATCGCGACGACATCAGCGACGACCAGTTGAAGTTCATGATCGACACCGTCGGCGACCAGGTGCGCGACCTGGCGTCCACCGAAGGCTATTTCTCGCCGCAGACCAGGGTCGAAGTCAACAGCGAGCGCAGCGCCGACGGCCAGAAAGAGGTCAAACGCGTGATTGTGCATGTCGAGCCGGGCCAACGCACAGAAATCGGCCAGGCCGACATCCAGGCCACCGGCGCGGTGGCGCAGCAGGACTCGCCGCGGGTCGAGGCGATCCGGCGCGACTGGCTGCTGCCGCCCGGCAAGCCGTTTCGCCAGGAGGATTGGGACAAGGCCAAGGACGCCGGGCTGCAAGCGCTGCAACAAAAGAAATACGCGGCCGCGCGCATCGCCGACTCGCGCGCCGAGATCGATCCCGACAACCATCGCGCCGATCTCTCGGTGCAATACGACAGCGGCCCCGCCTTCACCCTGGGCCCGTTGCAGATCACCGGCGCCAAACGCTATCCGGAAAGCATCATCCACAACGTCAACCCGCTCAATGTCGGCGAACCCTACGACGCCGACCGCCTGCTGTCGCTGCAGCGCCAGATCCAGAACACGCCCTACTTCTCCAACGCCATCGTCGGCATCGACGACGATCCGGAGCATCCGGACATGGCCCCGGTCAAAGTGCAGGTCACCGAATTCCCGACCCAGCGCGTACGTACCGGCGTGGGCTACGGCACCGATACCGGCGCCCAGGTCGAAGGCCGGTATTCGCACTACAACGTGTTCAACCGCGCCTACGCCTTCGACAGCCAACTGCGGCTGGAGCAAAAGCGCCAGTACGGCCTGCTCAGCCTGGCCATGCCGCCGGATGAAAAAGCCTTCGTCAACAGCGTCAACAGCTCCTACGAGCGCACCACGCTGGAAGGCATCGACCTGCGCAGCCTGCAGACCGGCATCAAGCGTGCGCGCACCGGCGAACTGTACGACACCACCTATTCGCTCACCTATTACCGCGACCAGCTGACCCAGGAAAACGGCGCCACCCCGCCGGCCAATACCGTGGTCACCCCCGGCAAGCACCAGGCGCTGGTGCCGGGCTTCGCCTGGGCGCGGCGCGACGTCGACAACCCCATCTTCCCGCGCCACGGCAACCTGCTGACGCTGGAAGCCGGCTTCGCCATCAAGGGCGCGCTGACCGACCAGACCTTCACCCGGCTGTACGGCCGCTTCAAGCAATTCGTGCCGGTCGGCCGCCGCGACCTGGTGGTATTGCGGGCCGAGCTGGGCGGCGTATTCACCGCCGGGCGCGCCTCCGAGGTGCCGGCCTCGCTGCTGTTTCGCACCGGCGGCAACGATTCGGTGCGCGGCTACAGCTACCAGAGCATCGGCAACGAACAGAACGGTACCGTCTACCCGACCAAGTACCTGGCGATGGGCAGCACCGAATACCAGCACTGGCTGACCGAGAACTGGGGCGCGGCGGTGTTCTACGACATCGGCGCGGCCGCCGACAACTGGAACAACAAGACGTTCTATAACGGCGTGGGCGCCGGCGCGCGCTGGCGCAGCCCGGTCGGCACCCTCAACCTGGATCTGGCCTATGGCGTGCAGAAACGCCAGATCCGCCCGCACGTCTCGCTGGGCATCGCCTTCTGAGGCTGCCCGCACGTGAACACGACAGACAAGATTTGAACGGCAAGAACGCATGAGCGACCAGCAAGCATCTCCTTCCGCCCCGGACCCGCACGCCACACCGCCCAGGCAAAAGCCTCGACGCGTCCGCAAGATCGCCCTGTGGAGCGGCGCCACGCTGGCCGCAGCGCTGCTGGTAGTAGCCGGCGCCGGCCTGTATGCCGTCAAGACCGAAAGCGGCGCGCGCCTGGTATGGAACGGCGCGGTACAGGCATTGGGCGGCAAGCTGTCGGGCCAACTGCTGGGCGGCACCATCGCCGACGGTCTGCGCCTGCGCGACCTGCATTACCAGGATGCGCAGCGCATCCTCGATATCGACCGCATCGACGCCGACTGGCAACTCTCGCCGCTGCAGCGCAAATTCAGCGTGCGTTACCTGCGCGTGGGCACGGTCACTCTCAAGCAGCAACCGTCCCCCTCCGAACCCAGCGTCATGCCGGCTTCGCTGGAAATTCCTCTGGCATTGGACATCCATGAGATTTCGCTGGAGCGGCTCAGCTTCACCGAGGGCGCCTCCACCACCGAGCTATCCAAGTTGCGCCTGCACGGCGACTCCGACGGCACCCAGCACACCCTGGTGCTCGACAGCCTGAGCACGCCGTTCGGCGATGCCGCCGCGCTGCTGCACCTGAACGGCCGCGCGCCGTTCGCCATCAGCGGCGGGCTGGAGCTGTCCGGCCAGTACCAGAACGCCAGCTTGCAGGAGAAATACCAGCTGGCGGCGCAACTGTCGGGCTCGCTGCAGGATCTGGGCATCGCGCTCAAAGCCAGCGGCGACAGGCTCAACGGCACCGCCGATGTGCAAGCCACGCCGTTCGCCCCGGTGCCGCTCAAAAGCGCCAAGGTCGACCTGCAGCACATCAACCCGCAAGCCTTCAGCGCCGGCGCCCCGCAGGCCGACCTGCGCGTGCGCGCCGACCTGGCGCCGGTGGCCGGCACCAACGGCGATGCCTTGCGCGTGGCCGGCAAGATCGCCATCGACAACGCCAGGCCCGGCAGCCTCGACCAGCAATTGCTGCCGCTGCTCTCGGCCAGCGCCGATGTCGACCTCGACCTGCAGCGCCAGAAAATTGCCTCGCTCGAACTGCGCCTGCCCAGGAACGCGCGCATCGCCGGCGGCGGCGAATTCCGCCCCGGCAGCGATGCCGCCGGCCAGCAGCAAGAGATGGGCGGCAGCTTCAACTTCCGCATCAGCGCACTGGACCTGAACCAGATCCACCGCCAGCTCAAACCCACGCAACTGGCCGGTCCGCTGGACGTGACGCTGGCGCCGGGTGCCCAGCAGATCAAGCTGGCGCTGGACGACCGCGAGCTCAAACTGCGCGTGGACAGCACCATCCGCCCGGAAGAAGTGGAGCTGCACCAGGCCCAGCTGGCCGCCGGCAAGTCGCGCGTGGAAGCGGCCGGCACGCTCAAGACGGCAGGCGCGATGGATTACGCCATCAAAGGCAGGCTGGTGGATTTCGACCCGACCGCCTGGTTGCATGCGGTCGCCCCCGCACCGGCCGCCGGCGGCAAGAAAAAGCCCGGCGCCAGTGCCGCCTCCAAACCGGTGCAGGCCCGGATCAACATGGACTTCAACGCCAGCGGCGCCATCTCGCCGGAATTGAAGCTCAAGCTGGCCTTCGGCATCCGTGACAGCAGCTACGGCGACTTGCCCATGAGCGGCCAGGGCGACATCAGCGTGGCCGGCATGCGGCTGCTGCCGAGCAAGGCCAACCTGCTGGTGGCCGGCAATACGCTGGACCTCAACGGCAGCTTCGGCGCCGGCAAGGATGCCCTGACGCTCAAGGTCGACGCCCCGCACCTGGAGCGCCTGGGTTATGGCCTGTCCGGCCTGCTGCGCCTGGACGGCCAGCTCACCGGCACCCAGCAACGCCCCAACCTGCACGCTACCTATCAGGCCGAAAAACTGGCGTTCGGGCCGCACCACCTGGCACGGCTGGCCGGCGAAACCGACCTGCGCACCGATCTCGCCGCCGGCATCGCCTCGCCCAACAACAAACTGGCCTTGCGGGTGCAAGGCGAAGGCTATCGCGGCCCGCAGGCGGAATTGTCCAGGCTGGACCTGAACCTGGACGGCACCTGGGGCAACCATACGCTGACCCTGCATGGCGCCGGCAAGGTGCTGGACCAGCCCCTGGACCTGGACTTTGCCGCACACGGCAAGGTGACGGAAAAGACCCGCGGCAAATACGGCTGGGCCGGCAGCATCGACAAGCTGCAGAACAAGGGTTTCCCGCAAGTCGCCCTGGCCAGTCCGCTGGCGCTGGAAGCCTCGGCCGATGCGCTCGAGGCCGGTGCTACCCGGCTGGAAATCGACCGCATGGCGCTCGACCTCAAGCGGCTCTCATGGCGCCAGGGCCGCATCGCCTCGGCCGGCCAGGTACGCGCGCTGGATCTCGGCCGCCTGCTGCAGATCGTGCAGGAATTCACCGGCACGCCGCCGCCGGTCAAGACAGACCTTGTGCTCGACAGCGACTGGGACTTTGCGCTGGCCGAGAGCGCCAGCGGCTATTTCCAGCTGGCGCGCAAATCGGGCGACATGCGCGTGACCGCCAGCAACGGCAAAGCCGCGCTCGGCCTGTCGGAGCTGCGCCTGCGCGCCGACCTGCAGGGGCAACAAGTGCGCGTGGACGGCCGGGTGGACGCCGCGCGGGTGGGCACCATCGACCTGGGCGGCACGCTGGGCCTGCAGCGCATCGACGGCCTGCTGGCGCTGGCCGATGCCTCGCCGCTGAACCTCAAGGCGAAGTTGGAAGTGCCGGAACTCAAGCGCACGGGCGACCTGATCGGCCCGCAGGTAAGCCTCAACGGCAAGCTCGGCGCCGAGTTCAACGCCGGCGGCACACTCGGCCAGCCGAAACTGTCGGGCGCCATCAATGGCGACAACCTGGCGGTGACGCACTTCGACCAGGGCATACAGCTCAAGGACGGCATCGTGCGCATCGTCATGGACAACAACGTGATCGACCTGCGCCAGATCGAATTCCACGGCGGCAAGGGAACGCTGCGCGCCCAGGGCAAGGTGCAACTGGGCGCGGAGAATCCCGACCTGAACGCCACCATCACCGCCGACCGGCTGGAACTGTTCGCCAGCCCGGACCGCCAGCTCATGCTGTCGGGCCAGGGCAAGATCGCCAACATCAACGAGCAGTTGCACATCGACGGCAAGTTCATCGTCGACCGTGCCTTGTTCGACCTGCCCAAGAGCAACGCGCCCACGCTGGGCGATGATGTGGTGATCGTGCGCCGCGACGGCAAGACCAAGGCCGGCGCCAACGCCAGCTCGCAGCAGAAGCTGGAAGCCGCCACCGAGAAGCCGGCCGGCAAGTTCGCGCCGGTGATGAATATCGCGGTCGACCTCGGCCACGACTTCCGCTTCCGCGGCACCGGCGCCGACCTGCTGCTGCGCGGCGACATGAACGTGCGCAGCGAACCGCTCTCGCCGCTGCGCGCCACCGGCACCATCAACGTGGCCGAAGGCACCTATGAAGCCTTCGGCACCAAGCTCAACATCGAGCGCGGCATCATCAACTTCCAGGGGCCGATCAGCAATCCCAACATCAACATCCTTGCCATGCGCCGCAACCAGGATGTCGAAGCCGGCGTATCGGTGACCGGCACCGCCAACCGGCCGCGCGTGCAACTGGTGTCCGAACCCAATGTGCCCGACGATGAAAAGCTGTCGTGGATGATGTTCGGCCACGGCACCGACAGCTCCAGCATCGGCCAGCGCAGCGCCAGCAGCCAGGCGCTGGCGCTGGTGGGCAATCTCGGCGGCAAGCGTATAGCCAAGGACTTCGGCCTGGACCAGTTCTCCATCGGCGCCAGCGAATCGGGCCTCACCGACGACCAGGTGGTCAACCTGGGCAAGGCCATCACCGAGAAGATCACGCTGGGCTACGAGCAGAGCCTGCAAGGCGCGGCCAGCATCGCCAAAGCCACCTGGCAACTGTCGCGCCGCTGGTCGGTGGTGGTGCGGGCGGGGACGATCACTGGCTTGAACGTGCTGTTCAACCTGCGTTACGACTGAATCAGCCATTTATTTGTAACTACAAATAATGCTTGCATCGCATATTTTATGTAGCTGCAATTAATATGGAAATTGCATTCGATTCGGCCAAAAATGCCATTAACCTCGAAAAGCACGGCATCTCGCTCGCTGATGCCGCCCAAATCGAATGGGACTCGGCATTCGTCACACTGGACAATCGGCGCGATTACGGCGAACAGCGTGAAGTCGCTATCGCCTACCTCCGGATGCGGCTCTATGTCGTTGTTTATATAGACCGTGAAACACCCGGCGCATCATCAGCTTACGCAAGGCGAACAAAAGGGAGATTCAACACTATGCCAAAACTTAAACCCGGAACGATTCTGCCGGATCAAAAAGAAGATGCCGCCATTACGGCTGCTGCGCTGTCCGATCCCGATGCCCAGCCGTTGACCGACGAGCAGCTTGCCAACCTGAAGCCGGCGCGCGGTCGCGGCCGTCCCGCCGGAAGCGGTACCAAAGTACAAGTGACGATGCGCTTCGACGAAGATATCGTGGAAGCCTTCAAACGGGATGGCGATGGATGGCAAAGCCGTATGAATGGCGCATTACGCCAGTGGCTGGTCGAACATCCACAACGTTGAGGCGCCAAGCCGGCACTTAAAGCGCTCTTTTTTCATCCTTCAACTGCCGTTCTTCATATCAACGGTGTCAGCTACAGCTACAACCACCCCGCCCTGCGCAACCTGCGCCACAGCAACGAACAGCAGGTAACGATACCGGCCAGCACCAGTGGAAAGCTCCACTGCCAGCTCAGGCCCGGCATGTTGGCGAAATTCATGCCGTACAGGCTGAACACCATGGTCGGAATGGCCAGGATCGCGCCCCAGCCGGCCAGGGTCTGCACGATTTCGTTCTGGTGGATGGTGATCTGGGCCAGGTTGATCTGGACCGCGGACTCCACCATTTCGCGCAAGCGGTCGCCGGTGTCGATGAAGCGCACCACGTGGTCGTAGATGTCGCGGAAATAGGCCTTGCCGTCCTTGGTGATCAGGCCTTCATGGAACCGCAGCAACTGGGTGCACACGTCCAGCAGCGGCGAGGCCGCCGAGCGCAGGCGGATCAGCTGCCGCTTGAGCTGGTACAGCTCCTGCAGGTAAGCCTTGCCGGTCTTGGCCGAAGGATCGAACAACTGGGCCTCGTACTGGCTGAACCTGGCTTCCAGGTTATCCATGATGGGGCGATAGTTATCGACCACGAAGTCCATGATCGAATACAGCACGAAACTGGGGCCGCGCATCAGGCGCTCGGGCAGCATCTCGCAATGCTCGCGCACCTTGGCATAGCTGCGCGATGCCCCGTGGCGCACCGTGATCACGAAGCGCGGGCCGGTCATGATGTGGGTCTCGCCGAACTGCACCTCGTCGCCGGAGAGCTGGGCGGTATGCAGCACCACGAACAGCGTGTCGCCGTATTCCTCGATCTTGGGGCGCTGGTGCGCGGCGTAGGCGTCTTCCACCGCCAGCTCGTGCAGGCAGAACTCCTCCTTGATCTTGTTCATCAGCTCAACATTGGGTTCGAGCAATCCGAGCCAGACAAAGGTGCCCTCCTCTTCCAACACATCGCTGATGTCGTCGAGGGCGATCTCGCGCAGTTTCTTGCCCTTCTTGTAGACCGTGCAGTTGACGATCATGTCGGCGTCGATCATGTCCTGGCTCCTGTTTTCATCGTTATCGCCCCGCAGGGTGCCACGTATTCATCCTGATGCGCAATGCCTGCGGCAACCCCGGCCTCAGCCGGCCTTGGCGCGGCCCGGCAGGCGTTGCCGCAACATCTGCGCCATCAGCACGCCCGCCAGCGTGATGCCGCCGCCGATGGCATGGTAGCCGTGCAACTCCTCGCCCAATGCCAGCATCGCGATGGCGACGGTGAAAACGGGCATCAGGTTGACAAACACGGAGCAATGGCTGGCGCCCAGATGGTTCACGCCCTTCATCCACAGGAACTGCGAAACGATGGAAGCGGCGATGCCGGCATACAGCAGAAGCGGCAAGTTATCGGCAGTCACCGGCGAGTGGTGGCCGAAGACGAAACCGGGAAACAGCAGCAGCACCGCCATCAGCACCTGCATGTACAGCAATTGCCAGGTACGCAGCGGCAAGGCCCAGCGGCGCAGCATCACGCCGTACAAACCGTAAGAGATGGTGGCCAGCAGCATCAGCAGGTCGCCCATGACCACGCCCTGGTCGAACAGCGCCAGCGGATGGCCGCGGCCGATCAGCACCGCCAGGCCGAACAGCGACAAGACGCCGCCGCTCACCGTGCCCACAGTAGGCGGCTCCGACAGCAGCTGGATGCTCAGCAACAAGGTCAGCAGCGGCATCAGCGAAGCGATGATGCCCATGCTGGTGGCCGAGGAAGTGGCGGCGGCGAAATACGCCAGGCTCTGGAACAGCACCATCCCCAGCAGCGCCAGCACCAGGATCTTGCCCAAGTGCGGCTTGATCTGCGCGCGCGCATGCCAGGTCGACCTGGCCAGGAACGGCGACATCAGCGCGGCGGCCAGCACCCAGCGGTAAAAGGAAATGTCTTCCGGTGCGATCACGCCGGCCGACATCTTGCTGATGACGGTATTGCCCGCCCAGATCAAGACGGCTCCCAGCGGGAACCAGACATATTTAAGTTGCATGGACACTTTCTAAAACGAACGGCTCAAGCCGACTTGGTGTTTGCCCGGCCCGACATTTCCGATCCGGCATTGGGCGACAGGCGGCGCAGCATCAGGATCGACAGCGACGCCACCGCGCCCACCACCAGGAAGGCCGGCCAGAAATCGGCGGCCACCAGCGTGGCGTGGCCCTGTACGTCATTGGAAACCTGCAGCGCGAAACCGGCCAGCACCACGCCCATGCCGATCGACAGCTGTTGCGCCACGCTGGCCATGCTGGTGGCCTGGCTCAGGCGCGGGCTATCGACATCGGCATAAGAGATCGCATTCAGGCTGGTGAATTGCAGCGAGCGGAAGCAACCGCCGATGAGCAGCACCAGCATCATCACGACATAAGGCGTTTGCGGCGTGAACAAGGCAATCGCCCACAGGCTGAGGATGCCCAGCGAACCGTTCACCACCAGCACGGTGCGAAAGCCATAGCGCTGCAAGAAACGCGACGCGACGGTCTTCATGAACATGGCGCCGGCCGCCGCCGCGCAAGTCAGCAGCCCCGAATGGAAAGGCGTATAGCCGAAGCCGAGCTGCAACATCAGCGGCAGCAAGAAGGGAATCGCGCCGATGCCGATGCGGTAGAGCGAGCCGCCGAACACCCCCGCCTGCAGGGTCGGGATCTTCAGCAACGTCAGGTCGATCAGCGGCGCGGCGGCGCGGCGCGCGTGCCACACATAAGCGATCAGGAACAAGATGCCCAATACCACGCAGGCCAGCGAGACTTCACCCGAGACCAGATGGCGGCCGGCAGTAGACAGCCCCAGCATCAGCAACGAGCAGCCCAGCGCCGACAGCACGAAGCCGGGCCAGTCCAGCGGCGGCACCTGCTCGGCCTTGAGGTCGGGGATGAAGCGCGCGGCCAGGTACAGGCCGAGGATGCTGATGGGGATGTTGATGAAGAAAATCCAGCGCCAGTGGAAGTATGTCGTGATGAAGCCGCCCAGGGGCGGCCCCAGCACCGGCCCGAACAGCGCCGGAATGGTCAGGTAGGACAAGGCCTTGACCAGGTTGGCCTTTTCCACGCTGCGCAGGATCACGAGGCGCCCCACCGGCACCATCATGGCGCCGCCGATACCCTGGAAAAAGCGCGCCGCGACGAACTGCGGCAATGTGGACGACACGCCGCACAGGATGGAACCCAGCATGAAGACGCAAATCGCCGAGCGAAAAATGGTGCGCGAACCGAAACGGTCGGCCATCCAGCCGGAGATCGGGATGAACACCGCCAGGCTCACCAGGTAGGAAGTCAGGGCCAGCTTCAGCGAGATCGGATCGACCGCCATGTCCAGCGCCAGCGCGGGCAGCGATGTGGAGATCACGGTGGAATCCATCTGCTCCATGAACAGCGCGCAGGCGACGATCAGGGGCACAACGAAAGTACGAGGGATGGCCATCGGCGATATTGGCAATTTGACATGAAGTGGCCCGGCAGCGGCTCGCCGGGCAAGTTGGCAAGTATACCTTTTACGCTATGATGCTGCCGGACGCCGCCTCCATGCGCGGCGTGCCTGCCTGCTCCATCCGATTGCGCCTATGACCGCCTGCCCCGCCTGTTTCGCCCTGCTCGACGACCACCTGGCCACCCCGGCCGAGCCGCGCTCGCGCCTGTACACCGGCCACCTGCGTACGCTGGCCTGCGCCGACGCCGCCGGCTTCCCGGCGCTGCTGGCGCAGATGGAACAAGCGCTGGCCGCCGGGCAACATGCGCTGGCCCTGTGGGATTACGAACTGGGCGCCGCCATGCAGGGGCTGCCGCACAAGCATGCCGGCGGCCCTCTGGCCAAAGTGATGCTGTTCCAACGCTGCGATCGCCTCAGCGCCGCCGAAACCGACCAATGGCTGGCGCAACAAGAGCAAATTGCACCGGCCGGCATCGCCAACGTGGCCGCCAGCGTCAGCGAAACCGAATTCAGCGCCGCCATCGCCCGCATCCACGACTACATCGCCGCCGGCCACACCTACCAGGTCAACTACACCTATCGCCTGCGCTTCGATGCCTACGGCGACCCGCTGGCACTCTACCGCAAGCTGCGCGCACGCCAGCCGGTGCCGTATGGCGCGCTGGTATGTTGCGAAGACGGCAGCGCCGTGCTGTCGTTCTCGCCGGAACTGTTCGTCGCCCATGCCGGCGGCATGCTCAAGGCCAAACCGATGAAAGGCACGGCGCCGGCCGCGCCCGCCGCCGATGCGGATGCCGACGCCATCAATGCGCGCCGCGCGCTGGCGCTGGCCGGCGACGAAAAGAACCGCGCCGAAAACCTGATGATCGTCGACCTGCTGCGCAACGACCTGGGCCGCATCGCCGCGCCCGGCTCGGTGCAGGTGCCGCACCTGTTCGACGTGCGGCGCTACGGCCAAGTGCTGCAGATGACCTCGACCATCCGCGCCCGCCTGCGCACGGACATCACGCTGGCCGGCGCCATCGCCGCGCTCTATCCTTGCGGCTCGATCACCGGCGCGCCCAAGCGCCGCACCATGGAAATCATCGACGAACTGGAAAGCACGCCGCGCGGGCTCTATACCGGCGCCATCGGCTGGTTCGACGCGCCGCGCGCCGGCGGGCATGCGGTCGGCGACTTTTGCCTGTCGGTGCCGATCCGCACGCTGCAACTGCAAGCGCCGAAAGGCGGCCTGCGCCGCGGCGTGCTGGGTGTGGGCGCCGGCATCGTCCATGACAGCGATGCCGCCTCCGAATACGCCGAATGCCAGTTGAAGGCCCGCTTTTTGACCGGCCTCGGCCATGCATTCAGCCTGTTCGAAACCATGCACGCCACGCGCGAGGGATGCCGGCATCTCGACCTGCACCTGCAACGCCTACGCACCTCCGCGGCAGCCTTCGGCTTCAACTTCGACGAAGCGGCAATCCATGCCGCGCTGGCAAAGGCCTGCGCCTGGTTCGACAGCGCGGCGGCATACCGCCTGCGGCTGGCGCTAGACGCGCAAGGCGGCATCACCATCCAGCACGCGGCGCTGGCGCCGCTGGACGAATGCGTGAAAATTTTCCTTGCCCCGCATGCCACCGATAGCAGCGATTTCTTCCTGCGCCACAAGAACACCCACCGCGCCACCTACGATGCGGCGTGGAAAGACGCCGAACAACGCGGCGGCTTCGACATGCTGTTCTTCAATGAAAAGGACGATCTGACGGAGGGCGGCCGCAGCAACGTGTTCGTCAAACTGGATGGGCGCTGGGTGACGCCGCCGCTGGAAGCGGGCTTGCTGCCGGGGGTGATGCGTTCGGTGCTGCTGGCCGATCCGGCGTGGGATGCCGTCGAACGCCCGGTCAGCCGCGGGGAGTTGATGCGGGCCGAGGCAATCGTGGTGTGCAATGCGCTGCGCGGGGCGGTCAAGGCAACGCTTGAGCTTTAGCCTCAACGCAGCGCCGCGTTCTCCTTCAATCCCTTCGCCTTGGCCTCGCTCTGCTCCGCCAGCGGCGCCAGATCGGCCAGGCTGTTTTCATCCCAGCCTCCGCCCAGGGCGGTGGCGAGCAATACGCTGGCCGCCATGCGGCGGTTCAGGATATCCAGCGCGGAGCGCTCGGCCGACAATGCCGTGGCCTGTGCGGTGATCACGTTCACATAGCTGACGGTGCCGGCCTTGTACTGGTTGAGGACCAGCGTCACCGCCTGGCGGGCCGATTGTACGGCTTCGTCCTGCACCGCCGCCTCTTGCTCAAGAATGCGCAGCGCGGCCAGGTTGTCTTCGACGGCCTGGAAGGCGGTCAGCACGGTCTGCTTGTATTGCGCCACCGTGCCGTCATACGCAGCGATGGCCTGGTCGGTGGCGGAGCGGCGCGCACCGCCGTCGAAGATGCTCTGCGCCAGTTGCGGGCCGAGCGACCATACGCGCCCCGGCAGCGAGAACCAGTCGGCGAAGCTGGAGCTTTGGTAACCGCCCGAAGCCGACAGCGTCAGGCTGGGGAAATACGCCGCCTTGGCCACGCCGATATTGGCATTGGCCGCGGCCACGCGCCGCTCGGCGGCCGCCACGTCGGGGCGGCGCTCCAGCAGCATCGACGGCACGCCCTGCGGGATCGGCGGCGCCACCGCCGTCAGCGGCGCCTTGGGCAACGAGAAGGTCGATGGCGTCTTGCCGACCAGCAGTGCAATGGCGTGCTCCAGCTGGGCGCGCGACACGCCGTTGTCCAGCGCCTGCGCCTGGGCCGACTTCAACTGGCTCTGCGCCTGGATCACGTCCGACTTGGCGGCCACGCCGGCGGCATACTGGTTGAGCGTGAGCTGGTAAGAGCGCTGGTAAGCCTCGACGGTATCGTCCAACAGTTTTTGCTGGGCATCCAGCACGCGCAATTGCAGGTAATTCTGCGCCAATGCCGCCTGGGCCGACAGGCGCGCCGCGGCCAGATCGGCCGCGCTGGCCTGGGCGCTGGCCTGGCTGGCTTCGACATCGCGCCGCAGCTTGCCCCAGATATCGGCCTCCCACGAGGCATTGAGCGCGAAGGCATACGAATTGCGCACACCGGCGCTGCCGGACGAAGAGGAGGACGAGGACGAACTGCCGGAACGCGAACGCGTGGCCGAGGCCGACGCGTCCAGCGTGGGCGAATAGGCGGCGCGCGAACTCTGCACCAATGCCAGGGCGCTGCGGAAATTGGCCTCGGCCAGCGCCAGATTCTGGTTGGAGATATCGACCTGCGCCACCAGCGCGTTGAGTTGCGCATCGCCGAACATTTCCCACCACTTGCCGTCGGCCGTCAGCTCGCGCGGCTGGGCCGGCTTCCAGTTCTGGCCTTCCTTGAAGACGGCCGGCGCCTCGTCCATTTGCGGACGCACATAGTCGGGGCCGACCGAGCAGGCAGCCAGCGAGAAGGAAGCGGCCAGCGCCAGCAGCAGCGGCTTGATGGCCGGAGGCAGTTGGCGGGCGGCGTTGCGTTGTTGCGGTTTCATGCGTTTCTCCATGGCGGCAGCGTTCATGCCGCCGAGGTTTCGGTCTGGTTCTTGTTGCGGCCGAAGCGGCGCTGGCCCCAGGCGCGCAGGCGTTCCATGTACAGGTAGACCACCGGCGTGGTGTAGAGCGTGAGCAACTGGCTCACCACCAGGCCGCCGACGATGGATATGCCCAGAGGCTGGCGCAGCTCGGCGCCGTCGCCATGGCCGATGGCCAATGGGATCGCGCCCAGGAGCGCGGCCATGGTGGTCATCATGATCGGCCGGAAGCGCAGCTTGCAGGCCTCGAAGATGGCATCGCGCGGGGACATGCCGCGGTTGCGTTCGGCATCCAGCGCGAAGTCGATCATCATGATGGCGTTCTTCTTGACGATGCCGATCAACAGGATCACGCCGATCAGCGCGATCAGGCTGAAATCTGTGCCGGTAAACATCAACGCCAGCAAGGCGCCCACGCCGGCCGACGGCAAGGTGGAGAGAATGGTGATCGGGTGGATCAGGCTTTCATACAGGATGCCCAGCACGATATACACCGCCAGCAAGGCCGTCAGGATCAGGATGGGCTGGCTCGACATCGAGGACTGGAAGGCATTGGCGGTGCCGGAGAAAGCCCCATGCACATCGGTCGGCACGCCCAGCGTGGCCATGGCGCGCTCGATGGCCTCGGTGGCCTGCGACAGCGAGACGCCCTCGGCCAGGTTGAACGACAGCGTGGAAGCGACGAACTGCCCTTCATGGTTGACCGCCAGCGCCGTGTTGGTCGGCGCGAAACTGGCGAACGCCGCCAGCGGGATCTGGGTGGACGCCGCGGTCGAGATGGTCTGCGCCAGGCCGGTATTGGCGTTGAGCTTGCCCGAAGCCGACAGCGCCGGCGGCGTCGACAGGATCGAGGTGGTCGGCGACAGGTTGCTCGATCCGGCCAGGCTGACGTAGGTGTTCTTCAGGATTTCTGGGCTTTGCCAGTATTGCGGCGCCGCCTCCATCACCACGTGGTACTGGTTCATGCCGCTGTAGATGGTCGAGATCTGGCGCTGGCCGAACAGGTCCGACAGCGTCGAGTCGATCAGTTGCGGCGTCACGCCGGCGCGCATGGCGGTTTCGCGGTCGATGGTCAGCGTGGTCTGCAATCCCTTGTCCTGCTGGTCGGTGCTGACGTCCTCCAGCTCCTTCAGGTTGGAAAAGGCCAGACGGATCTTGGGCTCCCAGATGCGCAGCAGGTTGAGGTCGTCGGACTTCAGGGTGTATTCGTACTGCGAATCGCTCTGGCGCGCGCCGACGCGGATATCCTGCACCGGCACCAGGAACAGGCTGGCGCCGGCCACGTGGGCCAGCTTCATGCGCAGCCGCCCGATCACGCGGTCGGCCGAGATCTTGCGCTCGGACAGCGGTTTCAGGGTCACGAACATATTGCCGCCGTTGCGCCGCTGGCCGCCGGTGAAGGCCACCACGTCGGCCACGGCCGGGTCTTCCTTGACGATCTCGATGAACTCGTTCAGCTTGACCTTCATCGCCTGGAAGGAAATCGCCTGGTCGCCGCGGATGCCGCCCACCAGGCGGCCGGTATCTTGCTGCGGGAAAAAGCCTTTGGGAATGGCCTTGTAGAGATAGACGTTCAGGGCGATGGTGGCCAGCAAAATCAGCATCATCAGGGGCGCCGCGCGCAGCGCCCAGGCCAGCGAGCGCTCATAGCCCAGCAGCATGTCGTTGAAGATATGCTCGGTCTGGCTGGCGATCTTCTGCAGCAGCGGATGGCGCCGCCGGCGCCGTTCTTCGTCCTGCCGCGGGTCGTGACGCAACAGCGCCGCGCACATCATCGGCGTGGTGGTCAGCGACACCACCAGCGACACCAGGATGGCCACCGACAGCGTGATGGCGAACTCGCGGAACAGGCGGCCGACGATGCCCTCCATCAGCAGGATGGGAATGAACACGGCGATCAGCGAGATGCTCATCGACAGCACCGTGAAGCCGACTTCCCTCGCCCCCAGCATGGCGGCCCTGACCGGCTTCATGCCGGCCTCGATGTGGCGCGAAATGTTTTCCAGCACCACGATGGCGTCGTCCACCACGAAGCCGGTGGCAATCGTCAGCGCCATCAGCGACAGGTTGTCCAGGCTGAAACCGGCCAGGTACATGATGCCGAAGGTGCCGATCAGCGACACCGGAACGGCGACGGCCGGGATCAGCGTGGCGCGCACATTGCGCAGGAACAGGAACACCACCATGATCACCAGCGCCACCGACAGCATCAGGGTGAACTCGGTCTCCTTGAGCGAGGCGCGGATGGTGGGCGTGCGGTCCATCACCACCTTCATGTCGATGGCGGCGGGAATCGATGCCTGCAATTGCGGCAGCAGTTCCTTGACGCTGTCGACGGTGTCGATGATGTTGGCGCCGGGCTGGCGGTTGACGATCACCAGCACCGACGGCTTGCCGTTGGCGGAGCCGGCGTTGCGCACGTCAGCCACCGAGTCGCGCACCTCGGCCACGTCGCGCACGCGCACCGGCGTGCCGTTGCGGTAGGACACGATCAGCGGCGCATATTCGGCGGCGGTCTTGGCCTGGTCGTTGGCGTAGATCTGCCAGTTGCGTGCGCCATCTTCCAGGATGCCCTTGGGCCGGTTGGCATTGGTGGCGGCCACCGCGGTGCGCACGTCGGCGCTGCCGATGCCGTACTTGTTCAACGCCGTCGGGTTCAGCTCGATACGCACCGCCGGCTGCGAGCTGCCGCCCACGCTGACCTGCCCCACTCCGCGCACCTGCGACAATTTCTGCGCCACGATGCTGTCGGCGGCGTCGTACATCTGGCCCTGGGTCAGGGTGTCCGAGGTCAGCGCCAGGATCATGATCGGGGCGTCGGCCGGATTCACCTTGCGGTAGGTCGGATTGCTCGGCATGCCGGTGGGCAACAGGTTGCGCGCCGCGTTGAGCGCCGCCTGCACGTCGCGCGCGGCGCCGTCGATGTCGCGGCTGAGGTCGAACTGCAGCGTGATGCGGGTCGAGTTCTGCGAACTGGTCGAGGTCATCTCGGTCACGCCCGCGATCGAGCCCATGGCCCGTTCCAGCGGCGTGGCCACGGTGGCGGCCATGGTTTCCGGGCTGGCGCCGGGCATCGAGGCCGAGATCGAGATGGTCGGGTAATCCACCTGCGGCAGCGGCGACACCGGCAGCAGGCGGAACGCCACCATGCCCGACAGCGCGACGCCGATCGTCAGCAAGGTAGTGGCGATGGGCCGCCGGATGAAAGGGAGCGAGATGTTCATGGTGCCCCGGATCTACACGGCCGGCGGCAGCGATGGCGCCTTGCCGTCATGGTCGTCGTCATGGCCCGGCTCCTGCTGGCCGAAGCGCTTGCGCAGGCGGCGCGCCAGGCGGTCGAACGCGAGGTAGATCACCGGTGTGGTGAACAGCGTGAGCACCTGCGACACCAGCAAGCCGCCGACCATGGTGATGCCCAGCGGCTGGCGCAGCTCGGAGCCGACGCCGGTGCCCAGCATCAGCGGCAGCGCGCCCAGCAAGGCCGCCATGGTGGTCATCAGGATCGGCCGGAAACGCAGCAGGCAGGCCTGGTAGATCGCCTCGCGCGGGCTCTTGCCTTCATGCCGCTCGGCCTCCAGCGCGAAGTCGATCATCATGATGGCGTTTTTCTTGACGATGCCGATCAGCAGGATGATGCCGATGATGCCGATGATGCCCAGGTCGGTGCGGGAAATCATCAGCGACAGCAGCGCGCCCACCCCGGCCGACGGCAGCGTCGAGAGGATGGTGATCGGGTGGATGTAGCTTTCATACAGCACGCCCAGCACGATGTACATGGTCACCACCGCCGCCAGGATCAGCCACAGCGTATTGGACAATGAGGCCTGGAACGCCAGCGCCGCGCCCTGGAAATTGGTCACGGTGGAATCCGGCATGCCGATTTCGGCCTCGGCCGCCTTGATGGCCTTGACCGCCTCGCCCAGCGAGGCGCCCGGCGCCAGGTTGAACGAAATGGTCGCGGCCGGGAACTGGCCGATATGGTTGACCACCAGCGGCGCGGTGCGCTCCGTGACGGTGGCGATCGACGACAGCGGCACCTGGTTGCCGCTGGAGGTCACCAGGTAGATGCTGCCCAGCGCCGACGGGCCGAGCTGGAACTCCGGCTTGACCTCCATCACCACGCGGTACTGGTTCGATTGCGTGTAGATGGTGGAAATGAGACGCTGGCCGAACGCGTTGTACAGGGCATTGTCGATGGCGGCGGTGGTGATGCCCAGCCGCGACGCCGCGTCGCGGTCGATCTCGACATAGGCTTGCAAACCCTTGTCCTGCAAGTTGGTGGCGACGTCGGCCAGTTCGGGCGCCTGTTGCAGGCGTCCGATCAGCTTGGGCACCCAGGCGCTGAGCGTGTCCGGGTCGGCGTCTTCCAGCGTGAACTGGTATTGCGTGCGCGAGACGCTGTCTTCAATGGTCAGGTCCTGCACCGGCTGCATGTAGAGCGTCACGCCCGGCACCTGCCTGGCCAGCGTGGGCTGCAGGCGGCGGATCACGTCGGCGGCGGAAACATCGCGCTCCCCGTGCGGCTTCAGGTTGATCAGCATGCGGCCGCTGTTCAGGGTGGCATTGGTACCATCCACGCCGATGAAGGACGACAGGCTTTCCACCGCCGGGTCTTCCAGCACCACCTTGGCCAGGGCTTGCTGCTTTTCGCCCATGGCGCCGAACGACACCGATTGCGAGGCTTCGGAAATGCCCTGGATCACCCCGGTGTCCTGCTGCGGGAAAAAGCCCTTGGGGATGAACACATACAGCAGCACCGTCAGCGCCAGCGTGCCGAGGGCGACCAGCAGCGTCAGGCGCTGGCGGTTCAGCACCCACTCCAGCATCACGCCATAGCGCGCAATCACGCGGTCGAAGAACAGCTGGCTCTTGTGGTAGAACCAGCCCTGCTCTTCTTCCGGCTGGTGGCGCAACAGGCGCGCGCACATCATGGGCGTGAGCGTGAGCGACACCACCGCCGAGATCAGGATGGACACCGCCAGCGTGACGGCGAATTCATGGAACAGCCGCCCCACCACGTCGCCCATGAACAGCAGCGGGATCAGCACCGCGATCAGCGAGAAGGTCAGGGAGATGATGGTGAAGCCGATCTGCTCGGCGCCCTTCAGGGCCGCCTGCATGGGCTTCATGCCCTCTTCGATGTAGCGCGAGATGTTCTCGATCATCACGATGGCGTCGTCGACCACGAAGCCGGTGGCAATCGTCAGCGCCATCAGCGTCAGGTTGTTGATCGAGAAGCCGGCGATATACATCACCGCAAAGGTGCCCACCAGCGACAGCGGCACCGCCACGCTGGGAATGATGGTGGCCGGGACATTGCGCAGGAACACGAAGATCACCATCACCACCAGCATCACCGACAGCATCAGCTCGAACTTCACGTCCGCCACCGAGGCGCGGATGGTGGTGGTGCGGTCGGTCAGGATGTGCACGTCGATCGCGCCGGGCAGGCTGGCTTGCAGCTGCGGCAGGATCTTCTTGATGCTGTCGACCACCGAGATCACGTTGGCGCCGGGCTGGCGCTGGATGTTGACGATCACCGCCGGCTGGGCGTTGGCCCAGGCGCCCAGGCGCACGTTCTCGGCGCCGTCGACCACGTCGGCCACGTCGGAGACGCGGATCGGCGCGCCGTTCTTGTAGGCGATGATCAGGTTGCGGTACTCGTCGGCCGAACGCAACTGGTCGTTGGCGTCGATGGTGGAGGCGCGCGCGGGGCCGTCGAAGCTGCCCTTGGCCTGGTTGACGTTGGCGTTGCCGATGGCGGTGCGCATGTCGTCCAGGTTCAGGCCCAGCGCGGCGATGGCGCGCGGGTTCAGTTGCAGGCGCACCGCCGGGCGCTGGCCGCCCGAGAGGCTGACCAGGCCGACCCCGGAGAGCTGCGAGATCTTTTGCGCCAGGCGGGTATCGATCAGGTCCTGCACCTTGGGCAGCGGCATGGTCTTGGAGGTGACCGCCAGCGTGATGATGGGCGTGTCGGCCGGATTGACCTTGCTGTAGACCGGCGGCATCGGCAGGTCGGACGGCAGCAGGTTGCCGCCGGCATTGATCGCCGCCTGCACTTCCTGCTCGGCGATGTCGAGGCTGAGGTCGAGGTTGAACTGCAGCGTGATGACCGACGCCCCGCCCGAGCTGGTGGACGACATCTGCTTCAAGCCGGGCATCTGGCCGAACTGGCGTTCCAGCGGCGCGGTGACCGAAGACGTCATCACGTCCGGGCTGGCGCCGGGATAGAGCGTGGTGACCTGGATGGTCGGGTAATCGACTTCCGGCAAGGCCGACACCGGCAATTGCCGGTAGGCGACGATGCCCACCAGCAGGATCGCCAGCATCAACAGCGATGTGGCGACCGGCCGCAGGATGAACTGGCGGGATGGATTCATGCGGGCGCCTTATTTGCTGCCGTTATTGCCGTTGCCGCCAGCGGCTTCGCGCTGGCGGCGCAACTCCATCATCTTCTGGCGGCGCTGGTCTTCGGGCAGCTTCTTGATCTCTTCGCCGAACTCGCCGGCGTCGATGCGCTTGTTGAGTTCGGCCCAGCGCTTCTGGCGCTCTTCTACCGACATGTCGCCTGGCCCGCCCGGCTGACCGCCCTGGCCCTGGTTACTCTTGCCGTGGCGGCGCGCATTCGGGTTTTCGGCGGTCAGCTTGTTGGTCGGATCGTCGGCGCTGCCGCGCATCACGGCTTCCACCTTGGCGCCTTCGCGCAGGCGGTCGATGCCGTCGATCACCACGGTCTCGCCGGCGGCCACGCCATCGGTGACCGCGGTCACGTCGCCCTGCACCGCGCCGGTCTTGATGTTGCGCACGGTGACGGTATTGTCGTCCTTGACCACATACACGAACAGGCCCTTGGAACCGCGCTGGATCGCCGCGCTGGGGATCACGGTGGCGCCCTCTTCGGTGCTGAGCAGCAAGCGGATATTGACGAACTGGTTGGGGAACAGCGCGTAGTCGGTGTTGGGGAACTGCGCCTTCAACTTGACCGTGCCGGTGGTGGCGTCGACCTGGTTATCGATGGTCAGCAGCATGCCGTCGGCGAGCTTTTTCTTTTGCTCGCGGTCCCAGGCCTCGGTGGGCAGCTTGCGCCCGCTTTGCAGCTGGCGCAGCACGCTGGGAATATTGTCTTCCGGGATGCTGAAGATGGCGGTGATCGGCTGCAGCTGGGTGATGATCACCAGGCCGTTGGTATCGCCGGTGGTGATGTTGTTGCCGACGTCGGCCTGCCTCAGGCCGAGGCGGCCGCTGATGGGCGCCGTCACGCGCGCGAACGACAATTGCAGCCGGGCGCTGGCCAGCGCGCCCTCATCGGTCTTGACCGCGCCTTCGTATTGCTTGACCAGCGAGGCTTGCGTGTCGACCTGCTGGCTGGCGATGGAATCCTGCGCCAGCAGGGTCTGGTAGCGCTTCAGGTCGAGCCGGGCCGAATTGAGCAAGGCGCGGTCGCGCGCCAGTTGGCCTTCGGCCTGGGTCACCGCCACCTGGAACGTGCGCGGGTCGATCTCGGCCAGCAGGTCGCCGGCCTTGACCAGTTGGCCTTCCTTGTAATGCAGCTTCAGCAGTTGGCCATCCACGCGGGCGCGCACGGTCGCGGTGGCCATCGGCGTCACCGAACCCAGGCCATTGAGGTAGATATCGACGTTCTGCACCCTGGCCTTGGCCACCCCTACCGGCATGGTCTGGGCCCCGGGGCCGCCGCCGCGCGGCCCGCCCGGGCCCGGACGGGCGCCGGGGCTCATCCCCATGGCGGCCATCTGCGCCGTATCGGCCTTTTTCTTGGTCCAGTACTTGTAACCGGCGCCAGCGACGATCGCCAGCACGATGACCCAGAACCACCAGCGCCGCAGGATGCTGCCCCCGGATGGCGGCCGGCTGCCTTGTGGCGGGGTGGGATTGGAAGGGGATGGCTGCCCGGAATTTGCTGTGTTTGTCATGTGATGAAAACCAACCTACTGATCGCGGAGGAAAGTCCCGGCCAGAGCGCCCGTGCGGACGCCCTGGCCTGAAAGTCGCAAAGGACACGGGATGAGGGCCTGGCCATGGCCGGCCAGGCCCTCATCCGGTGTACTCCGCCACGGCGCATGCGGCGCCATGAACCGGGCAAGAATATTGCATTGCAGGCAATGCGCCGGCATACCGCCCACCTGCCGTGCACAGCCGTTGCGGGTGGCTCGCAGTGTACCCAGCAAACGGCCGGCGCGCCACGAATAACAGACGCCCAAATACCCGCCAAATGCGCGGCTGGGGGCCGACATGCAAAAGCCTTGCGGTGGGCGCCGCAAGGCTTTTGCCGGGGTCACCTGCCCGGAAAACCTTCCGGGCGCGGCGACCAGGCTTCACGCGGCCCTGCCGCACGGCACGGCGCGCCTCACTTCACACCTCACTTCACACCTCACTTCACACCTCACTTGGCTGCCGGTGCGGTTGCGTCGGGCGCCGGCTTGCCGCCGTGGTCGCCGCGATGCAAGGAGCCCTTGCGCTCATGCTGCATGCGCTCGAAGTGATGACGTTCCATCTTGGCGAACTCGGTATCGAAGGTCTTTTGCTGTTCCGGCGACAAGGCGGCGTAGAACTCCTTGGTGGCCGCGATGCGCTGCTCGGCGAAGGCTTCGCGCTTGCGCATGAACTCCAGCTTCTTGTCCAGGCGCTCAGGCGTGGTCAGCTTGGCGAACTCTTCCTTGCTCGGACGCGCGGCCGGGTCGAACGGGGCCGGCTGGGTCTTGTCCAGGAACAGCTTCCAGGCGGCTTCCTGGGAAGCGGTGATCTTCAGCTTGTCGTGCAGCTCGGCCTGGCGCTTGGCGCGCATCTGCTCGAACCTGGCGATTTGCTCGGCGCTGGGAGCGCGGCCGTGCTGGCCTTCCGGCGGCGGGACCTGGGCGAATGCCGCCACGGTCACTGCGCTGATGCTCGCTGCGGCGATGCCGGCCAGGATGCGGGTCTTGAAATTCGACATGATTTACTCCTTTGTGATGTCGTGCTGTCTTTGCACGGTTCCCATTAAACCGGCCGCGTGTATCGCCAATTTTTCCCCTGTGGCGTCATTTGTATCGTTTTGTATATCGGCAAGCCGCCGAAGTATCGTTTTATGTCGGCGCCTACCCTTGTTAAGAGGCGATACAAATCGCCGCTCCACGGCCTGGCAAGTTCGGCATAATCCCATTCATGGATACAAATACTCACATTCTCATCGTCGACGACGACCGCGACATCCGCACCTTGCTGGCCGAATACCTGGACAGCAACGGCCTGCGCACGCTGACCGCCACTAATGGCGCCGAGATGCGCAAGACGCTGGAAGAGTCCCGGATCGACCTGATCGTGCTCGACCTGACCCTGCCGGGCGAGGACGGGCTGACCCTGTGCCGCAACCTGCGCGCCACGTCGAACGTGCCGGTGATCATGCTGACCGCGCGCGGCGAGCCGCTGGACCGCATCCTGGGACTGGAGATGGGCGCCGACGATTACCTGGCCAAGCCCTTCGAGCCGCGCGAACTGTTCGCCCGCATCCGCAGCGTGCTGCGCCGCACGCAGGCGCTGCCGCCCAACATGGCGCAGCCGGACGCGGCGGCCATGCGCTTTGCCCACTGGACGCTGGACCTGACCGCGCGCCACCTGGTAAACCGGGATGGCGTGGTGGTGGCGCTGTCGGGCGCCGAGTTCCGCCTGCTCAAGGTATTCCTCGACCATCCCAACCGCGTGCTCAACCGCGACCAGTTGCTGGAGCTGACCCAGGGCCGCGAGTCCGACCCGTTCGACCGCTCGGTGGATATCCAGATCAGCCGCCTGCGCCAGAAACTGGGCGACGACGCCCGCACGCCGGCGATCATCAAGACCGTGCGCAACGAAGGCTACGTGCTGGCCACAGCCGTGACGGCGGAAGGCGCGGGCCGCGCGCCATGAAGGGATTGAAGGATTTCGCCGGCTCCATCGGCAACCGCATCTTCGTGCTGCTGCTGGCCGGGATCGTGGTGGCCATCGCCGCCACCACCTGGCTGGCGTCCAACGAGCGCAAGAGTTCGCTGCGCGAACTGCGCTTCCAGCATCTGGCCGAGCGCATCGAGCAGCTGGTGCAGGCGGTCGACGATATTCCGGCCGAGCAGCGCCCCATCGTTCTGCAAGCCGCCGCCAACTTCGGCTTCGAAGCGAATATCGTGGGCGACATGAACGACGCGGCTGGCGCCAATGCCAGCACCGGCCCGGTGATCGACATCCTGCAGGCGCGGCTGGGCAGCGAGCGCAAGATCGCGGTGCAGCGCGAGACCGAATGCGCTTCGCCCTACCGGGCCGAAGCCCCGCACCGTGAAATCTGCCGCGTAGTCTACGTGAGCCTGCACGACCACAGCCTGCTGCGGCTGCGCCTGCACCAGCCGGGCGAACCGCCGGTCATGCGCGGCCGCAGCGGCCCGTATGGGCTGCAATACATCGCGCTGTTCCTGATCCTCATCGCCATCCTGGCCTACCTGGTGGCGCGCATGGCGACCCGCCCGATCCGCAAGCTGGCGCAGGCGGCGGCCGAACTGGGGCGCGACATCGACCATCCGCCGCTGCCGGAAACCGGCCCCAGCGAGATCCGCCAGGCGGCGCATGCCTTCAATGCGATGCAGGCGCGCATCCGGCGCCAGATCCAGCACCGCACCCACATGCTGGCCGCCATCACGCACGACCTGCAAACGCCGCTGACGCGCCTGCGCCTGCGGCTGGAAAAGGTCGCCGATCCCGAACTGCAGCAACGGCTGATCGACGATCTTGCGGTCATGCACGGCATGGTGCGCGAGGGCCTGGACCTGGCGCGCAGCATGGACTCGTCGGAAAAGATACAGGCGCTGGATATCGACTCGCTGCTCGACAGCGTCTGCGCCGACGCCGCCGATGCCGGGCAGGACGTGACGCTGCAAGGCAGCACCCGCGCCTTCGTCATGGCGCAACCGGGCGCCCTGCGCCGCTGCCTGACCAACCTGCTCGACAATGCCTGCAAATACGGCCAGTTGGCGCGGGTATCGGTCTCGCTGGAACAGCAGAAGATCGCCATCCGCATCCGCGACCAGGGTCCCGGCATTCCGGAAGCGGAACTGGAATCGGTGTTCGAACCCTTCTACCGCCTGGAGGCGTCGCGCTCGCGCGACACCGGCGGTACCGGACTGGGGCTGACGATTGCGCTCAACATCGCCGAGAACCATCATGGTTCGCTCAAGCTGCGCAATCTGGCCGAAGGCGGGCTGGAGGCGCTGCTGGAACTGCCGGTGATGCCCGCCGGGAAACCCCGCGCAAGCTGACGCCGCCGGCAGAAAAAGGGAAAGGACAAACGCAAAAGGCGCATCCCCTTGCAAGGGATGCGCCTTTTTCAATGGCAGCGGACAATCCGGCCGATATCAGCCGAAGTAGTTCAAGCCCAGCGCCGCATTGACTTCCGACATGGTCTGCGCCGCCACCGCGCTGGCGCGCTCGGTGCCGCGCTTCAACATGGCCAGCACTTCGCCGCGGTCCCTGGCGAAATGTTCGCGGCGGGTGCGGATCGGCTCCAGCATTTCTTGCAGGATGCCTTCCAGGCGGCGCTTGACCACGCTGTCGCCGAGGCCGCCGCGGGTGTAGTGCGCCTTCAGTTCTTCCACCGCAGCGCGGTCGGGATCGAAGGCGTCGAGGAACATGAACACCACGTTGCCCTCGACCTGGCCCGGATCGTCCACCCGCAGATGGTTGGGGTCGGTGTACATGCGATGCACGGCCTGCTTGATCTCGGCCGGGGTGGCGCCCAGCGCGATGGCGTTGCCCAGCGACTTGCTCATCTTGGCCTTGCCGTCGATGCCCGGCAGGCGCGCCGTTTCCGACAGCACTTCCTTGCACTCCACCAGCACTTCACGGCCGACGGTGGCGTTGAATTTGCGCACCAGCTCGTTGGTCTGCTCGATCATGGGCAACTGGTCGCCGCCCACCGGCACCAATTGGCCCTTGAAGGCGGTGATGTCGGCGGCCTGGCTGACCGGATAGGTCAGGAAGCCGGCCGGGATGTCGCGCTCGAAGCCGCGCAGGCGGATCTCTTCCTTGATGGTGGGGTTGCGCTCCAGGCGCGACACCGTCACCAGGTTCAGCAGCACCATCGACAGTTCGTACAGTTCGCGCACCTGCGACTGGATGAAGATGGTCGACTTTTCCGGGTCGATGCCCACGGCGAGGTAATCCAGCGCCACTTCCAGCACGTTGTCGGTGACCTTCTGGTGGCGGCCGACGTTGTCGGTCATGGCCTGGGTGTCGGCCAGCAGCAGGAACTGGTTGGCGGTTTCCTGCAGCGCCACGCGCGACTTGAGCGAGCCGATGTAATGGCCGAGGTGCAGCGGGCCGGTGGGACGGTCGCCGGTGAGGACGGTGGGACGTGCGGCTGGAGCGTTGGATGCGGGGGCGTTCGAAGACATGGACATTCCTGGTCAAATCGATTATCTGGAATGCCGCCGGTCCGAAGCGTAAAAACAATGCCGCCGGAACCGGCGGCATCACATTGTCAAACTGTGTGAAAACGGGCCGCCTGGGTCAGGCGCGCCACCAATGCTGGATTTTCGCAAGCTGGATTCGGGAAAACATGGCAGCGAGTATAGCATTGCCGGCGCCCCATGTTGCGCCGCACCGGCTGCCCGTACCGAAAAAAACGGCCGCCCAGGATGCCGCCGCCGGATATTCCGGCAATAAAAAACCGCATCCGGGGATGCGGTTTTCAGAATGGCCGGGATGGTTCAGTATGCGCCCGGCGGCGGCCCGTAGTACACCGGCGCGGGCCCGTAATACCCCGGAGGGGGCGGCGGCGCGTAATAGTAATAGCGGCGCGGATGATAGACATAGGCGGTAGCCTGGCGCTGGCTCTCGACCTGGTTGCCCTTGCTGTACATGCATTGGGTATAGGTCATGTCGTAGCGCTGCTGCATCGAATAGTTGCCGCCGGCGGCCGCATTGCTGCCCGCGGCGCTGCCCACCAGCAAGCCGCCGCCGGCGCCGATGGCCGCACCGGCGCCGGCATTGCCCGACGCCGCGCCTACCAATGCGCCGGCCACGGCGCCGACGGCAGTGCCCACGGCGGCGCTGTTGACCGTATTGTTCTGGGTCTGCTGCGCCTGGCCGCCAATGGCTTCCTGCGCGTATTGCTGGCACTGCATCTGGTCGGCGCGGAACTGTTCATAACTCTTGCCCTTGCCCGGCATGGCCATGACCGACGGGCCGGCCGGCACGCTGACGCAACCGCCCAGCGCCAGCAAGGCGCCGATGGCGGTGGCCGTTGTGGCTGTCTTGTAGATGGGTTTCACGATATGTCCTCGATGTTTCCTGGATGTTTCCTGTTTCGCCGGCGGCGGCGTGGCACGGCAAGCTCCGCTCCGGATGCGCGCCGCGGTTATTGCGGCGGCGCGCCCGGGGTGCCTGGCGTGTTGGGCACCACTTTCATCCAGTTGCTGGGGCAGCTCTGGACGTAGGGGTAGTAAGCCTTCGATTCCGGGCAGTAGTACCAGTAATCCTGGCGCGGCTGCTCGATGTAGACCGGCGGCGGCGCGCGTTCGATATAGACCGGCGGGGGATAGTAGACCGGCGGCGGCACCCATATCGGCCCGCCGATCACTACCCCGCCATAAAAACGGGGATGCGCATAAGTCGCCGCGCTGGCCATCAGGCCGGCCACGGCAAGCGCGCCACACATTCCGATTGCCGCTAACTTTTTCATTGTTCGCCTCTGCGAATTACCACCCTCCGGCCGCGCCTGCGGCCGGTCTCCTGTCGCGCCTTGCCTGCATTTCCTGCCTGCAGCTTTTTCCTCAATCCCGGCAATCCCACGCCAGGCCTGCCTGCAAGCGCATCGGGCGCATGAAAGCAATATACGCCGCGCTCCGCCGGAAAACCTGAGTTGTTTCAATTCGTAACCCAAATAAATATTGCTATACATAAGGCTGCAAGGTCTTTGCAATCGGGGCCCTGGATGGTCGCTGCGAGGATGACAACGGGATGGCGGGAATTGGGGCACACGGGCTCCGGAAAAGGAAGCGAGGCATGGACGCCATCGCCCATGCCCCGCTCATGCCATGCTTGCCGGCCGGGAAAATCAGCCCGGCCGGGTCATCTCTTCCGGCTTGATCCACTCGGCGAATTGCTGCTCGGTCACATAGCCCAGCGCCAGGGCGGCTTGCTTGAGGGTGGTGCCGTCGTGGTGAGCCTGCTTGGCGATCTTGGCGGCCTTGTCGTAGCCGATGTGCGGCGCCAGCGCGGTCACCAGCATCAGCGAACGCTCCATCAGGTCGGCGATGCGTTCGCGGTTGGCTTCGATGCCGCGCGCGCAGTGCTCCTCGAAGCTGGCCATGCCGTCGGCCAGCAGGCGCACGCTTTGCAGGAAGTTATGGATGATCACCGGCTTGAAGACGTTGAGCTCGAAATTGCCGGATGCGCCGCCGATATTGAGCGCGACGTCGTTGCCGAACACCTGGGCGCACAGCATGGTCAGCGCTTCGCATTGGGTCGGGTTGACCTTGCCGGGCATGATGGAGCTGCCCGGCTCGTTTTCCGGAATGGTGATTTCGCCCAGGCCCGAGCGCGGGCCGGAAGCCAGCCAGCGTACGTCGTTGGCGATCTTCATCAACGCCGCCGCCAATGTTTTGAGGCCGCCGTGGGCCGCCACCAGCGCATCATGCCCGGCCAGCGCGGCGAACTTGTTGGGCGCGGTCTTGAAGGGGAAGCCGAAATGCCTGGCCAGCTCCGCTGCGACGCGCTCGCCGAATTCGGGATGGGCGTTCAGGCCGGTGCCCACCGCGGTGCCGCCGGCGGCCAGCTCGGACACGCCGTTGAGCGTGGCGATGATGGCCGCTTCGGCATGCGCCAGTTGGGCCACATAGCCGGAGAATTCCTGTCCCAGCGTCAACGGCGTGGCGTCCTGCAAGTGGGTGCGGCCGATCTTGACCACGTCGGCGAATTTGGCGGATTTTTCCTCCAGGGTGGCGCGCAGCTTGTGCAGCGAGGGGATCAGGTGCGCCGCCACCGCCATGCAGGCCGCCACATGCATGGCCGTCGGGAAGATGTCGTTGGACGACTGGGCGCGGTTGACGTCGTCGTTGGGGTGGATCAGGCGTTCTTCGCCGCGCACGCCGCCCAGGATTTCCGAGGCGCGGTTGGCCAGCACTTCGTTCATGTTCATGTTGCTCTGGGTGCCGGAACCGGTCTGCCAGACCGACAGCGGGAACTCCAGCGGATGCTTGCCGGCGATGACTTCGTCGGCGGCGGCGATGATGGCGTCCGCCTTCTTGCCATCGAGCTTGCCCAGGTCGCGGTTGACGCTGGCGCAGGCGCGCTTGACTGCCGCCAGCGCCACGATCAGCTCGGCCGGCATGCGTTCGGTGGAAATGCGGAAGTGATGCAGCGAGCGTTCGGTCTGTGCGCCCCACAGCCTGTCGTCCGGGACTTCGATCAGGCCAAAGGTATCGCGCTCCATGCGGTGTTTCATGATGCTTCTTCTCCGTAAGTATGGGAAGCCACCCGGACAGGCGGCGCAAGCGGGTGCGCGCCTCCTCCCGAAACAGCTTCCGAAGGCCGGGAACGGCCCGATAACCCCGTACGGCTCTGGCTAAGCACTGGCTGAGCAATATGAGATGCTGAAACCGACACCGCGCGGCATGGCCGGGCGGGATATTCAAACGTTCTTAGTTTAGCTGCTGGCGGGGCCGTCTGCAGGAAGCAGCGGCGGGAAGTGCTGGCGGTTCTGGTGCTGGCGATTCTGATGCTGTGGCGGCGCGCCCCGGCGCCGTTGCCATGCAAGCGGGCTTATGCGCCCGGCTTGCCGCCCGCGGGAGGATCCGGCAGGATACAGGCGTCGAGCACCTGCAGGTCATTGTCCTTGGCGAAGTTGACGACGAAGTGGTAGGCCAGCGGATCGAGATCGCGCAGCGCCTGGTTGACCGCCACGGAGCGGATGCCGTTGATCATCGTCGGCAACACGTAGGGAGAGTACTTCAGGTGGGCATTGCGCCCGCCCGAACCTTCAGGGCGGAAGCACGACATCACGCCGCATAGCCGTTCCGCCCAGTCGCTGGGACGAAACTGCCTGCCATCCGAGGTTTGCCCGAGAATGATGAATTCTTGCGCCGGCGCGTTGGAGGGTTTGATGGGATCAGCCATACGTGCAGTTCTTCTAAAGCGCTTGCAACCGAATGCCCTTGTCCTGTTGGGACCGGAGCCCTGAGTTCCGAGGTGCCTTCGCAATCGATGCGTGGGTGCCTGCGGCTGTATGTATTATATCTTATAGAAGACCTGGCTTCTACCGGTCTTCCGTCCCGCCCGGCCTCCCCGCCGCTGATTGCCGCCTGCCGCCGCTTGCGGCCCTTCATATTGCCGGGCCACAGCCTTTGTCCAGCCTGCATGCAATGCCAGGCGGCAAGTTTCCCCTCTCGTGCGAAAACGGAAGTATACCGGCATGCGCAGCCATGCGCCAAAAAACAAGCGGGCCTGAGCCCGCTTGCTTGTTCATCCCGAGGGGCGTCAGCCCATCCACACCGCCACCGACAGCAGCAGCAGCAGGAACATCCACAGCAGCAAAGCGCGCCAGACCAGGCCCACCGTACTTTGCAGCGTGCGCGGTGACGGCGTATCGCCGGGCAGGCCATCGGTTTCTTCCGGCAAGGTGTCGACCGTGGTGGCGTCGACCGGCAGGACGATGCCGGCCGCGGCTTCCTTGGCGGTGCCGAAGCGCACGCCCATCGCGCCGCCGCCTGCGGCCAGGATGATGCCGGCCGCCTCATCGTCCCAGCGGCTGGCGAAGTTGCGCCAGGCGTAGATCGCGTCCTCGAAGTTGCCCACCACGGCGAATGCGGCCGCGGTCAGGCGCGCCGGGATCCAGTCGATCCAATAGAAGGCGCGCGCGGCGAAACGGCCGAAGGCCTCGTATTTCATATGATCGGGCTCGTTCCAGGCGCGCGACAGGTATTCGGAGACGCGGTACATCACTGCCAGCGCGGGGCCGGCCGGCATCAGGAACCAGAAAAACACGCCGAACACATGGCGATGGGTGGTGATCAGCGCGCGTTCGGCGGCGATGCGGGAGATTTCGCTCACATCCATGCCGGCGGTGTCCTGCTTGGTCCATTCGGCCAGCAGCGCGCGCGCCGTCATTTCATCGCCGCCGTTCAATGCCAGCTGGATCGAGGTGAAGTAATGGCTGTAGTGGCGAAAACCCAGCGTCAGGTAGACGATCAGCACGTTCCATGCGAACGCCGCAATCGGGCTGATGTGCAGGCACAGCCAATAGATGAGCGCGGCGGGAACGGTCAATGCGCCGACCATTACCGCCCAGCCGAGCCGGCCGTGGTGCGCGTGGCCGGCATTGAACCACCCCTCTATGCTGCCGGCGAAGGACTTGATCGATGCATAAATCGGATTATCCGCACGCAGTGGTTTGAGTTGTTCGATTAACAGCGCAAAGAGAATGGAGAGGAATGTCATCAAGCGGCCTTAGGTGTCTCTATAGCCAGTACGATAGCGCAGTGCATGATGGGAATCAAACAATTGATTCGCCCGTAGGGTTTAATGCACGGCAAGCGCTGTCCGGCCTGTGCCTCAGCTACGCAGAAAATGGAAAAGATTGCGCAGCATGCCGGCCGTGGCGCCCCAGATGAAATAGCGCTGGTAAGGCATGGTATAGAAACTGCGGCGGCCTACCGGCAGCGGCAGGTCGACCGAGCGGCGCTGGTGGTTGAAGCCGTCCATCAGGAACGCCAGCGGCACCTCGAAGATCTCGGCCACTTCGCGCGGGTCGGCGACGGTGTCGAACGGCGGCTGGATCAGGCCGGCAACGGGGGTGACGCGATAGCCGGTGCCAGTCAGGTAATCCGGCAAGGAACCGATGACTTCGACATGGCTGCGCGGCAGCCCGATTTCCTCTTCGGTCTCGCGCAGCGCGGTATCGATGGCCGAACTGTCGTAGTCTTCACGCCGCCCGCCCGGGAAACTGATCTGGCCGGCGTGGTCTTTCAGGTCGGCGGTGCGCTGGGTAAACAACACGGTCAGGCCTTCGGGGCGCAGCACGATGGGAATCAACACCGAGGCCAGCCGGAACCGCCCCTTGGCATCGGCCAGGCGGGCCAACTGGTCGCCGCTGTGCTCCGGCTCCCAGCGCGGCGGATCGGCGAAGCGCCGGCGCAGCCAATCGGCATTCAGGCGCGCAGCCTCCAGCGCGCCCTCGCCGGCGACGGCATCCACTGGAAGAATGACAGGGTCGAAACTGGCCACGGTGATCGGCTTAGTGTTTGCAGCCCGGAACCGGGCGGAAATGAAAAAGGGGCGTCGCGAGACACCCCTTTTCCTGAAGCATAAGCATGCCGGGAATTACTCAGCAGCCTTTGCAGCGCGGCTGGGCAGCTTTTCCTTGATACGAGCCGACTTGCCCGAACGCTCACGCAGGTAGTACAGCTTGGCGCGACGGACATCGCCACGGCGCTTGACTTCGATCGAAGCGATCAGCGGCGAGTACAGCTGGAAAGTACGCTCCACGCCTTCACCGGAGGAAATCTTGCGGACGATGAAGTTGGAATTCAGGCCGCGGTTGCGACGTGCGATCACGACGCCTTCGTAGGCCTGGGCGCGCTTGCGGGTGCCTTCAACCACGTTGACGCTCACGATGACGGTGTCGCCGGGTGCGAAGTCGGGGATGTTCTTGGCGAGACGCGCGATCTCTTCTTGCTCGAGTTGCTGGATCAGATCCATTTTTTGCTCCTGTAACCATCTTGCTGGCGCCCGGCGCCTTGCGGCCTGCCTTGTTGCCCAGTAGAGGATGGGGTTTCAATCACAACGGCGAAAGGCCGTTGCACGTTGCTGCATGTGGCAACCCTTGGCAGCCAAAGCTGCCGGCGCCGCCACATCTACTACTTCTTTACGCGATGCATCGCATTTCTTTTGCGGCATCGACGCGGCCTGCATTGTCAGCAGAGCTTACTGCAAACCGCTCAAAAACTTTTCATCGGCACTGCTCAGCAGGCCGTTTTCGCGCGCCCTGGCGATCAGGTCGGGGCGCTTGGCCTGGGTCGCCTCCAGCGCCCGCTGGCGACGCCATTTCTGGATCTCGGCATGGTGGCCGCCAAGCAGAATGGCCGGCACCGCCTCGCCTTCGTACTCTTCCGGCCGCGTATAGTGCGGACAATCGAGCAGGCCGTTGACGAAACTGTCTTCCACCGCCGACGCGCCATCGTTGAGGGCGCCCGGCAACAGGCGGATCACTGCATCCATCAGCGCCATCGCCGGCAACTCGCCGCCGGAGAGGACAAAATCGCCGATGCTGATCTCTTCATCCACATGCTTGTCGAGCAGGCGCTGGTCGATCGCTTCATAGCGCCCGCACAGCAGCACCACACCCGCATCCTGCGACAGCCTGACCACACGCTCATGGGTGAGCGGCGCGCCTTGCGGCGACAGGTACACCACGCGCGGCGCGGCCAGGCCCAAATCCTGCTGGCGCTGTTTGGCAGCGCCAATGGCTGCCTGCAACGGCTTGGCCAGCATCACCATCCCGGGGCCGCCGCCGTATGGGCGGTCATCCACGGTGCGGTGGTTGTCGGTGGTGAAATCGCGCGGATTCCACAGCGACAACTCCCAGCGTTTCTGCTCCAGCGCCCGGCGGGTAATGCCCGACTGCGTCAGCGCCGCGAACATCTCGGGAAACAGAGTGACGACATCGAACTGCATCACGCCTCCATTTCCATGAAACCTTGTTTGATATCGGCGCTATGGCAACGACCGGAAATGAAAAAACTGACCGTAGTCAGTAGTCCAGTCCCCAGTCGACGATGATCTTCTTTTCTTCTTGCTGCACCGTCTTGACGAACTGGCCGACAAACGGGATCAGCAACTCGGGTTGGCTGGCCGGTTTCCCTTCGGCGCCCTGTCCGGCTTCCTGCACCGGCATGGCCACGCGCAGGATGGGATGGGCGCCGTTGTCCATCATGTCGGCCACCACGCCCAGCTGTTCGCCCTGCAGGTTTTCCACGGAGGCGCCGATCAGGTCGACCCAGTAGAACTCGTCGTCGTCCAGCGCCGGGAAGTGCTTGCGGGAGATATAGACCACATTGCCCTTGAGCGCTTCGGCGGCATTGCGATCGGCCACGCCGGTCAGGCGGGCGACGACATCGCCGCTATGCCCCTTGGACTGCATGACTTCGGCATCCTGCTTGGGCAGGCCGGATTTCTCCAGCCACCAGGTTTTCGCATTCAGCAAGGCATCGGCTTGCGCCGAATACGGACGCACGCGAATCCAGCCCTGAATGCCGTAGGCTCCCGTCACATGGCCGACGATCACGAGATCGCCGGGTGCTTCGATGCCTGCCTGGACTGGATTATTCACTGATACGCCACATCTGGCCCGCTTCCATGCGCCACAATGGGCAGGAAAACAGACCGGACAAACTTAATTAAGCAGCAGCCTTCTTGCCAGCGTCGGCAACCAGACGGGCAACGGTCGGCGACAATTGCGCACCAACGCCTTGCCAGTGGGCCAGACGGTCGGCAGCGATGCGCACGACTTCTTCCTTGCCCGATGCAACCGGGTTGTAGAAGCCGATACGCTCGATGAAACGGCCGTCGCGGCGATTGCGCGAGTCGGTTGCAACGATGTTGTAGAAGGGGCGCTTCTTGGCGCCGCCACGAGCTAAACGAATAACGACCATAATGGTTCCAGTAAGAATACGGACACGGAAAAGCCGCAAATTATAACGGACTTCCACACCCTACGGCAACCTGATTACCGCTTTTGTGTGCCTAACCAACGCAGAAAGGTCGCAAAAACCGCCGATTCCGATGCCAAATTACATCAAGGCAAGGGCTGCACAAGCCTCTCGCGCGCGTATCGATGACAAAATAACAAAGACGCCCTGCCCTTTCCCGCAAGTAAGATGTCTGCGGCGATCAGCTATACTTGGCCGATATCCATACGACAACATCGCTGCCGGCCGCAACGCCGCGCGCACACAATGAGACCAGGCATGAGCAATCCAAGTACGCACAAGAACAAGACCCTGGCCACCCTGATCGCCGCCGTGCTGGGCGGCATCGGCCTCCACCGTTTTTACCTCCACGGCATGCGCGACCGCTTCGGCTGGCTGCACGTCTTCTCGGTTCCGCTCTCGCTGGCGCTGATGGCCGCCTACCCGCAGGCGCCGCAATTGTTTACCGCCCTGCCCTTTGTGCTGTCCATCCTGTGCGGTTGCCTGGAAGCGCTGGTGCTCGGCCTCACGCCCGATAACAAATGGGACCTCAAACATAACCCCGCCAGCGGCCGGCAATCGGAATCGCACTGGATCCTGGCCGTGATCATCGTCTTGACGGTCGGCGTAGGCGCAATGGGCCTGATCGCCCTGCTGGCGCGCAGCTTCGACCTGCTGTTTACCGGCGGCGCATTCGGCTGAGACCGGCCGTCGCCAAGACAAAGCCCGGAAGGCCTGCTACGGCCTTCCGGGCTTTTTCATCGCTTCCCGATCAGGAATCGGGCCCAGGGCCCCGTTCAGAACTGCTCTTCGCTCAACGCCAGCACCGATTGCGCGCCATCGACGATGGCAGTACGGTAAGCCAGCGCTTGCGGCAGGATCTGGTCGGCAAAGAAGCGCGCGGTGGCCAGCTTGGCCTCATGAAACCCGGCATCGCCTTCGCCCGCCTTCAGCCTGGCCGCAGAGATAGCCGCGGCACGCGCCATCTGCCAGCCGCCCAGCACCACGCCGGCCATCTTCAGATAGGTCACGCTGCCGGCGAACACCGACTTGATGTCGCCCTTGATGTTGGCCACCACGTAGTCGACCACCTCTTCCAGCGCGCCGGCCGCCTCGTTCAGGCGCAGGCCGATAGGCGTCAACCCGGCATCGCCCTCCAGCCCGGCAGCGGTCTTGCGCACCTGGGCGATGATGCCCTTGGCAACGGCGCCGCCATCGCGCGCGGTCTTGCGGCCGACCAGGTCGTTGGCCTGGATCGCGGTAGTGCCTTCGTAGATCGACAGGATGCGCGCGTCGCGGTAGTACTGCGCGGCGCCGGTCTCTTCGATGAAGCCCATGCCGCCATGCACCTGCACGCCGGTTGAGGTGACATCGATGGCCAGCTCGGTCGACCAGCCCTTGACGATGGGCACCAGGTATTCATAGAAGGCCTGGTTGGCCTTGCGCGTGGCCTCGTCCGGATGGAAGTGCGCGACGTCCGAGGTAGCGGCAGCGACATAGGCCAGCGCGCGCGCGCCCTCGATCTGGGCGCGCATCGACATCAGCATGCGGCGCACGTCCGGCTGGTGAATGATGGTGACGGCGCCGGCGGAACCGGCCAGGTCGCGCGACTGCACGCGTTCCCTGGCGTAAGCGACGGCCTTCTGGTAAGCGCGCTCGGACACCGCCAGGCCCTGGATGCCGACCGCGAAACGCGCCGCGTTCATCATGATGAACATATATTCCAGGCCACGGTTTTCCTCGCCCACCAGCGTGCCGATGGCGCCGCCGTGGTCGCCGAACTGCAGCACCGCGGTCGGGCTGGCCTTGATGCCCAGCTTGTGCTCGATCGAGACGCAATGCACGTCGTTGCGCTCGCCCAGCGAGCCGTCGGCGTTGACCAGGAACTTGGGCACGACAAACAGCGAGATGCCCTTGACGCCCTCCGGCGCATTCGGCGTGCGCGCCAGCACCAGGTGCACGATGTTCTCGGCCATGTCGTGCTCGCCGTAGGTGATGAAGATCTTGGTGCCGGACAGCTTGTAGGTGCCGTCGCCCTGCGGCACCGCGCGCGTGCGCACCAGCGCCAGGTCGGAGCCGGCCTGCGGCTCGGTCAGGTTCATCGTGCCGGTCCATTTGCCGGAGATGAAGTTGGCAATGTAGGTTTCCTGCTGCTCCTTGGTGCCGGCGGTCATCAGCGCCTCGATGGTGCCGTCGGTCAGCAGCGGGCACAGCGCGAAGGACAGGTTGGCCGAGTTCAGCATCTCGATGCAGGGCGTGGCCAGCAGCTTGGGCAAACCCTGGCCGCCGAATTCGACCGGATGCTGCACGCCTTGCCAGCCGGCTTCGCCGAACTGCTTGAAGGCTTCCTTGAAGCCGGCGCTGGTGGTGACTTTACCGTCAGTCCAGTAGCTGGGCTGCTGGTCGCCGGAATGGTTCAGCGGCGCCACCACTTCGCTGCAGAACTTGGCATTCTCTTCCAGGATGGCCTCGGCCGTCTCCGGCGTGGCATCCTCGCAGCCCGGCATGGCGTTGACCTCGGCCAACCCTGCCAGCTCGTTCATGACGAACAACATATCCTTCAATGGCGCGGTGTAACTCATCTCCAACCTCCTGAGTGAAACGCTCTGCGTCGTTTCCTGCTTGCGAAAAAATGCCTCCGGCGGCAAAAACAAAGCGGCGCCGGATGAAAATACCCCGGCGTAAGCCGGGGCAAAAACTACCGTGGAACCTGCCTGGGTCAGCCCAGTTGCTTGACCAGTTCGGGCACGACCTCGAACAGGTCGCCGACGATGCCGTAGTCGGCCACCGAGAAGATCGGCGCTTCCTCATCCTTGTTGATCGCCACGATCACCTTGGAATCCTTCATGCCCGCCAAATGCTGGATCGCGCCCGAGATGCCGACCGCGATGTAGAGCTGCGGCGCCACGATCTTGCCGGTCTGGCCAACTTGCCAGTCGTTGGGCACGTAACCGGCGTCCACTGCCGCGCGCGAAGCGCCCATGGCGGCATTCAGCTTGTCGGCCAGCGGCTCCAGGATCTTGAAGCTTTCCGACGAGCCCATGCCGCGCCCGCCCGAGACGATGATCTTGGCCGCGGTCAGTTCCGGACGGTCCGACTTGGCCACCTCGCGGCCGACGAAGCTGGACTTGCCCGAATCGGCCACGGCCGGAATGCTTTCCACCGCTGCCGAACCGCCTTGCGCGGCCTGGTCGAAACCGGTGGTGCGCACGGTGATGACCTTGATCGGGTCGATCGATTGCACGGTGGCAATCGCATTGCCGGCATAGATCGGGCGCTCGAAGGTATCGGGCGAATCGACCTTGGTGATGTCGGAAATCTGCGCCACATCCAGCCTGGCGGCCACGCGCGGCAGGATGTTCTTGCCGTAGGCGGTGGCCGGCGCCAGGATGTGGCTGTAGTCGCGGGCGATGGCCAGGACTTGTTCCGCCACGTTCTCGGCCAGGCCGTCGGCGAATTGCGCGCCGTCGGCCAGCAGCACCTTGGCCACGCCCGCCACTTGTGCGGCGGCGTCGGCTGCAGCCTTGGCGTTGGCGCCGGCGACCAGGACGTGGACATCGCCGCCGGCCTGCACGGCGGCGGTGATGGTGTTGAGGGTGCTGCCTTTCAGGCTGGCGTTGTCGTGTTCGGCAATAACGAGTGCGGTCATGATCAGATCACCTTTGCTTCATTTTTCAGTTTGGCCACCAGCGTCGCGACGTCCGGCACCTTCACGCCGGCGCTGCGCTTGGGCGGCTCGGCGACCTTCAGCGTCTTCACGCGCGGCGCCACATCCACGCCCAGTTCGTCGGGCTTGACGATATCCAGCTGTTTCTTCTTGGCCTTCATGATGTTGGGCAGCGTCACGTAACGCGGCTCGTTCAGGCGCAGGTCGGTGGTGATGATGGCCGGCAGGCTCAGGGCCAGGGTTTCCAGGCCGCCGTCCACTTCGCGGGTCACGGTGACCTTGCCGTCTTCCAGCACCACCTTGGAGGCGAAGGTGGCTTGCGGCCAGCCCAGCAAGGCAGCCAGCATCTGGCCGGTCTGGTTGCAGTCGTCGTCGATGGCCTGCTTGCCCAGGATGATCAGCTGCGGCTGTTCCTTCTCGGCCAGCGCCTTGAGGATCTTGGCCACGGCCAGCGGCTGCAGTTCCACGTCCGCGCCGACTTCGGCCAGGATGCCGCGGTCGGCGCCGATGGCCATCGCGGTGCGCAGGGTTTCCTGGCATTGCGCCACGCCGGCGGAAACGGCGATGACCTCGGTCACCTTGCCGCCTTCCTTCAGACGCACGGCTTCTTCCACCGCGATTTCGTCAAACGGGTTCATCGACATCTTGACGTTCGCAATATCCACGCCCGTGCCGTCGCTCTTGACCCGCACCTTCACGTTGTAATCCACTACGCGCTTGACTGGTACTAATACTTTCATCGCATGGCCCTTGAAAAATCGAATTGACGTAAACGTAAAATTTTGCGGAATTATAAAAGCAAAACGAAGCGCTCACCAAAATTTAGCACGATCGTTCTTTTTGATATCCGAAGCATACACATTAATTTCCTGGAGCGGAAGAGCAATTGCCGCCGCGAACAAAAAACTTCAAGAGGATGCGGCTACCGGGATTCAACGGCGGGGATGTATCGATACTGCAATGCAATATGGAAATTCCGCCAAATGGAACGCCTGTGCGACCGGCCAATGACATTAGCCGGGAATTTCCGCCCGTCGCAGGATAAACCACGAAAGCCCGCCAGGCGTTCCGCGGCGCGGATCGGAATCAGGTCACCAGATGCGGCACCTTCTCGCCACGCAAACCGGCAACCAGGTTGGCCACGGCCAACTCGGCCATCGCCATGCGCGTTTCGTGCGTGGCCGAACCGATATGCGGCAAGGCCACCACGTTGGAAAGCGCCAACAACGGCGAATCGGCCGGCAACGGCTCGACTTCGAACACGTCGAGGCCGGCGGCATGGATGGTCCTGTCCTGCAAGGCCTGGATCAGCGCGGCCTCATCGACGATGCGCCCGCGCGAGGCGTTGATGAAAATGGCGCTGCGCTTCATCAGTCCGAACTCGCGCGCGCCGAACATCTTTTCTGTCTCCGGCGTCAGCGGCAGCATCAGGCAGACGAAGTCGGATTGCGCCAGCAAGGCCTCCTTGCTGACGAAAGTAGCGTCCAGCTCGCGCTCGGCCTCGGGATTGGCCCGCGTGTTGTTGTACAGGATCTTCATGCCAAAACCGTGATGGGCGCGCCGCGCCACCGCGCTGCCGATGCGGCCCATGCCGATCAGGCCCAATGTCTTGCCGTGCACGTTGACGCCGTATTGCGCTTCGCCGATGCTGCCCTTCCAGTTGCCGGCCTTGACGAACTCGGCCAGCTCCACCACGCGGCGCGCGCTGGCCAGGATCAGGGAAAAGATGGTGTCGGCGGTGGCTTCGGTGAGTACGCCTGGGGTATGCGCCAGCATCAGGCCGCGCTGCTTGAAATAGTCCAGGTCGAAATTGTCGACGCCGACCGAGACGGTCGAGGCGATCTTCAATGCCGGCGCGCCCTCCAGCATCTCGTTGGTGATCGGCAGGCTGGCGCCGATCATGCCGTGGGCGGTCTTGAGCGCTTCCAGGAACGCGGCGCGGTTGCCGTCGTTGATGCGGTCGAACAGGGTCACATCGAATTCAGCTTGCAGTTGCTCCGTCAGATGCTCCGGCAATTTCTTGTACACCACCACACGCTGTTTCATCGGTCTTCCTGTCCTGTTGTCCTGTTGAATTGCATTGCTTGGGCCGGATTAGCCCGCGGCCTCCAGCTCCGCACGGGTCGGCAGGCCTTCCATGTCGCCCACCACCTGGATGGCGAAGGCGCCGATGCGGTTGCCGCGCATCACCGCCTGTTCGACCGGCAAGCCTTCCAGCATGCCGCTGATGACGCCGACCGCGAAACCGTCGCCGGCGCCTACCGTATCGACCACTTCCTTGACCTTGACGCCGGCAACCGTGCCTTCACCGTCGGCATTGCGCCAGTACGCGCCCTCGGCGCCGAGCTTGATGACCACCATCGATACGCCGCGCTCCAGGTAGAAGGCGGCAATATCGCGGGCCTGGGTGTAGCCCGTCAGGATTTTTCCTTCGGACAGCCCCGGCAAGACCCAGTCGGCCTTGAAGGCCAGCTCGTTGAGCTTCTGCGCCATTGCCTCCTGCGATGGCCACAGCATGGGACGCAGGTTGGGATCGAAGGAAATCGTCTTGCCGCGCGCGCGCATGAAGTCCAGCGCATGATGGGCGAATTGCATGGTGGTCGCCGACAGCGCCGGCGCAATGCCGGTCGCATGCAGGTGGCGCGCATTGCCGAAATACCGCTCGTCGAAGTCGGCCACCGACAAATGGCTGGCGGCCGAACCCTTGCGGTAATACTCGATCGCCGGATCGGCCCCATCCACCGCCTTGGCCTTCAGCTGGATCGCCGTGCGAAATTCCATGTCGGTGATCACGCGGCTGACATCGACGTTTTCCTGCGCCACGCGCTTCCTGATGAAGCGCCCGAACGAGTCGTTGCCCACGCGGCTGGCCCAGCCCACCTTCAATCCCAGCCGCGCCAGGCCGATGGCCACGTTGGTCTCGGCGCCGGCCAGGCGCCGCGTGTATTTCTCCACATCCTCGAAGGCCCCGACCTCATCGGCCACCAGCAAGGCCAGCGCCTCGCCATAGGTCACCACATCCAGCTGCACTGCATCCGTAGTCATCGTTCTCTTTCCGTCAAACCGAAGCCAGCAGCGCCACGTAGCGCCGCGTGACTTCCTCCAGGTCGCTGCCCACCAGCGGGAACTCGATGGCCCGCTGTATTCCCTTGGGGAAGTGCGACAGCAATTGCGGCCAATGCGCATCCTGCGCTTCCAGCGGCACCGCCTTGAGCTTGCCCTGGTCTTCGCGCACGCCCTTGCAATGCACGTAGCGCACATACGGCGCCAGCGTGCGCGCCGCCAGGTCGGGGTCGATGCCGTGCCAGCGCCAGTTGCCCATATCGAAAGTCATGCCGAAGACATGACCGTTGCCGGTGCACAGGGAAAGGAAGCTGACGATAGGCTCCAGCCTGCCGCCCTGCGCGGTCTGGTCGTTTTCCAGCAACACCTCGACCGGCGCCTTTGACAGGTAACGCAACAATGCCTGCAAGTCGCTGGCCGCCGAGAAATGGCCGAGCGAAACCTTCAGGTAACGCGCGCCCACCTCTTCCGCCTCGGCCATGGCGAGCTCGATCGTCGCCCGGTCGAACTTGCCGTCCGCGCCGAACAGCTCGAACGGCGCCGAGTAGACCGAAAACAGCTTGCGCTGCGCAATGAGCGCGCGCAAGGCCGGCAGGTCCTGCGGGCCGTCGAACAGCTCGCGCCGGATCTCCAGCCCGGCCGCGCCGGCGCCGGCCACTATATGCACCAGGTCGGCATGGCCCACGCGGCGCACCAGATCGGCCCCGTAAGCGGAGGCCGCCACCAGGACGGGAGTCATTTGACCGAACCCGCGCCGATGAACTGCCTGGCTTCCGGCGTCTGCGGATCGGCGAAGAACTCTTTCGACGGCCGCGCCTCCCACACCCGGCCCTGATGCATGAAAACGGTCAGGTCGGCCACGCGGCGGGCGAATTCCATTTCGTGCGTGACCAGCAGCATGGTCATGCCGCCGCGCGCCAGCTCTTCCATCACCTTCAGCACTTCGACCGTCAACTCAGGATCCAGCGCCGAGGTCACCTCGTCGAACAGCATCACCTGCGGCTCCATCGCCAGCGAACGCGCAATCGCCACGCGCTGCTGCTGGCCGCCGGAAAGCTGCTCGGGATAGGCGTCGCGCTTGTGCTCCAGCCCGACCTGCTTGAGCACCTTGATGGCGGTCTCGCGGCTGGCCTCGGTGGCGACCTTCTTGACGATGCGCGGCGAGAGCATGATGTTTTCCTCCACCGTCAGGTGCGGAAACAGGTTGTAGTGCTGGAACACCATGCCCACGTCCTTGCGCAACTCGATCAGGTGCTCATGCTTGTTGGTCAGCTTGTGCCCGGCCACGGTGATGCTGCCGCCGTCGATGGTTTCCAGGCCGTTGATGCAGCGGAGCATGGTGCTCTTGCCGGAGCCGCTGCGGCCGATGATCGCCACCACCTGGCCGCGTTCGACCGACAGCGAGATGCCGTTGAGGACCTGGTTGCTGCCGAAGCTCTTGGTGATGTTGTCAATCTCAACGATGGGCATGTAATTTCCTCTCTAAGGCGAAGCTGAAGCGCGACAGCGGATAGCAGAATACGAAATAAATGGCGGCCACGACCGGGAACACCAGGAACGGCTGGAAGGTCGCGTTGCTGACCAGCTTGCCGGCCTGGGCCAGTTCCACCAGGCCGATGATGGACGCGATCGAGGTGTTCTTGACGATCTGCACCAGGAAGCCCACGGTGGGCGGCAGCGAGATGCGCATGGCCTGCGGCAGGATCACGTAGCGCAGTTGTTGCCAGCGCGTCATGGCCAGCGCGGTCGAGGCTTCCCACTGCGGCACCGGCACGGCCTCGATGCAACCGCGCCAGATCTCGCCCAGGTAGGCGCTGGCATAGATCGTCATGGCGATGGTCGCCGCCACCATCGGCGGCAGCTTGTAGCCGAAGATCGCCAGCCCGTAGAACGACAGGAACAGGATGATCAGCACCGGCGTGCCCTGGATGATCTGGATGTAGACCGCCGAAATGAAACGCAGCGCCTGGATGTGCGAGGTGCGCATCAGGGCCACGATGAAGCCGGCGATGCCGCCGCCGACGAAGGCCAGCGCGGACAGCAGCAGGGTCCACTGCGCCGCTTCCAGCAGGAACAGGAACTGGTCGAAGGAAAATTCTGAAAGCATTACATCCTCCTCGGACGGGGAACGCCCAGACGGCGGCGACGTTTGAACACAACCAGGCCGATCAGCCAGAAGGCCAGTCGGAACAGCAGCGCCAGCGCGATGTAGAGGAACATCACCACCAGGTAGATCTCGAAGCTGCGGAAGGTCTCTGCATCAAGCAGGTTGGCGGTGGCGGTCAGCTCCTCGGCCGAGATCGCCGACACGATGCTGGAGGCCAGCATCATCAGCGTGAACTGGCTCGCCAGCGCCGGATAGACCTTCTCCAGCGCCGGCGTCAACACCACATGCCGGATCACCTGGGCGCGCGTCATGGCCAGCGCCTGCGCCGCCTCGATCTGCGAAGGATGGATCGCCATCATGCCGGCGCGCACGATCTCGGTGGAATAGGCGCCGAGGTTGACCGTCATCGCCACCAGCGCGGCGAGATTGGCATCGACCTGCACCCCGATCGAAGGCAAGCCGAAGAAAATGATGAACAGCTGGACCAGGAACGGCGTGCTGCGGATCAGCTCCACATAGGACGTCACCGCGAAGCGGGCCGGGGCCGAACCGTGAATGCTCACGATCGCTCCGAAGATCCCCACCGCCAAACCGCAAATCATCGACAGCGCGCTCAGCCGTATGGTGAGCAGCGCGCCCATCAGCAACTGGTCCAGATGCTGAAAGATGAACGCGAACTGAAAGTCGTAATGCATTGTGTACTCCTTGCGCTTTCCGCCATCGGGGATAGCGCGACTTCAACTGCACTCTTTGCCTGTTTCCTCCCGCTCGAACCGAACAGGCCCTTCAGGGCCGCATCGCAGGCGCGCCGTCTGTGCGCCTGCGATACGCGGCTACGCCGCTATCCAGTCCGAACGATGATCCAGTCAATCCGAAATAACCGCTCAGAACACCGGCAGGTTCGGCAACGGGCCTGACCACTTGCGCGAGATCGCATCCAGTTCGCCGTTCAGCTTGACGTAGTAGATGAAGTTGTTGAGCCACTGCTGCAGTTCATAGGAGCCCTTGCGCACGGTCATCGAGTTCGGCTGCACCGAGTACGGGAACTTGACTTCGATCTTGCCCTGGCCGCGGGTCTTCACGATTTCGGTCGCCATGGTATTGGGGATCGAGATCGCATCGACCTGGTTGGACAGCAACGCCTGGGTCACGGTGGAGTCGTCCTCGAAGCGAACCAGCACGGTGCCCGGAGGCGCCAGGCGGGTCAGCGCGGTGTCGTTGGTGCTGCCGCGCGAGACACCGACCTTCTTCTTCACCAGGTCATCCAGCTTCTTGTAGTTGGAACCGACCGGACCGACGATGGACAGCTCGAAGCCGCTGTAGGGAATGGTGAACAAGACCGCCTTGGCGCGCTCCGGCGTCGGCGCCAGGGTCGCGGCCAGCATGTCGACCTTGCCCGACTCCAGCGCCGGGATGCGGGCCGGCGGCACCAGCGGGACGATTTCCACCGGCAGGCCGAGGTACTTGCCGATCAGGTTGGCCACATCGACGTCGTAGCCGATCGGCGTGCCCTTGGCATCGACGCTGCCGAACGGCGGGGTGCCGCTGACCACGCCGATGGTGATCTTGCCCTTCTTGGTCAGCTCGGCGATGCTCTGCGCGCTGGCGCTGGCTGCGCCAGCGACCGCGCAGGTCGCGGCCAAGGTCAGCGCGATGAATTTGGTGCTGAAAAGCTTCTTGATGCTCATCCTAGTCTCCTGAAAATGCGCCGTGGGTCACGGCAGTCCGTAAGGCTTGCGCCCCTCTTTATTGCCTGCCTGATATCTCTCAGGTCTGTTGCCCGGCCATCAAGGCCGGTGGTCCTGCAATCCAGTTTTTCGCGCCGATGACGTCATGCCATCTGTCATGCTTTAAGGTCTTACCAGCCGAGTTCAATCTGCCCGGCGTCAACTATCCGGTCTATCCAGTACATCCGGTCAACATCCTTGGTACCGGTTCCAGAATGAATCGCATTGGGCGCCTCATGCGGCAACCGCTCCTTGCGTCATCGCGCCGGCATGCGCGATCTTTTGCGCCGCCCTGCTGCTCAAGGCCATCTCGTCATTGCCGGCCACGCTGCGACTGGAACCGCGACTGATCAGCCGGCCGTCCAGCAGAATCTCCATGCGCACCGAGCGCTCGCCATTGATGCGCACCAGCAGGCGTTCAATGGCCGTAAAGCCGATCTCGTAGGTAGGCTGCTCGATGGTGCTGATGCCGGCGCCCACCAATGGCGACCATGCGAGTTCGTCGAAACTCAGCAGGCCGACATCGTCCGGAAAACGCAGCTTCATGCTCTGCAGCGCCAGCGCGATCTGCAGCGCCACCATGCCGTTGCCGGCCAGGATGGCGATGCGGCCGCCGCTGTCGCTCCGGCGCAGGAAGAATTCGCGCAGCACCGTGGCCGTATGGCCGGGCTGGTCGATGTGCACCTCCAGCGTTTCGCCATGGCAATGCGCATACTGCTCCATCGCCTGCAGAAATCCCGCCTGGCGCCCCTGGCGCGAACTCACGCCGTGCAATGGCTGCACTACCAGGGCGATATCGGTATAACCCTGCTCCAGCAAATGGCGCGTAGCCAGTTGCGCCGCGCCGACGTTATCCAGGCCGACCAGGTCGAAATCGCAACCTTCGACACGACGGTCCAGCAGCACCACCGGAAACGCGGCCTGCCCCAGTTCCTTGAGCGGCGTCACATTGCGTCCCTGCGTATTGAACAGCAGGCCCTCCACGCTGTAGGAATGCAGCGCCGCCAGCGACTGCTTCTCGCGCTGCTCGTCGTTGCCGGTATTGCACAGCATGAGCGTGTAGCCATATTTCTGGCACGCGGCTTCGGCGCCGTGCAGCACCGCCACCGAATACGGATTGAGGATGTCGGCCACCAGCATGCCGATCAGCCGGGTACGCCCGCCCTTGAGGCCGCGCGCCATCTGGCTGGGCTGGTAGCCGAGACGGGCGATGGTCTTGCCGATCTGGTCGCGCAGGCGCGCCGACAGCGCGTCGAACTCGCCGCCGAGAAATCTGGATACGCTGGTTTTCGACACGCCGGCCTCACGCGCAACCTGCGCGATGGTGACCCGGTCGGTGCCGGTCTTCATGCTTTGTCTCACTATTGCCCGCCAAATCAGAGGATCGTTATCGGTCGATTTGTACTTCCCGGGTTCCGGGCTGCTCATTTATTTGAATCTTTTGGAACCGGTTCCAAAAGTAACAGCGAAAAAATCGTTTGGCAAACTAATTTGAGATGAAAAATTTGATGCGGAATGATGAAGCGCCATCACTTCGGATATGGATGGGACAGGCGCTCCCGGGACATTCACCCGAAAGGCGACGGCTTCCGGGCAAGGATGCTGCGACGCATCTCCGGCCGACTGGCTGCATCAGGTTCGGCCGATGCCAGAAATTTGTAAATATTTGTTGCGTCGCACATTAATGAGATAACATAAATAATAACAATTCCTATTCACTAAAATATGCTCTCCTCGCTTTCCCGCGGCTCCGTGGCCATTTTGCTCACATTCCCGCCTTTGCTCGCCGCCACCCAAACAACCGATACGCAATTGCCCACCGTCAACGTGAGCGCCGACGGCGACAACCCCAGCGGCTTCAAGGCCAAGCGCGCCCAGGTCAACAAGTCCGACACGCCGCTGGCGCAAACGCCGCAATCGATCACGGTCGTCACCCGCGCGCTGCTGGACAGCCAGCAGGCGGTGACCATCGCCGACGCCCTCAAGAACGTGCCCGGCGTGGTATCGGGCCAATACGGCCGGCGCGGCTGGGACGACTTCATCATCCGCGGCCAGGTCGCATCCGATTCGCTCTATCTCGACGGTTTGCGCACCACCACATCCAGCCGCGTCGCCGAGCAACTGTCCGGCCTGGAGCAACTGGAAGTGCTCAAGGGGCCGGGATCGCTGCTGTATGGGCAAGTCCTGCCGGGCGGGTTGGTCAACATGGTCAGCAAACGGCCCCAGGGCGAAGATTTCGCCAATGCCGACGTGACCGTGGGCAGCCATGATTTCCGCCAGGCCACGGTGGACCTGAACAAATCGCTGTCCGAGAATGGCAAGCAGGCCTTCCGCCTCAACGGCCTCATCGCCAACAGCAACGATGCGACCGACCATGTCTGGTCCAAAAGCCGTTACATCGCGCCATCGCTGTCGCTGGACCTGGGCCCGCGTACCGACTTCACCATCCTGACCAGCTTCCAGGAGCGCAGCTACGTGCGCCAGCAAGGCTTGCCGCTGTACGGTTCGATCTACAGCAACAGGAACGGCAGCCTGCCGCGTTCGCTGTTTACCGGCGAACCCTCGGCCCGTCCCTACAACGCCACCGAAACCCGCCTCGGCTATACCCTGACCCACCGCTTCGACGATGGCTGGAGCCTGCACCACAACCTGCGCTGGCAGCAGTTCAGCATGAGCGGCCAGTTCGTGGTCAACAACGTCTCCACCGCCACCGGCGCCACCGAAACCCGCACCGCCACCGACCAGACCTTCGAAGGCCAGACCTTCGTCATGGACACCAACCTGCAGAAAAGCGTCAGCACCGGCTTCGGCAAGCATGCGCTGACCTTCGGCACCGACTACATGAACTCGCGCGAAGACGCCACCTCCTACAACTGCTCGGTGCCCGCGCTGAACCTGTACAACCCGGTGTACACCCGCGTCACCTGCCCCGCCACGCCCAACACCAAGACCTCGACCTCGGTGCGCGACACCGGCCTCTACCTGCGCGACACGATCACCTTCGGCCAGCGCTGGCAATTGCTGGCCGGCCTGCGCCACGACATCATCTCGACCTATTCCGACAACCGGCTCACCCGCGTCCACACCGACACCCCGGCGTCGGCCACCACCGGCTCGGCGGCGCTGATGGTCGAAGTGCTGCCCGGCGTGCGGCCGTACCTGAGCTATACCACCTCGTTCAACCCCAACACCGGCACCTCGTCGGCCGGCGCCACCTTCCAGCCTGAAAGCGGCAAGCAATGGGAAGCCGGCGTCAAGTTCGACCTCGACCAGGGACGCACCAGCCTCAACGTCGCCGTCTTCGACCTGCGCCGCAACAACGTGCTCAGCAACGATCCCGCCAATACCAATTTCAAGATCGCCAGCAACCAGCGCTCGCAAGGCGGCGAAATCAGCCTCGCCAGCGATTTGAGCAACGGATTGAGTGTCATGGCCGGCTACTCCTACACCGCCGCGATCACCGCCGACAATCTGGGCAACGCCTCCATCGCCACCGGGCAATGGCTCGACAACGTGCCGCGCCACACCGTCAACGCCAGCGGCCGCTACCGCTTCAGGGGCGCGCTCAACGGCTGGGAGCTCAACGGCGGCGTGCGCGGCCAGAGCATGGTGCGCACCAACGGCTACACCCTGCCCGGCTACGTGCTGGCCGACATCGGCGCGGCCTACAACGCCGAACGCTGGCGCGCGGCGCTGAACGTGAAGAACCTGTTCAATACCGCGTACTACACCGGCGGCCTGGCGCGCGCGGTAGCGCTGGGAGATGACCGTACCGTCATGCTGACGCTGGGATATCGTTATTGAGGCTGCGGCCCGTCCGCCAGGCCCAGCTGGCCGAGCAGCCACCCCCTGAACGTCTCGAAGCCCTCGTGGTGATGCTGGCGGCGCGGATAGGCCAGATAGTGGCCGATGTATTTCACTTCCCGCGTGCCCGACAGCGGCCTGACCAGCTTGCCGGCGGCAAGTTCGCGTTCGGCCATCAAGGTCGACTCCAGCACCACGCCAAGCCCGTCCACCGCGGCGGCGATGGCCATCGAACTGCGATCGAATCGCAAGCCGTAGTGGGCCGGCGCCGCCAGCTCATTGGCCTCGAACCACCCTTTCCATTGAAACCGCTGCACCGCGCACTGGATCAGCGGAAGGCGGTACAAGTCTTGCGGCGACCGGATCTGCCGCGCCAGCTCCGGCGAACACAGCGGCGCCAGGCCTTCGACCGCCAGCGGGATCGACTCGTGCGGCGACGAGCGCGGATCGCCGTAGACGATATCCAGGTCGAAGTCGTCATCGAAACGCGCATATTCGGTGCTGGCCGACACCTGCAGGTCAATATCGGGATATTCGCGGACAAAGCTGGCCAGCCGGGGCAATAGCCATTGCGTGGCAAAACTGGGAGCCGAATGCAGGCGCAAGGGACTGCGCGCCTCATTGGTCACGATGGCGAAGCCGCGCTGCATTTCATCGATGCCGCGCTGCACATGCTCCAGCAACTGCATGCCTTCCCGCGTCAGCCTGACTTCCCTCGTGCTGCGCTGGAACAGCTTGACCGCGATCATCTCCTCCAGCTTGCGAATGGAATGGCTGACGGCGCTGGGCGTGAGGTTCAGTTCCTGGGCCGCCGCCGCGAACGAGAGCGAACGCCCGGCCGCCTCGAAGATCCGCACAAACGGCAAAGGTACTTTACGAAAAGTATTCATTAGTGAACTTGATTCATTAAATACTGAGTTTTTTTCTTTTGTCTCAGCAAAAATCCCTCGCTAGAGTAGCACCGATTCCCACGGGCTCAACGATTGGTGAATTGAGAACATAAGAACGTAATAACGTTGGCCCGGCAACAACCTGATTCCCTTCCTACAGGAGACAGTCATGATGACTTCGGCAACCGCCGGGCCGGCGCACGCCCCGGCGCTGGCAACACTCGCGCACCGCGCTTATCGCATCCGCCGCTTCGCCCTGCGCATGGGCGAAGTCCAGGGCCAGGGCTACATCGGCCAGGCGCTGGGCTGGTCCGACGTGCTCGCCACCGCTTTTTGCCATGCGATGACCTACCGTCCGGACGAACCGGAATGGGAAGGCCGCGACCGTTTTCTCCTTTCCCACGGCCACTATGCGATCGCCTGCTACGCCGCGCTGATCGAAGCCGGCATCATCCCTGAAGAAGAACTGGAAACCTACGGTTCCGATGACAGCCGGCTGCCCATGTCCGGCATGGCGACCTACACCCCCGGCATGGAAATTTCCGGCGGCTCGCTGGGCCAGGGACTGACCATCGCGGTCGGCATGGCGCTGGGCCTGCAGTTGAAGAACAACCCCGCCTTCGTCTACAACTCGATGTCCGACGGTGAGCTGGATGAAGGCGCGGTATGGGAAGCCGCGCTGTCGGCCTCGCACCACGGCCTGTCCAACCTGATCAACCTGGTGGACATCAACCGCCAGCAGGCCGACGGCAACTCCAACGAAATCCTCGGTTTCGAGCCGTTGGCCGACAAGTGGCAGTCGTTTGGCTGGCACGTGGAGCGCGTCAACGGCAATGACCTGCAGGCCGTGGTCGCCGCCTTCGACCGCTGCCGCGCTCTGGCCGAAGCCAAGCCGCGCGTGATCCTGTGCGACACGCTGATGGGCAAAGGCGTGCCTTTCCTTGAGACGCGCGAGAAAAACCACTTTATCCGGGTGGATCCGCAGGAATGGCAACAGGCCATTGCGGTGCTCGATGAAAACCATGCGAAGGGAGAACGTTGATGAACGCCGTTACTGAAAAGAAGCCGCGCCTGACGACCTCGGCGATGATCGCCTCGATCGCCGGCGACGACCAGCCGACCCGTCCGGCCCCGTTTGGCCATGCCCTCGTGGCGGAAGCCGAACGCCGCCAGAATATCGTGGGCATGACCGCCGACCTGTCCAAGTACACCGACCTGCACATCTTCGCGCAGGCCTTCCCCAAGCGCTATTTCCAGATGGGCATGGCCGAGCAACTGCTCATGGGCGCCGCCGGCGGCATGGCCAAGGAAGGCTTCATCCCGTTCGCGACCACCTATGCGGTGTTCGCCACGCGCCGCGCTTACGACTTCATCCACCAGGTGATCGCCGAAGAAAACCTGAACGTGAAGATTTGCGCCGCGCTGCCCGGCCTGACCACCGGCTACGGCCCCAGCCACCAGGCCACCGAAGACCTGGCGATGATGCGCGCCATTCCCAACATGACCGTGATCGATCCCTGCGACGCGCTGGACATCGAGCAGGCAGTGCCCGCCATCGCCGCCCACAACGGCCCGGTCTACATGCGCCTGCTGCGCGGCAAGGTGCCGGCCGTGCTGGACGAATACGACTACAAGTTCGAGCTGGGCAAGGCCAAGATGCTGCGCGACGGCAAGGATGTGCTGATCATTTCCTCCGGCCTGATGACCATGCGCGCGCTGGAAGCGGCCAAGGCACTGGACGACGGTTCGGCCAGCGTGGGCGTGCTGCACGTGCCGACCATCAAGCCGCTGGACGAAGCCGCCATCATTGAACAATGCCGCCGTCCGGGCCGCCTGGTGATCGTCGCCGAGAACCATAGCGTCATCGGCGGCCTGGGCGAGGCCGTCACGCGCGCGCTGGTGATGGCGCGCGTGATGCCGGAGTTCCGCCATGTCGCCTTGCCCGACCAGTTCCTGGATGCGGGCGCGCTGCCCACGCTGCACGACCGCTACGGCATCTCGACCTCGGTACTGGTCGGGAACATCAAGACCTGGCTGAAATAAGGACAAGGAAAACACATCATGGACGTTACCTTCATCGGCGTAGGCGCCATCGGCCTGCCCATGGCGTTGCAGATCAAACAGGCCGGGCACGACGTGACCGGCGTCGAGGTAGTTGAATCCAACCGCGCGCGCGCCGCCGAAAACGGCATCAACGCGGTCGCCGCCTTCGCTGACGCCCCCAGGGCGCAGGCGGTGGTGGTGATGGTCGCCACCCCGCAGCAGTTGGCCGCGGTCGTCGACAACGCCAAGGACGTGGCCGGGCAAATCTGGATCGTCATGTCCACCGTCGGCCCGGCCAGCGTGCGCGAACAAGGCGAACGCCTGCGCGCGGCCGGGGCAAAGGTGGTGGATGCGCCGGTGACCGGCGGCGTCGCCCGCGCCAAGACCGGCAAGCTGGTGATCTTCGCTTCCGGCGCGCAACCGGATATCGATGCCGTGCGCCCGGTGCTCGACGCCATGGGCAGCGTACGCGTGACCGGCCCCAACCTGGGCGACGGCCAGGCCATCAAGGTGGTCAACCAGCACCTGTGTTCGGTGCATATCGTCGCCGCCGCCGAAGCCCTGAACCTGGCGCGTTCGCTGGGCCTGGACCCGGCGGCCGTGCTGGAACTGGTCGAGAACGGCGCCGGCGGTTCCTGGATGCTGTCGGACCGCGGCCCGCGCATGCTGGCCGGCACCGACGTCGAAGTCACCAGCTCGATCAACATCTTCGTCAAGGACAGCGACCTGGTCGCCGCCGCGGCGCAGGAGTGCGGCGCGCAGGTGCCGCTGCTGTCGATCGCCAATGCCAAATACCGCCAGGCGGCCGAGAACGGCCTGGGCCAGCGCGACGACAGCCGGGTCATCGAGACCTGGAAGTAGGCAGCAATTCCGGGGCCATCATGCGTCCCCTTCCCTTGCAACAGAACAATCAACCAGAGAGACAAGACAATGAGCAATCCCCAGGCACGCGGGGGCAAGGCGAACAAGGTCGCCTTTGCCTCCATGATCGGCTCGGCCGTAGAGAGCTACGACTTCTTCATCTACGGCACGGCCGCCGCCGCTTATTTCGGCAAGGTGTTCTTCCACACCAAGGAACCGCTGATCGGCATCCTGGCCTCCTTCGCCACGCTGGCCATCGGCTTCCTGATGCGTCCGCTGGGCGGCTATCTGGCCGGGCACTATGGCGATCGCGTCGGCCGCAAGGCGGTGCTGCTGTGGTCGCTGGTGGCGATGGGCATGGCCACAGTCCTGATCGGGGCGCTGCCGACGTATGAACAGGCCGGCGTGATTGCGCCGATCCTGCTGATTATCCTGCGCATGGTGCAAGGCATCGGCTTCGGCGCGGAATGGGGCGGCGCGGTACTGATGGCGTGCGAACATGCGCCGCCGGAACGGCGCGGCTACTTCGGCGCGGTGCCGCAGATCGGCATCCCGATGGGGCTGCTGCTGGCCAATGGCGCGTTCCTGCTGTCGGGCGAGTTGTTCGAGGGCGACTGGGTGTGGCGCGCGCCGTTCCTGGTGTCCTTCGTGATGGTGGCGGTCGGCATGTTCATCCGCATGAACGTGGAAGAGTCGCCCGAGTTCGAAGCGGCCAAGGCCGAGCAGAAACTGGTCAGGCAACCGGCGCTGGAGGTGATCCGCAACGACTGGCGTTCTATTCTGAAGATCATCGGCGCGCGCCTGGCCGAAACCGGCGGCTACTACATCACCACCAGCTTCATGCTGTCGTACGTGGTGCTGGCTCAAGTGGCCACCACCAAACAGGTGCTCTGGGGCACGCTGATCGGCTCGGCCCTGGGCCTGGTGAGCCACCTGATCTATGGCGCCCTGAGCGACCGGATCGGCCGCCGCCCGGTGTTCATGCTGGGCGCGCTGTTCACCATCGCCTTTGGCATCCCGATGTTCATGCTGATCAACACCGGCTCGGTCATCATGGTCATCACCGCGATCGCGCTGTCGCTGCTGTTGAGCCACGACCCGATCTTCGCGGTGGAATCGAGCTGGTTCTCCGAGCAGTTCCCCGCCAACGTGCGCTCTTCCGGCATTTCGCTGGGCTACAACGGCGCCTCGCTGGTCGCCGGCCTGCTGCCGATGATTGCCACGGCACTGTATGGCGTGACCGGCTGGATCGGCCCCGCCTTGATGTTTTCGGCACTTGGCGTCATTTCCGTCTGTTGCGCCCTTTCCATGCGCGAAACCGCGCCTGCGGTGACCGGCATGGCGAGGTCCGCCAGACGTCCTGAAGTGCGCGTGTAACGTCAGCTGACGTAAAAAAATCCTCGCCAAGGCGAGGATTTTTTTTGAGCCCGGCGCCAGGCAACGCTAATGCCGCCCGCTGATGTTGCCCGCTTATGCCGCCAATTGCTGCATATGCTTGTTCACCGCCTCCAGCACGATCGGATCGAGCCCCTGCCCCTGCGTCTGCTCGATGTGTTCAAGAAACGCCTTGCGCATGCGCGGCTCCCAGAACCGCTTCAGGTGCGCGGCCAGATCCGCCACCGCCTGCTCATGATCGGGCATGGTCGAAAAAAAGGCGCCGATCTGGTTGGCCATCCTGGTCAGGTGCTCGGTATTCATGTCGTCCTCCTGCGGTCTTTGTCTTTTATCCGGAAAAGCATCGAATCATCCACTCAGCGCAGCCGGTGCGGCCTTGCGTACACCACGTGCCCCTGCTTGCGCACGAAACCGAGCAAGGTGACATCGGTTTCTTCCGCCAGCCGGATCGCCAGCGCGGTCGGGGCCGAAATGGCGGCGATGAAGCCGATGCCGACCGTCGCCGCCTTCTGCACCATCTCGTAACTGGCGCGGCTGGTGATGATGGCCGCGCCCGTGGAGAAGTCGGCCCCATCTTCGGCCAGCGCGCCGATCAGCTTGTCCAGCGCATTGTGGCGGCCCACGTCTTCGCGCACCAGGGCGATCTTGCCCTCCGCGTCCAGCCAGGCGGCGGCGTGGGTGGCGCCGGTGATTTGCTGCAATTGCTGGCCGCCCTGCATCTGTTCCAGCGCGGCATGGATCTGGTCTATCGTGAAGCGCGCCCCTTCATGCACCACCGCCTTCGGATGGCGCACCGCCTGCTCCAGCGTCTCGGCGCCGCACAGGCCGCAGCCAGTGCGGCCGGTCAGGTTGCGGCGCTTTTCCTTCAACGCGACGAAGCGCTCGGTGGCGATGCGCATCTGCACCTGTACCCCTTCGCAGCCGGGCACGATCTCGCATTCATACAATTCGCCCGGATCGGCCAGGATGCCTTCGGTCAGCGAAAAGCCGAGCGCGAAGTCTTCCAGGTCGGCCGGCGTGGCCATCATCACGGCATGCGAAATGCCGTTGTATTCCAGCGCGATCGGCACTTCCTCGGCGACGACATCCTCCACCGTCTCGCGCCGGCCGTCGCGCCAGCGCTCGACCGTCACGCGAGCGGAGGTTGCGTATTCGCCGGTGGCTGCGTCGATGTTGGGGGATGGAGGAATGCGTACGTTCATGCTTTCTTGCAATTCAGTTCAGTAATCCGTCATCCCGGCGAAGGCCGGGATCCAGTGGCGTTCGTTATGCATCGACCACCGTTGAACGACACTGGGTCCTGACTTTCGTCAGGACGATGGGGTTGGTTCATTTGGTCACCAATGGTTCGACGCCGGCCGTCTCGCCCTTCAGCAAACCAAGCTGCTCGCGGTTGAAGCGCTGGTAATGCTGCTGCCATTCGGACGGCTGCGACACCGGCAGCACCTGCACCGCCGTCACCTTGTACTCCGGGCAATTGGTGGCCCAGTCGGAGTTGTCGGTGGTGATCACGTTCGCGCCCGATTCCGGGAAGTGGAAAGTGGTGTACACCACGCCCGGCTGCACCTTCCCGGTCACGGTCGCGCGCAGCACGGTCTGGCCGGCGCGCGACTCGATGCCGACCCAGTCGCCTTCGCGGATGCCGCGGTCCTCGGCATCGTGCGGGTGGATCTCCAGGCGGTCTTCGCTATGCCACTGCGAGTTCTCGGTGCGGCGAGTCTGGGCGCCGACGTTGTACTGCGACAGGATGCGGCCGGTAGTCAGGATCAGCGGATAACGCTGCGTCACCTTCTCGTCGGTAGCGAAATACTGCGTATTGAGGAACTTGCCCTTGCCGCGGATGAAGCTGCCGATGTGCATGATCGGCGTGCCTTCCGGCGCGGCGTCGTTGCACGGCCACTGGATGCTGCCCAGCTGGTCCAGCCTGGCGTAGCTGACGCCATGGAAACTCGGCGTCAGCGCGGCGATTTCATCCATGATTTCCGATGGATGATTGTACGGCATCGGGTAGCCCAGCGCTTCGGCCAGCGCCACCGTGACTTCCCAGTCGGACTTGCCGGCCTTGGGCGGCATCACCTTGCGCACGCGCGAGATACGGCGCTCGGCATTGGTGAAGGTGCCGTCCTTCTCCAGGAACGAGGAGCCCGGCAGGAACACATGCGCGTACTTGGCGGTTTCGTTCAGGAACAGGTCCTGCACCACGATGCACTCCATCGACTGCAGCGCGGCGGCCACGTGCTGGGTGTTGGGGTCGGACTGCACAATGTCCTCGCCTTCGCAGTACAGCCCCTTGAAGCTGCCGTCCAGCGCGGCGTCGAACATGTTGGGGATGCGCAAACCCGGCTCGGGATTGAGCGTGACGCCCCATGCCTGCTCGAACTGGCCGCGCACGGTGGAGTCCGAAATGTGGCGGTAGCCCGGCAGCTCGTGCGGGAAGGAACCCATGTCGCACGAGCCCTGCACGTTGTTCTGGCCGCGCAGCGGATTGACGCCCACGCCTTCGCGGCCGACGTTGCCGGTGCACATGGCCAGGTTGGCGATGCCGATCACGGTGGTCGAACCCTGCGCATGCTCGGTCACGCCCAAACCGTAGTAGATCGCCGCGTTGCCGCCGGTTGCGAACAGCCGCGCGGCGCCGCGGATGGTTTCGGCCGGCACGCCGGTGACCTCGGCCATGGCTTCGGGCGAATTGTCCGGGCGCAGCACGAAGGCTTTCCAGTCTTCGTACGATTTCACGTCGCAGCGCTCCTGGATGTAATTCTCCTTCTGCAGCCCTTCGGACAGGATCACATGCGCCAGCGCGGTGATGATGGCGACGTTGGTGCCGGGCTTCAATTTAAGGTGGTAATCGGCCTGCACGTGCGGCGACTTGACCATCTCGGTGGTGCGCGGATCGATCACGATCAGCTTGGCGCCCTGGCGCAAGCGGCGCTTGATCTGCGAGGCGAACACTGGGTGGCCGGAGGCCGGATTGGCGCCCATGATCATGATCACGTCCGACTTCATCACCGAATCGAAGGTCTGGGTTCCGGCCGACTCGCCCAGCGTCTGCTTCAAACCGTAGCCGGTCGGCGAATGGCATACGCGCGCGCAGGTGTCGACGTTGTTGTTGCCGAAGGCGGCGCGCACCAGCTTCTGCACCAGGTAGGTTTCTTCGTTGGTGCAGCGCGAGGAGGTGATGCCGCCGATGGAATCCTTGCCATGCCGGGCCTGGATGCGGCGGAACTCGCTGGCCGCGTACGAAAGCGCCTCCTCCCACGACACTTCGCGCCACGGGTCGCTGATGCTCTTGCGGATCATCGGATTGAGGATGCGGTCCTTGTGCGTCGCATAGCCCCAGGCGAAGCGCCCCTTCACGCACGAGTGGCCGTGGTTGGCCTGGCCGTCCTTGTACGGCACCATGCGCACCACCTCGTTGCCCTTCATCTCGGCCTTGAACGAGCAGCCCACGCCGCAATAGGCGCAGGTGGTGACCGTGCTGTGCTCGGCCTGGCCCAGCATGATCACGCTCTTCTCGGTCAGGGTCGCGGTCGGGCAGGCTTGCACGCAGGCGCCGCAGGAGACGCATTCGGATTCCATGAAGCTGTCCAACTGCCCGGCCGACACGCGCGAGGCGAAGCCGCGGCCGTCGATGGTCAGCGCGAAGGTGCCTTGCGTCTCTTCGCAGGCGCGCACGCAGCGGTTGCAGACGATGCACTTGGACGGGTCGTAGGTGAAATAGGGATTGGACTCGTCCTTCTTCATCTGCAGGTGGTTCTCGCCTTCGTAACCGTAGCGCACCTCGCGCAGGCCGACCGCGCCGGCCATGTCCTGCAGTTCGCAGTTGCCGTTGGTGGGGCAGGTCAGGCAGTCCAGCGGGTGGTCGGAGATGTAGAGCTCCATCACGCCGCGCCGGATCTCGGCCAGCTTGGGCGTCTGCGTCTGCACCTTCATGCCGGGCTCGCAGGGCGTGGTGCAGGAAGCCGGATAGCCCTTCATCTTGCGGCCATCCTTTTCGATCTCCACCAGGCACAGGCGGCAGGAGCCGAACGGCTCCAGGCTGTCGGTGGCGCACAGCTTGGGCACGTTGACGCCGGCCTCGACCGCCGCGCGCATGACCGAGGTGCCGGCCGGCACGGTGATGGCGACGCCGTCGATCTCCAGCGTGACTTCCTGTTCCGAGGCACGCGCCGGCGTGCCGTAATCCGTTTCATTGAGCTGGTTCATGGTGCAACTCCTTACGTATTCTTACGTCTTCGATACAGAGGTCAGGCCGCCTTCTCACTGGGCGTGCCGAAGTCTTCCGGGAAATGGTTCAGCGCAGAGAGCACCGGGAACGGCGTCATGCCGCCCATGGCGCACAGCGAGCCGTTGAGCATGGTGTCGCACAGGCTGCGCAGCAGATGCACCTGCTGCGGCCGGTCCGCATTGTTCTGGCCTGCGACAATCTTGTCGATCACTTCCACGCCGCGGGTGGAGCCGATACGGCACGGGGTGCACTTGCCGCAGGACTCGATGGCGCAGAACTCCATCGCATAGCGCGCCTGCCTGGCCATGTCGACCGTATCGTCGAAGACCACCAGGCCGCCGTGGCCGATCATGGCGCCGATGGCGGCGAAGGCTTCGTAGTCCAGCGGCGTATCGAACTGGCTGGGCGGCATATAAGCGCCCAGCGGGCCGCCCACCTGCACCGCGCGGATCGGCCGGCCGCTTTCGCTGCCGCCGCCGAAGTCTTCCAGCAACTGGCGCAGGGTCAGGCCGAAAGCCTTCTCCACCAGTCCGCCATGCTTGATGTTGCCGGCCAGTTGGAACGGCAGCGTGCCCATCGAACGGCCGACGCCGTAGTTCTTGTAGAAGTCGGCGCCGCGCGCCAGGATGACCGGCACCGAGGCCAGCGAGATCAGGTTGTTGATCACCGTCGGCTTGCCGAACAAGCCCTCCAGCGCCGGCAACGGCGGCTTGGCGCGCACCACGCCGCGCTTGCCTTCGATGCTCTCCAGCATGGCGGTCTCTTCGCCGCAGATGTAGGCGCCGGCGCCCTTGCGCACTTCCAGCCGGAAGGCTTTTCCGGAGCCCAGGATGTTGTCGCCCAAATAGCCCTTCTCCGTGGCTATGGCGATGGCCTGGTTCAATGTGGCGATGGCATGCGGATATTCCGAGCGCACGTAGATGTAGCCCTCGGTCGCGCCGACCGCGATGGCGGCGATGGTCATGCCTTCGATCAGCATGAACGGGTCACCCTCCATCACCATGCGGTCGGAGAAGGTGCCAGAGTCGCCCTCGTCGGCATTGCACACCACATACTTCTGCGCCGCCCGGGCGCCGGCCACGGTCTGCCACTTGATGCCGGTCGGGAACGCCGCGCCGCCGCGTCCGCGCAAGCCGGAATCGAGCACCTGCCGCACCACCGACTCGGGCGCCATGGCCAGCGCATTCTTCAGGCCGACATAACCTTCATGGGCGAGATAGTCGTCCAGCGACAGCGGATCGGTGATGCCCACGCGCGCGAAGGTCAGGCGTTCCTGGTTCTTCAGGTACGGGATTTCCTCGGTCGGCCCCTGCCGCAACGAATGCGCGCCGCCGGCCAGGAAGCCGGCGTCGAACATCCCGGCCACGTCGTCCATGCCAACCGGGCCGTACGCCACGCGGCCGGCAGCGGTCGCCACTTCCACCAGCGGCTCCAGCCAGAACATACCGCGCGAACCGTTGCGCACCAGCTTGATCTTGACGCCGCGCTTGCCGGCTTCAGCGGCGATGGCGGCAGCCACGTCATTGGCGCCCAGGGCGAGCGCGGTGGAGTCGCGCGGCACATAGACGGTGATGGTGTCCAGAGTCTGGGTCTGCATCATGCCTCCCGCTTGGCCTGCACCAGGCGCTGGAATTTGTCGGCGCCCACGCGCGCGTGCAGGTCATCGTCGATCATGATGTTGGGGCCGCAGGCGCATTGCCCCAGGCAATACACCGGCTCCAGCGTGAACTGGCCATCGGCCGTGGTTTCATGGAAAGCGCAACCGAGCATCTCCTGCGCATGCCCGGCCAGCGCGTCGGCGCCGCGCGCCTGGCAAGCCTCCGCGCGGCACACCTGCACCACGTGCCTGCCCGGCGGCTGCTGGCGGAAAAAATGATAGAACGAAACCACGCCGTGCACTTCGGCGCGCGAAACGTTGAGCCCGTCGGCGACCATCGGCACCACGTCCGATGGGATGTAGCCGAGCTTCTCCTGGATGCCGTGCAGGATGGGCAGCATGGCGCCCGCCATCCCCTTGCGTTCGGCGATGATGGCGCGCACCGCCGCCACATCGAAGTCTTGTTGCCTGTTCATTGAAGTCTCCTGCCTCGCTATGAAACGCCGCCGTTCGTTGCGAATCTTGTCATCGGCGCTTCGGGAACAAATGAAACCGGGTACGGCGCGCCTCAGGGAGGCGCGGCCTGCTTGAAACGCATCGTTGCTGAAAGCCCGGAAAGGACGGGAAGAACGGGAAGAAAAGGCATGCCTGCCGCAAATGCCGGCAAAAGCCGCGCCATCGAGCCACTGCCGATGGCCTCGCGGATGGATACAGCCGGTCTCCGTTTATGCATGTTCTCCCTGCCTTTGCGGGTTGGTACAGAACACTGGGGATGTGGCGTTCGCATGCGCCTGGTAGGCACACGCCACTCCTGATTTTTCGATAGTCTCGCTGACACAACCCGCCTGCGGATCGCTGCCCCTTGCGGGTTGTGTCAGCGGCTTTCGCCGCTGCCGGCGTCGTTGCTGGCGCCGGGTACTTCTTGTTGCGTCAAGTCCCGGTCAACGGAACAGCACGGCCGACTTCTGCAGCGTCAACGTCACGCCCCAGATCAGCGGGATCCCCACTGCCAGCCATGCCAGCGCGATCACCACCGGATTGCCGCCGGTGCCGATCTTGGACATGTCGCCCGACGCAACGGTCGCGACCGCTTCGGCTGCCGACTTTTCGTGCGCCAGCTGCTTCTCGCGCGCCAGCTCTTCCGGCGTCATGAAGTGCTTGGCGGCGACCGGGCGGATCAGCAGGTTGCAGATCAGGCCCAGCACCAGCATGCCGGCCAGGATGTACATCGTGGTGTTGTAGACCGACTCGCGCGGCATGCCCAGCGACAGCTGGTATTCGCGCATGTAGTTCACCACCACCGGGCCCAGGATGCCGGCAGTCGCCCACGCGGTCAGCAGGCGGCCGTGGATCGCACCCACCATCTGGGTGCCGAACAGGTCGGCCAGGTAGGCCGGCACGGTCGAGAAGCCGCCGCCATACATCGACAGGATGATGCAGACCGCAGCCACGAACAGGGCGATGCTGCCCGCCCTGGCCGACCATGGCAGGCTCACGTACAGCACGAAGCCCAGCACGAAGAAGATCGCATAGGTCATCTTGCGGCCGAAGAAGTCGGAGCACGAGGCCCAGGCGAAACGGCCGCCGATGTTGAACAGGCTGATCAGGCCGGTAAAGCCCGCTGCCAGCGCGGCGATGGCGGTCTTCTGTTCGGGCGAGAGGTCGTTGAAGCCGACATTGACACCCAGCAGGTGGCCGCCGAAGACTTCCTGCAGCATCGGCGAAGCGATGCCGATCACGCCGATGCCGGCCGACACGTTCAGGCACAGCACCAGCCACACCAGCCAGAACTGCGGGATACCCCAGACCTTGGAAACGTGCACGTGGTTCTGGGTGATCATGGTGTTGTTGTTGGCAACCGGCGGCGTCCAGCCGGCCGGCTTCCAGCCCGAAGGCGGAACGCGGTAGCCGAAGGCGCCTGCCATCATGAACACGAAATAGATCGCGGCCATGGCGACGAAGGTTTCCCATACGCCGACCGAGGTCGGGGTGGCGAATTTCTTCATCAGCATGTCGGCCAGCGGGCTGCCGACCAGCGCGCCGCCGCCGAAGCCCATGATGGCCATGCCGGTGGCCATGCCGCGGCGATCCGGGAACCACTTGATCAGGGTCGACACCGGCGAGATGTAGCCCAGGCCAAGTCCGATGCCGCCGATCACCCCGGAGCCCAGCCACATCAGCCACAGCTGGTGGGTCTTGACGCCGACGGCCGAGATCAGCAGGCCGCCGCACCAGCACAGCGCTGCCACGACGCCGGCCTTGCGCGGGCCGGCGTGTTCCAGCCAGCCGCCCCAGATCGCCGCGGAAATGCCGAGCAGGACGAAGAACATGGTGTACATCCAGCCCAGCATGGAGATTTTCCAGTCGCAGGAGGATGAGAAGATTTGCGCGAAGAAGCCGACATCGGCGCCGCAAGCGATCGGCGCGGTCACGCCCAAGGCCTTGGACAGCGGCAGCCAGAACACGGAAAAGCCGTAGGCCATGCCGATACAAAGGTGGATTGCAAGTGCAGCCGGGGGCACCAACCAGCGGTTGAAGCCAGGCTTGGCAACCGTATGTTCCTTGTTCAGGAAATCGAAAGCCATTATTCCTCCGAATAATTATTGATGATGTGGATCGAGAGGGAGGCCATTGCAAAGCCGGTAGGAACGGCAAGCCGATCCATCTTTGCAATCAGGTTCCTCCCTGTTTATATATGTACAACACTACATATATTTTTTATGATTTATGTAGGCTGCAGCGAAATTATCACCTAAAAACAAGCGACTCAATATGCTATATTTTTCATAAATGTACAAAGTCCACATCAAGCCGCACTGGGAAATCGCCTACGACAACGAGGCCCCGCTCGATACGGCCAACCTGCTCACGCTGCTGACTGCCATCCAGCAAAGCGGCTCGATCGCGCAAGCCGCCCAGCAGATCCGCTATTCGTACCGGCATGCATGGGGCCTGCTGCGCGACGCCGAGCGCATCTTCGGCAACCGCCTGATCGACAGCGGCCGCGGCCGCGGCACCACCCTCACCCCCTTCGCCAACAAGTTGCTGTGGGCCGACCGCCTGGTGGCGGCGCGCCTGTCGCCCACGCTCGACAGCCTGGCGTCGGAACTGGAGATCGAACTGGGCAAGACGGTGGAAGGCAAGTCGGAAACGGTGCGCCTGAACGCCAGCCACGGTTTCGCGGTGGCCGCGTTGCTGGGCAAGATCAATGAGGCGCGGCTGCCGGTGGAAGTGCGCTACCGCCACAGCACCGATGCCGTGGCCGCGCTGTCGCGCCAGGAATGCGACCTGGCCGGCTTTCATGTGCCGCTGGGCGAATTCGAGCGGCCGGCGATCGCCACCTACGCCAAATGGCTCAACAAGCGCAGCGACTGCCTGATCCACCTGGCGGTGCGCAACCAGGGCCTGTTCGTGGCGCCGGGCAATCCCAAGAACGTGCAATCGCTGGCCGACCTCACGCGCGGCGACCTGCGCTTCGTCAATCGCGAAGCCGGCTCGGGCACGCGCATGCTGCTGGAACTGATGCTGTCCGGCGCCGGCATCGCCCGCAAGAAGATCAACGGCTTCGAGAACACCGAATTCACGCATTCGGCGGTGGCGGCTTTCATCGCCAGCGGCATGGCCGACGTCGGCTTCGGCGTGCAGACCGCGTCCCAGCGCTTCGGGCTGGAATTCATCCCGCTGGTGCGCGAGCGCTATTTCTTCGCGCTGCCGGCGGCGTCGCTGCACGACCCGCTGATCCGCGCGGTGATCGACATCCTGCAATCGGACGCCTTCCGCGCCGCGGTCAACAACCTGGCCGGTTACGACGCCACCGACACCGGCAAGATCCAGACGCTGAAAGAAGCCTTCGGCTGAACCGCCGACCCGGCTTACACGGTGATGGCCGGCGCGTTCACATCCAGCTTTTTCTGCAGGAAGCGCACGCATTCGCGCACCTTGGCCGAATTCTTCAACTGCAGCGGATAGACCGCGCACAGGTCGGCTTCCTGGTAATACTGCGGCAAGATGCGCACCAGGCGGCCGCGCTTCAGGCTCTCGGCCACGTCCCAGATCGAACGCAGGATGATGCCGTGGCCGTCCACCGCCCACTGGTGGATGATTTCGCCGTGGTTGGAGGCCAGGCCGCCCGACACCTTGACCGTCTCCGCCCCCTTGGGGCCCATCATGCGCCAGATGCCGAAGGACTGGTTGCGCTCGCGGATCACCAGGCACTGGTGCTGGCGCAATGCGGCCAGGTCGGCCGGCAAGCCGTGGCGCTTGAGGTAAGCCGGGCTGGCGCACAGCACGCGCTGGCTGGGCATGATGCGCTTGGAAAACAGATGCGGCTCATGCCCCGGCCCGACGCGGATGTCGAGGTCGAAGCCTTCGTTGACCAGGTCGATCTGGCGATCCACCAGCTCCAGCTGGATCTTCAGTTCCGGATGCAGCGCCGCGAATTCGGACAGCAGCGGCGAGACGTACTTGCGGCCCAGGCCGAAGCTGGTGCTGATCTTCAGCAGTCCGCGCGGCACGCGCTTGGCGCTGCTGACCGTCTCCATCATCTGCTCGACATCGTCGAGGATCTTGCGCGCCCAGTCGTGGACGTTGCCGCCCTCCTCCGTCATCACTACGCTGCGCGTGGTGCGATGGAACAGGCGTACGCCCAGCGCCTGTTCCAGCAGCGCGATGCGCTTGCTGATGTAGGCCGGCGAAGCGCCGACCTCCTTGGCCGATTCGGCAAAGCTGCTGCGGCGGGCCACCACGCAAAACAGGCGCAGGTCTTCAAGCAAGGGAGAATTGTTCACGGTTCGTAGCGGATCGGGTCAACGATACGTGGATTATAGCCACCCATGACCAGCCCGACGCAACGGCTCACCCGCCGTCTTGCAGGCGGCGCCGTATCACCTCGAACTCGGGCGTGGCACGGCGCTTGACCGGATCGGGCAAGCCCTTTTCCTGGGCATCCCAATAACTCCAGTGGACTTTGCCCTTGCCCAGTTCATAGTCCATGGCATCCCAATTGTCTTCGCGGAACGCATAAAAGGCCCAATGCACGCCGGAACGCTGCAGCACGCTCAACACGTCATCGAGATAACGTTCGCAACTGTCGAGCGTGCGGATGCAGCCGAACTCGCCGGCCACCATGCGCGACATCGGAATGCCGTGCGCGCGCGCCCAGGCCAGCGGCTGCTCAAGATAAGCGGCGACGCGCCTGGCATCCCAGTATTGCGCCACGCCGCCGAAACGAGTATCGCCGGGATAACGCAACGGCGGCTGCCGGCGCAGGTTCGGCCCGCTGGTCGTCTCATAAGGTTCGTACATATGAAAGCTGTACAGCGTGCGCGTATCGGCCAGCGGTTCGGGCCAATAGGCAAAAGCGTCGGCCGCCGCGTACCAGCCGGCATCGACCATGATCGGCGTGTCCGGATCGACTTCGCGGATGGCGCGGATCAGTTCGGCATAAAAAGCCGGCAGGTCGCGCCCGCTCCCCTTCTGCTCGGCATACCATTGCCGCATGCGTTCGGGCGCCGCATGTTCCGGCAAGCCGCCCATCTTCTCCGGCGCCGGCTCATTGATCAGGTTATACGCGGCGATGCCCGGCTGCCCGCGCAATGCCTGCGCCAGGTCGCGCCAGAAGCGCACGGCATCGCGCCAGCGCTGCCGATCCTGCCAAAGGCGGTCATCGAACTTGTCGCCATTGTTTTGCGACCAGCGCGCATAGGGCAGCGACAGCGGCGCGATCACCGCCTTCAACCCGGCCTTGTCTATTCTTGCCAACGTTTCCCTGAGCGTGGCCAGGTCGCGCTCGGCCAGGCCTTGATAACGGTCGGCATCCCCCAGCAGGAAATCCCTGCCTTGCGCACGCCACTTGTCATAGGAAAGGCGCACCCAATCGGCGCCATGCGCGCGCAACGCATCGAAATAGGCCTGGTCGGGCGGCAACCGGTTGAAACTGTTGCCCCCGTGCCGGGGGCTGTCCCAGAACTGCATGGAGTCGGCGGCAAGCGCAGGCGCCGCCGTCGTCACACCCGTGGCGACCAGGAGCCCCAGGATGGCAATCAGTTTCTTCATCGGCTTGCATAGGTTCGTCATGTCGGCAATTCCCGTTGTGCGAATGCCGTTGGACAACCCCGCACCGACATTGGTGCATGGCCGGAGGCGTATGACTTGAGAAATCGATCTTTAACGATGCGCCGCATGGCATGCCAGAACATGCACAAATGACAAGCCTGCAGCCACAAGAAAATGCCCCGGCCATTCCTCGCCGGGGCGAAATGTGGCAGGCTTGCACTATCGCAATTTTTTCGGAGTTTCCAGCATGATCACCACAGATGACGGGACTGTTCCGCAGGAAGTCCCGCATATCCAGCGCATCGAAGTCAACCAGCTCCAATGCCTGCGCATCCAGACCGCCCGGGCCGAGCTGCTGGTGGCCGAGCAAGGCGCGCAAGTGCTGCGCTACCAGGCGCATGGCCAGGAGCCGGTGGTCTGGATGAGCGAAGAGGCCGCCTTCGAAGCCGGCAATTCGGTGCGCGGCGGCATCCCCGTTTGCTGGCCGTGGTTTGGCGACCTGATGCGCAACCCGCCGCAGGTGCAGGCGCTGCATTCCGGCGGGCGGCTGCCGGCGCACGGCCTGGTGCGCGGCATCGACTGGCTGCTGCAGGAAAGCGCCATCGAGGGCGACAGCGTGCGATTGACGCTGGCCATCCCGCCCACCACCGATTCGCCCAGCCTGCGCCACCTGCCGGCCGGCCTGGAACTGCGCCTGGACATCCTGCTGGACGACCGCCTGCACCTGAACCTGACCACCCGCAACAACAGCGAACAGCACATCGCCCTGACCCAGGCGCTGCACACCTACTTCGCCGTGAGCAGCATCCATGACGTAGCGGTGGAAGGCCTGGAGGGACGGCGCTACATCGAAACGCTGGAAGGCTGGGCCGAACGCGAACAGAAGCGCGAACTGGCGGTCAGCGGCGAAACCGACCGCATCTACCTCGACCTGCCGCCCCAATTGGCGATCCGCGATGAAGGCTGGAAGCGCCGCATCCGCATCGAAGCCAGCGGCTCGACCTCGGCCGTGGTGTGGAACCCGTGGGCCAGCAAGGCGCGCCGCCTGTCCCAGTTCGCCGACGACGCCTGGCAGCGCATGCTGTGCATCGAAACCGCCAACGTGATGGAAGACCTGGTCGAACTGGCGCCCGGCGAAGCGCACAGCATGGGGGTAACGATGTGGGCCGAGCAACTCGGCGGCTGAACCGAATTTATCTCCTGTCCCTGTACAAGCCCGGCCGTACGCCGGGCTTTTTCTTGGGTGGACTGGATCCAGCAATTATTCACGGATCGTGTTTCATGGAATCACCGATCCGTGCATGATCGCCGCCCGAATGCGTTTATGATTTCCTCCCTGAGAGCTTGCCCACGGGCGCCACATCATCGAGGAGAACAGTATGGCAAGGAAACATAAGATAGCGGTCATCGCCGGCGACGGCATCGGGCAGGAAGTCATCCCGGAAGGCCTGCGCGCGGTCGAGGCCGCCAGCAAGAAGTTCGGCATCGAGATCGAATACACCCATTTCGACTGGGCCCACTGCGGCTACTATGAAAAGCACGGCAAGATGATGCCGGACGACTGGTTCGAGCAGTTGAAGGGCTTCGAAGCCATCTTCTTCGGCGCGGTCGGCTGGCCGGCCACGGTGCCCGACCACGTCTCGCTGTGGGGTTCGCTGCTGAAATTCCGCCGCGAGTTCGACCTGTACGTCAACCTGCGCCCGGTGCGCCTGATGCCGGGCGTGCCCTGCCCGCTGGCCAACCGCAAGCCCGGCGACATCGACTTTTATGTGGTGCGCGAAAACACCGAGGGCGAATACTCCTCCATCGGAGGCCGCATGTATGAAGGCACCGACCGCGAGACCGTGATCCAGGAATCGGTGTTCACCCGCAAGGGCACCGACCGCATCCTCAAGTTTGCCTTCGACCTGGCGCAAAGCCGTCCGAAAAAGCACCTGACCTCGGCCACCAAATCCAACGGCATCGCCATCACCATGCCCTACTGGGACGAGCGCGTGGAAGCCATGGGCAAGCAATACCCCGATGTGAGGCGCGACAAATACCACATCGACATCCTGACCGCCCACTTCGTGCTCAATCCGGACCGCTTCGACGTGGTGGTGGCCTCCAACCTGTTCGGCGACATCCTCTCCGACCTCGGCCCGGCCTGCGCCGGCACCATCGGCATCGCGCCCTCGGCCAACATCAACCCGTCGCGCGAACTGCCTTCGCTGTTCGAACCGGTGCACGGTTCGGCGCCGGACATCTTCGGCAAGAACATCGCCAATCCGATCGCCACCATCTGGTCGGGCGCGATGATGCTGGACTTCCTCGGCAACGGCGAGGCCAAGTACCGGCAGGCGCACGACGCCATCCTGGCCGCGGTCGAACATGTGCTCAAGGATGGCCCGAAGACTCCCGACCTGGGCGGCCAGGGCGACACCACCTCAGTCGGCAAAGCCATCGCGGCAGCGATCTAAATTCGATAATGCAGCATCCCGGCGGCTTCCCGGCCGCCGACCGGGCGGCAGGCAATCGGCCTGCCGGCCCCTCCCCCATGACCGTCCGCGCACGACATGTTAGGATGAGCGCAATTCAAATCATCCCGATCACCGAACCGGACATGTCATTGCGGCTGCAGCACAATTGGAACCGGCTCCTGGCCGAAACGCTCTTCTGGAGCGCGACCCTGGCGCTGCTGCTGGAAGATGATGTGGCAATGCTGGCAATCATGTTCAGTTGATCGCGACGCACTCCGCCCTATGGACGTACCGTTTTTTTCATCCTCCGTCTTGCGCGCGCCGGCAAGCCTGGCTATCGCAATGGCACTGGCCTGCACGGCACTGCCGGCCCATGCCGAATGGTCGCCGCTGGGCGATAACAACATCGGCAGCTTCTTCGTCGACAAGAACAGCATCGTCGCCACCCGCAGCATCCGCCAGGCGCAAATCCTGTTGAACTGGAACCGTCCCCAGCTGCTGATGGGCCAAGGCAGCAAGACTTACTACACGTCGGAAATCTCGACCGCCTACTTCGACTGCAACAACCGCCAGCTCGGCTTCGGCAGCCGCAAGATGTATGCGCAACCGGACGGCCAGGGGACCTTGCTGCTGGCGCCGCAACTGTCCTATGCGGACGTCAGGCTGCAAGACCCGATTCCGGGCTCCACCGGCGAACGCGCCATCGACGCGGTCTGCGGCAAATAAGTCCTCCCAGATAAGCCCGTTTCTTCCCGGCCCAGATCCCGGGGTACTCACACCTTCATGGGCAGGATCACCATCTGCAAGCCATCGAAATGCAGCCGCCGCTGCACTGCCAGCGCCGCCTGGTTGTGCAGCAGGCGGATGAACCAGTTGTCCTGCTCGAAGATCAGCTTGCTGGTGAAAAAGATGGCGTTGGGATACTCCTTGCTGATCTCATAGCAAAGCCGGGTCACTTCCTGCACGGCATCTGTGCCGAAACCGAGGCGGGATGCCGAAGCCAGGCCGTGGCTACGGCAGAAATCGACGAAGAACTGCAGCGTCGCATCGGCCTCGGCGCGCATTTGCTCGACCGCGCCTTCCCCGCCATAGGCATGCGAATCCACCGTGCGGGCGTTGACGAAGATGAAGTTCTTGAAATGCTCCGGGAACATGCGCTGCACCCACAGCAGCGCATGCAAGCCGCCGCCGCGCGAGGTGCCGACGATGAATACCGCGGTCTGCCGGGACGGATCCGGCAGGATCTCCCCCTGGTGCGGGCCGAAGGGCTGGTTGGCGAAGATCTGGTCGACGGTGCGGATGGCCTGCTTGGTGGCGCGGTAATGGTTGCGGATATAGATGCATAGCGCCGACATGGCGGCGATGATCACCGCCGTGGCCCAACCGCCGTCGAACAATTTTTCCACCACCAGCACGCACAGGATGGCGGCGCAGATCACAAAGCCGGCCAGGGACAGCAGGAAGCGCCGCTTCCAGTGGTCGAGCTGCCGGCGGCGGCGCCACCAGTAGCGGCACAGGCCGAACAGCGAAATGGCAAAGGTCAGGAACACCGAGATCGAATACAGCACGATCAGGAGCGTCACGCTGCCCTGCGTCCAGAACAGGATCACCAGCGCCGCCACGCCCATCACCAGGATGCCGTTCTGCGTCACCAGCCGCGTGGAGAGATAGCGGAATTTGTGCGGCACCCAGGAATCGGCCGCCATATTGGACAGCACCGCCGGCCCGCCCAGGAAACCGGTATTGGCCGCCACGAACAGCAACCCGGCCTCAAACGCCAGCACCACCATCAGCATGAGGTCGTTGACCCATTTGGCCTCGATGCCGAGGCTGCCGATGATGATGCGGAAGGTCGAGGCATTGAGGGTCTGGCCGTCCACATGGCGGGCATCCCACAGCAGGTAGAGCAGGAAGATGCCGCCGGCGGTGAAGGCCAGCGACAAGGCCATGTAGATCATGGTCACCTTGCCGGTGCGCACGCGCGGCTCGGCCAGCATATTGACGTTGTTGGAGACCGCCTCCAGCCCGGTATAGGTGCCGCCGCCCTGCGAATAGGCCAGCAGCAACATGGCCGCCACGCCCGACCAGCCGATGTGCTGGGCCAGCTCGCCGGTATCGGCCAGCGTGTCGGGAACCAGCGAAGGGAAATGCCCGGCATGCGCGAAGATGCCGTACAGGATCAGCAGCAGGTGCGTCGCCACGAAACCGAGGAAGATCGGCAGCAGCACCCGGATCGCCTCCTTCAGGCCGCGCAGGTTGAGCACGATCAGGATACCGATGCAGACGGCCTCCACCCACAGCTTGTAAGGCTGGAAACCCAGCGGCAGCATGGATGCCAGCGCATCGACGCCGGAAGCGATCGAAATGGCGATGGTCAACACATAATCTAGGATCAGCGCCACCCCCGACACAAGGCCGAGATAAGGCCCCACCAGCTTGGTGGCGACGCGATAGCCGCCGCCCCCGGTCGGGAACAGTTCGATCACCTGGTTATAGGCCAGCGCGATAATGAACACGGTCAGCGCGGTAGCGAGCGCCAGATAGAGGCCGAGATGGGTATGCTCGCCCAATGCCCGGAAACTCTCCTCGGGCCCGTAGGCGGAAGACGACAACCCGTCCGCCCCCAGCCCGACCCACGCCAGGAAAGCCACCAGCGCCAGCGAATGGCGGGTTTCGCTCTTGAGAGGGTCGAGCGCTTTCCCGATCACTATTTCACGAATCTTCAACGGCTTCATTACTTGAGGCTGGCGATGCGAAACCGCACCGCCTTGTATTTCTCCAACCCGCCATGATACCCGCTTCCGGTTTTGGGGACTTGCCGGCCAATTCAAAATCCGTCATAATCTCGCGCTTGCGTTGCCGGGATGGCGGAATAGGTAGACGCACGGGACTCAAAATCCCGCGCCGCAAGGCGTGCCGGTTCGATTCCGGCTCCCGGCACCAACTAATTATTCAACGAAGTCCAAAGATGTTTCAAAGCCCGCGTGTCTCCTGACACAGCGGGCTTTTTGTTGTCCGCGTTCGTCCAAGGACGTAGCATTACATCCACGATGAATACCGTCATTTTTGACGGTATCTCCCTACCCTCCAATTCCAGATACCGTCAAACACGCTATGTCCCTGACTGATACCTTTGTGAAGCAAGTAAAGCCCATCAAACCAAATGGCGACAAATACGCCGATGGCGGCGGCATGTATCTTCTCGTGAAGGCTACGGGGAAATACTGGCGCATGGACTATCGATACTTAAATAAACGCAAGACCTTGGCTTTGGGTGTCTATCCTGAAGTTCCTCTTGCCAAAGCCAGAAAGCGCCGAGATGAAGCCCGTGAACTACTGGCGGACGGCATCGATCCCGCTCAAAGCAAGCGAGACATGAAGCAGGCGCAAATCATCGCAGCAGGCAATAAGGCAATACCTTTGAGATTGTCGCTCGCCAATGGCTTTCCAAGACGGCGGCAAATCGCGCGGCCACTACCCAAGAGAAAATCACGAACTGGCTGGAAAGCAACGTATTTCCGGTCATCGGCAAACAAGCCATTTCGACCATTGGGCCACGTGACGTGCTCGCCGCCGTCCGCCGAATGGAGGCCCGAGGCGCTATCGACTCCGCTCACCGGGTGAAGCAGATATGCGGCCAGGTTTTCAGATTCGCAGTGGCGGAAGGCGCAGCCGAACGCGACGTAACCACAGACCTGCGCGGCGCATTGGCCGCTGTCCCCAAGGGCCACTTTGCAGCCATCACGGAACCCAAGCAAGTAGCAGAACTGTTGCGGGCAATCTATGGATATACCGGACATCCGTATACCGTGGGGGCGCTCAAGCTCTCCCCAATGGTTTTCGTCCGACCGGGTGAGCTACGCGCCGCTGAGTGGGTAGAGTTCGACCTTGATGCTGCCGAATGGCGCATTCCTGCATCCAAGATGAAAATGGGGACGGAGCATCTAGTCCCATTGTCTACTCAAGCGGTTGAAGTGTTACGTGCCCTCCATGTCATCAGCGGGCATGGGCACTATGTTTTCCCAAGCATCCGAACTGGTGAGCGCTGCATGAGCGAAAATACTGTCAATGCCGCTTTGCGCAGCATGGGATATAGCAAAGAGGTGATGACGGCTCATGGCTTCCGAGCGATGGCCCGCACCATTCTTGATGAGGTTCTCGGCGAGCGCCCTGATCTCATTGAGCACCAATTGGCCCACGCAGTACGGGATCCAAACGGGCGCGCCTATAACCGCACATCTCATTTACCAGAGCGAAAGCGCATGATGCAGGCATGGGCGGATTATCTGGATCGGCTGCGAGAAGGTGCCGATGTAATCCAATTAAAAAAGGCTTAAGCAGAATATCTCTGACTCTCAAAGGGCGAACAGAAGGAAATCGCCCTCAATGAACACCAACAATAAGACTAAGACAACCAAGACCAAACGCTACGATACTCAGAATACAAAATATCGTGGCGAGCAGGAAGTAAGGAACATGCGCGTTGGATTTCGCTTGTCCAATGCTCTCATTAAAAATTGCATTCTGCGTGAAGTAGGAACCAAAAAAAGCTACGCAATTGAGTATCAATCCTAGTGCAAAACACGCAATCGCGACTTTCAAAGCGCACATGCTTACGGATTGCTTGAGGGCATTTAACCCCGACATTAGTCCAGCCGCTGCACCACCGTTCAAAAGCGCCAAGTATTTGAATCCCTCGACCGAGATGCTAATCATCGACTTGTACGTCTCTAGCCGATGGTCAAGCCAGAACTTTTTCTCTTGTTCGGTCATCGTCCCCCCCTATTTTTTGCAAGGATCCTAGCACGAAAAGCGCCGGGGTTCGTTGTACAACTAGTGGGCCTAGCTCACGAAGATAGGCTGTCGTGCTCGGACAAGAATATTTCGTTGAGTTACCATCGGGTAGTAATTCTCAGTATGTGCGACGGGATGCATTCCCTGCCGGTAATGACATCCTCCTGATAAAAACTAGCTGAATTAAAAAGCCAAATGTCCTGGAGAATTTTTCCGGCTGAAAAGCCCCGTCAATTCAGTGACGATGTCAAAGCGTATGCAAAAGAACTTGCACTAGCTGAAGCCTTGAAACAGGCTACAGATCTACAGGAGGTAGCTCCCAGTTTTATTGAAGCTCTAGGACCTAAATGGGGGCGTTATTGCATAGGAATACAACGCCGACTTTTAGGCAGACACGGTACGGCCGAATATCTCGATGACATGCTGAGTCTAGCGTGGCGTGCAAATCGCTTTGTTCATCACTACGAAGCGGCACTTCTCGCGAAGACATTGGAGCTATGCAACATAGAAACCACTGCATCGGAACGAGAGTTAGCTACGCCTCAGGGATGCGAAAAACACTATGACTGCGGAATATTAGTTGCTCAACACTATTCGATACTGATCGACAGTCACGAGATTCTAAACGGAACAAAGCTCTCACGATTTCCTGGCACAGGTGAGGTACTAGAGGCATTAGCTCTCGATTGCGTCATGCATGCCGCATTGGAGCTGCCACGCAGCGTAGAAAGGGCTTTGGAGTTACTAGCAGACTCAGTAGCTGCGAACGATCTGGCACTCCAAGGGACACTTCATCAAGATAATTTCTTTAAACAAAAAACCGAACGGACAGAAAACGGTCGGGCAGGCGCTCAAAAAAGGCATGCAAAAACGGCAGAACTGAAAGCCTGGACTTTAGAAAAATATAAAGAAGGATCTTGGAAATCTGCAAACCAGGCTGCGTCAGAATTAGTATCTGACGTATTGGTACAAAGCCAGAAGATCGGTGCCCATTTAACAAAATCAAATGCACAACGCACTATAGCCGAGTGGATAAGAAAATCTTCCTAGCTGCTAGACCGACACGTCAGGTAGCCAGAAAGCTACGGTTAGCCACTTGGCAGCCTAGATTCGCTATCACATCTTTGCGAAGATACTTGGCATGGCGTAGCTCAACGGAAAGAGCACTCTGTTATCGACGATCAGTAATTGATTCATGATTCGGGCAGAGAGGTTGTGAGTTCAAATCTCACCGCCATAACCGATTAAATGTTTTAAACAAGCTATGTGAAAATAGTATAAAGCTACTGACCCCAGATAGGACGGCACTTTGACAAACAATCTAGTGGAAAGCGATTCTCGTGTAATCGTCGAAGAAATGGCTGCTCTCCTAGCTGTGCATAAGCTCGTGCCTTTTTTCGGAGCAGGCATCTCGCGCCAGCATCTCGGACTCGCAGCCGCCGAGCTCGCCCGTGAAATGGCGAAAGAAATCAACGCCGCCCCAGAAACACTTCTAGCAGATCTAGCGGATATTTACAGCGAAAAACAAGGTGAAGCTGCATTTGTCGAATTCTTGTCACGCAAACTCGTTGTGACGAATTTGGATGAACGTAAGACTCCGTCTCATCGGTTACTCGTAAGCCTGATGCAAAACGTTCTCTACACCACAAATCAGGACAATCTTTTCGAACTTGTCGCGGGTAAGTATGGCCGCCACTATCGCCCCATCATTACAGTAGACGATCTAAGCGAATCCACTCCAGGCGAACCTCTTCTCATCAAGTTCCATGGCGATATATCCGTTCCCGAATCATTGGTCTTTGGCAGAAAATCCTATCAAAGACGTATAGACGAACAAGATCATCCGCTAGACATCCGGCTCAAATCAGATCTTCTTGGAAAGCGCCTTATGTTCTTGGGCTACAGCCTGAATGATGAAAACGTAGCCAAAATTTTCGCAACGGTAGCAAGGATTTATAAAGGCACCCTACCACCATCGTATCTGGTTGCTTTCGATGATGACCCAAGACTTATGGAAGCGGCACAAAAATATCAAGTCAAGGTCGTTGTTCCATCGCTGCTTTTCCCAGATGCCGAAAATAACGCCGCTGCATTTGAGCGATTTATGCAGCTACTATGCGATGAGACACGCCGCCGGCAAATCCAAAACGGATCGAAAGATATTTTTTCGCTAGGAACATTCAATCCTCACATTGTCACCGACTACGAAGTTCGCTCAATCGAGAGCATCATTCATAACGAGCCATTTAGCGTGGCAATCGATGCGTTTAGGAGCACGTTTGACTTGGCCCGTGCGCCAGAATATCTCGAGCAGGAGATTACCGAGCTTTTTGTAAAACTAGTGAGCCTTGCAGATCCCCAAATGCCTGATCAAATGGCATCAATCACCGCGGCATTATTCAACTTCCGCATTTCGTCCATAGCCGCCGTTAGTGCCACCGCCGCTGTCATGGCAGCCTGCAATAGGCGGCCTCTGGTACGAGGATTCGATAACCTTATGCTGATTTCTCCTGAGCTACCGAAAGGGTTTATGCCAGTAGCTGCTGCAGCGGCGGTTGCGCTACTAAACAAGCGAGACGAAACTATTACAGACAGTTTTAGGCGATCGGCGGACTTATGGTTCCGCCAATATGAACAGGTACCTGAGGAATTTAAGATACAAGTCCTCGCTGCAATTCAAGCTACATGGCATGGAGTTCATGCCAGCCGCTCGCCAATACATCGCTCATTCCCAACTCTCAGCGCAAACGTGGATTTCCACGATATTTTGGGCGATATACAAGCGAAACTCCCAAGACGGTTATTACCTCCAACTGACTAGTCAGTTGTATTAACGCGAACAAGATCCTCTAGGACTGACCGGCCTCCATCCTGGTGCTGCCGCCGCTGAACAGCTCGCCTGAGGTGGCTGCCAGCTACGGCATGATGTCCCAGGTCACCTACCCATTGGCTGAGTCCGGCTACTATGTGATCCCGGTGTCGCTGGCGGCAGAAACATTCAAGCAAAACGGTTTGAGCAATCCCGCCGACATACATGACCTGCCCCCGCCCAAGCTGCGCCAGATCTTTGGCGCGGACTCCGCCCTGTACATCAATGTCAAGGACTATGGCACCTCTTACAAAGTAGTCAGCAGCGCAACCGTGGTGTCGGCCGATGCCAAGTTGCTCGACCTGCGTTCCGGCAAGGTGTTGTGGGAAGGGTCGGCCTCCGCATCCTCTGCCGAAAGCCAGCAAAATCAAAATGGCCTGATCGGCATACTGGTCTCGGCGGTGGTCAACCAGATCATCGGAACAATGAGCGATGCCAGCTTCAACATGGCAGGCATCGCCAGCCAGCGCCTGCTGATGGCCGGCCATAAAAACGGCATGCTTTACGGCCCTCGTTCACCTCAATATGAAAAAGACTGAGGCAAACGATTTGCGGGCATGCAGTGCCATATGACGCAATTTCTCCCCAAAAAAAACGCCGCGAAATCATCCGCGGCGTTTTTTTCGTCAACCTACTCCTGTTTTTGACGGCACGATTACTGCACTCACGCCTCTCCCAGGTTGTACTTCTTGATCTTGTCGTAAAGCGTCTTCTTCGGAATACCCAGGTGCTGCGCCGCCAGCGCCACGCTGCCGCCGGTTTCCCTGAGCGCGAAGGCGATCATCCCGGCTTCGAAATTCTCGACCTGCTGCGGCAATGAAATGCCTTCCGGCGGCGCTTCCCGCACCGGCCCCGCTTCGCTCACCCCCAACACCCAGCGATCGGAGAAATTGCGCAGCTCGCGCACATTGCCCGGCCACTCGCGCTGCTGCCATTGCTGCATCTGCGCCGCGCTCCAGGGCGGCACGTCGCGCCGGTAGCGCACGGCTGCGGCCTGGCAGAAGTGCGCCAGCAGCAAGGGGATGTCGCTGCCGCGCTGGTTCAGCGTGGGCAGGTCGATGGCGACCACGCCGATGCGGTAGTACAGGTCTTCGCGGAACTCGCCGCGCGCGCTCATTTGCAGCAGGTCGGCCTTGCTGGCGGCCACCACGCGGCAGTCGATCGTCACCGATTCGTTCCCGCCCAGGCGTTCCAGCCGGCGCTCCTGCAGCACGCGCAGCAGCTTGACCTGCATGGCCAGCGGCATGCTTTCGATTTCGTCCAGGAACAGCGTGCCGCCGTTGGCGTATTCGAGCTTGCCGATGCGGCGTTTCTGCGCGCCGGTGAAGGCGCCGGCCTCGTGGCCGAAGATCTCGCTTTCGAAGACGCTCTCCGGCAGCGCGCCGCAGTTGAGCGCCACAAACGGCCCCTTGCGGCCGCTGGCCGCGTGCAGTTGGCGCGCCACCACTTCCTTGCCGGTGCCGGTCTGGCCGTTGATCAGCACATCGACATCGGCCGGCCCGAGGCTGCCGATCAGCGTGCGCACGCGTTCGATGGCCGGCGATTGCCCCACCAGCGGCGGCAGTTCGGGATGGCGGGCCCAGGCTTCGCGCAGCTTGCGGTTTTCCAATACCAAGCGGCGCTTTTCCTGCGCGCGCGCCGCCACTTCCAGCAGGCGGTCGGAGGCAAACGGTTTTTCGATGAAGTCGTAGGCGCCGGCGCGCATCGCATCCACCGCCGTGCCGATGTCTCCATGGCCGGTGACGACGATCACCGGAATGTCGGCATCGACGCCCACCGCATGCTCCAGCAGCGCCAGCCCGGATATCCCCGGCAAGCGCACATCGGTCACCAGGATGCCGTTGAAGTCGCGCGTGAGCAGCGGCAGGGCTTCTTCCGCACTGGCCCAGGCGCTGACCGAAAAGCCGCCCAATTCCAGCGTCTGCGCGGTGGCGCGGCGCACCGCCTGTTCATCCTCGACCAGGATGGCGGCGCCGTTGCTGATGTCGTCGGTGTTGTCGGCGTTGTTGGTATCGTCGGTGTTTGGATGCATGGTGTCAGCCGTTGTTTTGCAGCGGCAGGCGCACGATGAATTCGGCCCCGCCCTGCTCATGATTATGCGCGGCGAGCTGGCCGTTCATCGCCTGCACGATGGAGGAGGAAATCGCCAGTCCCAGGCCCAGCCCCTTGCTGGACGATTTGGTGGTAAAGAAAGGCTCGAACAGGTGCGGCGCCACCTCATCGGGAATGCCCGCGCCCGAGTCGCGGATGCGCACCACGGCCTGCCCGTCCTCCACATCCAGGCTCACGCAAACCTGCTTGCGCGGCGCGTCTTCGACCGCATCCAGCGCATTGCGCAGCAGGTTGATCAGGACCTGCTCGGTGCGCACCCCGTCGCCGGTGATGCTGGCCGGCTGGCGGATGTCGATGGCAATGTCCGCGCCGTGGTGCTGGAACTCGCTGCCCAGCAACAGCACCGCTGCCTCGATCGCGCGGCGCAAGTCCACCGTTGCCACCAGATCGCCGCTCTTGCGGGCGAAGCCCTTCAGTTGGGCGATGATCTTGCCCATGTGGGCGCTGGCGCTGCTGATGTGTTCCAGGTTTTCCGCCGCCTGCGCGGTCTGGCCGCGCGCCAGGAACTTCACCGAATTGTCGGCGAAGGCGCGGATGGCCGCCAGCGGCTGGTTCAGCTCATGCGTCACGCCGGCGGCCATCTGGCCCAGCATGGCCAGCTTGCCGGCCTGCACCAGCTCATTCTGGGTGGTGCGCAAAAGCGTTTCGGTCTGTTGCAGTTTGTCGTACTTGGCGGCGATGGCCTGGTTGGCGGCGGTCAATTCACGGGTGCGCTGGGCGATGCGCAAATCCAGTTCCGCCGCCGCGCGCCGCAGGGCATCGCGCGACTCCAGCCGTTCCTGCACACGGCGCCGGTGCTGGTACCAGGCCAGCAGCGAAATCGCCAGCGCCGCCATGAACAAGGCCGCGGCCAGCGTCGCCAGCGTGGCCGAGCGCACCACGCGCGCCCGCGACGGGTACAGCATCAGTTCCCATCCGAGCTTGGAAACGGGCCGCGCCACATGTTCGCCGAAACCGCGCTGCAAGGCCTTGGGCAAGGCGGTCACCGGCGCGATGGGCAGGTCGGCGTACTGGTGCGTGCCTTCCAGCTCACGCTGCATGGGCGCGCTCAGCGGCCTGAGGCTGTGGTATTTCCACTCCGCACGGTTGCTGAGGAAGACCACGCCGCTGGCGTCGGTCAGGGCGATCGGGTCGTCGCTGCTGCTCCAGGTGTGTTCGAATTCGGCCAGGTCGACCTTGACCACCATCACGCCGATCGGCGCATCGCCCGAGACCTGGTCCTGGCTGCGGTAGATCGGTTGCGCAATGAAGTAGCCCGGTTCGCTGGAGATGTTGCCGATGCCGTAGAAACGCCCCGCCCTGCCTTGCACGGCCTCGCGGAAATAGGGACGGAAGCCGAAGTCGCGGTCGACGAAACTGAATTCCTCGTCCCAGTTGCTGGAGGCCAGCGTCATGCCGGCGGCATTGAGCATGAAGATATGCACGGCGCGAGACTGGCGCTGGATGATCTTGAAGGCGCGGTTGAGCCGGTCGACTGCGGCGGCGTCCTCGGGGTGCTGCAGCACCCGGCGCACGTCGGCCTGGAAACCGAGCGCGAATGGCAGGGTTTCGTATTTCTGCAGGATGGATTCCAGGTCCATGGCCACGATCTGCAACTGCGCCGAGCCCAGGCTGTTTTGGTCGGCAGTGGCCTTGCGCAGGCTGAGCTGGTAGGTGACGCCGCATACGGCCAGTGTTGCCGCGATGAAAGCGAGGAACAGCAGCAGGTTTCTTCTGGCTCTCATGCGCTCGTGTGGTGGGAAGATGATACGGCCGGATGTCCGCCGGTGTATGGGCTCCGGATACGACGCGGCGCCTGAAAAGGCGCCGCGTCCAGCCATGGTTTTCCGTAATGATAACGCGGATGAAGCCGGCCTTGCCGCATCCGCGCTGCCCCGGGGATCAGGCCGGCGTATGCGCCTTGGCGCCGCCGGCAACCGCGCCGGTATCGCCGGCGCCGTCATCGACGTGTACGTCATCATGCAAATGGCCGTCGCGTTGCGGATCAGGCATGCGCAGGGACACGATCAGCGCCACCAGGCACATGGCGGACACGTACCAGTAGAACGCCGACTCCATGCCGGCAGACTTCAGCGACAGCGCCACGAATTCAGCCGAGCCGCCGAAGATGGCATTGCCCACCGCATACGACAGGCCCACGCCCAGCGCGCGCACCTCGGCCGGGAACATCTCGGCCTTGATCAGGCCGCCGATCGATGTGTAAAAGCTGACGATGGTCAGGGCCAGGATGGCCAAGCCGAACGCTGCGTACGGACTGGATACGTCTTTCAGGAAATGCAGGATGGGGAAGGTGCACACCATGCCCAGGAAGGCGAAGCACAGCATCGAATTGCGGCGGCCGATCTTGTCCGAGATGGCGCCGAAAATCGGCTGCAGGATCATGTAGACGAACAATGCGCCGGTCATCACGCCATTGACCACCTTGGGGTCCATGCCGGCGGTGTTGACCAGGTATTTCTGCATGTAGGTGGTGAAGGTATAGAACATCAGCGAGCCGCCGGCGGTGAAGCCGACCACGTTGATAAAGGCGCGCTTGTGCTGCAGCAAGCCCTTGAGGGTGCCGGCATCCTTTTTCTTGCGCACATCTGCCGAGGCAGTCTCGGCCAGCGAGCTGCGCAGGTACATCGCCACCAGCGCCCCCAGGGCGCCCAGCACGAACGGCACGCGCCAGCCCCAGGCCATCAGCTCTTCCTTGCTCAGCCACTGCTGCATGCCGAACAACACCAGCACCGCCAGCAGTTGTCCGCCGATCAGCGTCACATACTGGAAAGAAGCGAAGAAACCGCGGCGGCCGTTGGGCGCCACTTCACTCATGTAGGTGGCCGAGGTACCGTACTCGCCGCCGACCGAAAGCCCCTGGAACAGGCGCGCCACCAACAGCAGCGCCGGCGCCCAGGCGCCGATGGCGGCGTAGGTCGGCATCAGCGCCACGGCCAGCGAGCCGCCGCACATCATCAGCACCGAAATCAGCATGGACGTCTTGCGGCCATGCTTGTCGGCGATGCGGCCGAACAGCCAGCCGCCGATCGGGCGCATCAGGAAGCCGGCGGCGAACACGCCGGCAGTATTCAACAATTGCGAAGTCGGATCGCCCTTGGGGAAGAAGGCCGGCGCGAAATAGATCGCGCAGAAGGAATAGACGTAGAAGTCGAACCATTCGACCAGGTTGCCTGATGACGCGCCGAGGATGGCGAAGATGCGCTTGCGGTATTCCGCCGGGCTCAATTGCTGTTTGCCGCTCATGGAGATCTCCTGTTGTCGCCGCCCCTTCCTGTCTGGTGCGACGCGTTGTGTATGCCCTCGCCCCATCCGGCGCCGGATGGCCGGAGCGGATGCGTTGTCGAGGGCGGTGAAATGGGAGATAGACGCGACGCCAATGCGCGTGCGAAAGAATGGCCTGCATCGTGTCTGCCTCCGCCTGCTTTGTCGATGTATTGCAGGCTTCGTGCCAGAGGGAGGCCGGCTTGGGCGGCTTGTTAAGCCTCTGTTTTCAAAGGATTTTCCCGAAAAGAAATCTCACCGCGGCGCAACAATCGTGCGGATGTCCGGAATGCCGCAATGCGGCATTTGCGGGATTCCATCCAGCTGCATTGCAGAGACTGCGGACTCGGAACGAGGACAGCAGCCATCGGAGCAAAAAAAGAAAAACGGCGCATGTCTTTCGACATGCGCCGTTTTTCCGGTACCGCTGTTTGCCTGTGCGGCTACCGGTCAACGCTCCGACAACGCGTCCATCACGCACAGCGCCGTCATGTTGATGATGCGGCGAACCGTTGCCGACGGCGTCAGGATATGGACCGGCTTGGCGCAACCCAGCAGGATGGGGCCGATCGCCACGCCGTTGCCCGATGCGGTCTTCAACAAGTTGTAGGCGATGTTGGCCGCGTCGATATTGGGCATGACCAGCAGGTTGGCGTCGCCCTTCAACGGCGAGTCGGGGATCACGGCGTTGAGCAGCTTGCTGTCGAGCGCGGTGTCGCCATGCATTTCGCCGTCCACTTCCAGGTCCGGCGCCATTTCACGGAGGATCGCCAGCGCCTCGCGCATCTTGCGGGCCGATTCGCTGTTGCTGGAACCGAAGTTCGAATGCGACAGCAGCGCAGCGCGCGGATGCAGGCCGAAGCGGCGCATTTCCTCGGCGGCCAGGATGGTGATCTCGGCCAGCTCGTGCGCGTTCGGGTTCTCGTTGACGTGGGTGTCGACCAGCACCAGCTGGCGGTTCGGCAGGATCACGGCGTTCATCGCCGCGTACACGTTCACGCCTTCGCGCTTGCCCAGCACCTGGTCGATGTAGTGCAGGTGCAGCTGGGTGGTGCCGTAGGTGCCGCAGATCATGCCGTCGGCGTCGCCCTTGTGGATCGCCATGGAACCGATCAGGGTGTGGCGGCGGCGCATTTCCAGCTTGGCGTACTGCTCGGTGACGCCCTTGCGGCGCGACATTTCCAGGAAAGTCTGCCAGTAGTCGCGATAGCGGTTGTCAAAGTTAGGGTTGATGACTTCGAAGTCAGCGCCCGGACGCAGGCGCAGGCCGAATTTCTTGATGCGCTGTTCCAGCACTTCCGGGCGGCCCACCAGGATCGGCTTGGCCAGGTTTTCGTCGACGATCACCTGCACCGCGCGCAGCACGCGCTCTTCTTCGCCTTCGGCGTAGACAATGCGCTTCTTGGCTTCGGCGGCCTTCTTGGCGACCTGGAAGATCGGGCGCATGAAAGTGCCGCTGTGGTAGACGAACTGCTCCAGCTTCTCGACGTAGGCATTCATGTCCTGGATCGGACGGGCGGCCACGCCGGAAGTCTCGGCCGCGCGCGCGACGGCCGGCGCGATCTTGATCATCAGGCGCGGGTCGAACGGCTTGGGAATGATGTATTCCGGGCCGAAGGACAGGTTGGTCACGCCGTAGGTGGCGGCCACGATGTCGGACTGCTCGGCCTGCGCCAGCTCGGCGATGGCGTGCACGGTGGCGATTTCCATCTCGCGGGTGATGGTGGTCGCGCCCGAATCCAGCGCGCCGCGGAAGATGTACGGGAAGCACAGCACGTTGTTGACCTGGTTCGGATAGTCCGAACGGCCGGTGGCGATGATGGCGTCGTCGCGCACGGCCTTGACGTCTTCCGGCAGGATTTCCGGGGTCGGGTTGGCCAGCGCCAGCACCAGCGGACGCGGCGCCATCTGCTTGACCATGTCCTGCTTCAACACGCCGGCGGCGGACAGGCCCAGGAAAATGTCGGCATTGGGGATGACTTCGGCCAGGGTGCGGGCGTCGGTTTCGCGGGCGAAACGCTCCTTGTCCGGATCCATCAGTTCGGTGCGGCCCTTGTAGACCACGCCGGCCAGGTCGGTGACGTAGATGTTCTCGATCGGGAAGCCGAGGTCGACGATCAGGTCCAGGCAGGCCAGCGCGGCCGCGCCGGCGCCGGAGACCACCAGCTTGACTTCCTTGATGTTCTTGCCGACCACCTTCAGGCCGTTGAGGATGGCCGCGCCGACGATGATGGCGGTGCCGTGCTGGTCATCGTGGAAGACCGGGATCTTCATCCGCTCGCGCAGCTTGCGCTCGATGTAGAAGCACTCCGGCGCCTTGATGTCTTCCAGGTTGATGCCGCCGAAGGTAGGCTCCAGGGCGGCGATCACGTCGATCAGCTTGTCCGGGTCATTTTCATTGACTTCGATGTCGAACACATCGATGCCGGCGAACTTCTTGAACAGCACGCCCTTGCCTTCCATCACCGGCTTGGAAGCCAGCGGGCCGATGTTGCCCAGGCCCAGCACGGCGGTGCCGTTGCTGATGACGGCCACCAGGTTGCCGCGGGCGGTGTATTTGAATGCGTTGGCCGGGTCGGCCACGATTTCTTCGCAAGCCGCGGCCACGCCGGGAGAATACGCCAGGGAGAGATCACGCTGGTTGGTCAGCAGCTTGGTGGGAGTGACGCTGATCTTGCCCGGTGTCGGAAACTCGTGGTACTCCAGCGCTGCCTGACGAAGTTGCTGACGCACTTCTTCTTTCTTACTGATCATCGAATCCATAACTCTGTATTCTCTATGTTGACTTGCGAAGACCGTCGATTCTAGCAGAGGTCGGCCTCCAATCATAGGCCGCCGATTTCATGCTGCCCCGCGCAAAGCCAGTCCGGAACAGGCTTTGCGGCGTTTCATCGGCGGCGCGTGATGTCCGCGAACATGCCCCTTCGCGGTGCAGTTGACGTCTGTTAGTGACGCGATAGGCACACGTTGGGCGCAGCTTGGCAATGGCGAATCAATGGCGAATCTTTACTCGCCTGCGCCGGCCGGGAACGTCCTTGTGGAAAGTCCTTAGCGGCTGGCGGCGCTGGCCGGCAAGGCTTTTGGCCCCACCGCAGCGGTGCGTAGGAATGGAGGCGATGCGCTGGCGCCCTGCCTCCTGCCCTGCCCGCCCTCTTCCCGGCGTCGCTTTGCGTCGCCGCCGCCAAATGCCGGGGCGTATGGACAACGCGCCCTTTCAGTGCATTCGCTGCAGCGCAACATCCGATTCCCCGTTCTATCGGGCGTATTCATGGTCATAGCGGCGAACGCCGATATTGTCCTCCAGAAGCGATGACAGATTAGTTACAATCGCCTCATGCTCTCCGAATTCGAACTTATTGCGCGCTATTTCAGCCGCCCGCTTGCTCCCGACAGCCGCACGGCGCTCGGGGTCGGCGACGATTGCGCGCTGATGACGCCGGCGCCGGGCATGCAACTGGCCATCTCCAGCGACATGCTGGTGGCCGGCCGCCATTTCTTCCCCGATGCCGATCCGCTGGCGCTGGGCCACAAATGCCTGGCGGTGAACCTGTCCGACCTGGCCGCGATGGGCGCCAAGCCGATCGCCTTCACCCTGGCGTTGGCCCTGCCCGCAGCCGATCCCGAATGGCTGGAACCGTTCGCCAACGGCATGCTGGCGCTGGCCGACCGCCACGGCTGCGAACTGATCGGCGGCGACACCACCAAGGGGCCACTGACCATCAGCATCACCGTGTTCGGCGAAGTGCCGCCGCAACAGGCGCTGCGGCGCGATGCTGCCCGCGCCGGCGACGACATCTGGGTTTCCGGCTCGCTGGGCGACGCGCGCCTGGCGCTGGCCGGCTACCGCAACGAACTCGCGCTGTCCGACCAAGAACTGCTGCAGGCGGCGCCGCGCATGCATGAGCCCATGCCGCGCGTGGAACTGGGCATCGCGCTGCGCGGCATCGCGCACGCCGCCATCGACGTCTCCGATGGCCTGGCCGGCGACCTCGGCCACATCCTGCAACGCTCCAACCTCGGCGCCACGCTGGACGTAGACGCCCTGCCGCCCGGCAATGTGCTGCAGCAGCGCGAGCTTGAACTGCGGCGCCGCTTCACGCTCAGCGGCGGCGACGACTACGAACTCTGCTTCACCGCCCCGGTGCGCCTGCGCCAGGCCGTGCAAAAGGCCGCACATGCGGCCGGCGTCGAAATCGCCCGCGTGGGCACGATGGAGCATGCCCCCGGCCTGCGCCTCGTCGATGCCGGCGGCGAACCGCTACAGCTGGAGCTCGGCTCCTTCGATCATTTCCGCTCATGAACCCAGACCTTTCCTCCCCGTCCGCCCCGCCCGCCGCTGCGCCGGCCAACAAGAAACGCCGCGCCAACGCCCAATTCATGCTGGCCCATCCGGCGCACTGGATCGCGCAGGGCTTCGGCAGCGGCCTCTCGCCCATCATGCCGGGCACCGCCGGCACGCTGCTGGCCTGGCTCTCCTATAACGTGCTTTCCGCACGCTGGCCGCATGTGTTTACCGCCGCCAACTGGCTGGCCATCATCGTGGCCGGCTTCGTGATCGGCATCTGGGCCTGCCATCGCACCGGACGCGCGCTCAACTCGCCCGATGACGGCAGCATGGTGTGGGACGAGATCATCGCCTTCTGGCTGGTGCTGGTGCTGGTGACGCCGGCCGGCTTCAAGGTGCAGCTGGCGGCGTTTGTCGTGTTCCGCTTCTTCGACATGGTCAAGCCGCCGCCGATCGCCTGGTTCGACCGCCGCTTCAAGGGCGGCTTCGGCGTGATGTGGGACGACATCGTGGCGGCCTTCTATACGCTGCTGGTATTCGCCTTCTGGCGCGTCTACGCCTGAGCTGCCCAACGCCGTCGAGATTCCGGTTCAAGAATCGCGAAGACGGGAGTATCCTGTTGCTGCATGCACATGATCAACCGACCGCGGCCGTTGGAAGCGGCCGACGGTACAGCCAAGGATGACACTCATGGACACCACGATTGACTTAGCCGCCCGCGTAGGCCAGGCCTTGAAGGCCAAGAACCTGCTGTTAGCCACCGCCGAATCGTGTACCGGAGGCGGCATCGCGCACGCCATCACGGAAATCGCCGGCTCCTCCGAATGGTTCGACTGCGGCTTCGTGACCTATTCCAACGCTTCCAAGAACGAGCTGCTGGACATTCCCGAAGCCATGATCGCGCTGCATGGCGCGGTCAGCGAAGAGATCGCCGGCGCCATGGCTGAAAGCGCGGTCGCCAACAGCAACTCCGATGTGGCCGTCTCCACCACCGGCATCGCCGGCCCTGGCGGCGCGGTGCCGGGCAAGCCGGTGGGCACCGTCTGCTTCGGCTGGCGGGTGGGCGACAAGACCTATACAGAGCGCCTGGTGTTTGCGGGAGACCGGCAAGCCGTGCGCGAACAGACCGTCATCCATTCGCTCAAGGGCTTGCTCAAGCTGCTGGCCGACTGAACCGCTTCTCCCAAAACAAACAGGCCGCGCTTGCATTGGCAGCGCGGCCTGTTTGTTTTTGTTGGTTTTTGTTGCTTCCTGTCTTAGCGGTACTTGTTGATCGCGTCGCGCGTCTCCAGCGCCACGCGGCGCGCCGCCGCGGTGAAGTCCTCTCCCGCTTCCTGCTTGGCGTACAGGATCGCGCGCGAGGAATTGATCATCATGCCGGCGCCGGCCGCCGTCCTGCCGGCCTTGACCGTGGCCTCGACGTCGCCGCCCTGGGCGCCCACGCCCGGCACCAACAGCGGCATGTCGCCGATGATGGCGCGCACCTGCGCCAGCTCCTGCGGGAAGGTGGCGCCCACCACCAGGCCGCACTGGCCGTTGGTGTTCCATTTCTCGGCCACCAGGCGGGCCACGTGCTGGTACAGCGGCTTGCCGTCCACTTCCAGGAACTGCAGGTCGGAGCCGCCCGCGTTGGACGTGCGGCACAGCACGATCACGCCGCGATCCTTCCACTCCAGGTAAGGCGCCACCGAATCCCAGCCCATGTAGGGGCTGACGGTGACCACGTCGGCGTTGTAGCGCTCGAAGGCTTCGCGCGCGTACTGTTCGGCGGTGGCGCCGATGTCGCCGCGCTTGGCGTCCAGCACCAGCGGGATGTCGGGGTAATGGCGGCGGATGTAGGAGCAGATCCGCTCCAGCTGGTCTTCCGCGCCCAGCGCGGCAAAATAGGCGATCTGCGGCTTGAAGGCGCAGGCGGCGTCGGCGGTGGCGTCGACAATGGCGCGGCAGAATTCGAAAATCGCATCCGACTTGCCGCGCAATTCTTCGGGAATCTTCTTGACGTCGGGGTCCAGCCCGACGCACAGCAGGGAATTACGCGATTTCCACGCGCCGTTTAACTTGTCGATGAATGTCACGGTGGTGCCTTAATATGCAAAGATGCGCTATTGTACCGCTGGCACCGGAAAAACCTCGCTTTCTCCCGCTTTTTCAAGGCTTTTCGGGCCGGGAAAAGAGGAAAAAAGAAGGTTCCGCATGTGGCGTTTCGGTTGCGCGTTTTATTTTTCTTACGAGGAACACAACATGAAAAAATGGTTTGCATGGCTGGCCACCGCTTTCCTGGCCCTGGCGCTGTCGGGTTGCGGCTATAACGACTTCCAGGCCAAGGACGAAGCCACCAAGGCCGCCTGGGGCGAAGTGGTCAACCAGTACCAGCGCCGCGCCGACCTGATTCCCAACCTCGTCAACACCGTCAAGGGCTATGCCGCGCACGAGAAAGACACGCTGGAAGCCGTGACCCAGGCGCGCGCCGCCGCCACCAGCTTCCAGATCACGCCCGAAGTGCTGAACAATCCGGAAGCCTTCGCCAAGTTCCAGCAGGTGCAGGGCCAACTGTCGTCGGCACTGTCGCGCCTGATGGCGGTGTCGGAGAACTATCCGCAACTGAAGGCCGACACCAGCTTCCGCGACCTGCAGTCGCAACTGGAAGGCACCGAGAACCGCATCACCGTAGCCCGCCAGCGCTACATCGCCGCGGTCCAGGAATACAACATCCTGGCGCGCAGCTTCCCCAGCAACATCACCGCCAAGATCTTCGGCTATCCGGTCAAGCCGTCCTTCACGGTGGAAAACGAGAAGGCCATCTCGACCGCACCCACCGTCAACTTCGGCAAATAAACCTGAATCCGGGCATCGCCGATGCGTCAATTCCTCCTGCGACTCCAACTGCTGCTGGTCCTGCTGCCCGTCCTGGGCGGTGCGGCCGCGGCCGAGGATTTCGTCCCCGTTCCGCACCTATCCGGCCACGTAGTCGACCAGGTGCACATGCTGGACGACCAGCAGCGCGCCGCGCTGGACAGCGTGCTGGCCGAGTACGAAACCCGCACCGGCAGCCAGATCGCGGTGCTGCTGATGGCCTCCACCGCGCCGGAAGCCATCGAGCAATACAGCATCCGCGTGGCCGAAGCCTGGAAGCTCGGTCGCAAGGGCGTCGACGACGGCGTGATCCTGGTGGTGGCCAAGGACAATCCCAAGGCGCTGCGCCGCCTGCGCATCGAGGCCGGGCGCGGCGTACAAGGCAGCCTGACCGATGCGCAATCCAAACGCATCCTGGAAGACGTGATTGCCCCGCACTTCCGCCAGGACGATTTCTACGGCGGGCTGGCGGCGGGCGTGTCGGCCATCTCCAGCCTGCTCGACCAGGAAAAGCTGCCGGCCGCGCAGCGCCATGCCCCACCGGCGCAAACCGATGACGGCGGCGGCTGGGTGACGCTGATGGCGGTACTGTTTTTCCTGTGCATTTTCTTCACCATGCTGCTCAGGTCGCGCCGCAATGCGCGCAACAACCTCAACAGCAACGACTGGGGCAACGGCGCCAGCACCGGGGCTGGCGTGATCATCGGCAGCATCCTCGATCAGGTCGCGCGCAACGCGGCTTCAGGCCGCTCTGGCCGCTCCGGCGGTTTTTCGGGAGGCTCCTCGGGCGGCTTCTCTTCCGGCGGCGGTTCGTTCTCGGGCGGCGGCGGCACATTCGACGGCGGCGGCGCTTCGGGGGACTGGTGAGATGAGCAAGGATAAAAAACAGGCGTCCGTGGCCGGCCGCATGCTGCGCCACCTGGCCTTCACCCACGCGGCGGCGCGCCGCGCCTTTCCCTCCGCCACGCTCAAGGCTATCCAGGCCAGCATCGCTGCAGGCGAACGGCAACACCGCGCCCAGGTGCGGGTGATCGTCGAGGCATCGCTGTCATTGGGCGCGGTATGGCGGCACGAAACTTCGCGCCAGCGCGCGCACGAATTGTTCGCGCGTTACCGCATCTGGGATACCGAAGAAAACTGTGGCGTGCTGGCCTATATCAACCTGGCCGACCACAAGGTGGAGATCGTCGCCGACCGCGGCGTCAGCCGCCTGGTGACGCGCCAGCAATGGCAGCAGGTATGCGCCGCGATGACCGCCGGCTATGCCCGCGGCGATTACCATGACAGCACCCTGCAGGCGCTGGCGATGCTGCACGATGTGCTGGCGCACGCCATGCCGCACAGCGATGGCGAGGCCAAGGGCGGCAACGAATTATCCGACAAGCCGCTGCTGCTCTGAACCCTGCGCAAGCCATGAAAAACGCCGCCGACAACCATGCCGCGGCGGCGTTTTCATATCGGCACAACGGATGCCGGATCAGCCGTTTTCGTACACCCACTGCAACAGCGCATCCTGCGCCTTCTGTCCGGCCGGCGCATTCTGGTGGTTGATCAGGAACACCACCACGTAGCTCTTGCCTGACGCGGCCTGCACATAGCCGGCGATGGAACGCACGTCGTTGAGCGTGCCGGTCTTGATATGCGCCTGTCCGGCCACGCTTTGCGTCTTCAGGCGGCGGCGCATGGTGCCGTCGTAACCGACCAGCGGCAGCGAGGAAACGAATTCCGGCATCAGCGGCGAACGGTAGGCCTGCGCCAGCATGTTGCCCAGCAACGCTGGCGTCACCCGCTCGAGGCGCGACAGGCCGGCGCCGTTTTCGATCGCCAGCCCGCTGGTGTCGATGCCCTTGTCGTTGAGCCAGGCGCGCACCACCCGTGCGCCATTGACGATGTCGCCCGGCGGCCCGGCCATTTCGGCGGCCAGCGTCAACAGCACCTGGCGCGCCATCACGTTGTTGCTGTATTTGTTGATATCGCGGATCACCTCGGGCAAAGCCGGCGATTGCGCCTCGGCCATCAGGCGCGCCGACGGCGTGAGCGCCCCGTCCGCCACGCGTCCGGCGAAACTGCCGCCCAGGTCCGCCCACATCTTCTGGAACATCGCGCCCACGTACTGCACATTGCCCATGCGGTAAGGATGCACATACCAGACCTTGGCGCCGCAATCGGCCGCGTAGCTGCCCATGAAGGCCACCGGGCCGGCATCGGCCGACAGCATCAGCTTGCCCTGCCAGTCGCCGCAAGGTTCCTGCGACAGGCGCGGCGGCGTGATGGCCAGGCCTGCCATGGGCGGATCCACGGTGACGTTGACCGTGCCGCCGGCCGGATCCGGTTCGAAACGCAAAGCCAGGGTCTTGTAGTTCACCAGCAGCGCGTCGGGCCCGACGTTATAAGGCTTTTGCGGATCGCCGTCGAACTGCGACGGATCGTAGGTGCTCTCGGCGAAGAAGCTGCGGTCCAGCACCAGGTTGCCGCGGATGTCGCGTATGCCGCGCGCGCGCAGCTGGCGCAGGAACAGCCAGAAATTCTCCATCACCAGCTTGGGATCGCCGCCGCCCTTGATGATCAGGTCGCCATTGAGCACGCCCTGCTCCAGCGCGCCATCAATGTAGGCCTGGGTCTTCCAGGAATAAGTCGGGCCCAGCAACTCCAGCGCGGCGTCGGTCGTCACCAGCTTCATCACCGAGGCGGGATTGAACGGCTGGCTGGGGTTGACCGAGACCAGCGCGCGCTTGCCGCTGTCGGCGTCCTGCACCAGCACGCCAACGTTCTGCTGGGGGATATGCGCCACGCGCAAGGCCCCCACCACGGCCGGCGGCAAGCCTTGGGCGGCCGCCGGGATGGCGGCTCCGGATAACAAGGAAACGGCGATCAGCAATGCATGAAATGGCAACCGGCGGGTGTGGCGCTGCGGAAAACGGGACATGGTTCAATTGAAAAAGGGGATGGCGCATTATAGGGGAAGTCGCAACGCGCGCTCCCCGCGCCCGCGCCGCAGCCTGCCAAGCAAGGCGGATTCGCAGCGGAGATGGGAGGAAGCGGATCGCCCGGCGATCCGGAGCGCAAGCCGGCGGCCCGTGCGGCCAAGGCCAACGCGCAGGAGGAAGAGGTGTCGATGATGCGGCCGCAGGCGCTCAGGCGCCAGGGAAGCGCCCCGGATTCCAGATAATGGGCGCAAAAAAGGCCGATGCTTTCGGGGCCGCCACGAGACCACTGTGAAAACATCGACCTAGGGAAATCAAGGGAGGAGCAATCGGCGTACAGTGAAAGACCTGAACTCTCCAAGAAAAGCGGTCTCCGCCGATGCTCCTGCCACTGCCGCAACGAGCGGCAAAGCGGGCGCAATGCCCGCTAAATTAGCACTGGCAGAGCCTCCAGCACTAAAAGCGCCAGCAACGCGCCGAACACCGCGCCGATTGCCCTGCAACCGTTGCGGATCACCCTGGAGGCGACCGGCACCTCGCCGCATAGCAATAGCCCGGCCAAGGTCATCGGAATGAAAAACACCAGATTGTTCATGATGATGTTCGGCATGATGCGTCTCCTCATTCAGCCTTCACATTCAGATCCGCTTTCGGATTATTCGTATCGGGCGGCATGGCATCGCTGCCAGCCTTGCCCGGCGGGACTTTGTGATTTGAGTATAGGCCGCATGTCACATAAAACAAGCAGGGCCGCCGACAATTCGTTGCTGCACAGCAGCGACAAGGGGCGGCCGCGGCATTGTTGCGAACGCACAAATTTTCGGCAGGCGGCCGGATTTGCCTTGACCCTCGTTTAAGCGCGAGCGTAGAATTCGCCCGTTCTCATTTTTTTGGAGTCCCTCTCATGGGCACTTGTTCGGGTGACAGTTGTTGCCGGTTAATCCCCGGTTAAGCCTCGGCAAGATCGAACAGGACATCCTCCTGCCGTCATCTTGCAATCAGGCAGATGGCGGTATCTCAATGCATACGGAATGACACTTGGCGGCCACAGGCTGCCAGTGGCCGGAAGAAGTCCAGGCGCGGTCCCCGCGTTTTCTTCCCAATATTTCGCCGCATCGTTTTTCCCTCACGACAACATATCGACGACCGACCGCCGCAGGCATGGCTGCCGATGCGGCGAGCCACAGTCTGGCCGCATGACGCTGGTTGCACCGCAACCGGCAGCGCAGGCTTTTTGCCGCCGCTTCGTTGCGGCCGGCATCTGGCCTGCCTGCGCGCACAGGCGCCTGTGAAAGGGGCTCCGCTCAACCGAAGCGGAGGCTGCAATGCGACAGAAAAAAACATGAAGACCCGATGTTTGTCATCGATCCGTCAAGCGCGCCCGTTAGAGTCCTGACTCGGGCCGCCTGACGACGCCACCTGAATGCGCATCCAGCCCGCCCGGCCTTGCGCATCGGACCGCAAGCCACTTCGCCCCCACCCCGCCCTGGCGGCGAAAACAACATGAAAAGAAGTACGCCATGAACCTGAACCTGCTGAAAGAGACCTTCGCCGGCTTCATCCGCGCCCGCGGAATGGACCGCCACTTCCGCCGCCTTGGAATGGACATGTTCCGCAGCGCGCCGGTGACCAAGGAGATCCCGCAAACCCTGGCCCAGCAACTCAACGAAGCGGCCCGCTGCGATGCAAGCGAACTGCTGCAGCGCCTGAAATCGCGCCATGACGGCCTGACCGAAGCCGAAGCCGACGCCATCCGCGCCGAAGTCGGCCCCAATGAAGTCGAACATGAAAAGCCGCTGAGCTGGCCGGTGCACCTGTGGCACTGCTACAAGAACCCGTTCAACCTGCTGCTCACGCTCCTGGCCGCAGTCTCGTTCTATACCGAAGACATGAAGGCCGCCATCGTGATCGGCACCATGGTGGTGATATCGACGCTGCTGCGCTTCGTGCAGGAGGCGCGCTCCAATACCGCCGCCGACAAGCTCAAGGCGATGGTCAGCAACACCGCCACCGTGATGCGCCACGACCTGGCCGAAGAACTGGCCGCCGAGGCGCAGCGCTACTTCGACATCAAGCTGCATCCCAAGGGCGCCAAGCGCATCGAGCTACCGATCAAGAAGCTGGTACCCGGCGACATCGTGCTGCTCTCCGCCGGCGACATGATCCCGGCCGACCTGCGCCTGCTCTCGGCCAAGGACCTGTTCGTCAGCCAGGCCGCGATGACCGGCGAATCGCTGCCGGTGGAAAAGTTCGTCACGCCCACCCAGACCGACGCCGGCAGCCCGCTGGAGCTGGAAAACCTGTGCTTCATGGGTACCAACGTGGTCAGCGGCTCGGCCACCGGCGTGGTCCTGACCACCGGCAAGCGCACCTATTTCGGCGCCCTGGCCGAACGCGTGACGGCCACCGACCGCACGCCCACCGCCTTCCAGGCCGGCGTCAACAAGGTCAGCTGGCTGCTGATCCGCTTCATGCTGGTGATGACGCCGGTGGTGTTCTTCCTCAACGGCTTCACCAAGGGCGACTGGGTCGAGGCGTTCCTGTTCGGCCTGTCGGTGGCCGTCGGCCTGACGCCGGAAATGCTGCCGATGATCGTCACCTCGACGCTGGCCAAGGGCGCCGTCGCCCTGTCGCGCAAGAAGGTGATCGTCAAGCGGCTGGACGCGATCCAGAACTTCGGCGCGATGGACGTGCTGTGCACCGACAAGACCGGCACCCTGACCCAGGACAAGATTTTCCTGGAGCGCCATACCGACATCCGCGGCGAGCCCGACGACGAGGTGCTGCAGTACGCCTACCTGAACAGCTATTACCAGACCGGCCTGAAGAACCTGCTGGACGTGGCCGTGCTGGAGCACGCCGAACTGCAGCGCGAAATGTCGATCGCCTCGGCCTACCGCAAGGTCGACGAGATCCCCTTCGATTTCCAGCGCCGCCGCATGTCGGTGGTGGTGTCCGAACGTGAAGACCACCACGAACTGATCTGCAAGGGCGCGGTGGAAGAGATCGTCTCGGTCTGCACCCGTGCGCGCCACGACGGCCGGATCGTTCCGCTCACGCCCGAACTGCTGGCGGAAATCCGCGAGACCACCGCCGGCCTGAACGCCGAAGGCCTGCGCGTGGTGGGGGTGGCCGCCAAGGACCTGCCGCCGACCAAGGAAACCTACAGCCAGGCCGATGAGTCGGACCTGGTGCTGGTCGGCTACATCGCCTTCCTCGACCCGCCCAAGGAATCGACCGCGCCGGCCCTGGCCGCGCTGCGCGAGCATGGCGTGGCGGTGAAGATCCTGACCGGCGACAACGAACTGGTGACCGCCAAGATCTGCCGCGAAGTCGGCCTGGAAGTGGACGGCATGCTGCTCGGTTCGTCCGTGGAAAAGATGAGCGACGAAGAATTGTCCGTCGCCGTCGAGAAAGTGACGGTATTCGCCAAGCTCTCCCCGACCCACAAGGAACGCATCGTGCGCGTGCTGCACGACAAGGGCCACGTGGTCGGTTTCATGGGCGACGGCATCAACGACGCCCCGGCCTTGCGCGCGGCCGATATCGGCATCTCGGTCGATACCGCGGTGGACATTGCCAAGGAAGCGGCCGACCTGATCCTGCTGGAAAAGAGCCTGATGGTGCTGGAAGAAGGCGTGCTCGAAGGCCGCAAGACCTTCGCCAACATGCTCAAGTACATCAAGATGACGGCCAGCTCGAACTTCGGCAACGTGTTCTCGGTACTGATCGCCAGCGCCTTCCTGCCGTTCCTGCCGATGCTGCCGTTGCATCTGCTGGTGCAGAACCTGCTGTACGACGTGTCGCAGATCTCCATCCCGTTCGATAACGTCGACAAGGAATTCCTGGAAAAGCCGCAGCGCTGGGACGCCGCCGACATCGGCCGCTTCATGGTGTTCTTCGGCCCCATCAGCTCGATCTTCGACGTCACCACCTTCGCGCTGATGTGGTACATCTTCGGCGCCAATTCGCCGGACCACCAGACGCTGTTCCAGTCCGGCTGGTTCATCGAAGGCCTGCTGTCGCAGACGCTGATCGTGCACATGATCCGCACCAGGCGCATCCCCTTCCTGCAGAGCCGCGCCTCGTGGCCGCTGCTGGGCATGACGCTGGTCATCATGGCCATCGGCATCTTCATCCCGATGTCGATGCTGGCGCACTACTTCAAGCTGGAAGCGCTGCCGCTGTCCTACTTCCCGTGGCTGGCGGCGATCCTGCTGGCGTACGCGGTGCTGATCCAGCTCATGAAGAACTGGTATGCCAAGCGCTACGGCTGGCAATAAGCCGATCCGCGCGGTTGGCTGAAATGAAAAAGGGTTGCCTGCGAAGGCAACCCTTTTTCTTTGGCCCCTCGCCTGGATTCAGTTCCCGGCCAGGCCGGCGGCGATATTGATGCACAGGCCGATGATGGCGGCATTGAAGACGAAACAGATCAGCGAATGCGCCAGCACCGCCTGGCGCATGGAGCGCGTGGCCACGCCCACATCGGAAGTCTGGACGGCGACGCTGATGGTGAAGGAGAAATACAGGAAATCCCAATAATCGGGGGCGGCCTCGCCATCGACAAAGCGCAGCGGCAAGGCTTGCGGATCGTCGTCCTGGGCGTAGAACAAGCGCGCGTAGTGCAATGTGAAGATCGTGCCGATCAGGAACCAGGAGCCGAACACGGTGGCCGCGGTGAACGCGTAGCGCAGCAAACGCCCTTCATGCCCATGGTTGCTGCCGGCCAGTTCCAGCAGGATCGCCACCAGGCTGGCAATGGCGGCGATGCAGACGATGCACAGCACCAGTTGCGCGCTTTCGTCCTCGACCTCGGCCAGACGCTTGGCGTCCTGGGCATCGGCCAAATACATCATCAGCCAGATCGTGACGAGGTAGGTCCAGACGCCGGCGTTCCAGCCGATCAGGCAATGCGTGACCAGCGAACCGGCGGGAATCAGCAAGCCGCAGACAATGCCGACCAGGATGGCGATCAGCAGGCGCGGGTGGACCTGGACTATATTGCGGGCAACGGACATGGCATCGATGGGCTAGAGGAATGGGGGGACATCGGCAGACGCAACAAGTGCAAAAACGCCGTCCAAAAAAAACATGGCTGAAACATAGCATGCTTCAGCCATTTTCCCTTCTCGTCCGACTCGTTGCCGCTACGTTGCGCTTACCTGGAAGAAGAAATCAGATGCGCCACGCGGGCGGCCTCGTCAAAGCTCCCGAAGCCGGTCAGCGCCATGGCGTTGACGGTCAGCGGCCCCTGCACCGCGGTCACGTTGGTCACGCGCCCCTCGACCACCGCCGCCAGTTGCCGGCCCACCAGCTGGCGCGAACCGGCGGTCAGGCGCGCCGTCCCGCTGGGCGAAAACTGCAGCAGCAAAATGGCGCGCCCGGCCGCATCCTTTTGCGCGGTGGCGCGCTGGACGTCGGTCGCATCCAGCAATGCCGTGGGCGCAAGATAGATCACGCTACCGGCAACATCGCTGTTCCCGGCCTTGCTCCATCCTGGCGTCGGCACGCTGGTGGCGCCGCGCAACTCGAATGGGGTCGCTGGCGAGATGGCGCCGGTGCTGCCGCAGCCGGCCAGCGCAACCAGCGCCGCGCCCGCGGCGGCCAGGCCCGGCAAGCGACGGCGCCAGGAAGCGGCCGATGAAAACCGGATGAGCTGCCTCAAAATTCATGCTCCTTCAGCGCCCGCCTGGCGCGTTCGCGGGCGCCGGCCAAGGCTTCCTCCTCGGTGGGATAAAAACCGGCCGGAATATAGGTTTCGGCGATCTCGGGTTCGCGCGCCAGGCGCACGAACACTTGCGCCTCGTAGGCGTGGTCGGGTTTTTCGATCGCATCGTAGCGGGCGATGTGGGTGCCGTTCCGTATCACTTTGTCTGTCATGCCGCCTCCATTCTCGGTCGCGTTGGAGGCCGTTAGACACAGGGGCGTGCGCCAGGTTCTGAATGTGATTGCGAGGAAATTTCCGGGCGGGAACAATCGCAGCCTCATCCGTACATCGGCGCCCGGCAGGAAAAGATCAGGCCACCGACGGAAAGCGCACCGTGAAGACCGTGCCTTGCCTGGTCTCGCCACAATCGAGGGTGATCACAGCGCCGTGTTCGCGGGCGATCTCGCGCACGATCGCCAGCCCCAGGCCGCTGCCGGCCACCTTGTCGTTGGCGCGGTAGAAGCGGTCGAAGATCAGCTCGCGATGTTCGGGAGCGATGCCGGGGCCGGAATCTTCCACCGTCAGCAAGGTCTCCCCGTCCTGCTCCTGGCAACGCACGGTGACGCTGCTGTGCGGCGGCGAATAACGCACCGCGTTGTCGATCAGGTTGTCGATCAGGTCGGACAACAGGAAACGGTCGCCGCGCATGCGGCCGGGCCGCAGGTCGAAACCGAGGTCGATCTGTTTCTTGTCGGCCTCTTCGATGAAATGCTGGATGGACGCCTCCACCAGCTTGTCCAGCGACAGGTTTTCGAGGTTGCGCTGCTCGAACTGGCCGTGCTCGGAACGCGCCAGTGCCAGCAATTGGCGGCTTTGGCGGATCATGCGCTCGACCGAGGAATTCATCATCTCCAGCGAACGGGTCGTGTCGGGCTCATCGCGGTGCTTGGCATGCAGCAGCTCCAGTTGCAGCTTGAGGCCGGTCAACGGCGTGCGCAACTGATGGGCGACGTCGGCCAGGAAATTCTGCTGCGCCTGCTCGCCCTTGCTGATGCGCTCCATCAGCTGGTTCATGGCGCCGATCAGCGGCAGCAGCTCGACCGGGGAACCGGCGCTGTCGATGGCGCCCAGCTTGCCGTGGCCGCGCTGCTCCAGGTTGCCCTGCAGCGCCTGCAGCGGCTTGAGCCCGCGCCGCACCGCCACCAGCACGGCGGTGAGCGAGATGAAGGTGAGCACGCCGTCCAGCGCCAGGAAAGACAGCAGGATCGTGTAATGGGCGCGGTTGCGCTTGCGCACCGTCTCGGCCACCGCCACCGAAATCACGCCATTCTTGACCCGTACCTGCAGCGCGGCGATGCGGACCGGCTCGCCGCGCATCTCGGCGTCGTAATTGATGGGCCGCTCGAACACGTCGCTGTCGGGCAGAGAGGGAAAGCCCTTGTCGCCCAGGATGATCTCGCCCTTGATATTGCGTACGGCGAAAAAGGTGGTGTCGGAATGGTTGCTGCGCAGGATCTGTTCGGCCTGCTTGGTGAGTTCGGCGGAGGTCTTTTCCTGGCGGTGCCGCACCTGGGCATACAAGCCCCAGGTCGAATCCATCAGGTTCTGGTCGAAGGCATGCTGGGCCGGCAGCCAGGCCAGCCAGTAGGTGAACCCGGCGCCCACCAGGTTGATGAGCAGCAGCGGCGCAATCAGCCACTTGAGCAGGTCGCGCCGGATGCTGGGCTGCAGGACCGGCATGCGTTCAAGCCAGCGCAACGATCAGCTCTCGCTCTTTTCGAGCATGTAGCCGAAGCCGCGGATGGTACGGATGGCCACGCCCGAGTCGGCGATCTTGAGGCGGATGCGCGAGACATAGACTTCCACCGCGTTGATGGTGAAGTCTTCGCCCCAGGGCAGCACGGCGTCGATGATCTGCTGCTTGGAGACCACGCGCGACGCATGCTGCATCAGGTATTCCAGCACCGTCCATTCGCGCAGCGACAGTTCGATCTTGCGGCCATCGATGTCGGCGCGCTTGGTGGCGTTGTCCAGCGACAGCCCGCCCACCGACAGTTGCGCCGGCTGCGGCGCGCTGCGGCGAACCAGGGCCTTGATGCGCGCCACCAGTTCGGGCGTGGCGAAAGGCTTGACCAGGTAGTCGTCGGCGCCCAGCTCCAGGCCATGCACGCGGTCGGGAATGGTGTCGCGCGCGGTCAGGAGCAGCACCGGCGTGTTGTTGCCGGAAGCGCGCATGCGCCGCAGCACTTCGAAGCCGTCGATGCCGGGCAGGCCGATGTCGAGCACCAGCACCGACGCATTGAAACGCTGCGACAGCGCATCGGTACCGTTATTGACGGTATGGACGGTGAATCCATGGGAGTTGAGCACACGCGACAGGCCGTCGGTGAGCACCGGGTCGTCTTCGACCAGCAAAACGTTCATAGGGACTTCACGAGAAGAAAAACGGCGCAAAACATCTGCGAATCGAAGCATCGTATTGCAGCCTCGCCAATGCTGCAAACACGCGATCGTAAAGCGCCTGCCGCGCCGCTTGTATTTTGTTTCATTTCCGTCACAGTCAGTCCGTTGTCAGCCATTCGACAGCATCCAGTCAGGCCCCGGCAGTTGGCGCGCGCCAATGGGATCTACCCGGGGTCTACCTGAAGTAGCGCGGATCCATCTTGCGAAACACCCAGGCCGAGGCCAAGGTGATCACGCCGACGATCACGAAGGTGATCTGGAAACTGAAGCTGGTGGCCGCGCCCGAACCGTCCTTGAACAGGTTCACCAGCGTGCCGCCGATGGTCACCCCCAGGCCGATGGCCAGCATCTGCACCATCGAGAACAGGCTGTTGCCGCTGCCGGCATCGTTCTTGTCCAGGCCCTTCAGGGTCACGCTGTTCATGGCCGCGAACTGCATCGAGTTGGAAGCGCCGAACACGGCCAACTGGACGATGCCTGCGGCCAGCGGCCAATCCGGCGTAATCAGCGCGAACGACACGATGGCGCCGCCCACCAGCAAGGTATTGACCAACAGGAAATTGTCATAGCCGTAACGCCTGACCAGCGGCGCGATCCACGGTTTGGCGATGGTGCCGGCGATGGCCGCCGGTAGCAGCACCAGGCCGGACTGCAGCGGCGAATAGCCCAGCCGCACCTGCAGCAGCAGCGGCAACAGGAACGGCACCGCCGAGGAACCGATGCGGCACACCAGGTTGCCGGCCAGGCCGATGCTGAAGTTGGGTTCCCTGAACAATCCCAGGCGAAACAGCGGCCGCTCATGACGGCGCGCATGCAGCCAATAAAACCAGACCGTGAGCGCCGCCAGCACGAACAGGGTCGCGCTCCAGATGCCGCGGTGGGCCTCGAAAGGCACGTCCAGCGCCAGCGAAAAGGCCACCATGCAGCCCGACAGCAGGCCGCAGCCCAGCACGTCGAACCTTGGCGCGGCCGGCAGCACGTCGTTGGGCAGGTAGCGCAGCACGGCCAGCATGCCGATGGTGCCGATGGGCACGTTGATCAGGAAGATCCAGTGCCACGACAGGCTCTGCACCAGCCAGCCGCCCAGCACCGGCCCCACCACCGGCCCCAATTGGCCGGCGATCGAGATCGACGCCAGCGCCGCGATATATTGCGCGCCCGGTACGCTGCGCAGCACCGCCAGCCGTCCCACCGGCAGCAGCATCGAGCCGCCGATGCCCTGCACCACGCGCGCGGCCAGCAGTTGCGGCAGCGTATGCGCGGTGGCGCACAGGATGGAACCGATCACGAACACCAGGATCGCCGCGAAATACATCTTGCGCGTGCCGAACCGGTCCGCCAGCCAGCCCGAGGCGGGGGTCAGCGACGCCATCGTCAGCGTGTAGGCCACCACCACCGGATGCATCGCCAGCACCGGTTCGCCCAGGCTGCGCGCCATGGCCGGCAAGGCGGTGTTGACGATGGTGGTATCCAGCGTCTGCATGAAAAAGCCGGAGGCGACGATCCACAGCAGCGCGCGCTGTGAAATATCGGAAGACCTGGCGGAAGGATCGGACAACTGGTCTGGACGTTGGGCGGACATGGATTGAGAAAGATTGGGCGCGGAAAAAGCGGCGGGGACACAAAAGCCTGTCGCTTAGGTGTCCCCGCTGGTTGGATGTTGCTTTCTTCGAAGCAGTGCCGCTATTTTAAAACGTTTGGCGCATCCCGATCAGAAGGCCTGCGGACGCCACTTCAGCAGGCGGCGCTCCAGCGCATGCAACAGCCAGTCCGCCGCCAGCGCCACCACCGCCAGCACGATCATCGCCGCGAACACGCCGCTGGCGTTGAAGGCGCCCTGGGCGGTCGAGATCAGCAGGCCGATGCCCTGCTTGGAACCCAGGAACTCGCCCACCACCGCGCCCACCAGCGCGAAACCGAAGCTCACGTGCAGGCTGGCCAGGATCCACGACAGCGCCGACGGGATCACCACCGCAGTCGTCACCTGGCGGCGCGACGCGCCCAGGATCTGGGCGTTGGCGATCATGTAGCGGTCGGCTTCGCGCACGCCCTGGAAGGCATTGGCGAACACCACGAAGAACACCATCACCACCGCCAGCGCCACCTTGGAGGCCATGCCCAGGCCGAAGGCGATCACGAAGATCGAGCCCAGCACCACGCGCGGGATCGAGTTGGCGATCTGGATATAGAGGCTGAAGACGTCCGACAGCAGCTTGTTGCGGCCCAGCACGATGCCGGCGATCACGCCGGCCACCGAGCCGATCAGAAAGCCCAGCACGGTTTCTTCCAGCGTCACCAGCACCTGGGTCCACAGCGGGCCTTGCGACGTGCCTTCGACCATCCATTCGTAGATCTGGGCCACGATCAGCGTCGGCTGCGAAAAGAAGAAAGGATCGATCCAGCCGATGCGGGCGAACAGCTCCCAGCCACCCAGCACCACCACCAGGATGGCGATGCGCAGGCCGACGACCAGGTTGCGGCGCGCGCGGATCTTGCGCTGCGCCTCGGCTTCGACCGCGGCGATATCCTGCATCGCCGCGTTGTGTGTGGTTTGTGCTTGTGTCATGTTGCTCACCTGTGATGTTCAGAATTCAGAGTTGCCTGCTATGCGTTCCCTTCGATACGCGGCCTTGCCGCTACTCAGGGCGCTCAGGGCGAACGGGTGCCGGGAATGGGAGGCGCCGGAGAAAGCCGTTCTGGCTGAGTAGCCGCACAGCGGCGTATCGAAGCCCATCTCCGGCGACAGCGCATCAGGCGATATGCACTTCTTCGCGCAGGTCGCTCCAGATCTTGCGCGAAATGTCGATGAAGCGCTGCTCGTAGCGCACCTCTTCCATGACGCGCGGGCGCGGCAGGTCGATCGGGTAGACGCTCTTCAGGGTCGCCGGGCGCGCGGTCAGCACGTAGACCTTGTCGGCCAGCGCGATCGCCTCTTCCAGGTCGTGGGTGACGAACACCACCGAGCCGGAATGGGCTGTCCACAGTTGCAGCAGCTCGTCTTGCATCAGTGTGCGGGTCTGCATGTCGAGCGCGGAGAACGGCTCGTCCATCAGCAGGATCTCGGGGCTGTTGATGAAAGTCTGCGCCAGCGCCACGCGCTTGCGCATGCCGCCGGACAACTGGTGCGGGTAGTGGTCGCCGAACTTGTCCAGGCCGACGCGGCGGATCCATTCGTCGGCCAGCTGGTGCGCCTGCTCCCTGGACTTGCCGCGGAACATCGGGCCGGCAGCGACGTTGTCGCGCACGCTGCGCCACGGGAACACGGCGTCGTTCTGGAACACGAAGCCGATGCGCGGGTCGATGCCGTTGACCGGCTGGCCCATCACGCGCACTTCGCCCATGGTCGGCTGCAACAGGCCGGTGATCAGCGACAGCGTGGTGGACTTGCCGCAGCCGGTGGGGCCGACCACGGCGACGAACTCGCCGCGCGCCACGCTCATGGAGAAGTCGCGCAGCGCCACGGTGGCCTTGCCATCCGCGGTAATGAAACGGCAAGTCACATTGCGCAGCTCGATGGCCGGCGTTTCCTGGCTGCCGGCGGCTGGCTTGGCGAAAGCGTTTGGGTTGATCGCATTCATCTTGATGCTCTTTCCTGGGCTGAGTGATCCCCTGACGCGTACAAACGCATCATGGTCGTTGGCAAAAAATCGGAGAAAACAGGGACCGGTGCTGCTGCCGCAAGAGAAGCGGTCCCGCTCCCCTCTTCCGGCCCCGTCAGGTTCGCAGGCTTACTTCACCTGGCTCACGAACTCGTCGGTGTAGGTCCTGGACAGGTCCACGTGCTTGCCCTTGACGTTCGGATTGAAGCCCGCCAGCACGGCCAGCACGGTTTCCGGGCCGCCCTTGGGCATCCTGCCGTCCGGCGAATACATCGGCAGCGAATTGTTCAGGGCCTGCACATAGAGCGCCTTGTTGTTGCCGTAATAATCCTTGGGCATCTTGTCGGCGATCTGTTCGGCGCTGTGGGTATGGATGAACCTGAGCGTCTTGACGAAGGCGCGCGCCAGCTTTTGCGCCTCATCCTTGTGGCCGTTGAGCCAGCTGCGCTGGACATACAGGCTGGAAGCCGGATACAACCCGCCCAGCGCCTTGACGGTGCCTTCCACGGTGCGCATGTCGACCAGCACCTGGGCATCGCCGGTCTTGAGCATCAGCGAAGCGGTCGGTTCGGTGGTCATGCCGGCATCGATGCGGCCCTGCTTCATGGCGGCGATGAAAGTATTGTCGGCGCCCACCGGCAGCACCGAGAACTCCTTGGAGCTGATGCCGTGGCGCGAAGCCAGGTACTGGGTCAGGAAGTTGGTCGACGAGCCCAGGCCGGTCACGCCCAGCGTCTTGCCGCGGGCGTCGGCCATGCTTTTGAAGTTGGGCGCGGCCTTGGTGGAAACCAGCTCCACTTCGCCCGGCACCTGGCCGAAGATGGTGATGGCGGTGATTTCCTTGCCCTTGGTCTGCAGGTCGATCGAATGGTCATAGAAACCCACCACCGCCTGCACCGCGCCGGCCAGCAGTTCGTTCTCGGCGTCCACCCCGGCCGGCTGCGATTGCAGCTCGACGTCCAGCCCTTCTTCCTTGAAATAGCCCAGTTGCTCGGCCAGCTTGGCCGGCAGGTAAACCATCTTGGTGATGCCGCCCACCATGATAGTGATCTTGCCGGCGGCCAAGGCCTGGCCCGGCAGCGCGGCCAGGGCGGCGCTCGCCACGGCCAGCGACAAAAGGGTGCGGCGGATATTCTTGTTCATGTCAGTCTCCTGTTGGATGATGCCCGGGCGCAGGCCAGACCTGCGCAAACCTGCGAATTCTAAGCCTTGTGCGTTTTTACCTGACCTGGTCGACGAACTCGTTGGTATAAGTCTTCGACAGGTCGATGTTCTTGCCCTTGATGTTGGGGTTGAAGCCGGCCATTACCTTGAGCACCTGCTCCGGGCCGCCGGCCGGCATCTTGCCGTCGGGCGAATACATCGGCATGGAGGCCTTGAGCGCCTGTACGTAAATCTTCTTGTCGCCGCCGTAGTAGTCCTTGGGCATCTTGTCGGCGATCTCTTCCGGCGTATGGGTCTGGATGTACTTCAGGGTCTTGACGAAGGCGCGCGCCAGCTTTTGCGACTCGGCCTTGTGGCTGTTCATCCAGGCGCGGTTGACGTACACGCTGGAAGCCGGATACAGGCCGCCCAATGCATTGCGCGTGCCTTCCACGCTGCTCATGTCGACCAGTACCTTGGCGTCGCCCGAGGCCAGCAGGATGGAGGTGGTCGGTTCGGTAGTCCAGGCCACGTCGATGCGCTTTTGCTTCATGGCGGCGATCAGGGTATTGCCCGCGCCCACCGGCAGCATCGAATAGTCGGAAGTCTTCAGCCCGGCGCGGCTGGCCAGGTATTGCGCGATGAAACTGGAAGAAGAGCCCAGGCCGGTCACGCCCAGCGTCTTGCCCTTCAGGTCGCCCATGCTCTTGACGCTGCCGGCCAGGTCGGCGCGCACCATCTCCATGCCGCCCGGCACCAGCAGCAACTGGGTGATCGAGGTGACTTCCTTGCCCTTGCTCTGCAAGTCGATGGAGTGGTCGTAGTAGCCCACCACCGCCTGCACGGCGCCGGCCAGCAACTCGTTCTCGGCGTCCACGCCGGCCGGCTGCGACTGCAGTTCGACGTCCAGGCCCTCTTCCTTGAAGTAGCCCAGGTTCTCGGCCAGCTTGGGCGGCAGGTAAATCAGCTTGTTGATGCCGCCGACCATGATGATGATCTTGTCGGCCGCATGGGCCTGCGGGGCCGACAGCGCCAGCGCGGCCGCCGCCACGGCGGTGGCGCCCAGCGCCAGCAGGGAGCGGCGAATGACGGAAGCCTGGAACACACGGGCGTCTTGACGCATTATGATTGTCTCCTGATGTTGGTGGTGGATGGTCTGGCGCCATCTTTACTGATTTGTCCGCGTATTCTAAGAAGCCGAAACCTTCATCCAGCTTTCCAAAAAACCGCTTTTTTATTTGCACCGCAACAAAACCAACGAGACATTTGCATGAAATTGCTCCTGATCGAAGACAACCCGCAGCTCGCCCATTGGCTTGAACAAATCCTGAAAGAACACAAGTTCAGCGTGGATATCGCGGCTGACGGCGAGATCGCCGACCAGGTTCTGCGGGATGAAAACTACGACGTGGTGCTGCTCGACCTGATGCTGCCCAAGCTGGGCGGAAAGCACGTCCTGCGGCGCCTGCGCGAGCGCCACAACGGCGTTCCGGTGATGATCCTGACCGCCAGCGGCTCGATCGACGAAAAGGTGGAATGCCTGGGCGCCGGCGCCGACGACTACCTGGTCAAGCCCTTCGAGATACGCGAGCTGGTGGCGCGCATCAAGGTGCTGATCCGCCGCCAGACGCCCGACAAGGCGGCCGAAATCCATTGCGGCGACCTGGTCTACGACAGCAACACGCGCCAGTTCGCGGTGTCCGGCAACACGCTGGCGCTGCCGGCGCGCGAGCACGACGTGCTGGAAATCCTGATGCTCAAGCAGGGCAAGACGGTATCCAAGACCGCCCTGATGAAAGGCATCTTCAGCCTGTCGGAGGAACCCAGCGCGGACGCCATCGAAATCTACATCTCGCGCCTGCGCAAGAAGCTGGATGCCTCCAGCGCCGCCATCATGACCCTGCGCGGACTGGGCTACCTGCTCAAGCAAAAAGATGATTGACAGCCTGCGCCTGCGGCTGTTGCTGTGGCTGCTGATCCCGATGACGGTATACGTCGGCCTGTCGGCCAGCGACGCCTATGACAACGCCGTCTCCAGCGCCACGCTGATCCAGGACCGCGCCCTGCTGGCCTCGGCCCGCATGATCGCCGGCCAGGTCACCTGGCAGGATGGCGCGCCGGTGGTGTCGGTGCCGCCCGCGGCCCTGGAAATGTTCGCCTCGCCGGCGCAGGATGCGGTGTACTACCAGGTGCTGATGGACGACACCACGCTGCTGGCCGGCCGCCCCGACTTCCCGGTCGACCCGGACTTCGCCGCCATCCATCCGGTCTATACCACCACCGTGTTCGAGGGCCGCGCACTGCGCGTGGCCAGCTACATCCGCGCGCTGTATGACGAAGGCACGCTGCGCATGGTGGCGGTGTCGGTGGGCCAGACCATGCAAGGCCGCCAGCAAATGCTGGAAGACCTGTGGCAACCGTCGCTGCGGCGCCAGATCGTGCTGTTGCTGCTGGCGGTGGCGCTGGTGGTGCTGGGCCTGACGATAGAGTTGCGCCCCATCCTGGCGGTGAAAGACCAGTTGGCCGCACGCGACCCCAATTCGCTCACGCCGCTGCGTACCGGACAATTGCAGTTGGAGTTGCGCCCCATCGTGGAAGCGATCAACCAGTACATCCAGCGGCTCAACGCCCAGGTGATCGTGCAAAAACGCTTCGTTGCCGATGCCGCGCACCAGTTGCGCACGCCGCTGACCGTGATCGACTCGCAAATCCAGTTCGCGCGCCAGCTGGACGATCCGGCGCGCCTGCCGCAGGTGCTGGCCGCGCTGCACGACAGCAGCCGCAACATGACCGACCTGACCAACAAGCTGCTGCAACTGTCGCAGGCCGAAGCTTCCAACAGCAGCGCCTTCCCGCGCGGGCCGGTGGACCTCATGGCGGTTGCCGCCACTGTGCTGGAAGAGCTGGCCGGGCTGGCGCTGAAAAAGCATATCGACCTCGGCCTGGAAACCGAACTGGAGCGCGCCCCGGTCAACGGCAATGAAGCGCAACTGGCCGGCATGCTGATGAACCTGATCGACAACGCCCTGCGCTACACGCCCGACGGCGGCAAGGTGACGGTGGGCATCGCGCGCGAAGGCGGCGATGGCCAGGCGGGCGGCAACGGGCAATTTGTCGTCACCGTTAGCGACAACGGCCCCGGCATTCCGGCCGAAGTACGCGAGCGCGTGTTCGAGCGCTTCTATCGCAACGCCGCGCCAGACCAGCCCGGCTCCGGCCTGGGCCTGGCCATCGTGCGCGAGATCGTGCAGGCCTCGCAAGGCAGCGTGGTACTGGATGCCCCCGCAGAAGGCAGCGGCCTGGTCGCGACGGTCAAGCTGCCTGCGCTGCCGGGTTAAACGTACCCGCGCCGCAATGGCGACCTGACTATCGGTCTTGCAAATTGATCAAAGAAGCTTTGCAGGCGACATCGTGAAGATGAGGCTGGATGATGGGCGGCCACGATCAAGGAAGGCCCTTCGATGGATCTTCCGGAGCAGGGTTTCGGCAACAGCGAGGCCAACGCCCGGAAACGAAAAAAGCCAGCGCGAAGCTGGCTTTTTTCATGGATCCTGGTGGAAAGTGCAAGTTTCGAACTTGCGACCCCTGCAGTGTGAATGCAGTGCTCTACCCCTGAGCTAACCTTCCATTTGAACAACGCCGCATTGCTGCCGTGCTGTTCGAGAGGCGAGATTATGACATAAGTTTTCCGGCTTGGGCAAGGGGCTTGTAAATAATTCGCGCACTTCCGTTGCCTGATGCGACAACCTTGCCGCATCAGGCCGGCGGCGCGTCGGCCGCTTCCGGCGGGGGCGGTTCGAAACGCCACACGCAGGTGCCCCGGACTTCCTTGTCGAGCTGGTTGAGCACGTCTTCATGCAGGCGCTGGTCTTCTTCGCCAGCAGCGACCACGATCACCTCGGCCAGCGGCGCCAGCTCCAGTGCGGCGCCGTCGGCGCCCTGCTCGTCGCCGCTGCCCAGGTCCATGGTCAGCGAATTCTGGCCGCGCGTCATGGCCAGGTAGACCTCGGCCAGCAGCGCCGCATCCAGCAAGCCGCCGTGCAGGGTACGGTGGGCGTTGGCGATGCCGTAGCGGTCGCACAGCGCGTCCAGCGAATTGCGTCGGCCGGGGTGCAGCTCCTTGGCCATCTGCAAGGTGTCGATCACTTCGGCCACATGCTCGGAAAACGGCGGCAAGTCCAGCAGCGCCAGTTCGGCGTCGAGGAAGCCGACGTCGAAGGGCGCGTTGTGGATGATGATCTGCGCGCCGCGCACGTAGTCGAGGAATTCAGCCGCGATCTGCCTGAAGGTCGGTTTGTCGCGCAGGAATTCGGTGGTCAGCCCGTGCACCGCCAGCGCGCCCTCTTCGGAGTCGCGCTCGGGGTTGATGTAGTGGTGCAGGTTGTTGCCGCTCAGTTGGCGGTTGAGCACTTCGACGCAGCCGATTTCAAGGATGCGGTTGCCGGCGCGCGGCGACAGGCCGGTGGTTTCGGTATCGAGGATGATCTGACGCATGGTGGCTCCTGCTCTTTGTCTCTGTATCTCTGTATCGACTTACTTGATGCTGTCGACGCCGCGGTTGGCCAGTTGGTCGGCGCGCTCATTGCCGGCGTGGCCGTTGTGGCCGCGCACCCAGCGCCATTCGACCTTGTGCTGCGCCTGGGCGGCGTCCAGCGCCTGCCACAGGTCGGCGTTCTTGACCGGCTCCTTGCTGGCGGTCTTCCAGCCGCGCGCCTTCCAGCCGTGGATCCATTCGCTGATGCCCTTCTGCACGTACTGGCTGTCGGTGTGGACCACCACGTCGCAGGGGCGCTTGAGCGCGTTCAGGGCCTGGATCACGGCCATCAGCTCCATGCGGTTGTTGGTGGTGTTGCGTTCGCCGCCGAAGATTTCCTTTTCCTGGCCGCCGGCCACCAGCAATGCGCCCCAGCCGCCCAGCCCGGGGTTGCCCTTGCAGGCGCCATCCGAATAAATCTCTACTTTGTCCATGCTTGTCTGTTCTGGCGCTGCGCGCCCATTGGTTGCCGCCGGGGCCGCGATCATACCCGATCCGGCCGGCGGCGGTTCATTCCGATTTGTGGATACGGTTGGTGGCCGGCATGCCCCTGGGCGCCTTGACCTTCTGCCGGCTCAGGGCCGGGCCGACCAGGCGCATACCGGGCACGCGCTTGATCGCCTGCACGATATAGACCGCGCCGAAATACGGCCACCAGCGGTCGCCGGCCTTTTCCATGAAGCCGAAGCGGTTGAGCCACTTGTCGGTTTCGCAGGGCGGGGCGTAGCAGCCGAAATGGCCGCGGTTGACTTCCATGTTGAGCAGCTTCAACCAGTCCTTGAGACGCGGCAGGCGGATGAATTCGCCGTCGCGCGGCAGGAAGTGGGCGCCGGTCAGGCGGCCCGCTGCCTGGCGCATGCCCCACAGGCTGCTGGGATTGAAGCCGCAGATGATCACCTGCCCTTCCGGGATCAGCACTCGCTCGACCTCGCGCAATACCTGGTGCGGTTCGGCGGCGAACTCCAGCACGTGCGGCAGCACCACCAGGTCCAGGCTCTGGGTGGCGAACGGCAGTTCGCAGAAATCGTGCGCCAGCACTTGCGGGATTTCCAGCGCGGACTGGTTCTCGCCCGGCATGGCATTGTCGGTCAGCCAGCGGTAAGGCATGCGGTTGGCGGCCAGCGCGTGGATCTGCGGCGAACCGATCTGCACGGCGTTGAAACCGAAGATGTCGGCCGTGAGCGTATTGAGGTGGCGTTGCTCCCAGGCGCGCAGATAAGCGCCGGTCGGCGTCTGCAACCAGGCTGCGAGGTCTATAATTTCCGGATTGTCACTCATTTATACGATCGCGCCTTATGACCGAGCAGCCAGCCACGCCAGCCAAACCGGATCGGGAAACTTCATTGGATGTCCTGGCCGTGCCGGCCTTCAGCGACAACTACCTGTGGTTGATTCATAACGGGCGCTATGCCGCCGCGGTAGACCCGGGCGACGCCGGGCCGATCCTGGCCGCGCTCAAGGAAAACGGCCTGACGCTGGCCGCTATTCTACTGACTCATCACCATGCTGACCACGTCGGCGGTGTGGTCGAATTGGCCGAACGCGCCAGGAGCGCCGAATTCCCTGCCATTGCGGTGTACGGCCCGGCGCGCGAACGCGCGAAAATCGCCGGCATGACGCAGCCGCTGGCCGAAGGCGACCGGGTCAGCCTGCCGCACCTGCCGCTGGAGCTGGCCGTCATCGAGGTGCCGGGGCATACGCTGGGCCATATCGCCTACCACGCGGCTGGCGCGGGCCTGCTGTTTTGCGGCGACACGCTGTTCGCCGGCGGCTGCGGCCGCGTGTTCGAAGGCACGCCGGCGCAGATGGTGGATTCGCTTGCCAGGCTGGCCAACTTGCCGGGAGACACGCGCGTCTATTGCGCCCATGAGTACACCATGTCGAACCTGAAATTCGCGGCCGCGGTGGAGCCCGACAATGGCCGGCTCGCGGACCGGATCAAAGAAGAGCAGGCCAAGCGCGACCGCGGCCAGCCTACCGTGCCTTCGACCATCTGGCTGGAGCGCAAAACCAACCCGTTCCTGAGGGCGACCCAGCCCACCATCGTAAAATCACTGCAGGATGCCGGACGTTTGCAGACGTTTGGCGAAGTTGAGAGCTTCGCTGCGCTACGCGAATGGAAAAATACCTACAAATAAACCGACGATCCCGGCGACTTGGCGCCAAAACCCAAGCAAATCAAGGATTTGGCTTTGTAACAGCGGCCAATTTTTACTTGACTGCGGAAAAGGGTCTTCCGTACACTCCCCCCATTCCCCATTTTGGCGCGCTGGTTTTTACACATTTTTACTGAGAAAAACCGCGCCAGGTGCGAATCGTGCTTGGGGGAAATCCGAAGCTTCCTGCCTTGCATTGCCGCCATGACTGCCGAACGATCATGAAATCGTTTTCCGGCAGAAGGCGTTGAGCTTACCGACTGCGGAGCTCTGCAAGGGAAGCGCCGAATGCAAACTTTAGCCCTCTGGCACAGGATAACGCCCCCATGCAGCGAACACTGAAGAAACTCGCTTTAGCCGCTCTGTTTTGCGCAAGCACCCCGCTGCTCTCCCACGCCAACGACATCTCGATCTACCCCGCCCCCTTCAATGCGATCAATCCCGAGCTCGGCGCCAATGCGCTGCCGGGAATGAACGACATCGATATCTGGACGCGCATCCGCAAGGGTTTCGGCATCCCCGACCTGGACAACAGCCTGGTCGAGAGCCAGACGCAGTGGTACAGCTCGCGCCCCGACTACATCCAGCGCACCACCGTACGCGCCTCGCGCTACCTGTTCCACGTGGTGCAGGAACTGGAAAAGCGCGGCATGCCGACCGAACTGGCGCTGTTGCCCTTCATCGAATCGGCGTTCAACCCGGAAGCGCTGTCGACCGCCAAGGCGGCCGGCATGTGGCAGTTCATCCCGTCCACCGGGCGTGACTACAACCTCAAGCAGAACATGTTCACCGACGAGCGGCGCGACGTACTGGCCTCGACCGACGCCGCGCTGACCTACCTGCAAAAGCTGTACGGCATGTTCGGCGACTGGCAACTGGCGCTGGCGGCCTACAACTGGGGCGAAGGCTCGGTGCAGCGCGCCGTCAACCGCAACCTGGCGGCCGGCCTGCCGATCGACTTCAACACGCTGTCGGCGCAGATGCCCAATGAGACGCGCAACTACGTGCCCAAGCTGCAGGCGGTGAAGAACATCATCGCCAACCCCGGCGCTTTCGACATCGCCCTGCCCAAGGTCGACAACCAGCCCTACTTCGTCACCATCGGCAAGACCCGCAACATCGACGTCAAGGTCGCGGCGCAACTGGCCGAGCTGTCGCTGGACGAATTCAAGGCGCTCAACCCGCAGTTCAACCGCCCGGTGATCATCGGCAGCGAAGACACCAAGATCCTGCTGCCGGAAAACAATGCCGAGAAATTCAAGGCCAACATGTCCAAGTGGACCCAGGCCTTCACCAGCTGGACGGCGCACACCGTCTCCAGCGCCCGCGAGCGCATCGAAACCATCGCCAGCAGGTTCGGCACGACGCCCGAAGTGATCCGCAGCGTCAACCAGATCCCGCCGCGCATGGTGCTCAAGGCCGGCTCCACCATCCTGGTGCCCAAGACCGAGCAAACCACCTCGCTCGATACCGAGCTGACCCCGGAAATCGCCGACAACGCCCGCCTGGCCATCGCCCCGGACGTACCGGAAACCCGCCGTATCTATGTCAAGGCCGGCAAGCGCGACACCCTGGCCGGCATCGCCGGCCGCTATCGCGTGAGCGTGGCGCAGATCAAGGAATGGAATGGCTTGAAGCGCGACGTGCTGGCCGCCGGCCAGAGCCTGCAATTGCACGTGCCCAACACCGCGCATGCCGCGCCGACACGCACGGCAGCCGCGCGCCGCACAGCGCCGGCACGCCGGCAAGTCGCCGCCGCCCGTGCGCCGGTGCGCAAGGCAGCGCCGGCCCCGGCGCGCAAGGTGGCGGCGGGCAAGCCGCTCACGCTGGCATCGGGCAATAGCGCGCGCAAGCAATAAGCCGCCATCGGAGGCATGCCCGCCGATGCAAAAAATCCGGAGGATGCCGGAGGAGACGAGCGCAGTTCGACTGCCATCACAACAAGAAACCAGAAAGCCCCGCGCAAGCGGTAATGCCGTTCAGTTAAGCGCTGAACGGCATTTTTTCTTGGGAAGTTCCAGCTCCGTTCGCCCTGAGTAGCTGCGCAGCAGCGTATCGAAGGGCAGGCAAGACCGGGAAAGGCCGACACGCTGGCTTCGATACGGCCCTGGTGGGCCTACTCAGCCCGAATGGATGCCGATGACTGAGCGAGAGTCAGCCCAACTGAACGGCACTGCCGCAAGCGGGACTTATTGTTTGCACCGCAACGGCTACATCGCATCACGCCGCGTAAGACGCCGCCAGCAAACGCTGCGTATAGGCATGCTGCGGGCGCTGCATGATGTCTTGCGTGTCGCCCCGCTCCACCACCTTGCCGTCCTTCATCACCAATACCTGGTGCGCCATGGCGCGCACCACCGCCAGGTCATGCGTGATGAACAGATACGCCAGGCCGTGGCGGCGCTGCAGTTCCGACAGCAGTTGCAGCACCTGCTGCTGGACGGTGACATCCAGCGCCGAGGTCGGCTCGTCCAGCAGCAGCAATTCGGGCTGCAGCACCAGCGCGCGGGCGATGGCGATGCGCTGGCGCTGGCCGCCGGAGAATTCGTGCGGATAACGCTCCAGCACCGAATCCGGCAAGCCGACTTCGGCCAGGGCGTCGGCAATCTTGCGGCGCTGCTGTTCAAGGCTCAATCCGGGATGATGCAGCGCCAGGCCTTCGCCGACGATCTGCTCCACCGTGCGGCGCGGCGATAGCGAGGCATACGGATCCTGGAACACCACCTGCATGCGCGAGCGCATGGGGCGCAGCACGCGGCTGGGCGCATCGGCGATGGACTGCCCGTCGAAGCGGATCGCCCCCGCCACCTGGGCGCCGGACAAGCGCAGCAGCGCCATGCCCAGGGTCGACTTGCCGGAGCCGGACTCGCCGACGATGCCCAGCGTTTCGCCGCGGCGCAGTTGCAGGTCCACGCCATCGACCGCCTGGAACAGGCGCTTGGAGAACCAGCCCTGCTTGATCTTGTAGGTGCAGCGCAGTTGTTCGGCCTGCAGCACCACGCCGGCATCCGGCGCGACATCGGCAACGCTGCGCTGCGGACGGCTTTGCAGCAGCTTCCTGGTATAAGGCTGCTGCGGGTTGGCGAAGAGTTCCTCGGTGGAGGCGGTTTCAACCAGCTTGCCCTTTTCCATCACGCCCACGCGGTCGGCGAAATGGCGCACCAGGTTGAGGTCGTGGGAGATGATCAGCACCGCCATGTTTTCATCGCGCTGCAACTGGTTGAGCAGTTCCAGGATCTGCACCTGGATGGTCACGTCCAGCGCCGTGGTCGGCTCGTCGGCGATCAACAGCTTCGGCTTGCAGGCCAGCGCCATGGCGATCATGGCGCGCTGGCGCTGGCCGCCGGAGAGCTCATGCGGATACGCCAGCGCGCGCCGCGCCGGTTCCGGGATGCCGGTTTTCTCCAGCAGTTCCACCGTACGCTGCGCGGCCTGTTTGGCGTTGATGCCTTCGTGCCGCATCAGCACCTCGGCAATCTGGTTGCCGATGGTAAACAGCGGATTGAGCGCGGTCATCGGCTCCTGGAAAATCATCGCCACATCCTTGCCGCGCACCTGCTGCATCTGGCGTTCGCTTTTTTGCAGGATGTCTGCGCCATCGAAGAGGATTTCGCCGCCGTATTGCGCATCCTGGTTGAGCCTGAGCACGGCCAGCGAACTGACCGACTTGCCGGAGCCGGACTCGCCCACCAGCGCGAACTTCTGCCCCGGCGCGATCGAAAAGCTGACATCGTCCACCACGGTGGAGCCACCGAAGCGGATCACCAGGTTGCGGACTTCCAGCAAAGGGGCGCCCACGTTCGCGCTCATGCTTTCCTCCGGACATCGAGGGCGTTGCGCAAGGCATCGCCGATATTGGTCAACAGCAGCAGCATCACGGTCAGCACGAGGAAAGTCGACAGCGCGATCCACCAGGCGTCGAGATTGTTCTTGCCTTGCGCCAGCAGCTCGCCCAGGCTGGGCGTGGACGGCGGCACTCCGAGCCCGAGGAAATCCAGGCTGGTCAGCGCCAGGATCGCCGCGCTCATGCGAAACGGCAGGAAGGTCACCACCGTGGTCAGGCTGTTGGGCAGGATGTGGCGCCAGATGATCTGGCGGTTCGACAAGCCCATGGCGCGCGCGGCCTGCACATATTCCAGGTTGCGGTTGCGCAGGAAATCGGCGCGCACGTAGTCCGACAGTCCCATCCAGCCGAACAGCGACAGCAGGATCAGCAACAAACCCAGGCTGGGCTGGAAGATCGAGGAAAAGATGATCAGCAGGTAAAGCTCGGGCATCGAGCCCCAGATCTCCAGGATGCGCTGCATGAACAGATCGGTGCGCCCGGCGAAGTAGCCCTGCAAGGCGCCGGCGGCGATGCCCAGCACCACGCCGATGGCAGTCAGCGCGATGCCGAACAGGACCGAGATGCGGAAACCGTAGAGCAGCCGCGCGAACACGTCGCGCCCGCGGTCGTCGGTGCCCAGCCAGTTGTCGGCAGAAGGCGCGGCCGGGTTGGGCGCTTTGGAGAAGTAGTTCAGCGTGTCGTAGCTGTAGCGGTTGAGCGGATAGACGGCCCAGTTGCCGTCTTTCCTGAACTGCTCCTGGATGAACGGATCGAGGTAGTCGGCCGGCGAATCGAAGTCGCCGCCGAAGCTTTTGTCGGAATAGTCGCGCAGCATGGGAAACATCAGTTGCCCGTTGTAGTGCGCCACCAGCGGTTTGTCGTTGGAAAACAGTTCGGCGCCGAGACTGACGACGAACAGCGCGGTGAAGATCACCAGGCTCCAATAGCCGCGGCGGCTGGCGCGAAAGCGCAGCCAGATGCGGCGGCTGGGCGAGACCGGGGGCGCGGCGGCGACAGCGGTTGCGGGTGTTTGCATTGCGCTCATTTGGCCAGGCTTTCGAATTGCAAGCGCGGATCGGCCCAGACGTAGCAGAGGTCGCCCAGCAGCTTGACCACCAGGCCGATCAGCGTGAACAGATACAACGTGCCCATCACCACCGGATAGTCGCGCCTAATCACCGACTCGTAGGACAGCAGCCCCAGTCCGTCGAGCGAGAACAGCGTCTCGATCAGCAGGCTGCCGGCGAAGAAGGCGCCGATAAAGGCGGCCGGGAAGCCGGTCACCAGCGGGATCAGCGCATTGCGGAAAACGTGCTTGTAGAGCACCTTGTTTTCAGAGAGCCCCTTGGCGCGCGCGGTGAGCACGTATTGCTTGCGAATCTCTTCGAGGAAGGTGTTCTTGGTCAGGATCGTGGTGACGGCGAAAGAGCCGGCCACCGAAGCCGTCACCGGCAGCGTGATGTGCCACAGGTAATCGGCCACCTTGCCTGCCAGTGACAGGTTTTGCCAGTTGTCCGAGGTCAGTCCGCGCAACGGGAACCATTGCAAGAAACTGCCGCCGCCGAACACCACCAACAGGAACACGCCAAGCACGAAGCCGGGAATCGAGTACCCCACCAGTACCAGCGCACTGGTGGCGGAATCGAAGGCGCTGCCTTCGCGCACAGCCTTGGCAATGCCCAGCGGAACCGAAATCAGATAGGTCAGGAAGAAGGTCCACAGGCCAATAGTGACCGACACCGGCAGCTTGGACTTGACCAGCGTCCAGACATCGCCGTGATGGTAAAAGCTCTTGCCCAGGTCGAAACTCAGGAAACCCTTGAGCATCTGGCCAAAGCGCTCGATGGGCGGCTTGTCGAAGCCATAGAGCCGCTTGATCTCGGCGATGCGCTGCTCGTCAATGCCCTGCCGGCCCCGGTAGCCCGCGGCACCAGTGGCGGCGCCGCCGCCCGAAGCCTCGCCGCCGCCGCTGCGTCCTTTCATCTCCAGCATGGCCTGCTCTACCGGGCCGCCGGGAACAAACTGGATCACTGCGAAGGTGATGGCGATCACGCCGAACAGCGTGGGCACCATCAACAGCACCCGCTTCAATATGTAGGACCAGATATTCATGCGTGCAACCATCCTTGTTCAAGTGCATGGCGGGCCATTGCGATGCTCATCGCGCCTTCTCCTCCCACCAGCTGCCGATCACGTAAGGGTCGGCCTGGTAATACAGCGGCGCCGTCCGGGGAATGCCGAACCGGTTCCGGTAAGCGATGCGGTGAGTCGACGAATACCAATGCGGCACCACCAGGTACTTGTGCAGCAACACCCGGTCCAGCGCGCGCGCAGCCGCAGTCAGTTGCGCGCGCGTTTGCGCGGCCACCAGCGCCTGAACCAGCTGGTCGACCACCGGGTCCTTCAGGCCCCATACATTGTTGGAGCCTTTCTGGTCGGCAGCCTTGGAGCCGAACATGTCGAACATCTCGTTGCCCGGACTGCTGATGTCGGAAAAGCGGATGCTGGTCATGTCGAAATCAAAATCTTCCATGCGCTTGGCCACCAGTGCATAGTCGGCGCTGCGCTGGGTGACGTTGATGCCGAGCGTACGCAGGTTGCGCGCGAACACGCTGATGACGCGCGACATCGAACTCTGGTCGTCCAGAATCTCGAAGGACAACGGCACGCCCTGCGCATTGCGCACCGCGCCGTCGCGGTAGACCCAGCCGGCTTCGGCCAGCAAGGCGCGCGCCCGGCGCAGGTTTTCGCGCAACGAACCAGGGGGATTGGTGCTGGGCGGCACCGGCGCCGGGCCGAACACGGCCGGATCGAGCTTGCCGCCCCTGGCTTGTATCGACTTCAGCAAAGCCAGTTCATCGCCCTCGGGGATGCCGGTGGCCGCCAACGGACTGTTGTTGAAGAAAGAATAGATCCGCGTGTACTGGCCATAGAACAACTGGCGGTTCATCCATTCATAGTCCAGCGCCAATCCTATCGCCTGCCGTACGCGCCGATCCTTGAACTGGTCGCGCCGCAGGTTCATGACAAAACCCTGCATGCCGGCGCCATTGGAATGCCTGAACTCCTTCTTGATGATGCTGCCGTCGCGAAACTGTGGGCCGGTGTAGCTGCGTGCCCAATTCTTGGCGCTGTATTCGACCACCACGTCGAACTCCCCGGCCTTGAAGGCCTGCAGCCGCGCCACATCGTCCGAATAGAAGCGGTAGACGACGCGCTCGAAATTGTAAAAGCCCCGCCGGCTCGGGATCTCGTTGCCCCAATAGCCCGGATTGCGCCGGTAGGTAATGCTGCGGCCGACGTCATAGCTGTCGATCAGATAAGGCCCCGTCGTGATCGGCGGCGTCAACTGGATCTGGTCGAACGGCGTGCCTTGGGCCCATTTCTTTGAAAACACCGGCACGCTGCCCACGACCAGGGGCAGCTCGTGGTTCTTGCTGGCGAAATCGAAACGCACCGTGGCCGCATCGACGACCACGCAGTCCTTCACGTCCGCAAACACCGACTTGAATTGCGGCGCCCCCTTGGCCATCAGCGTATCGAAGGAATACTTGACGTCCCCGGCCGTCACCTTGTCGCCGTTGTTGAACCGCGCTGCCGGGTTCAGGTGGAAAGTCACGGACATGCGGTCTTCCGCCAACCGGATATCGTCGGCCAGCAGACCATAAACGGTCGCCACCTCATCCGCGGAAGCGGTCACCAGCGTTTCGAACATCAGTTCGGACACGCCTGCCGCCGCCACGCCCTTGAGCGAAAACGGGTTGAACTTGTCGAAACTGGTGCGGCGGTCCGGATTGGCGAGATACAGCGTGCCACGCTTGGGCGCGTCCGGGTTGACGTAGTCGAAATGGGTGAAACCGGCGGGATACTTGGGAGTGTCGTAGAGCGAGAAGGCGTGTGCGGCGGCGGCGGGATTGCTGTGGATCAGGACAGCGGCCAGCAGGCAGGAGAAAAGGGGTTTGACCATGCGGTGTTTGTCTGTGCTCTCGGTGGCATTGAGTCGTTTCGCAAGCCGGCGGCAAGCCGCCAACAACAGGCAAGTCCCATGCCCACCCCGCCGGAAACGATTACGTTCGGGGAATTGTAAATAGATGGGCGATTACAGGGAAGCAATTAAAACAATTAAGCAATTGCGCACCGGACCGAGGGAGACAGCCCGATGGCCGCAAGACTGCCCCGGCGCCGCAAAGGTTGCCCCGGTTGCCGCAAGCCCCTACAATCTTGGCCTGTCCCAGCCCGGCGCCCGCGCCGCTACCACCACCGGCCGCAACCGGCGCCCGCCCGACAAGGCGAAAGGCGCCTGCGGCGGACCATACGGAGTCATCATGGCATTTCTGCAAGGCAAAAAAATTCTGATCACCGGCTTGCTGTCCAACCGTTCCATCGCCTACGGCATCGCCGAAGCGTGCAAGCGCGAAGGCGCCGAACTGGCGTTTACCTATGTGGGCGAGCGCTTCAAGGACCGCATCACCAAGTTCGCCGAAGAATTCGACAGCAAGCTGATCTTCGACTGCGACGTCTCCAGCGATGAGCAGATCAATGCCCTGTTCGCCGACCTCGGCAAGTCCTGGAGCCAGCTGGACGGCCTGGTGCACGCCATCGGCTTCGCCCCCAGCGAGGCGATCGCCGGCGACTTCCTGGAAGGTTTCTCGCGCGAAGGCTTCAAGATCGCCCACGACATCTCGGCCTACAGCTTCCCGGCCATGGCCAAGGCCGCCATGCCGCTGCTGTCCCCGAACGCCGCCCTGCTGACCCTGACCTACCTGGGTTCCGAGCGCGTGGTGCCCAACTACAACACCATGGGCCTGGCCAAGGCCTCGCTGGAAGCCTCGGTGCGTTACCTGGCCGAAGCGCTGGGCCCCAAGGGCGTGCGCGTGAACGGCGTGTCGGCCGGCCCGATCAAGACCCTGGCCGCCAGCGGCATCAAAGGCTTCGGCAAGATCCTGGGCGCCGTCGCCGCGACCGCTCCGCTGCGCCGCAATGTGACCATTGAAGACGTCGGCAATGCCTCGGCCTTCCTGCTGTCGGACCTGGCCTCCGGCATCACCGGCGAAATCACCTACGTCGACGGCGGCTTCTCGCGCGTGGTGGGCGGCATCGCCGAATAACCACAGGATATCGGGGCTGGCCAAGAACACCTGATGCCAAACTCGATGTTTTACTGTATGATTCTGCTTGTGCATCGCAATATGCGGTGCGCAAGCGAGTCAGGCAGTGAGAACCTATTCAGTTCAGCGTACTCAAACCGACCGCTTAAGTTAGCTTCGCAAGCCTTACCTGTCAGTAAGACAAGTTTTCAGTAAAAGCCCTCCCGCCTCTGGCATCGTTCAATGATGCCGTCCCGGCGCAAAGCTTTTGTGCCGAAATTTCTTTGTATTTTTTCATAGTCATTTCGTCGGTTGGCGTTGCTTTTTTTCGTTCAGGCCATTGATGCCCGGCGCGCTTGTGCGCGCCTGCCGAATTGTGTCTGACGTTCACATTCACGAAAGAGATTATGACTTTTGAAACACTTGGCCTGAACCCTTCGATCATCAAAGCATTGACCGAGGCAGGCTATACCGTCCCGACCCCCGTCCAGGAAAAAGCCATCCCCGCCGCCATCGAAGGCCAGGATCTGCTGGTGTCCTCGCAGACCGGTTCGGGCAAGACCGCAGCCTTCATGCTGCCGTCGCTGCACAAGCTGGCAGACCTGCCGCAGGCAGCGCCCGCAGCCCGTACCCCCAACCAGGAACGCCAGGCCAACCGTGCCCGCGGCGAGCGTCCGCGCTTCACCCCGGCGCAACCCAAGATGCTGGTGCTGACCCCGACCCGCGAACTGGCCCTGCAAGTGACCACCGCCACCGACAAGTACGGCTCCTACATGCGCCGCGTGCGCGTGGTGTCGATCCTGGGCGGCATGCCTTACCCCAAGCAGATGCAATTGCTGTCGAAGAACCCGGAAATCCTGGTGGCCACGCCGGGCCGCCTGATCGACCACATGGAGTCCGGCAAGATCGACTTCTCGCAACTGCAGATCCTGGTGCTGGACGAAGCCGACCGCATGCTGGACATGGGCTTCATCGACGACATCGAAAAGATCGTCGCCGCCACTCCCGACACGCGCCAGACCATGCTGTTCTCCGCCACGCTGGACGGCGTGGTCGGCAACATGGCCAAGCGCATCACCAACAACCCGCTGACGATCCAGATCGCCGGTTCGGCCACCCGCCATGAAAACATCATGCAGCGCGTGCACTTCGTCGACGACCTGTCGCACAAGAACCGTCTGCTGGATCACCTGCTGCGCGACACCACGATGGACCAGGCCGTGGTGTTCACCGCCACCAAGCGTGACGCCGACACCATCGCCGACCGCCTCAACATCGCCGGCTTCGCAGCCGCCGCGCTGCATGGCGACATGCACCAGGGCGCGCGCAACCGCACCCTCAACGGCATGCGCCGCGGCCAGGTGCGCGTGCTGGTGGCCACCGACGTCGCCGCGCGCGGCATCGACGTACCGGGCATCACTCACGTGTTCAACTACGACCTGCCCAAGTTCGCCGAAGACTATGTGCACCGTATCGGCCGTACCGGCCGCGCCGGCCGCAAGGGTGTGGCGATCTCGCTGGTCAACCACGCCGAAGGCATGCATGTGAAGCGTATCGAACGCTTTACCAAGCAGACCATCCCGGTTGACGTCATCGAAGGCTACGAACCGAAGAAATCGGCTGCCCCGCGCAGCAACACGCGCAAGCCGGGCGGCTGGCGCCCTGGCGATGGCGGCCGCAGCAACGCCGGCGGCGGCAATCGCTTCGGCAACGGCAGCCGCGAAGGCGGCGCGCCCCAGCGTGAAGGCGGTTTCGGCAACCGCGAAGGCCGCAGCTTCGGCGGCGCCAAGCCGCAAGGCAGCGGCCCGCGTCGCGAAGGCAGCGGCGGCGGCTACAAGGGCAACAACGGCGGCGGTTTCCGCTCCGACAGCAACGGCCCGCGCCGTTCCTATGGCGACCGCTGATCGGCCGCTTTAGCCAACAGCAAACAAAAAACCGCTTCAATTGACATTGAAGCGGTTTTTTTTCGTCCTGCCAGGCTTCACGCCTGCCTGATCATCACTCCAGGCACTTGGCTGCCTGCCCCGCTTGCAAGGCGCGTACATTGCCGGCGATCGCATCGGCGGCAGCAGCGACTACCTTCTGCGTCGCCACCACCACATCGCTGATCGCATTCCCGGCCACGGGCTCCGTCACGGCCAGGCGGCACACCGCCGTCTTGCGGTCGTCCGAACGCGTGACGCTCCAACCGAAGCTGGCCCTGACCTGGCCGTTGCGCACCGCATCGAGGTCGCGCAGTTCGACCGCGATGCGGTAACTGACCTGGCCCGGCGGGCGAGCGCTGCGCGAAATGTCGATGGCGTCCAGGCGGCTGGCAATGCCTGCGGCCAGGGCGTCGCGCAATTCATTGTTGAACGGCGAGGACCAGCGGTCCTGCTCCAGCACATCGAGCTTGGCGGCATCGCTGCGCACCACCACTTGCGGGCGCGCCAGGCGTTCCGGCACCGCCACCGGCAGCATCTCGATGAAGGTTTGGGCGCCCGGCGCCGGCCGGGCGTCGACGGCCGACGCAGCCGACGCAGCCGACGCAGCCGATGCCGGCGTTGCCGCCAGCGTGTAGAACTGCGCCGGCGGCGTAGTGCCGCAGGCGGCCAGCAGCATCGCCGCCACCGAGGCGGCGGCCAGGCATTTGATGGGACTGTTTTTGTTCGGGGACATCATGGCTCCTGTTTGCCGCGGATCAGCGATTCCGGGTGCTGTTGCAGGTAATCGGTCAGGACGCGGATCGAAGCCGCGGCGCGCGAAAGCTCCTGCATGGTCTGGCGGATATCCTGCTGCAGCGGGGCGTCGTCGGACAAGGTGCGCTCGGCCGCGTTCAAGGTCTTGCGCGCATCCTTCATGGCCGCCGTCATCTCCGGCGCGATATCGTTGTTGATATGGGCCGCGGTCTGCTCGGCCGTCGCGAGCGTCTTGTTGAGCGTCTTGACGGTGGTCTGCAGATCGCGTCCGATCTCATCGAACGGCACCTTGGACAGCTTGGCGGCGATATCGGCGATCTGGCTTTGGATTTCATCCAGGCTGCCCGGGATCGTGGGCAACTCCACCGGCACCTTGCTGGCATCGATCTGCACCGGCTTGGCCTTGGGGAAGAAATCGATGGCGACATACAGTTGGCCGGTCAGCAGGTTACCGTTGCGCAGTTGCGCGCGCAGGCCGCGCTTGACCAGGAACTTCAGGCGTTCGATATGGGAATACTGGGTATCCGAGATGCCCTGGTTGAACCTGCGGCCCAGGCGATCCGGATAGATCTGCACCATGACAGGCATGCGGAACTCGCCCTTGGCGCGGTCATACTCGATGCCCACGCTCTTGACTTCGCCCAGCACCACGCCGCGGAAGTCCACCGAGGCGCCCGGCTGCAGGCCGCGCAGCGACTGGTCGAAGTACAGCAGCACGGTCTGCGGCACACCATCCGGTTCCTTCATGGCGGTGGCTTCGTCGTCGGCCAGCTGGAACTGCGCCCCTTCCTTGGCCGGCTCGCTCTTCTCCTCCTCATTGCGGTCGCGGAAAGCGATACCGCCCAGCACCACGGTCGACAGCGCCTGCGTGTGCAGCTTGAAGCCGCTGGCGTTGAGTTCCATGTCGAAGCCGCTGGCGTGCCAGAAACGCGAATTGGGCGTGATGAACTTGTCGTAGGGCGAGTCGATGAAAATACGCAGCGTCACGCCGCGCCCGTCGGCATCGAGGTCGTATGCCATGACCTGGCCGACCTTGATGCGGCGGTAAAACACCGGGGAGCCGATGTCGAGCGAACCGAGGTCATCGGCATGCAGCACGAACTGGCGGCCGGAAGCGTCGCGCGTGACGATGGGCGGCTGCTCCAGGCCGACGAACTCCTTCCTGGTGTCGCCCGAAGCGCCGGCGTCGGCGCCGATATAGGCGCCCGACAGCAAGGTGCCCAGTCCCGAAATGCCGGAAGCGGCAATGCGCGGGCGCACCACCCAATAGCGGGTGTCCGCGGCATCGAAGCCCGAGGCTTCCTTGGTCAACTGGATCGAAACCAGCACGTGCGAGCGATCCTCGGCGAGCTTGATCGACTGCACCTGGCCGATGTCCACATCCTTGTACTTGACCTTGGTCTTGCCGGCTTCCAGCCCTTCGGCGGAACGGAAGCTGACGGTGACCACCGGCCCGCGATCGATCAGGATCTTGGCCGCCAGCGTCAGGCCGACGATGGCCGCGACGATGGGCACCAGCCATACCAGCGAAGGGAGCCAGTTGCGCCGACGCACGCGCCTGGGCTGCTGCAGGGCGGGGGTTTCTTGGTGCGGATCAGTCATTGCGTTTCCTGTTTCTTGTTCAATTCATCATCGATGCCCGCTTGCGCCGTCAGCGCCGGATGCTCGTCCTCATCCCAGATCAGGCGCGGGTCGAAGGTCAGCGACGCCAGCATGGTCAGCACCACCACCGCGCCGAAGGCGGCAATGCCGATGCCGGCATGGACATCGGCGAAGCCGTGGATCTTCACCAGGCCTGTGAGCACCGAGACCACGAACACATCCAGCATGGACCAGCGTCCGATGGTCTCGATCACGCGATACAGCTTGGCGCGCTGCGGCCGCTGCCAACTGCTGCGATGGCGCGCGGAAATCACCAGGATGATCAATGCCGCCAGCTTGAACAACGGCACCAGGAAGCTGGCCACGAACACCACCAGCGCCAGCCCCCATTCGCCCGACGTCCAGAAATAGATGACGCCGCTCATGATGGTGTCGCGCTGCTCGTCGAACAGCGTGCGGGTGACCATCACCGGCATCAGGTTGGCGGGGACGTACATGATGCAGGCCGCGATGAGCAGCGCCCAGGTGCGGTTCAGGCTGTCGCGCTTGCGTACGTGCAGCGGCGCGTCGCAGACGCCGCAGCGATCGTCCTGGCGGGCGCCCTCCCACACCGTGCCGCAATGATGGCAGCCGATCACGCCCAGCGCGGCGGCATCCGGCACCCTGGCCGCTGCCTGCGCCGGGAGGTCGCCCGGCAAGGGCAAGGCATCGGAATGCGCGTGGCGGCTCACGAAGAATGCCCTTCTCCGGCCTCGCGCAGCGCCTGCTTGCGCTCGCAGATATGCCAGATGTAGCGCGGATTGAATGACACCACCGCCGTCAGCAGCACGGTCAGCGCGCCGAACGACCATAGCGCCGGGCCCGGGATCACCTCGGCCATGTTGGACAGTTTGATCAGCGCCACCAGCACACCCAGCATGAACACCTCGATCATGCCCCAGGGGCGCGCGGCCTGCATCATGCGCAATAGGAAGACGAATCCGGGCGGACGTTCCAGCCGCGAGGACGGCAGCAGCAGGTAGAACAGCACCAGCATCTGGATCAGCGGGAACAACAAGGTGGTGGCCATCACCAGCAGCGCGACCTCGCTCATGCCATCGCGCGTCAGCGCCGCCACCGCGCCGATCAGCGTGGTATCGCTGGAGAGGCCTTGCAACTCGATGGTAACGATGGGAAAGGCATTGGCGACCACGAACAGGATCAGGGCGCCCACGGTCAGCGGCAACAGCCGCTCCAGGCGGCGGCCGGTATCGCGGTCGAGCTCGGCCTCGCAGCGCAGGCAATACGCCACCTCGCCATGGCCCAGGACGGGCCGGGGATAGACGGCATCGCATTCTTCGCAAACGATCAGGTCCGGACGTTTCTGCATGGAGGAATAGTTCTGTTTTCTCGCTTTTGTGATTTTGTCTTGTGCCGCCGGGCGATGCCGCTTGGCGCTGGGCGCATGCGCCGGCAAGCATGTTGCAGCGCCCCAATAGCCCCATTTTGAGCGAAATCGGCGCATGGCGTTCACTTCCGGCATCATTTACTTCTTGCAAACACGCATCTTAATGACCAGCCGGTAATTAATTAGCGATTCTAGCAACAAATAGTTTGCAGGACGGAACGCATTTACGCTTGCAAAGAAGATAGCGCTTGACAAGCCCGAGGGCAATCTTCTACATTCTTCGAATGACTTCCGCTGCAAAATTCCTCCTGCTACTGAACAGCGCCAGCGCCCTGCTAGCGTTGCTACCAGTGTCGCTACTACTAGCCTCGCGCTAATCCGTTTTTCCGCCGAAGTTCGCTGAGTCCAGGCATCCCGTCCCCGACCACCCGCGAAACGGCACACAAAAATCACTCCGGCAGTACCGAGCAGTACCAACCAGCAGCAACGCGTTTTTCAACGGTTGCCGCAATCATCAAGCGAAGCGATCATGCACTCCAAGCCGATCACCACCTGCACCGCATACGCACCTGCCGCAGTCGGCGCCTGCCTGCGCCCGGAGATCCCGCTTCTGGCTCTATGACGGGTTGCCTGGCCATGCGCGAGTGGCAGCCAGGCAACCCGATCGCCACATCAGACAGCGTTTTAAAGAATTAAAGCATTCCACGAATCACCGAGACCAAAGAGGTTCATCATGATGTTAAACAACCCAGCCGCCAAGTACCGCCCGTTCCCCGCCATCGACCTGCCCGACCGCACCTGGCCCGGCAAGGTCATCGACACCCCGCCGATCTGGATGAGCACCGACCTGCGCGACGGCAACCAGGCCCTGATCGAGCCGATGAACGCCGAACGCAAGCTGCGCTTTTTCGAATTGCTGCTGAAAACCGGCCTGAAGGAAATCGAAGTCGGTTTCCCCTCCGCCTCGCAGACCGACTTCGATTTCGTGCGCAAGCTGATCACCGAGAACCGCATCCCCGACGACGTCACCATCATCGTGCTGACCCAGTCGCGCGAAGAGCTGATCCGCCGCACCGTCGAATCGCTGGAAGGCGCCAAGAAGGCCATCGTCCACCTGTACAACTCGGTGGCCCCGGCGTTCCGCAAGATCGTCTTCAACATGTCGCGCGACGAGATCAAGAACATCGCCGTCACCGGCACCCGCCTGGTCAAGGAACTGACCGATGCCCGCCCGGGCACCGAATGGCGCTTCGAATACTCGCCCGAGTCCTTCAGCACCACCGAACTGGATTTCTCCAAGGACATCTGCGACGCCGTCTGCGAGACCTGGGGCGCCACGCCGAACCGCAAGATCATCCTGAACCTGCCCTCCACCGTCGAGTGCAGCACTCCCAACGTCTACGCCGACCAGATCGAATGGATGTGCCGCAACCTGAAGCACCGCGACAGCGCCATCATTTCGGTGCATCCGCACAATGACCGCGGCACCGCGGTCGCCTCGGCCGAGCTGGCCGTCATGGCCGGCGCCGACCGCGTCGAAGGCTGCCTGTTCGGCAACGGCGAACGCACCGGCAACGTCGACCTGGTGACCCTGGCGCTGAACCTGTACACCCAGGGCGTCAACCCCGGCCTGGACTTTTCCGACATCGACGTGGTGCGCCAGGTGGTCGAAGAATGCAACCAGATCCCGGTGCACCCGCGCCACCCGTACGTCGGCGACCTGGTCTTCACCGCCTTCTCCGGCTCGCACCAGGATGCGATCAAGAAGGGCTTCGCCAAGCAGCAGCCCGACGCCATCTGGGAAGTGCCGTACCTGCCGATCGACCCGGCCGACCTGGGCCGCAGCTACGACGCCGTGATCCGCGTCAACAGCCAGTCCGGCAAGGGCGGCATGGCCTACCTGCTGGAACAGGAATACGGCCTGGCCCTGCCGCGCCGCCTGCAGATCGAATTCTCGCGCGCCATCCAGCGCGAGGCCGACGCCACCGGCAAGGAAATCAACGCCGCCGACATCTACAGCATCTTCACGCGTGAATACCTGGAGCGCACCGAGCCCTACGTCTACCGCGCCCACCGCATGACGGAAGACTCGTCCAAGGCGGAGTCGATCAACATCGAAGTCGACATCGTGCGCAACGGCCAGAACACCACCGTGCGCGGCAGCGGCAACGGCCCGATCGACGCCTTCGTGCATGCGCTGGGCCTGGACATCAAGCTGATGGACTTCCATGAGCACGCCATCGGCGCCGGCGCCGATGCGAAGGCGGCCAGCTACATCGAACTGCGCCTGAACGAAGCGCCGACCGGCTTCGGCGTGGGCATCGACGCCAACATCGTGACCGCTTCCTTCAAGGCGGTGATCAGCGCCATCAACCGCCAGATCGCCATCGGCGAAAGCGCCAACCAGGGCGCTTCCTCGCAAGCCAAGGCAGCCTGACCAAGGAAAACCGCCGGCGATCCCGGCGCAGCTCCCCAATAAGAACGCCGGCCTATCCGCCGGCGTTTTTTCATTTCTGGCCCGCCCGTTTTTCCCGGCCGTTTTATTCAGCCTGCGCGCGCCAGGCGGATACCGCTGGCCTGCCAGCGCGCACAGGCCGGGAAGAAGTTGCGGTAAGTCAGGCGCGCATGATTCAATGGCGTGGCGCTGGAAGACCCCCGCAAGACGTACTGGTTCACCATGAACTTGCCGTTGTACTCGCCCACCGCGCCTGCCGGCGGCACATAGCCGGCATACGGCGCGTAGCTGCTGCTGGTCCATTGCCAGGCCACGCCGAAGAATTCGCGGCCGCAACCCTGCAGGAGGTCGGCGGCGTGCTCCCATTCGGCTTCCGTCAACAGCCGCGCGCCGGCCCAGCGCGCGTAGGCATCGGCCTCGTAATAAGACAGGTGCACGGCGGCGCGATGCGGTTCCAGCGGCTGCAGGCCATACTCGGTGAATTCGCGCCAGTCGCCGGCTGCGTCGCGCTGCCAATAGATCGGATATTCCAGCTTGAGCTGCCGCTTCCACTCCCAGCCTTCGGACAGCCACAGCGACGCATCCCGGTAACCGCCCGCTTCGACGAAGGCACAGTACTCGGCATTGTTCACCAGCCGCGAGGCGCACTGGTAGGCCTCGACGAATTGCCGATGGCGCGGCTTTTCATTGTCGAAACAGAAGCCCGGCCCGTCATGACCGATCTCCACCACTCCGGCCTCGATGTGATGCCAGTCCAGCGGCAACCGGGCCGGTTCGGCAATGCGCAAGGACTCCGGCATTTCCTGATACGCCGGCTGCAAGGGATTGAGGGAGAGCAGATGCTTGATGTCGGTCAGCATCAGCTCCTGATGCTGCTGCTCATGCTGCAAACCGAGTTCCAGCAGTTCCATGAACCCCTCCGGAGGCGCGTGCTCGCCCGCCTCCAGCGCATCGATCAGCAGCAGCATGCGATGGTCGACATCGGCCCGATAGGCCAGCACCTCATCCAGTGCGGGGCGCGTCAACAGGCCGCGTTGCGCACGCGGGAACCTGTCGCCGACGCCTTCGTAATAGGAGTTGTACAGCACGCGGAACTGCGGATGGAAAGCGCGGAAACCCGGCTCGAACCGCTCCAGGATGAAGGTTTCGAAAAACCAGGTGGCATGCGCCAGGTGCCACTTGACCGGGCTGGCATCCGGCATCGACTGCACGCAACAGTCCTCGGCCGACAACGGTTCGGCGATCGCCCGCGATTGCCGGCGCACGCGGCGGAAACGGTCGCTCATGCGGCCGTGCGCTCGGTGGTTCACTTCCTGGATAGCGGCGTCGATTACTGCATCGATGGCGGCCTCCATGGCCGCATCGGCAACTCCGGTTTCATGGCGCATGATGATCCCCCTCAAACATTGGCGCGCACCTGCGCATGGCATACCGCGAACCAGCGCCGCGGGTCGCACCACATCCGGACTTCGCCGAAGCCGGCCTGCTCCAGCAGGTCGCAAATATCCTGCTGCCTGAACTTGTAGCTGTTTTCGGTATGGATGCGCTCCCCCTGGCCGAAGGCGCGGCTCCCGCCATCCCAGCACACGATCAGGTCGCGGCGCGCCTCAAGGTGCATTTCGACCCGCTGCCGCGCGGCGTTGTAGAAGCCCACGTGCTGCCAGTCGCGCGCGTTGAAGTCGGCGCCCAAGAGCCGGTTCACATGGTTGAGCAGATTGAGGTTGAACGCGGCCGTCACTCCCAGCTCATCGTCGTAGGCGGCGTCGAGCACATCGGCATCCTTGACCAGGTCCAGCCCCAGCAACACGCCGCCGGCCTCGCCGGTCTGCAGCGCATGGCGCATGCGGCGCAGAAACGCCAGCGCCTGTTGCGCATCGAAGTTGCCCAGCGATGAGCCCGGATAGAAAAACAGCCGGCGGTCGCGGCCCACGCTCGCCGGCAGCTCCAGGCCGGCGGAGAAATCCAGCGCCACCTCATGCATGGGAATGTCGGGGAATTGCTGCCGCAGCCCGGCCACCGCTGCGCGCAGGAATTCGGCCGAAATGTCGACCGGCACATACTGGCGCGGCTTCAAGACGGGAAACAGCCGGGCCGCCTTGGCGCAATTGCCCGCCCCCAGGTCGATCAGCGTGACGCCGGTACCGATGGCGGCGGCGATGTCATCCGCATGCTGCGCGAAGATGGCCGCCTCGGTGCGGGTGGGATAGTATTCCGGCAGCTCGCAGATGGCTTCGAACAGCTTGCTGCCCAGCGGATCGTAAAGATACTTCGGGGAAATGGCGGCATCTTGCGCCATCAGGCCGGCTTCCAGTTCGGCGCGGATCGCCCGGTCTTCCGGGGCCTGCTGCCGGGGTTGCCGGATCAATCGAGCGAGTTGGGCCAAACTGGTCTCCCTGCCGTGGATGCTGCGTGGATAAGAGGCTGTGCGACGATCCGGATCCGAAGCCATGCAGGCACTGTAGCAGACCCTGCGCTACACTGGCGAGCCGCATTCGAACATGCCAAGCAGGCAATGCGGCTTAAATAGCTGACAAATCATGGCTGGCATATCGGCCGAATATACTTATGAAGCTATCGACTTGGCCGCACCGCAGTGGTTCAACCCGCATCGACGTTTTTCACCCCGGCAAGCTAAAGTGAGCGAACCGGCAAGTTTTCGTTGACTGCCATGCGCGGCCTTGCCGCACCAACAACATACATCCAGAACATGCCAACAACGCCAAGCTCATCCGCCGCCAGCGACACCGCCGACCTTTCCCCCACCGCAAGAAAAAGTACCCTGGCAGCGCTGCGCGGCCTGGCGCCTTTCCTCGCGCCCTACAAGAAGCAGTTCCTGCTGGCCGGCCTGGCGCTGCTGGTGGCCGCCGGCGCCACGCTGGCGGTGCCGTATGCGTTCAAGCAGATGATCGACCTCGGCTTTGGCGCCGCCGGCGACAAGAGCGCTTCCCACATCAACCTGTATTTCCTGGCATTGTTCGGCGTGGCCTGCGTGCTGGGGGTGGCCACGGCGCTGCGCTTTTACATGGTGTCGTGGCTGGGCGAGCGCGTGACGGCCGACCTGCGCCGCGAAGTCTATGCCCATGTGGTGCTGCAAAGCCCGGAGTTCTTCGAAACCACCAAGACCGGCGAAGTGCTCTCGCGCCTGACTACCGACACCACGCTGATCCAGACGCTGGTCGGCACCAGCATCTCGATGGCGCTGCGCAATGCGCTGCTGTTCCTGGGCGGGCTGGCGATGCTGTTCATCACCAGCGCAAGGCTGACTTCCATCATCATCGTCATGCTGGGCGCGGTGGTGCTGCCCATCGTGTTCTACGGCCGCCGCGTGCGCAAGCTCTCGCGCGCCTCGCAGGACCGCGTGGCCGACGCCTCGGCCATGGCCGGCGAGATCCTCAACGCCATGCCGACGGTACAGGCCTTCACCCACGAAGAGATCGAAGCCAAGCGCTTCGGCCACTCGGTCGAACGCGCTTTCGACACCGCCATGGAACGCATCCGCGCCCGCTCGCTGCTGACCGTGGTGGCCATCCTGCTGGTGTTCGGCGCCATCGTGTTCGTGCTGTGGCTGGGCGCGCACTCGGTCATGCAAGGCAGCATGAGCGGCGGCGAACTCGGCCAGTTCATACTGTATGCCTCGCTGGTGGCCGGCTCGCTGGGGGCGCTGTCGGAAGTCATGGGCGACACCCAGCGCGCCGCTGGCGCCACCGAGCGCCTGCTCGACCTGCTGGCGGCGCAGTCGCCGGTGCAATCGGTGCTGCTGCCGGAACGGTTGCCGCCGCGCACCGCCAACGGCGCTGCGCTGGAAATCTCGCACCTCGATTTCCATTACCCGTCCCGTCCGGGCAGCCGTTCGCTCTCGCAACTGTCGCTGCAGATCGCCCCGGGCGAAACGGTCGCGGTGGTCGGCCCCTCCGGCGCCGGCAAGACCACGCTGTTCCAGTTGCTGCTGCGCTTCTACGATCCGCAACAAGGCACGATCAGGCTGGATGGCGTCGACATCCGCCAGCTGACGCTACAGGACCTGCGCGGCGCCATCGGCATCGTGCCGCAAGACACCGTGATCTTCTCCGCCAACGCCATGGAAAACATCCGCTTCGGCCGCCCCGGCGCCAGCGATGCCGAAGTGATCGCCGCGGCCCAGATGGCGGCTGCGCATGAGTTCATCGAACGCCTGCCGGACGGTTACCAAAGCTTCCTCGGCGAACGCGGCGTGCGCCTGTCCGGCGGCCAGCGCCAGCGCATCGCGATCGCCCGCGCACTGCTGAAGAACCCGCCGCTGCTGTTGCTCGATGAAGCCACCAGCGCGCTCGACGCCGAATCCGAACGGCTGGTGCAGGTGGCGCTGGAAGCGGCCATGGTCGGCCGCACCACGCTGGTCATCGCGCACCGCCTGGCGACGGTGCAAAGCGCCGACCGCATCATCGTGCTGGAGCATGGGCATATCGTGGAGACCGGCACCCACGCCGAACTGATCGCCCGCGAGGGACTGTATGCCAGCCTGGCGGCATTGCAGTTCAATGTGCAATGACACATCGGACTCCGGATGTGCCGGGGACGGCTGAAAAGCGTCCATCGGCGCGTTTCCTGAAAATCCAATAGACTGCCAGCTCCAACCCGACATCCCATAAAAAACCAGCCAACAACAGGAGCAATCCGATGAGCAGCAAACTGTTTTCGCCGCTGACCCTGCGCGGCGTCACCCTGCCCAACCGCATCGCGGTCTCGCCGATGTGCCAGTATTCGGCACAGGACGGCTTCGCAAACGACTGGCACCTGGTACACCTGGGCAGCCGCGCCGTCGGCGGCGCCGGCGCCGTGATCATGGAAGCCACCGCGGTGGTGGCCGAAGGCCGCATCACCGCCGCCGACCTGGGCATCTGGAAGGATGAACATATCGCCCCCCTGCAACGCATCACCCGCTTCATCGAGCTGCAAGGTTCGGTACCGGGCGTGCAACTGGCGCACGCCGGCCGCAAAGCCAGCGCCCTGCGCCCCTGGGACGGCGCGCCCGGCAGCGTGCCGGTCGCCGAAGGCGGCTGGCTGCCGGTGGGGCCATCGGCGGTCGCTTTCGACACCGCCTACACCGAACCGCATGCGCTGACCGTCGACGAGATCAAGGGCCTGGTGCAGGCCTTTGCCGATGCCGCCACACGGGCGTACAAGGCCGGCTTCAAGGTGGTCGAGCTGCATGGCGCACACGGCTACCTCGGCCATGAATTCCTCTCTCCTTTCAGCAATCAACGCACCGACCAGTACGGCGGTTCGTTCGAGAACCGCATCCGCTTCCTGCTGGAAGTGACCGCCGCGGTGCGCGCGGCATGGCCTGAAGAGCTGCCGCTGTTGGTCCGCCTGTCGGCCACCGACTGGACCGAAGGCGGCTGGACGCCGGACGAGACGGTGGCGCTGTCGGCCCGCTTGCGCAAACTGGGCGTGGACCTGATCGACGTCTCCAGCGGCGGCAACCTGCCCAGCGCCGCCATCCCGGTCGGCCCCGGCTACCAGACCGAATTTGCCGCGCGCGTGAAGGCCGAAGCCAGGATTGCCACCGGCACCGTGGGCATGATCACCGACGCCACCCAGGCCGAGCATGTGCTGCGCACCGGCCAGGCCGACCTGGTGCTGCTGGCGCGCGAACTGCTGCGCGACCCGTATTGGCCGCTGCATGCGGCCGACCAGTTGCGCGAGAACGTGGCATGGCCGCCGCAATACGTACGGGCGGCATCGAGCAAGACGCCGCTGCGCCCGGATGTGGACTACGGCATCGAACTGGATTGAATTGAATTGAATTGGACTGATCAGCACCTGCCGAAAAAAACCACCGCATCGCGCGGTAATGCCGTTCAGTTAAAGCTGACTCTCGCTCAATCATCAGAGTCCGTTCGAGCTGAGTAGGCCCGCCAGGGCCGTATCGAAGCCAGCGCATCAGCGTTAGCGGTCTTGCCTGCCTTTCGATACGCTGCTGCGCAGCTACTCAGGGCGAACGGAGCCTGGACTCACAAACAAAAATGCCGTTCAGTGCTTCACTGAACGGCATTACCGCATCATGCGGTGTTTTTTATCGCTGCGGCTACCTCATCCGGAGCGGCGGCGCTGGCGGAAATATTCGATGATGCCCGGCAGGATCGACAACACCACAATCCCCACGATCAGCAGGCTCAGGTTCTGCTTGACGATGGGCAGGTTGCCGAAGAAATAGCCGGCGTATGAAAAGCTGGTCACCCAGACGATGCCGCCTACCACGTTGTACATGAAGAACTTGGGATAGGTCATCGCCCCCACTCCGGCCACAAAGGGAGCGAAGGTGCGCACGATGGGCGCGAAGCGGGCGATGATGATGGCCTTGCCGCCGTGCTTCTCGAAGAAGGCATGCGTCTTGTCCAGGTATTCCTTCTTGAAAATCCGCGAGTCCGGATTATCGAACACCTTCACGCCCACCATCTTGCCGATCTGGTAGTTGGTGCTGTCGCCGAGGATGGCGGCCACGATCAGGGTCAGCACCATCAGGTGGATGTCATAGGCGCCGGTCGCGGCCAGCGCGCCGGTCACGAACAGCAGCGAGTCGCCGGGGAGGATGGGCGTGACCACCAGGCCGGTTTCGCAAAAGATGATCAAGAACAGGATCAGGAACAGCCAGGGGCCGTAGGACACTGCCAGTTCCGACAGGTGACGGTCGATGTGAATGATGAAGTCGACAAGAAACAGAAGGATATCCATGACGCCCGGTTGAAGAGAAAAAACGCATTGTACCAACAGCCCGCCGGCGCCCCGCCATTCCTTGTGCCGTGCAGCATCCTCCCTCTCCAACGCCGCGTGCGACGCGGCATCCAGCCCTCCTTCAGGCTTGCAAAGCAGCGCCCACGCAATCTTACGTTTCTTTACCGGCCAGCTCCCGCAAGTTGTCCGCCGACCTTCCGATATCTAAGAACCTGCTCATGATCTCCCGGGGAAATCATGAACAGGTTCTGATGCAAGCGGCCACGATGCAACGCTGCAAAGCGTAGTGCGGCCGTGATGGCGAACCTTCTTTCTTTTCGGAACCACTGGAGCTGACCATGAAAAGCAAACTTCTGAGCATGCTGGACAAGACCCTCGATACCCTGCCGATGACCGGCGCTGCGATTGGGGTGACGATGCTGGCTTGCGTATTTTCGGGCACCTTGCGCGACATCCTGCAGCGCGCCAACCTGGATCTGCTGGCGGCTGCCGTGGCGCTGTTGCCGCTGTCGGCGGTGCTGCTGGCCTTCGGCTACGGCATGCGCGCCGATCCGGCCAGGCTCAAGGAACGCGCCCGGCGCGAGCGGCAACTGGAACGTCGCAAGGCGATGCTGCGCGCCACCTACGACCTCGACAACCGGCCCTGAGGCCAGGGCTTGCATCACTCACAGGAAGCACCGGAAGCATCGGCGGCGTTGCGCTGCCCGTCCGCTTCAATCGGGCAAGCCGTCCCCCGCCAGGATCATTTGCGCGGCGCTCAACAGATCGCCGGAGAGGCCTTCGCGCGCCTTTTCCGGCGAGCCTTCCTGCAAGCCTTTGAGCAGCACCCCGTGATGGAACAACGCCGGCGCCTCGGACAAGCGGCGCGAGCCGGCGCGCAAGTCGAGGTTGATCACCGGCCCCACCTGCAACCACAAACCCTCGATCAGCGCCACCAGCGTCGGCATGCCGGAGCCCTGGTAGGCGGCGAAATGCAGCTCCTTGTTCTGGCGGATGATCACGTCCACGTTGGGGTTCTTGCGGTGCATCTCCACGCACAGGCTGTCGTGCAGTGCCGCCACTTCCTTCAAGCCATCCTTGCCGATGTTAGCGGCGGCATGCTCCACCGCCAGGCCTTCCAGCGCCAGGCGGATCTTCAGCAGCTCGCGGAACTTGTCCTTGGTCATCAGCGGCACGCGCATGGCGCGGTTGGGCAAGATCTCCAGCGCCCCTTCGGCCGCCAGCTGGCGCACCGCCTCGCGCACCGGCATCGGGCTGGTGCCCAGCGCATCGGACAGGCCTTTCAACGTTAGCTTCTGCCCCGGCCGCACCTGGCCGGCCTGGATCAGTTCGCACAAATCCTGGTACACGCGCTCGGAGAGCGTGGCGTGCTGGATCTTGCGCATGTTGGAAAGGTCGGCAAGTAAGGTTGGGTCCATGGCGATACGTGAAAAATTTTCGCGGATTATACAGAGCGCACAGGGGAGACCTGGAAAAGCCTTGCTTGCAGGCCCTCCGGCCGGCGAAGCGGCGCCGTCCCGGATCGCATGCGGCTGCGCTCCCGGTTGACGCCTTCAATTCTATCGAATACATTTGATCACATGTCAAATAAATGACATCAGCAACATAAAAAACGGATCGGCGCGGCAGGATGAGGTTTTCACCCCACATCCCGATACTCATGTCGCAGCGGTGAAGGCCCGAAGGAGATACCCCGCCCGGATAGCCCCCTGCCACGCATGCATGGCAGCGTTACCCATCTCCTCCAGCCCAGCCCGCGACGTGCCTCCCTGCATCGTTGAATCCTGTTGCTGCAACAAGCCGGCGCCAGTCCGGCCGTAACGCTCAAAACAGCAGTTCCCACGAGACACCGGCCCCGGCCGGACCATTAGGAGGATCGCACCATGGAGCAAGACAAGAGCAAAGACAGCAGTATCGCCTCACCCCAACGCCGTACCGTCCTCAAAGCCGGCGCCGCGGCAGTCGGCGCTTCGGCATTGGGTTTTCCGGCGATCGTGAAGGCCCAGTCGGACAAGATCATCATCGGCCACCTGACGCCGCGCACCGGCTTCCTCGGCCCGATGGGCGAGTACGCCGTAATGAGCATCAACCTCGCGGTGGAAGAAGTGAACAAGTCCGGCGGCCTGCTGGGGCGGCAACTGACCTTGATCTCGGAAGACTCGGTCAACCCGCCGACCGCTTCTTCCAAGGCGCAGCGCCTGCTCGAGCGCGACGGCGCGGCGGTGCTGATCGGCGAGATTTCGTCGGCCTCGGCATTGGGCATCGCCCAGGTCGCACAGCGCAACAAGAAGCTGTTCATGAATACCGGCTGCAACTCCGACGAGCTGCGCGGCAAGAGCTGCAACAAGTTCATGTTCCACATCGAGGCGGCCAACTCCACCTATGTCAAAGCCTGCGGCCGCACGCTGCTGCAAAACGGCCTGATCAAGGGCAAGAAGCTGTACGCGCTGACCGCCGACTACGCCTTCGGCCACGACCTGCTGCGCACCGCCAAGATCTTCGTCTCGGCCAACGGCGGCACCATCGCCAACGATGAGCTGGTGCCCACCGACGCCACCGATTTCAGCCCCTATCTGCTCAAGATCCGCCAAGCCAAGCCGGACCTGGTGATCTCCAACCTGGCCGGCAACCAGATCACCAACTTCATCAAGCAATACTCCGAATTCGGCCTGCCCTTCCCCATGTCGGGATTCGGCTTCGACACCGTGGCCGCATGGGGCGCCGGCGCCGACAATTTCGCCGGCACCTGGCCCACCACCTGGCACCACGATGTGGACGCACCCTCGGCCAAGGCCTTCGTCGCCGCCTTCATCAAGAAATACGGCAAGCCGCCCGAGAACCAGGCCTGGGGCGAATACGTGGCCTTCCGCTCAGTGGTGCAGGCGATCACCGAGACCAAGTCGCTCGACACCATGAAGCTCATCGAATACTTCGAAAAGGGCGCGCAGGTCGACGTGCTCAAGGCGCGCAAGGGCACCTACCGCGCCTGGGACCACCAGTTGCTGCAGGAAATGTACACGCTCTCGCCCAAACCCAAGGGCAAGGCAAAAGACCAATGGGATTTCCTGCAATTGGGCGCATCGGTGCCGGGGCCGAACGAATCGCTGGAGGCGATCGCGCCGACAATGCAGGAAAACGCCTGCAAGTTCACCTAAGACAGGCAAAGGCTACTGCGCGCGCCAATCTCGGCGCTGCGATGCTCACCGTACACCGCCACACCAGTACGGCTGTGCCGCTCGCACCGACCTTGGCGCGCCCGCTACGCTTTTCCTGCCTGACGTACGGTCATATGTTGCACGCCTCATCGGAGCATCAATGCAAATCGTTTTCCTGCTGGAACAAATACTCAACGGCCTGCTGGTCGGCGGCTACTACCTGCTGATCGCGCTGGGCCTGTCGCTGATCTTCAGCCTGGGCGGCATCGTCAACCTGGCGCATGGCGCCTTCTACGCCATCGGCGCCTACCTGGCCGTGGAGATCACCAAACACCTCGGCTTCTCCGGCGCACTGCTGATCTCGCCGGTGCTGGTGGCGCTCCTGGGCATCCTGTTCGAACGCTTCCTGCTGCGCCGTTTCTATTCGGCCGATCCGATCCTGGGCCTGCTGCTGACCTTCGGCCTGTCGATGGTGGCCGAACAGCTGATCCGCATCATCTGGGGCGCTTCGCCGCTGCCGGCCTCGATCCCGTCCGCCCTCAAGGGACAGATCATGATCGGCGACTTCATATACTCCAAGTACCGCCTGCTGATGCTGGCCACGGTGCTGGCCGCGCTGGTGCTGATCTGGCTGCTGTTGAACAAGACCTCCTTCGGCCGCGTGGTGCGCGCCGGCGTGCAAAAGCCCGACATGGTGGCGGTGCTGGGCATCAAGCTGCAGCCCTACATGACCGCCATCGTGATGCTGGGCGTGGGCCTGGCGGCCCTGGCCGGCGTGCTGTTCGCGCCGATCTCGGGCGTGCATCCGGCCATGGGCGCCGAGATCATGACCGCCGCCTTCGTGGTGGTGGTGATCGGCGGCCTGGGCAGCTTCTGGGGCGTGGTGCTGGCCGCCGTGCTGGTGGGCGTGGTGCGCGGCATCACCATCCAGTTCTACGCACCGGCCGGCGAAGCCTCGATGTACCTGCTGATGCTGCTGGTGCTGATCTTCCGTCCGCGCGGCCTGTTGGGCGAGCGCATCGAACGTTTTGAATGACAGGCGGATCATGAACAAAAAATACCAACCCTTGCTGATCGGCGCGCTGGCGCTGGTCGTCGTTCCCTTCTTCCTGCAGTTGCTGGGGCTGACCACCACCTCGGCCACCGACGTGGTGATCTACGCCATCGCCGCCATGGGCCTGAACCTGCTGGTGGGCTACACCGGCCTGACCTCGTTCGGCCACGGCGCCTGGTTCGGCGTGGGCGCCTACGCCGCGGCGCTGTCGCAGAAATACTGGTTCCCCGGCCAGATCGTGCTGCCGCTGCTGTTCACCATCGCCTTCATCGCGGTGTGCGCGGCGGTGGTCGGCTTCCTGATCCTGCGCCGGCGCGGCGTCTACTTCTCGCTGCTGACGCTGGCGCTGTCGGCGCTGACCTTCGCCATCGCCTTCCGCTGGACCGAGTTCACCGGTGGCGAATCCGGCCTGGGCGGCGTGGTGCGTCCCGTGGTGGCGGGCATCGACCTCGACCAGTCGGTGTCCTACCTGGTCTTCGTCAGCGCGATTGCCTGGCTGGTGCTGTACTGCCTGCACCGCCTGATCCGCTCGCCCTTCGGCCACACCATCGTGGCCATCCGCGAGAACGAGCAGCGCGCGCGCTTCCAGGGTTACGCCACCATCGTCTACAAGCTGCAGATGTTCATCATCTCGGCCAGCGTGACCGGCCTGGCCGGCGGCCTGCTGGCCTTCCACCACCGCTTCGCCTCGGCCGAGCCGACCTCGGTGGCGTTCTCCGGCGAGTTGCTGGCGATGGTGGTGATCGGCGGCATGCGCAGCTTCCTGGGGCCGGCGCTGGGCGCGCTGTTCTACATCCTGTTCCGCGAATGCCTGTCGATCTGGACCGAGAACTGGCTGCTGTGGTTCGGCCTGGCCTTCGTCGCCTTCATCCTGTTTTCGCCCACCGGCCTGGTCGGCATCTGGCAGCAGGTGCGTCGCCGCTTCCAGCCGCCGCCGGAAGTAGGCGCGGCCATGAGCGCGCGCCAGATCGTCGACGGCCTGCCGCTGCCGGCCTTCCTGCAGCCGCCGGCACAGCAGGGCCTGGTGCTGGAAGCCAAGGACATCGAAATCCGTTTCGGCGGCATCCAGGCGGTCAAGAACGGGCAGATCGCCCTGCATGCCGGCGAGATCCACGCGTTGATCGGCCCCAACGGCGCCGGCAAGACCACCACCTTCAACCTGATCTCCGGCATGTTCGCCCCCAACGGCGGCACCGTGAAACTGAACGGCGAAGAAATCCAGGGCCTGCCGCCCAGCGTGATCTGCCAGCGCGGCCTGGCGCGCTCGTTCCAGATCACCAACCTGTTCAAGGGCCTGTCGATCTACGAAAACCTGCGGCTGTCGCTGCAGGCGCGCCACGCCTCGCGCTACAACATGTGGACCGATATCGACAGCTACCCCGAGATCCACGCCGAGACCGAGGAGCTGATGCGTTTCCTCGGCCTGAAGGGCATCGACGACATCGAAGGCGGCGCGCTCTCCTATGGCGGCCAGCGCCTGGTGGACCTGGGCATTGCGCTCGGCTCCAAGCCGCACGTGCTGCTGATGGACGAACCGCTGGCCGGCCTGGCCGCGGCCGAACGCGAACGCGTGTCGCGCCTGGTGAAGATCATCGCCAGCAATATCCCGGTGCTGATCGTCGAGCACGACATCGACCGCGTGCTCGGCTTCTCGCACAAGGTCACCGTGATGAACCAGGGCAGCGTGCTGATGGCCGGCACGCCCGACGAGGCGCGCGCCGACACCCGCGTGCAGGAGATCTACACCGGCCACGGCACGCCGCCGGTCACCGGCCGCATCGCCGGCGATGCGCAGGAGCGGCCTCAGTTGCTGGCCTTCGAACAGGTCAACGCCTTCTACGGCAAGAGCCACATCCTCAACGACGCCACGCTGGAAGTACGGCAAGGCGAGATCGTGGCGCTGCTGGGCCGCAACGGCGCCGGCAAGTCGACCTTGCTGAAAGCGCTGACCGGCCTGCTCAAACCCGCCTCCGGTTCGATCCGCTACAACGGCCGCGACATCGCCGGTATGAGCGCGCCCGATATCGCGCGCCTGGGCATCGGCTACGTGCCGCAAGGCCGCGGCCTGTTCGCCGGCATGACGGTGGCCGAAAACCTGGCGCTGGGGCGGCTGGCGCGTAAAACCGACAGCAGCGATGGCGTGGCCTGGAGCGAGGAAAAGATCCTGCATTACTTCCCGCGCCTGAAGGAACGCCTGCACACCCATGCCGACTTCCTCTCCGGCGGCGAACAGCAGATGGTGGCGGTGGCGCGCGCCCTGTCGGGCAACGTCAAGCTGCTGCTGCTGGATGAACCGTTCGAAGGCCTGGCGCCGGCCGTGGTGCAGGAACTGTTCACGGTGTTCGACCAGTTGCGGAAAGAGGTTTCCATCGTCATCGTCGAGCACAACCTCGACCTGGTGCTGGCGCTGGCCGACCGCGTGTTCGCGCTGGAGCGCGGCGCGGTGTTCCACACCGGCCCGGCCGAACCGCTGCTGACCGACCTGGCCTATCGCAAGAAAATTCTCTGGCTGTAATTTCCCTTACCGTACAAGGACTCACGCATCATGGATCTGAATCTCAAGGACAAGAAAGTCATCGTCACCGCCGGCGCCCAGGGCATCGGCCTGGCCATCACCGCCGCCTTCGTGGAAGCCGGCGCGCAAGTGCATATCTGCGACGTCAGCGATGCATTCCTCGACGACGCGCGCCAGCAGTTCAAGAACGCCCCGGTCAGCTACAGCCGTACCGACGTCACCGACGAAAAGCAGGTCGACGCCATGTTCGCCGAGCTCTCCGGCAAGTGGAACGGCCGGCTCGACGTGCTGGTCAACAACGCCGGCATCGCCGGCCCGACGCTGCCGGTGGAAGACGTCGACCTGCCGGCCTGGGACCAGACCATCGCCGTCAACCTGACCGGCCCCTTCCTATGCGCGCGCCGCGCGGTGCCGATGCTCAAGAACAACGGCGGCGGCTCCATCGTCAACATCTCCTCGGTCGCCGGCCGCCTGGGATTTGCGCTGCGCACGCCCTACTCCGCCTCCAAGTACGGCGTGATCGGCCTGACCGAAAGCTGGGCCATCGAACTGGGCCCGGACAACATCCGCGTCAACGCGGTGCTGCCGGGCGTGGTGGCCGGCGCCCGCCAGGAGCGCGTGATCGCCGCCAAGGCCGAGGCATTCGGCATCGACCATGAAGAGATGCGCGCACGCGTGCTGTCGAAGGTATCGATGCGCAAGATGGTCACGGCCGAAGACATCGCCAACCAGATCATCTTCATCTGCTCGCCGGCCGGCGCCTCCATCAGCGGGCGCAGCCTGTCGGTATGCGGCAACGTCGAAACCCTCGGCTGAAAGGAAAACCCATGAGCGAGAAAATCGCAGTCATCGGCGCCGGCCTGATCGGCCGCGCCTGGGCCATCGTATTCGCCCGCGCCGGGTTCAGCGTCGCCATCTGGGACGCCATTCCGCAAGCGCTGCAATCCTGCCAGCAACTGCTGCGCGAAAACGTCGCCGACCTGGCCGGGCATGGCCTGATCGATGAAAGCGTCGATACCGTGCTGGCGCGCATCAGCCCGGCCGCGAGCCTGGCCGACGCCTTGCAGGGCGCGGTGCTGGTGCAGGAGAACGTAAAGGAGACGGTAGAGGTCAAGCGCGAGATCTTCACCGAGATGGACCGGCTGGCCGCCCCCGACACCATCCTCACCAGCTCCACCTCATGGATCCCGACCTCGGAATTCTCGGAACACCTGCCGGGCCGCGAACGCGTGCTGGTAGCGCACCCGGTCAATCCGCCCTACCTGGTGCCGCTGGTGGAACTGGCCCCGGCGCCATGGACTTCAGCCAAATCGGTCGAACGCGCGCGCGACATCTACACCCGCGCCGGCCAGTCGCCGGTACTGCTGAAGAAAGAAATCACCGGCTTCCTGCTCAACCGCATCCAGGGCGCGGTGCTGAACGAAGCCTTGAACCTCTACGAAAACGGCTATGCTTCCTCCGAAGACCTGGACAAGGTACTGAAAGACGGCCTCGGCCTGCGCTGGTCCTTCATGGGCCCGTTCGAAACCATCGACCTCAACGCCCCGGAAGGCGTGCTGGACTACGCCAAGCGTTACGGCCATACCTACCGCGACGTTGCCAAGACGCAGCAGCCTAACGAATGGCAAGCGGATACGCTGGCAAAGATCGAGAAGGAAAGGCGCACGGCACTGCCTGCGGAGAAACTCGGCGAGCGTGCGCGCTGGCGCGACAACCGGTTGATGGGATTGGTGGCGCACAAGCGCAAGCAGCCGGGCTGAATGAAAAGATGAATCGTCGTCCAGACGAAAGTCAGGACCCAGCGTCGTTTAACGGCCGCTGCAGTGCGACGAACGCCACTGGGTCCCGGCCTGCGCCGGGACGACGGAAATGGAAGATAGTGATCCTGCCAATCGAAACCGCAGGCGAGCAGCAAGCACCGCGAGGCCGAAGGCGAGCATGCGACAAGGCAAAGCCGAAGGCGAGCCGGACAAGAAGTCCGCTTCTGACCAGCCCCGAAGGGGCTGGGCGGTAGCCTTGTTGGAGCAGTGCTCCAACCCTTTCTTTGCTTACTTTCTTTGGCGAAGCAAAGAAAGTGAGCGGCTGCCGGGCCGCCCCCGGCGCTCCGCTTCGACCGGAGAAAGAAAAGAATCAAGCCAGTACACCGATAAGCAGCAAGATCAGACTCACAAACAAGCGGCATCAAAAATCAGCAACACAACAAACATTCAACAGGAGCACACCACCATGGCCAAACCCCGCAAAGTCATCATCACCTGCGCCGTCACCGGCGCCATCCACACCCCCTCGATGTCACCGTACCTGCCGGTGACCCCCGATGAAATCCGCGACGCCGCCCTGGGCGCGGCCGAAGCCGGCGCCGCCATCGTCCACCTGCACGCACGCGACCCGCAAAACGGAAAACCGACCCAAGACCCCGACGAATTCCGCAAATTCCTCCCCGCCATCAAGGCCAAGTCCAACGTCGTCATCAACCTGACCACCGGCGGCGCGCCGACGATGGGCGTACAGGAACGCCTGCAACCGGCGCTGCAACTGAAACCGGAAGTGGCCTCCCTGAACATGGGCTCGATGAACTTCGGCCTGTATGAAATGCTGGGCCGCTTCAAGGACTTCAAGTACGACTGGGAAAAACCCTACCTGGCCGAGTCCGACGACCGCATCTTCCGCAATACCTTCAAGGACATCGCCTACATCCTTGAGTCCTGCAGCGCCAACCAGACCCGCTTCGAGATCGAGTGCTACGACATCGGCCATCTCTACACCGCGGCCCACTTCATCGACCGCGGCCTGATCAAGCCGCCGTTCCTGATCCAGTCGGTGTTCGGCCTGCGCGGCGGCATCGGCAACGACATGGAAGACGTGATGCACATGAAGCGCACCGCCGACCGCCTGTTCGGCGACGACTATTTCTGGTCGGTGCTGGGCGCCGGCCGCGGCCAGATCCCGATCGCCACCATGTCGGCGGCCATGGGCGGCCACACCCGCGTCGGCCTGGAAGATTCGCTGTGGGACGGCCCGGGTCAACTGGCCAAGAGCAACGCCGACCAGGTCAAGCGCATCCGCACCGTAATCGAGGCGCTGTCGCTGGAAGTGGCCACGCCTGATGATGCGCGTGAAATGCTCAAGCTCAAGGGCGGCAATAACGTGGCGTTCTGAGCGACAGTACCCGCCACAGGAAAAGCCGGCGGCTGCGATAGCCGCCGGCTTTTTCATTACCGTCCGGAAACGGCAGTCTTGATCAACCGGCAACACCGCGCACCGAACCGGAAGCCGACGGCGGCATAGGCTACAATCTCTCCCATCCGATTCAGCCCCGCCGCGTCATTTCCCTGTGCCAATGGCCGGCCTTGCACCGTACCTCCGATGAAACAATACCAAGACCTGATCCAAGACGTCCTCGACAACGGTAGCTGGCAGGAGAACCGCACCGGCATCCGCACCTTGAGCGTGCCGGGCGCCATGATGCGCTTCGACCTGCAAAAGGGTTTCCCGGCCGTCACCACCAAGCGCCTGGCGTTCAAGTCGGTTGTCGGTGAACTGGTGGGCTTCTTGCGCGCCACCCGCAGCGCCGCCACCTTCCGCGAACTGGGCTGCAAGGTGTGGGATCAGAATGCCAACGAAAACGCCGAATGGCTGGCCAACCCTTTCCGCGCAGGCACCGATGACCTCGGCCCCGTGTATGGCGTGCAATGGCGCCAATGGCCAGCCTACAAGGTGATCGACGCCGCCAGGAACGACCAGATCGAAGCGGCGCAACGCAAGGGTTTCGGCATCGTCTCCAGGCTCATCGACAATGGCCAGGACAAGGTCCTGCTATACAAGGCCGTCGACCAGTTGCGCGAATGCCTCGACACCATCGTCAACAACCCGGCCAGCCGCCGCATCCTGTTCCACGGCTGGAATTGCGCGGTGCTGGACGAAGTCGCCCTGCCGGCATGCCACCTGCTTTACCAATTCCTGCCCAACCAGGCGACCAGGGAAATTTCCCTTTGCCTGTACGTGCGCAGCAACGATATCGGCCTTGGCACGCCATTCAACCTGGCCGAAGGCGCCGCCCTGCTGCACCTGGTCGGCCGCCTCACCGGCTACAAGCCGCGCTGGTTCACCTATTTCGTCGGCGATGCCCATATCTACGAGAACCACATCGACATGGTCACCGAGCAGTTGAAGCGCGATCCCTTCCCCGCGCCCAGGCTGGTGATTTCCGACCGTGTCCCCGACTTTGCCGCCACCGGCAAATACCAGCCCGAATGGCTGGAAAAAGTAGAGCCAAGCGATTTCAGCCTGGAAAACTACCAGCACCATGCGCCATTGACCGCGCCGATGGCGGTCTGAAAACCACCGCTGCACAGCAAAACGCCCGGCGTTTCCGAGGAAACGCCGGGCGGCATCATTTCGCCCTGCAATACTGCGCGGCACTACATTATCGGATCGCTTCCTTCAATGCGGCGACCGGCGCGCGCGGCTTGCGACTCAACACCAGCAAGATGGTGACGCTGACCAGCGACATCAGCACCAGCGGCAAAAGCGCGAGCGAATAACTCCCGGTAGCATCCTTGACCCAACCGTAGACGTTGACCATCAGCCCGCCGCCGATCAGGTTGGACACCGCATTGATGCCCGCCAGGCCGGCGGCCGCCGAACCGGTAGCCAGCCAACCGGTCGCCATCGCCCAGAACGGCCCCTTGAAAGAGTACGCGCCGATCAGCACCAGCGACAGCAATATCACTACCGGCGCCAGCGAATGCACTATCGAAGCCAGCCCCATCCCTGCGCCGATGAGCAGCAGCGGAATGGCGGTGTGCCAGCGGCGCTCGCGGGTACGGTCGGAATGACGCCCCCACCAGACCATCAGCACGCACGCGACGGCATACGGAATGGAATTGATGAGACCGATCTGCATCACGTTCAACCCAAAGGACTTGAGCAGCTGCGGTTGCCACACGTTGAGCACCGACCCGGCTGCCGACGCGCAGGAACATACCAAGGCCATGCCCCAGACATGGGGATTGCTGAACAGCTTCCAGAGCGGCACGTGCGCCTTGGCAGTACGCTCCGCAGCCTCTGCCGCCATCGTCCGGGCCAGCCATTCGCGCTGCCGGGCGGTAAGCCAGGCCGCCTGTTCCGGCCGGTCGGTCAGGAAGAACAGGCAGACGATGCCCAACAATACGGTCGGCAAGCCTTCGATGATGAACAGCCAGTGCCAGCCGCGCATTCCGCCGATACCATCCATCTGCAGCAATAGCGCCGACAGCGGCGAAGCGATGAAACTGGCGGCAGGAATCGCCACCATGAACAGCGCCACGATACGGGCGCGGTAGGCCGACGGGATCCAGTAAGTCAGATACAGCACGACGCCCGGAAAGAAGCCGGCTTCCGCTGCCCCCAGGATGAAGCGGACGAAATACAGGGAGTACGGCCCTTGCACCAGCGCGGTACAGGCTGAAATCAGGCCCCAGGTAATCATGATGCGCGCCAGCCATTTCCTGGCGCCAAAGCGCTGCAGCGCCAGGTTGCTGGGGACTTCGAAGATGAAGTACGCGATAAAGAACAGGCTGCCCGCAAACCCGAACATCCTGGATGAAAGGCCGATGTCCTGGTTCATTTGCAGCGCCGCCATACCGATGTTGCCGCGGTCGATGAACGCGAACAAATAGCAGAGCATCAGGAAAGGCAGCAGGCGCCAGGTGACTTTTTTCACCGTCTCCCGTTCCAGCTGCTTTTCATCCGTCACTGTTGTCTCCATGTGTTTTCTCTTCAGGAAAATGGCCGCCGCCTATTCATGACGGCTGGCCTTTGATCATTATGAATCAGGCGAGCGCCTGCTCGGCCTCCACCACCGCCAGCACGTTACTGGCCGCGCTCGTTCCCATGGCGATGTAGGCACGGTCGGATACGCCGCCGATATGGGGGCTGAGAACCACGTTGCCGATGTCTTGCAGCGGATGCGGAGCGGTGAACGGCTCCTGCGCGAAACTGTCCAGCCCGGCGGCACGCAGCTTGCCGCTGTTCAATGCCTCCACCAGCGCCGCTTCGTCAATGAGGCCGCCGCGCGCGGTGTTGACCAGGATGGCGCCGTCCTTCATGCGCGCCAGCGATTGCGCGTTGACCATGCGCTTGTTCTCATCAGTCAGCGGGCAATGCAGGGACAGGACATCCGATTGGGCGAAAACCGTTTCCAGATCGGCCAGCTCGACGCCGGCCGGCGCCTGGCTGGCGAACGGGTCATGGGCGATGACACGCATGCCCAGCGACAAGGCCGTCAGCGCCACCCGACGGCCGATGGCGCCAAGGCCCACCTGGCCGAGGGTGCGCCCCTGGAGCTCGACGCTCTTGTGGGTCGACTTGTCCCAGTGCCCCTGGCGCATGCGGCGATCCAGGCCCGTCACGTTCTTGGCGCAGGCGAAAATCAGCGCCCAGGTATGCTCCGCCACCGCCGGCGCGTTGGCGCCCACCGCCGCCTTCACGGCAATGCCGCGTTCCTGCGCCGCCTTGCTGTCGATGGTGTCGATCCCGGTGCCGTGCTTGGAAATCACACGCAGCGCCTTGCTGGCGTCCATGATGCGGCCGGTAACGCCGCCGTAGCGCACGATGATGGCCACCGGCTGGTGTTGCGCCGACAGCGTCAGCAAGTCGTCCTCGGTCGGCTTGGCGCCGGCGAAGACCAGTTCATAGTCGCGCAGGATGTCGATGGCTTGCGGCGCCAGGTCGGCACCGGTCACCAGCACCACGCCTTTCTTGCCGGCCGCACTCACAGGGTTTCCCCTTCCTGCAGCGCGCCGGCCTTGCGCAGCGCGCTGTCCAGCCAGCCGGGACGCAACGGGCCGCCGGTACGGATTTCGCTCAGGCGCTTGGTCTCGTCCTGTACCTTCTTGGCCGCCGCCGCCAGCAGGGTCGGCGCCTTCTCGCGCTCGACCACGACCACGCCGTCGGCGTCGCCCACGATCAGGTCGCCCGGCTGCACGCTGGCGCCGCCCACCGAGACCGGCCAGTTGACGCGGCCGGCGATGTTCTTGGTGGGGCCGTTAGGATTGGCGCCGACCGCATACACCGGAAAGCCGATTTCACGGATAGCCTCGGTATCGCGCACGGAGCCGAAGATGACGATGCCGGCCATGCCGATGGCCTTGCACTGCGACACCATGATCTCGCCCAGCAGAGCGCAGGTTTCATCGCCCTTGCCGTCGATCACCAGCACGTCGCCCGGTTTGGCGATGGCCATGGCGGCGTGGATCATCAGGTTGTCGCCGGGGCGCACTTCGACGGTCAGCGCCGGGCCGGCCACCCGCATGCTCGGCGACAGCGGGCTGATGCGGCTGCACAGCGTGCCGCGGCGACCGGCGACGTCGGCCAGGATGGAAGCAGGGAATTCGGATGCCTGGGCGACGATGGCGGCATCGACGCGCTCGATGTCGCGGATGAGGTCTGGTTTAGTGGTGCTCATGATGATCCTTTGCTAGGCAATTGCGGGATAGGTTGATGGCTGATGATTGATGATTGATAGTTGGCGTCAGGCGTGCGAATACATCGGCAGACCGGCTGCCGGCACATCGGCGCACAAGATGGAACCGGTCTGGGATTCGGTAATGAACAGGCGCTTGCCGTCCGGGCCGCCGAAGGCCAGGTTGGTGGTCGAGATACCGGCATTGGAGCGGATCCGCAGCAACGGCTCGGCAAACCTGGATAGCCGCCAGATGGAGCCGAAACCGGTGTGGGCGATATACAGGCAGCTCTCGGAATCCAGCGCCAGGCCGTCCGGCCCGGCCATGCCGCCATGCAGGTTGGCGAACACGCCGACCTTGCCCACCACGCCGCTGTTGTGCAACGGGATGCGCCAGATCTGCTGCGCGCGGGTCACCGCCACCAGCAGGTGGTTCAGCGCGGGGTCGTAGACGATGCCGTTCGGGCTGGGGATGGTGTTGATCAGGCAGGTCAACTGGCCTTCGGGAGAAAGGCGATAGACGCGGCCGGTCGGATCCTGCAGGCCGGTCTGCCCCTGGTCGGTGAAGTAGATCTCGCCGGACGGCCCGAACACCAGGTCGTTGACGCCCTTGAAGCCTTCCGAGCCTACCGTTTCCAGCAGCGGCGAGACTGCGCCGGTGTCCGGGTTCAACTGCACCAGCCCGCGCTTGTAGTCGGTGATGACGATGCGGCCGTTCTTGTCGATCTTCAGGCCATTGGGCCAGCCGTCGTACTCGGTGACCAGCTCCCACTCCCCTTCCTGCGAGATGCGGAAGATGCGGCCGTACGGAATGTCGGTGACATACAGGCGGCCCTGGCGATCGAACGACGGTCCCTCCAGGAAGGAATCGATCGGCAGGCCGCCGCGGTTGGCATCGCTCCAGGAATTCTTCCTCGGCTTGCGGAAACTGTCCGGCAGCCGCGTGAAGATCGTCGTTTCAACAGTGGGAGGTGGTGCGAAGAAGCTCATGATCGGTTTGTCCTGACATTTATTTCTCGGTCTTGGCGGGATCGCCCAGCACGAGGGTGATCACCGCCCCCAGCAGCAGCGCCCCGGCCACGAAGATCAACGGATAGGTAAAACCCTGGGTCGCTTCCCGGATGAAACCGATCATCGACGGGCCGACGAAACCGCCCAGGTTGCCGATGGAGACGATCAGCGCCAGCCCGCCTGCCGCCGCGCGGCCGGTGAGAAAGCCGGAGGGAATGGCCCAGAAGGTGGCCTGGAACGAGAGGATGGAAGCCACCGCCACGGTGATGGCCAGCATCTTCAGCAACGGGTCATGCATGAAGGCCGAGATCGCGATCGACGCTGCCGCGATGGCGATCGCACCGGCCACGAAGAACAGGCGCTTGTCGCTGTTGTTGGCCAGCCTGGCCCACAGGGTCATGGCGATGGCGCCGACGATGTAAGGAATGGCGGCGACCAGACCGACCTGATGCGACGGCAAGCCGAACTCCTTGATGATCTGCGGCAGCCACAAGCCGATGCTGAGCGAACCGATGATGCCGCAGAAGTTGGCGCCGGCCAGCGCGAACACGCGCCAGTTGGAGAAGGCGTCGCGCAGCTTGTTGCCGTGGCGCGCAGCCAGGATGTCTTGTTCGGTCGCCAGTTCGGCTTCCAGCCATTGCTGTTCGCGCGGGGTGAGCCAGCGCGCCTTGGACGGACGATCCGGCAGCAAGAACAGGCAGGCCACGCCCAATAAGACCGCCGGCAGCGCCTCCAGCAACAGCAGAACCTGCCAGCCCTTGAAACCCCACAGGCCGTGCAGTTCCATCAACGCACCGGACAGCGGCGAGCCGATGATGTTGGCCACCGGAATGCCGATCAGGAAGAAAGCCGTGGCCTTGCCGCGCCACTGTCCGGGGAACCACTTGGTGAAATAGAGGTAGATGCCGGGCGTGAAACCGGCTTCGGCCATGCCCAGGAAAAAGCGCGCCAGCGCGAAACTCTTGGGGCCGACCACGAAGGCCGTCGCCATGGAGATCAGCCCCCAGGAAATCATGATGCGCGAGATCCACATGCGTGCGCCGAAACGATGCAGCGCCAGGTTGCTGGGAATCTCGAAGAAGAAATAGCCGATGAAGAACAAGCCGGCGCCCAGGCCGAACTGCGACGGCGTCAGGCCCAGGTCCTTGTTCATGGTCAGCGCGGCAAAGCCGACATTGATGCGGTCCAGGTAGCTGACCACATAGCACAGCAGGATGAAGGGAATCAGGCGACGCATCACCTTTTTCATCGTGGACTGTTCGTCGACGGATTGTGTTTCTGCCGCAGATGCGCTGTGCGTCATCAGGACTTCCTGTGCCTGGCTCATTGTGTTTTCCTCAGAAGCGGTAAAGACGCGCAGGGTTATCCGCCAGCAATGCCTTGAGTTGCTCGGCGGAACCGGCCCATTCGGCCATCAGATTCAAGAGGAGCGCATCGTCCGGTTTATGCTTCTCGGTCGGGTGCGGCCAGTCGCTGCCCCACAGTACCTGCGTCGGGGCCGCGCTGATGAGCGCGCGGGCCAGCGGCGCGACGTCGCCATATGCGGGGGCGCCGGCCTTGCTTGCCAGGTAGGCGCCGGACAGCTTGATGTAGGCGCGCTTGTCCTGCATCAGGCCGACGACGAATGCATAGACAGGATGGGAAGCGCTGTCCTGCAATGGAATGCGGGCGAAGTGATCGAACACCACGGGAACCGGCAGGCGCGACAGCATGTCGCGGTTGGCAAGCAGCTCGTCGTTGGACATGTTGACCTGCATGTGCCAGCCCAGGTGCGCCACGCGGCGCGCCAGCGGTTCGATCATGGCCGCGCTGGTCACGGAACCGATGGCCAGGTTGAAGCGCAAGCCCCTGATGCCGGCCTTGTCGAGCCGCGCCAGCTCCGCATCGCTCACGCCGGTATCCAGCACGGCGACACCGCGCGCCGAGGCCCCCAGTTGTTCCAGCGCATCCAGGGTGCAGCGGTTGTCGGTGCCGTAAGCCGAAGGCGTCACTACGACATTGCGCGAGGTTCCCAGCCGCTGCTGCAACCTGCGGTACATCGCCACGGTGGCCGGCGGGTGCAGCAGCTTGGCGCCGGGCGCCCAGGGGAAGCGGTCGTCATAGATATGCATGTGGCAATCGCATGCATCGGCCGGCAACTTGATGGAGATGCGCTCGCTGCCGGCGGAATGGGGAAACGCTTCATCGCTTGCCATTGCGGATGCGCCGGATGCGCCGTATGCGGCTGTGCCCAACCCTGCCGCCAGCGCCGTTGCCCGGCGCAGGAATGCACGACGTGTCTGTACTGTCTCCAACATCTTCGTCTCCATGTTTTTTCCGCGCCGGCGATGAGCCGGTGCATCGTTTGGAGGGCAGTCTACGCGCCGGTTTTTTTAATGTATATTTGCTTTTATTTTGCATTCCATAACTTTCAGGAATGAATCATGGACTATCGCGATCTCAAGTATTTCGAGGTGATTGCCGAGGAAGGACATGTCGGGCGCGCGGCGGAGCGGCTCTACAAGACGCAGCCGGCCCTGACCAAGTGCATCGACCGCCTGGAAGAGCAACTGGGTGCGCCGCTGTTCGAGCGCGCAGGACGGGGAATTCGCCTGACGGCGGTGGGGGCGACGCTGCTGGCGCGATCGCGCCAGATCACGTTGATGATGGACGACACCGCCCGCGAGATCGGCGACTATGCCAATGGACGGGCGGGCAACATCCGGCTGGGATGCATTCCCACCCTTGCCGAGCACATCCTCCCATCGTTCTGCGAAGAACTGCTGCTGGAGGCGAACAAAGTCACCATCGACCTCAAGGTCTCGATGAACGATGCGTTATTGGAAGGCCTCAAGACCGGTGAACTGGATATCGTGCTGGGACCGGTGATCCAGAGCGATGATGTGTTCCAGACCGAGGAGATCATGCATGACCAGATGGTCGTGATGGCCAGCGCGCACCATCCCGTCTTCAAGCGCAAGTGCACGCTGCGCACTCTCCTCGACTATCACTGGGTGCTGCCGGCGCAATCGGTGCTTAGCCGGCAATGGCTGGACAACGTCTTCGACCGCCATCACCTGGCGCGGCCGACCGTGCAAATCACGCCCACCGTACTCAACATGATCATGCCGCTGATCGAGCGCACCAATCTGCTGGGCTTCGCCTCGAAGTTGAACCTGGATGCCGGCCGCGGGAACCTGCGGGAAGTCGTATTGAAAGAAACCACGATGCTCAGGCGCATGGGGGTAACCTATCGCCGCGACATGTACCTGTCTCCGGCGGCCCAGCGCCTTATCGCCATCATCAAGCGTCGCTACGGCGCTGAATGACCAGCAGGTTTCCAGGGTCTGTTTGCGATGCCAATTGCGATGCCAATGCCGGCCCTGCGGCAAAGACAACTTGCTGCTCGGGTGCGCCAGCCAGCTTGAATTGGCTGACGACTTCGGACAAGCGGACGGCCTGCTCCTGCATCGCTTCGGCTGCGGCCGCCGCCTGTTCCACCAGGGCGGCGTTCTGCTGCGTGGCCTGGTCCATCTCGACGATGGCCCGGTTGACCTGGCCGATGCCATCGCTCTGCTCGGCGCTGGCGGCGGTGATCTCGCCGACGATATCGGCCACGTGACGCACGCTGGCGACCACCTGCTCCATCGTGCTGCCGGCCTGGCCCACCAGGGCGCTGCCGGTGCCGACCTTGGCCACCGAGTCGTCGATCAGGCCCTTGATCTCCTTGGCCGCCGCCGCCGAACGCTGGGCCAGCGAGCGCACCTCCGACGCCACCACCGCGAAGCCGCGCCCCTGTTCGCCGGCGCGGGCCGCTTCCACCGCGGCATTCAACGCCAGGATATTGGTCTGGAAAGCGATGCCGTCGATCACGCTGATGATGTCGACGATCTTGCGCGAAGACTCATCGATCGCGCCCATGGTCGAGACCACCTGGCTGACCACGCCGCCGCCCTGCTGCGCCACCGCCGAGGCCGAGGCCGCCAACTGGTTGGCCTGGCGCGCATTGTCGGCGTTCTGGCGCACGGTGGAGGTCAGTTCTTCCATGGCTGACGCGGTTTCCTCCAGCGAACCGGCCTGGCGCTCGGTACGCGCCGACAGGTCGAGGTTACCGCTGGCGATCTCGCGCGAGGCGGTGGAAATGGCGTCGGTGCCGCTGCGTACCTGGCCGACGATGCGCGCCAGGTTGCCGGTCATGGCCTGCAAGGCATGCAGCAGCTTGCCGGTTTCATCGCGGCGCGATGCCATGCGCGCGTCCACTTGCACGGTCAGGTCGCCGGCGGCCACGGTCTCGGCCACGTCGACCGCCCGTTCCAGCGGGCGGGTGATGCCCAGCGCCAGGCGCCAGGCGAACAGCCAGCCCAGCACCAACAGCAACGCGCCCAAGGCCAGCATCAGGTTGCGGCTGTGCTCATAGATCGCCTGGATGTCCCCGGCGATCCGGTCAATGCCTTCCCGCTGTACATTGAGCAATTGCTGCAGCAGGTCGAGGTAGCCCTTGGCCGCCGCATCGTAAGGACCGGCCAGGATCTTCTCGACCTCCTCGACCTGGCCGTCGGCCTTGGCCTTGGAGATGGCGTCGCGGTATTTGATGTAGTCCTTGCGAACGGCCGAGAGTTTGTCGAAGACGGCCTTCTCGGCATCCGAACTCAGGAGCGCCTCGATCGCCTTCTGTTGCCCGCTCGACAACTTGGTTGCGGCAGCGGCATCTTCGGCGAAAAAGGCGGCCAGGCTGGCGTCGGAACTCTTGGCGATTGCCGTGGTGCGGCGCACGCTGGTATGGATGGTGCGGTACCAGTCCGACACCAGGCGCTCCTTGGTCAGCGGCTGCTGCATCATGGCGGCGGTGGCTGCGGCGATGCCATGCAGGCGCCAGATGGAAAAGGCGACCACCACGCAGGCGGCAATCAGGATGAAAGCGAAGCCCAAGGTCAGGCGCCGGCCTATCTTCATATTGGCGAAGTAGCTCATTTTTTCTCCTTCCGGAGTTGTTGATTTTTCATGTCGGGGGAAGAAGCTTGCCGGCCACCGGATCGTGTTGTCGCACCGCCGTTGTGGACCGGCAGCATGGTTCCGATAGCCGCGCCGCCGGCTCTCGCTCTCGTCTCCCCTCTTGCGAAACTGCCACCCGGCGCGCCGGTATTGTGTCCGTGAACGCCTGCCGGCAGATATTCGTATTTCTACCTAGCACGCAGTTCCGAGCAGCCAACGCGCCGGCGTTTCCCGCGCGACCCGCCTATGCTGCGGCAATCGGCCTGCACCAGACGATCGGCCATGAAAAAAGGATGCCATGGCATCCTTTTTTGCATTTTCGTCATTTGACTGGCACAAAATCCTCAATCGTCTGGCTGGCCGGAAAGTGTACGGTAAAGGTGCTGCCCCGATCCGGCACGGACTGGATGTCCAGCACGGCGCGGTGGCGCAACAACACATGACGCACGATCGCCAGGCCCAGGCCGGTGCCCTGGGTTTCGCGCGAGCGGCTCTTGTCGACGCGGTAGAAACGCTCGGTCAGGCGCGAAATATGCTCGGGACTGATGCCGATGCCGGTGTCCTGCACGGAGAAATGCGCGCCCTGTTCGTCGCTTTTCCAGCGCAGCATGATGCGCCCCGACGGCGGCGTGTAGCGCACGGCGTTGGTCACCAGGTTGGTAAAGGCGCTGCGCAGTTCATCGATGTTGCCCTTCAGGTCCGGGCCGTCGACTTCCAGCGTGATGTCGTGCTTGCCGGCCGACAGCGCGCGCGCTTCTTCGGCGATGCCTTCGAGCAGCGGCCGCACCCGCACCACTTCCGAACGCAGCGGGTAATCGATCGATTCCAGCCGGGTCAGGGTCAGCATGTCATCGATCAGGTTTTGCATGCGCTGGCCCTGTTCGGTCATGAGCGTCAGGTGCGCGGCGCGGGTCTCGGGATCGAGCTTGGGCTGGGCCAGGGCGATTTCCAGGAAGCCGTTGATGACCGTCAACGGCGTGCGCAGTTCATGCGAGGCATTGGCCACGAAATCGCGCCGCATCATGTCGATGCGCTCGGACTCGGTGGCGTCATGGGTGACCAGGATCTGGCGGCGGTTCTCGAACGGGATGATCTGCACGATCAGCTTGCGCTCGTGCAGCGTCAGCGTCAGCGGCTGCTCGTAGCGGCCCAGGATGATGTAGTCGATGAAGGCCGGATTGCGGATCAGGTTGGTCACGCGCATGCCCTTGTCGCGCTCCAGCTTCAAGCCCAGGTGCTGCTGCGCGGCCGGATTGCACCATTCGAGGAACAGCACATCGTCCATGATCACCACGCCATCGGGCAACAGGCTCATGGCCTGGCGAAAACGCGCCAGCCACTCGGCAAGTTCGGCCTGGTTCTTTTCGTCGTCCCGGCGCATGCGGTACAGGCGGGCATAAACGTCGGTCCACGCCCCCCAGCCGTCCGGCAGGCGGGACTGGCCGGAATCGTCCAGCCAGCTGGAAAGGCGGAACAGGTAATGCAGGTGGGTCACCATCATCGCCCCCACGCCCAGCACGGCGACGACCAGGCCGGCAATAATGCCGAAGAAGAAACCGACGACTCCCGCTCCGGCCAGGCACAACACCAGGCGCAAAATGGCGGGAATCCAGAACAGCAGTTGTGGACTCATTGAAATCGAAAGAAAGACGTGGAGCGCTGTGCGCTTATTATGGGCCCGATTATGTCACCGGGTCCTATTCTCGCTCTATTTTGTCGACAGCATGTAACCGACGCTGCGCACGGTCTTGATCAGGAATTCCGCATCGCGCAACGCCTTGCGCAGGCGCAGCACGTGCACATCCACCGTGCGCTCTTCAATCACCACATGATCGCCCCACACTCTATCCAATAACTGGCTGCGCGAAAATACCCGGTCCGGGTGGGCCAGGAAGAACTTCAGCAGCTTGTACTCGGCATGGCCGATATCGATCTTGCCGCCCGACAAGGTCACCGAGCAACTGGCCGGATCGAGCGTGATCGGGCCGGCCGACATGATTTCCTGCGCATGTTCGGGGCTCTTGCGGCGCAGCAACGCCTTGATGCGGGCGGTGAGCTCGCGCGGGGAAAACGGCTTGGTGATGTAATCGTCGGCGCCATTGTCGAGGCCGGCGATCTTGTCTTCTTCCATGCTCTTGGCGGTGAGCATGATGACCGACAATTGCTGCAACTGGCGGTCGGCGCGAATGCGCGAAAGCAGGTGCAAGCCGCTGCGGTCGGGCAGCATCCAGTCCAGCAACACCAGTTGCGGCGCGCGGTGCTGGACGAAGTCCCAGGCCGCGGCGGCATTCGACACGACAAAACTGGACCAGCCGGCTTCCTTGAGCGTGAAGGCAATCAGCTCGGCAATCGACGGTTCGTCTTCGACGATCAGGATAGTGGTCATTGGGTCAACGTCTTCTCAAGTTTGCGGGTCTCCCACCGCACTGCGGATTTCCGCGCGGGCCGGCAATTCAGCGGTACTGCTGCCGTTTTTCTCCGCGCGGATCCTGGTACCGCCTGTTCAGTCAGCCGCTTCGTCAACCACCTTGGCCGAACCGACGTCGGTATGGCGGATGTCGACGCCGCCCACCACATACACCACATACTCGGCGATGTTCTTGGCGTGGTCGCCGATGCGCTCGATGGCCTTGGCCACCCACAAGGTGTCGATGGAACCGGAAATGGTGCGCGGATCTTCCATCATGAAGGTGATCAGGCTGCGGGTGATCGAGCGGAAGCCGTGGTCGATGCTGGCGTCCTGCTTGATCAGCTCCAGCGCCTGCTGGTCGTCCAGGCGGGCGAAGGCATCGAGCGCGCTGCGCAGGATGTCGCCGGCCTGTTCGGCGATCATGCTGACCGTCTCGTAGTGATTGATCAGGCCGATGCTGCGCTGGTGCAGGTGGATCGCGGTGCGCGCGATCTTGGTCGCCTCGTCGCCGACGCGCTCGAGGTCGGTGATGATCTTGATGGTCGCCATCACAGTACGCAAGTCGTTGGCGGTCGGCTGGCGGCGCACGATCAGGTGGCTGCAGGCGTCGTCGAGTTCGACTTCCAGGCGATTCACCGCCTCGTCGTCCTTCATCACGCGCTTGGCCACTTCAAGGTTGCCGGTGCGGAAAGCCGAGATCGCATCCTGGAACTGATGCTCGACCAGCCCGCCCATGGCGAGCACCTTCGAACGGATGGCTTCCAGATCGCTGTCGTATTGCTTGGAGGAGTGATCGCCTGTCATGTGACGTTCCTAATTAATATAAAAATATGATGTTCTTACTGCGCTGTTGAATCGTCGGATCGGCGTAGCGAGCGCTTCGAATTCGCGTCGAGAAGCGCAGCCGTACGGATGTACGGTGAGCATCACAGGCGCGAAGTCGGAGCGCGCAGTAGCCGAGACGATGATTCCAACCTAGCCAAAACGACCAGTAATGTAGTCTTGGGTTTCCTTGCGCGCCGGATTCATGAAGATCTGGTCCGTCTCGCCAAACTCCACCAGCTCGCCCAGGTACATGTAGGCGGTGTAGTCCGAGCAACGCGCGGCCTGCTGCATGTTGTGGGTGACGATGGCGATGGTGTAGTCGTTCTTGAGCTCGCCGATCAGCTCCTCCACCTTGGCCGTGGAGATCGGATCCAGCGCCGAGGTCGGCTCGTCCAGCAGCAGCACTTCGGGCTTGACCGCCACGCCGCGCGCGATGCACAGGCGCTGTTGCTGGCCGCCGGAGAGCGACAGGCCGCTCTTGTGCAGCTTGTCTTTCACTTCGCCCCACAGCGCGGCCTTGTTCAGCGCCCATTCGACGCGCTCGTCCATCTCGCCCTTGGGCAGGTTCTCGTACAGGCGGATGCCGAAGGCGATGTTGTCGTAGACCGACATCGGGAACGGGGTCGGCTTCTGGAACACCATGCCGACCTTGGCGCGCAGCATGTTCAGGTCCTGCCCGGCGTCGAGGATGTTGCGGCCGGCGTACACGATCTTGCCCTCGGCGCGCTGGCCGGGGTACAGGTCGTACATGCGGTTGAAGGTGCGCAGCAGGGTCGACTTGCCGCAGCCCGAGGGGCCGATGAAGGCGGTGACCTTGCCTTCGTAGATGTCGAGGTTGATGTTCTTCAGGCCCTGGAATCCGCCGTAGTAAAAGTTCAGCTGCGAGATCTCGATCGTGGACTTCTTGGCCGCAGCGGCGTTGGCGGATGCGGTCGGAGCAGAGTTTGCCATTTGAGCAGTAGTCATGTCGGTCACTTGAAAAATTAGCCGGGGATTTGTTGCTTGAACAGGGTACGGGACAACACGTTGAGCAGCAGCACGCTGAAGGTGATCAGCAGCGCCCCGCCCCAGGCCAGCGAGACCCAGTTGTCGTACGGGCTCATCGCGAACTGGTTGATCACCACCGGCAAGTTGGCGATCGGACGGTTCATGTTGGTGCTGAAGAACTGGTTGTTGAGCGCGGTGAACAGGAGCGGCGCGGTCTCGCCCGAAATGCGGGCCACCGCCAGCAGCACACCGGTCACCACGCCAGCCTTGACGGCGCGCAGGCGCACGATCACGGCCACCTTCCAGCGCGGAGCGCCGAGCGCGAAAGCTGCCTCGCGCAGGCCGCTGGGAACCAGCTTGAGCATGTTGTCGGTGGTGCGCACGATCACCGGAATGGCGATCAGCGAAATGGCGAAGGTGCCGGCCCAGCCCGAGAAGTGCCCGACATTGGCGACGTAGATCGCGTAGATGAACAGGCCGATGACGATGGACGGCGCCGACAGCATGATGTCGGTCACGAAGCGGGTCACCTGGGCCAGCTTGCTCTCTTCGCCGTACTCGGCCAGGTAGACGCCGGCCAGGATGCCGATCGGGGTGCTGATCAGGGTGCTGAGGCCAACCATCAGCAGGCTGCCGACGATGGGGTTGAGCAAACCGCCGCCCTCGCCGCCGGGGCCCGGGGTATTTTCGGTCAGCAGGCCGAAATTGAGCGCGGCCACGCCCTTGACCACCAGCGTCAGCAGGATCCAGGCCAGCACGAACAGGCCCAGGCCCATCGCCAGGAAGGAGAACAGCATGCCGATGCGGTGCTGGAACAGGCGGCGGCGGTACACCGGGTTCATCGCCTCCGGCTTTTCCATGCCGCCGGTTGCGGAAACTTGATTGGTCTGGCTCATTTGGTACCTTCCTTGCGGGCCATGCCCATCAGCATGATCTTGGCCGCGGACAGGACGATGAATGTGATGACGAACAGGATCAGCCCCAGCGCGAACAGCGAGGAGACGTGCAGCTTGCTCGACGCCTCGGCGATTTCATTGGCCAGAGTGGAGGCGATACTGTTGCCGGCGGAGAACAGCGACCAGGACAGGCGGTGCGAGTTGCCGATCACGAAGGTGACGGCCATGGTCTCGCCCAACGCGCGGCCCAGTCCCAGCATGACGCCGCCGACCACACCGGTCTTGGTGTACGGCAGCACCACCTTGCGCACCACTTCCCAGCGGGTGCATCCCAGGCCATAGGCCGACTCCTTGAGCACCGCCGGCACCACTTCGAACACGTCGCGCATGACCGAAGAGATGAACGGGATGATCATCACCGACAGGATCAGGCCGGCGATCAGGATGCCGATGCCCATGGTCGGGCCGGAAAACAGCATGCCCAGGCCGGGGATCTGGCCCAGCGTCGCCTTCAGGAAAGGCTGGCCGTATTCCGAGAACAGCGGCGCAAAGACAAACAGCCCCCACATGCCGTAGATGATGCTGGGCACGCCGGCCAGCAGTTCCACCGCGGTGCCCAGCGGGCGGCGCAGCCTGGCGGGGCAGATCTCGGTCAGGAACAGGGCGATGCCGAAGCTCACCGGGAAAGCGATCAGCAAGGCGATGATCGACGTCGACAAGGTGCCGACGATGGCGATCATGGCGCCGTATTCGTCATTGGTCGGATCCCACTCGACGCGCGTGATGAAGCCCGGGCCGAACGCATGGAAAGCCGGCCAGGCGCCGATGAAAAGGGAAACGATGATGCCGCCCAGCATCAGCAGCACGGTCAGTGCGAAGATGAGCGTCACCTTGTGGAACAGGAAATCTTGCAGGCGCTGCCTGCGCATGACGGCCAACAGCTGCCCGTGCGCGGCCTGCGCGCTTTGAGCATCTGCCGCGGATTTTTTTACTTCGGAATTCGACATAGCCGTAGCGGGGTAATTTGCGCTCATTTTGAATTCACCATGAAAACAGGCCATCGCCGCGAATGCTCTGCTGCCCAGAGTTGCTCGTTCTCGCTTCGATGGCCCATGTGCTTCGTTGAAGGAAGCTTTCTTTTCAGCTTGCCAGCCGTCCTGGCGAGGATGCCTTGCGGCATCCCGTCAAGGGTTCGGCGATAAAGCGATTACCAGATCGCCTTGCCGCTGCTGTCCTTGATGTTGGCTTTCCAGGAATCTTCCACCAGCTTGGTGACCGAAGCCGGCAGCGGGACATAGTCCAGCTCGGATGCCGACTTGGCGCCGTTCTTGAAAGCCCAGTCGAAGAACTTCAGGACTTCCTTGCCCTTGGCGCCATCGCCAGCCTGCTCCTTGTGCAGCAGGATGAAAGTAGCGCTGGAGATCGGCCACGAAGCCTTGCCGGCTGCATCGGTGAAGTCGACGGCGAAGCCCGGGGTCTTGGCCCAGTCGCCGGCGGCGGTAGCGGCCTTGAAGGATTCGTCGTCAGGCGACACGAACACGCCGTCCTTGTTCTTCAGCTGGGTGAAGTTCAGCTTGTTCTTCTTCACGTAAGCGTATTCGACATAGCCGATTGCGCCCTTGACCTTCTGCACGTTGGCGGCGACGCCTTCGTTACCCTTGCCGCCCACGCCGGTGGGCCACTTCACGGCCGTGCCTGCGCCGATCTTGCTCTTGAAGTCTTCGTTGGCCTTCGACAGGTAGCTGGTGAACACGTACGAGGTACCCGATGCATCCGAACGGTAGACCACGGTGATGTCATCGGCCGGCAGCTTCAGGCCCGGGTTCAGGGAGGCGATTTCAGCGGCGTTCCACTTGGTGATCTTGCCGGCGTAGATGTCGCCCAGCACGTGGCCCGACAGCTTCATCTGGCCCGGGGTGATGCCGTCCAGGTTGACAACCGGCACCACGCCGCCGACGACTGCCGGGAATTGGGTCAGGCCGGCTTCGGTCAGTTCTTCCTGCTTCAGGGGAGCGTCCGATGCGCCGAAGTCGACGGTCTTGGCCTTGATCTGCTTGATGCCGCCGCCCGAGCCGATCGACTGGTAGTTCAGGCTGTTGCCGGTAGCCGCCTTGTACAGCTCCGCCCACTTGGCGTAGATCGGATACGGGAAGGAGGCGCCAGCGCCGGTGATTTCTGCTGCATGCACTGCGCCGCTGAATACGATGGTGCCGGCGACGGCGACTGCAACAGACTTAATCAGTTGGTTAAACCCCATTTCTGATACTCCTATGTTTTTGAGAGATTGAGTGTCACTGAGACATCGCGATTGGAAGGATGCCCTTCTGGGACAGGGCGAACTTTAACCAGCAAATGTGACGAGTTTATGACGGAGTCTTGTCATGCAGCCCAGAGCGGGAATTTGTAAAAATCTCGAAATCCGACAACCATCCGGGCAACCGGAAAGCCACCGGAAAAGATGCGCCGATTGCCCTGGCGTCATGAAAAACGCCGTACCGGCGCAGGGTGCCGGCTTGCTGAAAAAACACAGCCGGCGATATCAAAAAGACATTCCTTCGAAAAAATATCTGTGAAGCAATAAATATCATCCCCACCTCAGCGCAATTCTGTGACAAAGGCCTTCGAGAGTTGTCATAAACTCGTCACACATCCTAAATACACTGCCCGGAAAACAAGGATGGACAGGGAACATTGAATGACCAGAAAAGCAAAACCGGAAACCAGAGACCTACCTGAACTTCCTCCCCATACGATTTACCTCAATCGCGAACTGTCGCAGTTGGCATTCAACCGCCGCGTGCTGGCCCAGGCAGAAGATCCCAGCGTGCCGCTGCTGGAACGGCTGCGCTACCTGTGCATCTGCAGCAGCAACCTCGACGAATTCTTCGAAGTGCGCATCGCCAGCCTGCTGGCCAACCGCATCGAGGGCGAAAACATCGATCCGCCCGAACTGCGCGCCGCGCTGGAACACACCAGCGTCGAATGCCACCGCATCGTGGCGCGCCAGTACCAGTTGCTCAACGACGAGATCCTGCCCCAGCTGGCCGCCAACGGCATCCACCTGCTGCGCCACGAAGACCGCAACGAAGCCCAGCGCGCCTGGGTCAAGGGCTATTTCGACCAGAACGTGCGCCCGCTGCTCACGCCCATCGGCCTGGATCCGGCCCACCCGTTCCCGCAGGTGGTCAACAAAAGCCTGAACTTCATCATCGAACTGTCCGGCAAGGACGCCTTCGGGCGCGGCACCGGCGTCGTCATCGTCAAGGCGCCGCGCGTGCTGCCGCGCGTGATCCGCTTGCCCGACCACCTCTCGGCCAAGGGCGCGGCCTCGTTCTGCCTGCTCTCTTCGGTCATCCACGCGCATATCGCCGAACTGTTCCCGGGGCGCGAGATCACCGCGTATTCGCAATTCCGCGTCACCCGCAATAGCGACCTGTGGGTGGACGAAGAAGAAGTGAAGAACCTGCGCCAGGCGCTGGAGACCGAACTGCAAAGTCGGCAATTCGGCGTGGCCGTGCGGCTGGAAGTGGCCAGCAACTGTCCCGAGCACCTGGCTCAGTTCCTGCTGAACCAGTTCAACATCGAGCGCAATCGCCTGTACGCGGTCGAAGGGCCGGTCAACATGGTGCGCCTGGGCGAGATCGCCAACCTGGTCAACCAGCAAGAGCTGCGCTTCCCGCCCTTCTCGCCCACCCTGCCGCACCAGCTGATCAGCGATAACATCTTCCGGGTGCTCGACAAGAAGGACGTGCTGCTGCATCACCCCTTCCAGTCCTTCCAGCCGGTGGTCGACTTCATCCGCACCGCCGCGCACGACCCCGACGTGGTGGCAATCAAGCAGACCATCTACCGCACCGGCATGAACTCGGACCTGATGGAGGCCCTGATCTACGCCGCCCAGCACGGCAAGGAAGTGACGGTGATCGTGGAACTGATGGCGCGCTTCGACGAAGAGGCCAACATCAACTGGGCGGTCAAGCTCGAACAGGCCGGCGCCCAGGTGGTATACGGGGTGGTCGGCCTGAAGACGCACGCCAAGCTGGCGCTGGTGATCCGCCGCGAAGAGCAGGCGCTGCGCTTCTATGCCCACCTGGGCACCGGCAACTACCACCCTACCACCACCAAGTTCTATACCGACTTCGGCCTGCTGACTTCCAACCAGGAACTCACCTCCGAGGTCAACGAGGTCTTCATCCACCTGACCAGCCTGACCAAGCCGCGCCATCTCACGCACCTGTGGCTGGCGCCGTTCTCGCTGCAAAAGGAAATCATCCGCGCCATCCGCAACGAGGCGCAGATCGCGCGCGAAGGCCGGCCGGCGCGCATCATCGCCAAGATGAACGCGCTTCTGGACGAATCGGTGATCCGCGCGCTGTATGCGGCGTCCAGCGACGGCGTGAAGATCGACCTGATCGTGCGCGGCGCCTGCGCGCTGCGTCCGGGCGTGCCGGGCCTGTCGGAACACATCAAGGTACGTTCCATCATCGGCCGCTACCTGGAACACTCGCGCATCTATTACTTCCGCAACGACCTGGCGCACGACGTTTACCTGGCCAGCGCCGACTGGATGAACCGCAACCTGTTCCGCCGCATCGAAGTCGCCTTCCCGGTGCTGGACAAGGCGCTCAAGAAACGCGTGATCACCGAGGGCCTGAACCCGTACCTGAAAGACAACGCCAATGCCTGGCATCTCGATGCCAATGGCGCCTATACCTTGAAAAAGCCACGCAACAAGCAGCATACTTTCAGCGCCCAGCAGCATCTGATGAACACCTTAGGCATTCCGGCCACGTTGCCGGAAGAATGAAGGCCCACAGGCCATACGCTAAACAGACGGGAGCCTGAAATGGATTTGATTTTGTGGCGGCATGCGGAAGCGGAACTGGGCGAGCCCGACGAAGGCCGCGCCCTCACGCCCAAAGGGCACAAGCAGGCCGGCAAGATCGCCGACTGGCTGGATCGCAACCTGCCGGAAAGCTGCCGCATCCTGGTCAGCCCGGCCACCCGCACGCTGCAGACGGTCGAGGCGCTGGGGCGCAAGTACCGGGTACACCCGGAACTGGCGCCGGACAAGTCGGCCGAGGATCTGCTGCGCGCGGCGAACTGGCCCGACAGCCGCGAACCGGTGCTCATCATCGGCCACCAGCCGACCCTGGGCCTGGTAGCTTCGCAGCTGATCTGCGGCCAGCCGCAGGAATGGTCGCTGCGCAAGGCCAACGTCTGGTGGATCGCCCAGCGCGAACGCGGCGACATCACCACCAACTACCTCAAGGCGGTCATCGCGCCGGAACTGATCGCCAGCTCGGGCAAACACCACCCGCGCTGATCCGGCGTCCATCTGACCCGGCGTCCATCCGATTGCCCCGCTGAAGCGCAAAAAAACGGCCCGGTCATCCGACCGGGCCGTTTCGCATGCAGAGGCATCATACCGTCGGCGCTTAAAAGGTCTCCCATTCGTCGCCGTTGTCCGACGCCGGCGCGCTGCGTGCCGGCTTGGCGGCAGGCGCCGCCGCCTTCGGCGCCGGCCTGGGGGCAGGCTTGGCCGGCGGCGTTGCGGCAGGACGCACAAGTTGCGCAGGTTGCGCCTTGGCTGGCGCTGCAGTCACCGCTTGCACCGCATAGGAACGGGAGGATTCGGCGCCGTCGATGCGGAAGATCGACACTTCCTGCATCAGGCTCTGCGCCTGCTGCTCCAGCGCCTTGGCGGCGGCACTGGCCTGTTCCACCAATGCGGCGTTCTGCTGGGTGGCTTCATCCATCTGCGATACCGCGCGCGATACCTGGCCGATGCCGGCGCTCTGTTCGCTGGAGGCGGCCGAAATCTCGCCCATGATGTCGGTCACGCGCTGCACCGCATTGATCACGTCGCTCATGGTGGTGCCGGCCTGGCCGGCCAGTTCCGAACCGGCCTGCACCCGGTCCACCGACAGCATGATCAACTCCTTGATTTCCTTGGCGGCGCTGGAAGAACGTTGCGCCAGCGCGCGCACTTCCGTGGCCACTACCGCAAAGCCGCGGCCCTGTTCGCCGGCGCGCGCCGCCTCCACCGCGGCGTTCAGCGCCAGGATGTTGGTCTGGAACGCAATGCCGTCGATGATACTGACGATGTCGGTAATCTTGGTGGAGCTCTCGCGGATCTCTTCCATGGTCTGCACCACGCGGCCGACCACGGCGTTGCCGTCGGACGCAATGGTCGAGGCGTTGACCGCCAGCGTCGAGGCCTGGCGGGCATTGTCGGCATTGTGCTTGACGGTGCTGGTCAGCTCTTCCATGCTGGAGGCGGTCTCTTCCAGCGAGGCCGCCTGCTGCTCGGTACGGGAAGAAAGGTCGAGGTTGCCCGAGGCGATCTCGCGGGTGGCCGTGGCGATGGCGTCGCTGCCGCTGCGCACCGCGCGCACGGTGCGCGACAGGTTTTCCTGCATCCGCGACAGGCCTTCCAGCAACTGGCCCATTTCGTCCTTCGAATGCACGCGCACTTGCTGGGTCAGGTCGCCGGCGGCGATGGCGTCGAAATGCCGGAGCGCGCGCTGCATCGGTTCAGCGATGGCGCGCCGCAGCGACAGCCAGCTGTACAACGCCAGGATCAGCCCAAGGGCGATGGCCACGATGGAGAAGGTGCGCGACGCCTCATAGCGGCGGGTGGCGGCGGCCAGGCTATGTTCGGCCTGTTCGCTTTCATATTTGCCCAAGGCCCGCCCATCGCCCTGCATGGCGGTGTAGATGGTGCCGACCAGGCGCGCCTGGTCGCCGATCGCCTTGCGGTCGCCGGTCTTGATGGCTTCAGCGAACTTGACCAGCGCATCCTCGGTCTTTTCGATGCCTTCCGAGACCTTCTTCACCAGCACCTTGCCCTCTTCGGTCTGCGGCAGCGCGGTGTACTGGGCCCACCAGTTCAGCGCTTCCTTGCGGCTGTTGGCATCCATGCCGAACATGCGCTCGGCCCAGGCCGGGTCATCGGTCAGCGCGGCCTGGTCCAGCGAGGTGCGCTGGCGGCCGATCCAGATCAGCACATTGTCAGCGGCGACGGTCTTGGGAATGCGTTCTTCGGTGAGTTCGCGGCTGATGCCGACGGCGGCCGACATGCCGAGCAAGCCGGAGGTGCCGATGGCCACCAGCAACAGCGACAGGATAAAAATGGCAATGGCGAGCCGTGCTTTTATGGAAATATTTTTGAAGGACATAAGAGACAGTGTTCCAGTGGATGAGAAAAAACACGGCAAGCCGTGCTACAGCCCAAAGAGCGCATATAACGCACGAAGGACAACCCCTGCTCTCTCAGGACATGATGCTTGAACCTTGCAGGCCTGTTCGCATTCAATCCACGCCTGTCGGCAGTTCCCGGAAGCTTGCTTGCGGATTCGAGGCGAACCGGCTCTGGCTAAACGTGCTCCCCTTGATACAGCAATGCAAAGAGCGCGCCATTGGCTGTTCTATCTTAACGGCAACATTTCAGGAAACTTCAGCTCCCGTCCATCGTCCCTGCCAGAAAAAAAAGCGCCGCAAGCAGAGGCTTGCAGCGCTTTTTACATCCATTGATTCCGATTTAACTTTTTTCACATCGCCGCCGCCCGATGGGCGCCATGGCTTGCCTTTTTGACATGTGAACGAATCAAAACTCTTCGAACTCGTCGTCGCGCACCGCCTGCCCCGGCTTGCGGGCCGGCGCGGCCGGCGGCAAGCCGGCAACCGGCTTGGCTGGCTTGGCGACCACATCGATGGCGGCAGGCGGATTGACCGGACGCATCGGCATGGCGGCCAACGGCGCACTGGCGCCAGGGATTGCTGGCTCCCCCATCTTCAGCTTGAAGATGGCAACCGCCTGGGCCAGCACATCGGACTGCTCCTGCAGGCTTTCGGCCGCCGCCGCGGCCTGTTCCACCAGGGCGGCGTTCTGCTGGGTGATCTCGTCGATCTGCGCGATCGCGTGATTGACCTCGGCGATGCCGGCGCTCTGCTCCTGGCTGGCGGCGGTGATTTCGCCCATGATGTCGGCCACGTGCTTGACCGAGTTCACGATCTCGTTCATGGTCGCGCCGGCTTCATCGACCAGCTTGCCGCCGGCATCGACCTTATCCACCGAATCGCTGATCAAGCCCTTGATTTCCTTGGCCGCGGTCGCCGAACGCTGGGCCAGCGAACGCACTTCCGAGGCCACCACCGCGAAACCTCGCCCCTGCTCGCCGGCACGGGCTGCTTCCACCGCCGCATTCAAGGCCAGGATGTTGGTCTGGAACGCGATGCTGTCGATCACGCCGATGATGTCGACGATCTTGCGCGAGCTTTCCTTGATCGAGCCCATGGTCTCCACCACGTCGCCGACCACCCTGCCGCCCTTGGTGGCGAAATCCGAGGCCGACACCACCAATTGATTGGCCTGGCGCGCATTCTCGGCATTCTGTTGCACGGTCGAGGTCAGTTGCTCCATCGAGCTTGCGGTTTCTTCCAGGCTGGAAGCCTGCGACTCGGTGCGGTTGGACAAGTCGACGTTGCCGCGCGCGATCTCATGCGAGGCCACGGCAATGATGGCCGCGCTTTCCTTCACTTCGTTCAGGGTGGCCGCCAGGTTGGACTGCATCGCCCCCAATGCGTTGACCAGCGTCGCCGCCTCATCGCGGCCCCGGTCACGGAAGTCTTGCGTCAGGTCGCCGCTGGAAATGGTTTCGGCGATATTGCCGGCGCGCTTTAACGGATTGACGATGGAACGGGTGATCACGAAGGTAAAGAAGAATCCCAGCCCCAGCGTCAGCACGCCGATCACCAGCATGCCGATCTGCGCCTTGCGGTAGCTTTCCTTGGCCTCGGCATGGGCGGCATTCATGTCGTCTTGCTGGTAGACCGCCAGCGCAGCCACGCCGGACATCCATTTTTCATGGGCAGGCAAGAAGTCGCTCTTCAGCAATTGCGCCGCATCGAAATAATTGCCGCTGCCGACCTGCCCGCGGATGGTTTCGACGATGGGGAACAGCTTCTTGCGCTCGGCCACCGCCGCATCCAGCAGCTCCTTGCCGCGCCCGCTGCTCGACAGCGAGGTCAGTTGGCCTTCGAAGCCGGCATACGCTTGCAGGATCTTGGTCAGGTGTTCATTCTCGGCCGTGCCTTCGGCGGCGTCGGTAGGCGTGACCACCTTGCGCAGCGCCAGCGCCAGCTGGCTGCCGGCTTCGCGCATGTTCATCGCGGTGGTCATGCCGGCCACCTTCTTGTCGATCACGTATTCGCTGCTGGTTTCCAGTTCGGCCATGCGCCACAAACCGATCAGCAGGATCGCGGTCGCGCACAGCAGAATGAGGCAAAAGCCGAATGCAAGGCGTGTGCCGATCTTGAGATTTTGGATCATGAATGTGTTCTTCCCTGTTAGAACAACCACTGTAGTGCAGGCGCCGCTCCCATGACGGCGCACCGGCGTTCCCTCTTTTCTTCCCCCATGCATGCCGACCTGCATGATTCATGCCTGCCGCCCCACCATCCCGCAGGCGACACGCACCAAGGCATACGACAACAGGCGGCGCGCCGAAACCGGCGCGCCGCACAGCGAACATCTTGTTTTTTCTGAATGATTTGGCCGGAACCCAGCTCAGGCTGGCAATGTGCGCCGTTGCAACTGGCAAGCGGCATATTTTTGTGACGAACCGACGTGCCGCATCTTAGAAGACGCCTCAGCAGCCAGCAAATGCTTTGTCTGCATGCATTTATGTGGCTTTTGCATAGTTTGTTCAATTCGGGGCACGCGCCCCGAATAAGGGCATGCGCCTCATGTCTCCATACAACGCATTGCCGCTTCTGCAATGCCTTCTCGCCAGTGCATCAGAACTCCTCCCAATCATTGGCGCCGCCATTCGCCTTGGCCATCCTGGTCATTTCTGGCGCGTCCGTATATTGCGGCGTCGCCTTGGCAACGGGTTGCGTAGCCGGTTTGGCCGGCGGCGCAATCCACGGAACCGCTTTCAATGCCGGCTTATGCGGCGCAACCACCGCTGCCGGAGGAACCGCCTTGCGCTGCCGGGCTGGCGGAGCCGCCATGGTTGCCGCTTCAGTGTCGACCATCTTGAACACGCTGACCGTATCCCATAACAGCTCGGCCTGCTTCTGCAGGCTTTCCGACGCGGCGGCGGCTTCTTCCACCAGCGCGGCGTTCTGCTGGGTGATGGATTCCATCTGCACGATCGCATCGTTGACCTGGGCGATGCCGGTGCTCTGCTCCTGGCTGGCCGAGGTGATTTCGCTCATGATGCGCGCCACCTGGCGCACCGAGTTCACGATCTCCCCCATGGTGGCGCCGGCCTCATCGACCAGCTTGCCGCCGGTGTCCACCTTTTGCACCGAATCGCCGATCAGCTCCTTGATTTCCTTGGCCGCCGTGGCGCTGCGCTGGGCCAGCGAACGCACTTCCGAGGCCACCACCGCGAAACCGCGGCCCTGCTCGCCGGCGCGGGCCGCCTCCACCGCCGCGTTCAAGGCCAGGATATTGGTCTGGAAGGCGATGCCGTCGATCACGCTGATGATGTCGACGATGCGGCTGGAACTGTCCTTGATGGCCCCCCATGGTCTGCACCACGCTGCCGACCACGTCGCCGCCGCGCACCGCCAGTTGCGAGGCGGAACTGGCCAACTGGTTGGCCTCGCGCGCGTTCTCGGCATTCTGCTGCACGGTAGAGGTCAACTGCTCCATGGCGCTGGCGGTCTCTTCCAGGCTGGAAGCCTGCGATTCGGTGCGGCGCGAGAGGTCGGCGTTGCCGGTGGCGATCTCGCGCGAGGCAATCTGGATGACGTCGATGCTGGAGCGCACATTGCCGACGATGCCGCCCAGGCTGCCGGTCATCTCGTTGAGCGAACCCAGCAACTGCGCCGACTCGTCGCGTCCCTGCGCCTCGCTGCGCGCGGTGAGGTCGCAAGCCGCCACGCGCCTGGCCATGTTCACCGAGTCCTGGATGGGCGCGGTGACCGAACGCGTGATGAGCATGCCGATCCAGGTCGCCGCCAGCGCCAGCAGCAGGATCGAACCCAGTATCATCATCTGGCGGCTGCGCAAGACCTTGTTCTGCTCGCCGAGTTGGGCGGCGAGCACTTCGGTCACCTGCCCGATCGCCTTGAACTGGTCGTCGATCGCAGCGGTGAACGCCTTGAAGTAGGCATCCGCGGCATAAGTCACTTCCTGCGGCAGCAGCACCTGCTCGCGGGCCAGCTTGATGACGCTGTTGCCGCCACGGTTGGCGACGTCGAAAGTCGCGCCCAGTTTTCCTTGCAACGCAGGATTGGCTTCCACCGCCTTGGCAAAGGACTTCTGCGCGGAGTTCAGGCGGTCCTGCGCGCGTTCCAGCATGGCAACCAGTTCCAGGCGGTCTTCGCGCTTGATGTCTTTCCTGATCAGCAAGCCGGCGCCGCGCGCGCGGGCCCGGCCAAGATCCTCTGTCAGGGCGGGCATGGCGATGAAGGCTGCGTTGATCAGTTGGGTACTGTCGAAATCGGGGTCGGTGCTGTATTTGAAATAATCCAGCATCCGCTCGTTGAGCTCGAACAGGCCGGCGACGATCGCACTATGGCCGGCGAAACTGTCGGGGGCCGCGATGCTGTTCCCCGCCACGGCATCGCGTATCCTGACCCAGGCGGCCTGTTGCGCCTTGAAGGCATTTTCGGCCCGGCCATCGTCCCGCATCACCTGATGCAAGCCGTCTGCCAGCGCTTGCAATGCCTGGTCGACTTCCTTCGCCTTGCCTTCCCGGGTCGGCGCCATGGCGGCATCGCCGCTGAGCAGCACGGCCGACATGCCGCGGTGCTGCTGCACCAGTTGCACGCTGCGCAGCAGGCGGCGCACCGGTTCGACGCCTTCGATCTCCATCTTCTTGAAGGCGATCACCCGCTCGGTACTGCTGACAAACAACGCGGTAGGCACGCCGAACAAGACCAGCGCTATCCCGCCCAGCAAAGCAAATTTCTGCCAAAGCATCAGGTTGGCAAGCAAACGTTTCATCACATCCCCCCCAGCAACATGTTGAAAAGTGACCGCTTAGCGGAAGATTGGACATCCCCCCTTTTTTCATCGGAGGGGCTGTGGATGACCAGGCAACCGTTTCAGTTTTAGCAAATTTCGTTCCAATGGCAAGGCCGGCAAGCGCAAAGCCTTGCCTGTAACGGACATTGATGGGGAAGGAAAACCAGGAAGGGGAATGGAGAAGGAAAGCCGCATCCGCGGCCGGCCATACTGCACAAAGGCGACATCGCGCTGCCGTCATCCGTCAAGGGGCGCGAAAGACAGCACGCAAGACGGAATGCAAGACGATTCGTATCGAGCCATCCCAAGAGGCCATCCCGCGCCCCGACCGGCCGATGATCTGGCCGGCCGAAGGCTTCAGCGCGATTCGCGCGCCGGCGCGATGGCGACGGCTACCTTGCCCGGTTCGGAAAGGTGGACATGGCGTACATGGTGCAGGTGCTGCAGGAACTGCTGCGTGGCCGACTCCCATGAACGGCGTTCGGCGTGCGAACGCACCACGTCCTTGTCCAGCCGCAGCGCCTGCAGGCAGGCCTGCCGCAGGTCGTTCTTCAATATCCCGGAGACGCCGTTATCGACCACGTCGATCGGCCCCTCCACCGGATAGGCCGCCACCGGAATGCCGCAGGCCATCGCCTCCAGCAGCACCAGGCCGAAGGTATCGGTCTTGCTGGGGAACACGAAGGCATCGGCGCAATTGTAGTAAGCCGGCAGTTCGTCATGCCCCTTGGCGCCGAGGAAGCGCACCTTGGGATAGCGCTGCGACAGTTCTTCGTACTGCGGGCCGTCGCCCACTACCCACTTGGTGCCGGGCAGGTCCAGCTTGAGGAAGGATTCGATATTCTTTTCCACCGCCACGCGGCCGACGTACAGGAACAGCGGACGCTCGATGCAGGCATGGTCCTCCGCCGACGGCCGGAAGTGCTCGGTATCGACGCCGCGCCCCCATAGCACGACATTGCGGAAGCCCTGCTCCTCCAGCGCCAGTTTCATCGCCGGCGTGGGCGCCATCACTGCCTGCGAACGACCATGGAACCAGCGCAGCAGGCGGTAGGTGATGGCCTTGGGCAGCAGCTTGCGGGCCGCCAGGTATTCCGGGAAGCGGGTGTGGTAGGCGGTGGTGAAGTTGAGCTTGCGGCGCACGCAATAGCGCCGTGCCGCCAGGCCCATCGGGCCTTCGGTGGCGATGTGGATGCAATCGGGCTGGAAGCGTTCGAGCGCCTCGGTGATGCGCGCATAAGGCTGGTAGGCCAGGCGGATCTCCGGATAGGTAGGGCAGGCGAATGTGCGGAAATCGCGTGGCGTGAGCATCAGCACTTCGTGCCCCGCCGCGCGCAGGCAGCGCACGGTGGAGCGCAGGGTGTTGACGACGCCGTTGACCTGCGGCTCGCCGGCGTCGCTGATGATGGCAATGCGCATAGAACGTTGATCCTGGAGGTGCGGTTCAGGCAAGAACCAGGTCCCTGGCCGCGGCCTTGGATTTTCCGGCTTTCTTGAGCTGCATGATTTCCTGCCACGACACCAGGCGCAGCTCGCCGCTGGGTTCTTCGACCAGCGCCGACAGGCTTTCCACCCAGTCGCCGTCGTTGCAGTAGGTGACGCCGCCGATGTCGCGGATTTCCGGCTTGTGGATATGCCCGCAGATGACGCCGTCCAGGCCCTTCTTCCTGGCCTCGTCGGCCAGCGCGTCTTCGAACGAGGAGATGTAGTTGACCGCGTTCTTGACCTTGGACTTCAGGTATTGCGAAAGCGACCAGTAAGGCAGGCCGGCGCGCGCGCGCCAGCTGTTGAACCACTGATTGAACTTGAGGATCATGGTGTAGAGCGAATCGCCGACATAGGCCAGCCACTTGGCGCAGGCGATGACGCCGTCGAAACGATCGCCGTGCAGCACCAGCATGCGGCGGCCGTCGGCGGTGACGTGCACCAGTTCGTCGCGGATCTTGATGCCGCCGAAATCGAGGTCGATGAACTGGCGGATCACCTCATCATGGTTGCCCGGCACGAAGATGACGTTGGTGCCCTTCTTGGCTTTCTTGAGCACCGTCTGCACCACGTTGTTGTGGCTTTGTTCCCAGTACCAGCGGCGCTTCAACTGCCAGCCGTCGATGATGTCGCCGACCAGGTAGAGCGTGTCGGATTCGGTGGCGCGCAAAAACTCCAGCAGGCGCTCGGCCTGGCAGCCCGTGGTGCCGAGGTGGATGTCGGAAATCCAGATGGTGCGAAAGCGCAGCGGATCGCGCTTGTCGTCGCCATCGGCCGCATCGCCGAACAGGCCGTGGGCATCGTCCATGAACTGTTCGCGTGGCTTCATGCGGTCCTCGTTTCCTTCAGGTAGTGGCGGGCGTAGCGGTTGTCCAGCTTGGACAGCGGCAACAGAAGGAAGAAGTCGGCCGAGTGGAAATCGGGATCCCATGCCGGTTCGCCGCATACCCATGCGCCGCTGCGCAGGTAGCCCTTCAACAGCGGCGGCACTTGCGGCTCGTGGCCCGGCTCGCGCTCCTCGATCGGGAACGGCAGGTGCGGCGTGACGCGATAGTCGGGCGGCGCCATGTTCTTTTCGGCGAACGCATGGTACAGCGCGGCGGCGTTATGCCCGCCATCGGCCAGGCTGACGCTGGCGCAGCCCATCAGGTATTCGCAGCGTTCGCGGCGCATGTAGGCGGCCAGGCCGGCCCACAGCATCATGATCACGCTGCCGCTGCGGTAGTCGGGGTGGATGCATGCGCGGCCGGCTTCGGCGATCGCGCCGCGGATGTTGTCCAGGCGGGAGAGGTCGAACTCCTGCTCCGAGTAGAACTTGCCCATGCGACGCGCGCCATGCGGGCTGAGCACGCGGTAGGTGCCGACCACGCTCAGGGTCTTGGAGTCGCGCACGATCAGGTGGTCGCAGTAGTTGTCGAAATCATCCTTGTCGAGGCCTTCGGCGTTGGCGAGCGCCGACAGGTTCATGGCTTCGATGAAGACTTTGTAACGCAAGCGCTGCACTTCACGCACTTCTTCCGGGGTGCTCGCGAGGCTCAAGCTCAGCTTGGAAAAACTCGGGTTGGCATCGGCAGGAATGGTAAGCAGTCTCATGCATCGTCCTTTATAGGTCATGGGATAACGCTGCACAGACTAACGATTGATTATTTCAGCCACATGACGTATGCGCCGACTTTGGCGGCGCAACAACAGCGCCGCGCGCGGCGTTACAATTGCATGACAAAGACGGCGCGGCAGTCGCGGAGGAGAATGGCGTTGGATGCCTGGAACCTGCGCGCCGTCCGGGCTTCGGAGACACAGGGAAGCGCCGGGATACGGCTGCCGGCCGCTGAACTTTGCGGCACAGGCATCATCGAACCGGCATCGTGTCCGGCGCCGCTGCAGGCCCGACCGTCAGTCCGGCGTCAGTTTCGTTTCGCATGTCCATCAACTCGAACCATAAAAGGAAACATATGCTACTCAAGGATAAAGTCGCGCTGATCACCGGTTCGGCCAGCGGCATCGGCAAGGAGATCGCCCAGGAATACGCCAGGCAAGGCGCCAAGGTGGTGATCGCCGACCTCGCGCTGGAGGCCGCCCGCGCCGCCGCCGATGAGATCGTCAAGGCCGGCGGCACCGCCATGGCCGTGGCCATGAACGTCACCGACGAAGCCCAGGTCAACCAGGGCGTGGCAGACGCCGTCGCCGCCTTCGGCGGACTGGACGTGCTGATCAGCAACGCCGGCATCCAGATCATCAGCCCGGTGGTCGATCTCTCGCTGGACAACTGGCGCAAGATGCTGGCGATCCACCTGGACGGCGCTTTCCTGACCACCCGCGCGGCGATGAAGGCGATGGTCAAGCAAGGCCGCGGCGGTTCGATCATCTATATGGGTTCGGTGCATTCGCACGAAGCCTCGCCGCTGAAGGCGCCGTATGTCACCGCCAAGCACGGCCTGCTGGGCCTGGCCAAGGTGGTGGCCAAGGAAGGCGCCAAGGACAAGATCCGCTCCAACGTCATCTGCCCCGGCTTCGTGCGTACCCCGCTGGTGGAAAAGCAGATCCCCGAACAGGCCAAGGAATTCGGCATCAGCGAAGACGACGTGGTCAAGAAGATCATGCTGAAAGACACCGTGGACGGCGAATTCACCACCACCCAGGATGTGGCGCAGACGGCCGTGTTCCTGGCCGCCTTCCCGACCAATGCGCTGACCGGCCAGTCGGTCGTGGTCAGCCACGGCTGGTATATGCAATAAGCCGCCGGCATTACCGGCACCGGCAAGCCGCCCCATGTGGGCGGCTTCGTTTTTCCTGCCAGGCGCTATCGGCTATCATGGCAGCTTCATCCCCCTCCCCGCTATTGCCGGATTGCCATGCCCGCAATTTCATCCGAACCGCTCCGTGCCACCCAGCCGCCGGCCGAACTGCACCTGCGCAGCTACCGCGCCGAGACGCTCACGCACAGCCATGATTTCCCGCAGGTGGTGCTGCCGGTATCGGGACGGATCGCGCTCGACATCGCCGGGCGCCAGGGCATGGCCGACGCCGCCAACGCCGCCTTTGTGGAACCGCACGCCCGGCATGCCACCAGCGCCGCTGGCCTCAACAGCGTCATCATCCTGGATCTGGCGCCGTCGATGCTCACCGCCGAACTGATGGAACGGCTGGCGCCGCGGCCCTTCATGCCGCTGTCGCAGGCGGCCGGCAAGCTGGTCGATTTCATGGCACTGGCGATGGGGCAGCAACACAAGATGGCGCCGGCGCAATTGCAGCATTGGGTGCCGCTGCTGCTGGACACCCTGGCGATGGCGGCGCCACGCCCTCACTCACGGCTGCATGCATTGATGGCGAAGATCGAGGCCGAACCCGGCCTGCCGTGGGCGGTGGCCGACATGGCAGCGGCCGCGGCAATCAGTCCCAGCCGCCTGCATGAATGGTTCCAGCAAGAAATCGCTACCTCGCCCCGCGCCTGGCTGGCCGAAGTCCGCGTGCGCCGCGCCTGCGAACTATTGAGCACGAGCGCCCTGCCCTTGTCCGAAATCGCCCTGCGCTGCGGCTACACCGACCAGAGCGCCCTCTCCCATGCCATGCGCAAGCTGCGCGACACCACGCCTGCCGCCTACCGGCGCGCGGCACACGCCGCGACGGCTTGAGGCTTATTTCACGAAAATGATGCCGACCGGCGTCGGCCCATCGGCCGACTCCCCGGTATCGGCCGGCATGCCGCTGGCATGATCGATACTGAACACATTCACTTTCCCGCTGCGCTGGTTAGCGACCTGCATCCACTTGCGCGAAAAATGGACTCCAAGCAATGGACTCCAAGCCATGGAATCAGCGCAATGGCATCAGAGCTTCTCGGTCTCGCCGCTCTTGGGTTGCCATTTCATCAGGCGCTTCTCGATCACGCCCACGGCCAGGTCGAGCACCAGCGCGAACACCGTCAGCACGACGATGCCGGCGAACACGGTATTGATGTCGAAGGTGCCTTCGGCCTGAAGGATCAGGTAGCCGACGCCGCGCGCCGAGCCCAGGTACTCGCCCACCACGGCGCCGACGAAGGCCAGGCCGATCGAAGTATGCAGGCTGGAGAACACCCACGAGGTGGCCGACGGCAGGTACACCGTGCGCAGCAGCTGGCGCGCGTTGGCGCCCAGCATGCGGGCATTGGCCAGCACCACCGGGCTGACTTCCTTGACGCCCTGGTAGACGTTGAAAAAGACGATGAAGAACACCAGCGTGACCGCCAGCGCCACCTTGGACCAGATGCCCAGGCCGAACCACATGGCGAAGATCGGCGCCAGGATCACGCGCGGCATCGAGTTGGCGGCCTTCACGTAGGGATCGAGGATGGCCGAGGCGGTCGGCGACAGCGCCAGCCACAGGCCGATGCCAAGGCCGGAGACGGTGCCGATGATGAAGGCCAGCACGGTTTCGGTCAGGGTCACCAGCAGGTGCGAATAGATTTCGGCCGGGAAGGACAGCGTGAAGAAGGTGTAGTCGCCGAAGCCCACTTCCAGCGAACCGCTGCCGACCGTGAACCACGCCCAGATGCGCTGCGCGACCTTGATCGGCTCGCCAAAGAAGAAGGCGGTCTGCGGATTGCGGGTGGCGACGTGCCAGACGATGAGCACCACCACCAGCACCAGCAGTTGCCAGAAGCGGATGTTCTTGTGATTCGGTTTCAGGTATTTCCACATGATCGGCGACTTTCTTACGCTGCGCGCTTTTGTTGTTGATAGCCCTTGAGCACTTCATCGCGCAGGACGTTCCAGATCTGCTGGTGCAGTTCCACGAAACGCGGATGCGTGCGGATTTCCGCCACATCGCGCGGGCGCGGCAAGTCGATCTTGAATTCGCCGATCGGATGGGTGCCGGGACCGGCTGCCAGCACGATGACGCGATCGGACATGGCGATCGCCTCGTCCAGGTCGTGGGTGATGAACAGCACCGCCTTCTTCTTGGCGTTCCACAGGTCCAGCACTTCGTTTTCCATCAGCTGGCGGGTCTGGATGTCGAGGGCGGAGAACGGCTCGTCCATCAGGATGATGTCGGGGTCGAGGATCAGCGTCTGCGCCAGCGCCACGCGCTTGCGCATGCCGCCGGAGAGCTGGTGCGGATAGCGGTCGCCGAAACCTTGCAGCCCCACGCGCGCCAACCATTGTTCGCCCAGTTGCTCGGCTTCTTTTTCATCGTGGCCGCGGTATTGCAGGCCCGCGATGACGTTCTGCAAGGCGCTGCGCCAGGGCATCAGCGCCTCGCTCTGGAACATGTAGCCGGCGCGCTTGTTGATGCCGGTCAGCGGTTCGCCGAATATCTTGACGCTGCCCGACGACGGCTGCAGCAGCCCGGCGCCGACATTGAGCAAGGTCGACTTGCCGCAACCGGTCGGGCCGACCACGGAGACGAACTCGCCGGGCGCGATCGCCAGGGTGGTGTTGGCGACCGCGGTGTAGCGCTGCGATCGGTCGTCCTTCGAGATGAAGGTGCAGGTGATGTCGTCGAAAAAGAGTGCTGGGGTCATGACTGATACGGGCTATGTGGCAAACCCGGGTTGATGGATCGTGTGTTGCCTGGTTTTACTGCTGTTCCTGCTTCTTTGGTGCTGCGCTTGCCGACGCATTGCTGCGCAGCCGCTTTCCCTTTTACGCCGCGCCAGATGGACAAATGCCCGTTGCCGGGCATTTGTCGTCCATTCGCGTTGTACGGGAATCAGGCTGTCCTGCGCCTCATTTGTACTTGGCGTTGGCCTTCGCCACGAACGCGTTGGTGAAGGTCTTGGACAGGTCGACCTGCTTGTCGGCCAGCGAAGGTTCGAAGGCCTTCAGCGTGCGCAGCGCGGTGTCCGGGCCGCCCGGCGGGAAATAGCCGTCCGGCGAGATGGCCTGGCGCACCTTCATGAAGGCATCGATGTACAGCGAACGGTCGCCCAGCAGGTAACTTTCCGGCACGGCCTTGATGATGTCGGACGGGCCGGCCTTCTGGATCCACTTCAAGGCACGCACCATGGCGTTGGTCAGGGCCTGGGTGGTGTTCGGGTACTTCTGGATGAAGGCCGCCGGCGCGTACAGGGTGGCGGCCGGCATCGGGCCGCCGAAGACGTCATTGGTGTCTTTCAGGGTGCGGGTGTCGGCGATGACCTTGATCTCGTTGTGCTGTTCCAGCATCGAGATGACCGGGTCCAGGTTGGCGATGGCGTCGATCTGGCCGGAGCGGATCGCCGCGATCGCGCCGGCTGCCGCGCCCACGCCGATGAAGGACACGTCGGTCGGCTTCAGGCCGGCCTTGGCCAGCACGTAGCTGGCCATGATGCTGGTCGAGGAGCCCGGCGCGGTGACGCCGATCTTCTTGCCCTTCAGGTCGGCCACGCTCTTGTAGTTGGGCATGGTCTTGTTGCTGGCGGCCAGCACGATCTGCGGCGCGCGGCCTTGCAGCACGAAGGCCACGATGGGCTGGTTCTTCACCTGCATGTTGATGGTGTGTTCATAGGCGCCCGAGACCACGTCGGCGCTGCCGCCCACCATGGCCTGCAGCGCCTTGGCGCCGCCGGCGAAGTCGGAGATCTCGACCTGCAGGCCTTCATCCTTGAAATAGCCGAGCTGTTCGGCAATGGTCAGCGGCAAGTAATAGAACAGGTTCTTGCCGCCCACCGCGATCGAGACCTTGGGCTTTTCCAGGGCCTGGGCCGAGGCCTCGCCATTGAAAGAAAAATAGCCGGCCAAAAACAGGCCCGCAGCGATTATCAACTGCTTCCAGCTTAATTTCATTATGTCTCCTCCGTGGATTGGTGCTTCGTCTTCGTTCTTGCGGCGTATCAGGCTTGGGCGGGACGCGCGCCGCGCCGTAGCGGCGTCTGCTCGCGCCTCCCTTATTATTGGCCTGGATTTGTCAGATCACGCGCTCCTCGCGCAATCGTTTAATTTGGGCATCATCATACCCCAGCGAACGCAGGATTTCATCGCTGTGCGCGCCCAGCTCCGGACCCAGCCATTTGGTCTGGCCGGGGGTTTCGGACAGCTTGGGGGTGATCGCCGGTAACTTGATCGGGGTGCCGTCGGCGAAACGGTGCTGTTCGAACATGCCGCGCGCCAGGAATTGGGCATCGTCCATCATGTCCCTGACCGAATAGATCTTGCCTGCAGGGACATCGGCCGCCTGCAACGTGGCCAGCGCCTGCTCGATGGTTTGCGTATCGCACCATTGCTGGATCACGGCGTCGATTTCCTCGGTGCGCGGCACGCGGCCGTCGTTGCGCGCCAGGCCGGGATCGTTGGCCATGTCGTCGCGGCCGATGGCGCTCATCAGGCGCTTGAAGATGGCGTCGCCGTTGCCGGCGATGACGATGTTCTTGCCGTCGCCGGTAGTGTAGGTATTGGAAGGCACGATGCCCGGCAACGCGCCGCCGGTGCGCTCGCGCACCACGCCGGCGTGGTCGAACTCGGGCACCATCGATTCCATCATGTTGAACACCGCTTCATACAGCGCCACATCCACCATCTGGCCCTGCCCCGCCACGCAGTCGGCGCCGGATTTTCCGTTCCAGCGGCCGCCGGTGACGTCGCGGTGGCGCAGCGCCATCATGGCGCCGATGACGCCATGCAGCGCGGCAATCGAGTCGCCGATGGAAATACCGATGCGTACCGGCGGACGGTCCGGATGGCCCGACACGTAGCGGATGCCGCCCATCGATTCGCCGATCGCGCCGAAACCGGGCAAATCGCGCAGCGGGCCGGTCTGGCCATAGCCGGACAGGCGCACCATGATGGTGGCGGGGTTGAGTTTTTTCAGCGCCTCATAGCCGAGGTTCCATTTCTCCAGCACGCCGGGGCGGTAGTTCTCGATGATGACATCGGCTTCCAGCGCCAGCTGGCGGGCAATTTCCTGGGCCCGTTCGTCCTTCATGTTGAGAGTGAGGCTTTTCTTGTTGCGCGCCTGCACCGACCACCACAGCGAAGTGCCGTCCTTCAGCACGCGCCACTGGCGCAGCGGGTCGCCGTTCTCGGGCGCCTCGACCTTGATGACATCGGCGCCGAACTCGGCCAGCATGCGCGAGCAGAAAGGGCCGGCAATCAAGGTGCCGAGTTCGAGCACCTTGACGCCTGCCAGCGGGCCGGGACGTGCGGCGTTTTCCTGGTTGGATGCGGTTGTCGTCATTGTTCATGCACCGGATGCTGCGCTCGCGCATGGGGCGCGGTTCCGGTGTTCTCCTCATTTGTCTTATTGCCGGAGCGGGCTCTGCGGCCCGCGTCCATCGTTCGTTCCGTGCCTGTGCGCCGATGTCTGCGCAGACGCAGGCATGTTGCGCCGCCATATTGCCTGACATCGTACGTGCCAGCCGGCAAGCTGCCTATTCTATTGCAGCGGGCAGCCGCTGTCGCGCCTTTCAAGATCTTTTACGGGCGCAAATTTTTCATCAGAAGATCCGTTGCCTGTTGCCCGATCAGGTGCTGCGCCGGTCCAGCATGGCGCGTGCGATGGTGCCCGCATCCACGTATTCCAGCTCGCCGCCGACCGGCACGCCGCGCGCCAGGCGGCTGGCCTTGAGGCCGCGCGTCTTGAGCGTCTCGCTGATGTAGTGGGCGGTGGCTTCGCCTTCATTGGTGAAATTGGTGGCCAGCACCACTTCGGCCACCACGCCGTCGGTGGCGCGGGTGATCAGCTTTTCAAGATGGATGTCGCGCGGGCCGATGCCGTCCAGCGGCGAGAGATGCCCCATGAGCACGAAATACAGTCCCTTGTAGGTGAGCGTCTGCTCGATCATCATCTGGTCGGACGGCGACTCGACCACGCACAGGAGCGTGTGGTCGCGCTGCGGATCCTGGCAGGTTTCACAGATGACTTGCTCGGTGAAGGTATTGCACAGCGCGCAATGGCGGATGGTGTCGAGCGCGTGGGCCAGCGACTTGCTCAGCCCGAGCGCGGCGTCGCGGTCATGCTGCAAGAGATGATAGGCCATGCGCTGCGCGGTCTTGGGGCCGATGCCGGGAAGCTTGCGCAGCGATTCGGTCAGCAGGGTGAGACTGGATGGAGTTTTCAACCTGGATCCTGCAGTTGAATGCGTTCGCCCACACGGGAAACGCTATCGATACTGTCAATGCTTGTTTTGATACGACTCTCCAAATGATAGCAAGCGGTCAACCAGGTTTAATTGCGGTCAACCGAATAGCGGAAGGCTTCCAGCGCCTCCGCCGTCATCGAGGGGACAAATTCGATTATTTCATACTCGGCCACGCCGGCGATGTAAAAGGGATCGAGTTCGATGATCGCCTCCATTTCGGCACGGTCCGATGCATCCGCCAGGATGATACCGCCGGTGCGCGGCACCTTGCGGCCCGACATCAGGAACACGCCGTCCGCATATTGCTGGTTGAGGAATTTCTTGTGCGCGGTCAACAGGCTGTCGATTTCGCTCGCCGGCTTGGTGTACGTGATCGAGATAATGAACATGTTCCCTCCACAATGCGGTTCCTGCCATCCTGCCGGACATCGTTGCGACAACATCCCTGCGCCGGCGCATGCACATCATCGGGCAAGGCGCGCCGGCATGCGCACTTGCCCGGCTGCCAGGCGATCAGAACGGCATCTTGAAGCCCGGGGGCATCGGCATGCCGGCGGTGACGCTGGCCATCTTTTCCTGGCTGGTGGCTTCGGCCTTGCGCACTGCGTCGTTGAACGCGGCGGCGACCAGGTCTTCCAGCATGTCCTTGTCATCGGCCAGCAGCGACGGATCGATGGAAACGCGCTTGACGTCGTTCTTACAGGACATGACGACCTTGACCAGGCCGGCGCCGGACTGGCCTTCGACTTCGATCTGCGCCAGCTGGTCCTGCATTTTCTTCATGTTGTCCTGCATGGCCTGCGCTTGCTTCATCAGACCTGCCAATTGACCTTTCATCATCGCATTGCTCCTTCATCTTTCAATTCACGGAATTCTATCTTGTTTGCCCGCGGCCCCGGCGAATTCGCCGTCGGCCCCGGATCACAAGGGATGTATCGATCCCGGCACAATCGAGGCGCCGAACTCGCGCATCATGGACAGCACGAAGGGATCGTTCTGCATCTTTTGTTCGGCCTTGCGCTGGCGCTCGGCGCGGTCGGCTTCGGCCACCGCGTTGGCGGTGTCGGCCACGGCGCCGATCTCGGTTTCCACGCGCACTTCGCGGTTGAAGCGTTCCGACAGCGCCGCCATCAGCTTTTCCACGCTGCCGGAGGAACGCAGCGTCTCCAGCGGGATACGCAGATGGAAGCAGACATTGCCGCCGGCCAGGCTTTCGCAGCGCACCAGCTCGCTCTGGAACGCCATCTGGTGCACCACCCCGCGCAGCGGCAGGCTGGCGGCCAGGCTGGGCCAGTGGCCGTCCCAACCGAGATCGGCGGCGATACGCAGGGTTTCCTGCTTCTGGGCGGGCGTCGCCGCGGGGCGCTGCGGCGCGGCTGGCACCGCAGGCGGTGCGGGGGCAAAAGCCTCTTCGCTTACGTCTGGCGGGCGGGAGTATTCAGTTTTTTTTTGAGCGTCGATGCCGGCCGGCATCGCATCCTCTTCCCACGGCGGCATGGAATCGAATGGCGGCGGTTCCGGCATGGATGGCGGCATCTCCGGCGCGGCAGATGCCACAGGCGCGGCTGCGGGCGCAGGAGCGGGTACTGGCGCAGCCGGACGCGGTGCAGAGGGCGCCTTGCCATTCTTGCCGATAGACGCGCGCGCGGCCATCAATGCAGCTTCGCGGGCCGAACTCGGCGCGGCGGCGGGGGCCGCGGAGGGTGCGGGTCGCGCTGCCGGCGCCACTGGTGCCGGGGCCACCGGCGCACGGACCACAGGCGCCCTGGTCACCGCCGCTTGTGGCGCGACCAGGGGCGCCGCCTGGCGCGCAGCGGGCGGACGCGGCCCCGGTGCGCCACCGGCTGCCGGTACCGGCGCCGCGGCGTTCGCGCTGACCGGCCGGAAGGCCAGCATGCGCAAAAGCGTCATGGAAAAGCCGGCGTATTCGTCGGGCGCCAGGCCCAGCTCATTGCGGCCATGCACGGCGATCTGGTAGAACAGCTGCACATGCTCGGGACTGAACTGGGACGACAGGCGCAGGATGTCTTCGCGGTTGGGCACATCGTCGGCCAGTGCCGCCGGCACGCTCTGCGCCAGCGCAACCTGGTGCAACAAGGTGCCCAGGTCCTGCAAGGCGGCGTTATAGGACAGGCTGCGCGCGGCCATGTCGTCGGCCACGCCGAGCAGGGCCGCGCCATCTTGCGCCGCCAGGGCGTCGAGGATACGGATCAGGTAGGACTGGTCGAGCGCGCCCAGCATGCCTTGCACCGCTTCCAGCGTGACCTTGCCGGCGGCATAGGCGATCGCCTGGTCGGTCAGCGACAACGCGTCGCGCATGGAGCCGGAAGCGCCTTGCGCAAGCAGGCGCAAGGCCGGCGGGTCGAATTCGATGCCTTCCTGGTTCAGGATGTTGTCGAGGTGGCCGATGATGTGGCCCGGCGGCATCTGCTTCAGGTTGAATTGCAGGCAGCGCGACAACACGGTCACCGGGATCTTTTGCGGGTCGGTGGTGGCCAGGATGAACTTGATGTGCGCGGGCGGCTCCTCCAGCGTCTTCAGCATGGCGTTGAAGGCGTGGTTGGTCAGCATGTGCACTTCGTCGATCATGTAGACCTTGAAGCGGGCATTGGACGGCGCATAGACCGCCTGCTCCAGCAACTGCGCCATTTCGTCGACGCCGCGGTTGGAGGCCGCGTCCATTTCGATGTAGTCGACAAAACGCCCGGCATCGATGGCCACGCAAGCCTCGCACACGCCGCAGGGCGCGGCGGTAATGCCGCCGTTGCCATCCGTGCCGACGCAGTTGAGCGACTTGGCCAGGATGCGCGAAAGCGTGGTCTTGCCCACGCCGCGGGTGCCGGTGAACAGGTAGGCGTGATGCAGCCGCTGTTGCTCCAGCGCATGCGTCAGCGCGCGCACGACGTGCTCCTGGCCTACCAGGGTGTCGAAACTGCGGGGACGGTACTTGCGGGCGAGAACTTGATAGGACATGACGATGGCGGCGGTCGGCTTTTTGGCTCAGGTGGGCATTTTATTCTATTTCGCCGCCGGCATCGCCTTTGACGTGGTCGCGTCCTGAGATGCACGCCAAAAACGGCAATCCCGCCAAAACGGGATTGCCCGGTTGCCCGCGGTTACTTCTTGGCGGTTTCCGCCGGCTTGTCGCCGGCCGGCGCTGCCTTGCCGCCCTTGGCCGGCTGGCCGGAAGCCTCCGGCCTGGACTTGCCATTGACGGTCAGGCCATTGGCCGACAACTTGGCCGCGCTCTTTTCCTTGATGCCCTTGACGCGGTTCTGGAGGTCGTCCCAATCCTTGAAGCTGCCGCCCTTCTGGCGTTCTTCGAGGATACGCTTGGACATGGCCGGCCCGATGCCGCGGATGCCGTCAAGCGCAGCCTGGTCGGCCTTGTTGACGTCCACCTGGGCGAAAGCGAAGCCGGCGGCCATCAAAGCGGTAGCGATGAACAATAGAAATTTCTTCAACATGTCAGGTTCCTTTCAAAATTGAGGTCTGAAAACAAAAGGCAGTTGCACCATGGGATGCAACTGCCTGTGCTAACGTGACCTCAAGACCTGCGTTGACAGAAATATAACGAGAAATGACCGTTGAAAAATCAGCGCCCGATTCAGCCTGCCAGCAACTCATCGCGCGTGACGGTCGCCGTCCCCAGCTTGCCGACGACGATGCCGCCGGCGCGATTGGCCATGGCAACCGCATCGACCAGCGAAGCGCCGGCGCCCAGCATGACCGCCAGCGTGGCGATGACGGTGTCGCCCGCGCCGGAGACGTCGAACACTTCGCGCGCCATGGTCGGGAAATGCTGCACGTCGCCCTCCTGGTACAAGCTCATGCCTTCCTCGGAACGGGTCAGCAGCAATGCCTCCAGGTTGAGCGAAGCGCGCAGGTTCTGGGCGCGCGCGGTGAGGTCTTCTTCGTTTTTCCACTGGCCGACGATGCGCACCAGCTCGGACTTGTTCGGCGTCAGGATGCTGGCGCCCGCGTAGCGCTTGAAATCGTCGCCCTTGGGGTCAACCAGGATGCGCTTGCCCAGCGCGCGCGCGGCGGCGATCATCTCCGCCACGTTGACCAGGCTGCCCTTGGCGTAATCGGAAAAGACGATGACGTCGTAGTTGCCGACCAGCGAATTGAACTGCGTCAGCTTGTCGCGCAGCACGGTGTCGGTGGGCGCTTCCTCGAAGTCGATGCGCACCAGCTGTTGCTGGCGGCCGATCACGCGCAGCTTGACGATGGTGGAGATGGTGGCGTCGCGGTTGAGATGGCTGCTGATGCCCATCTCGCCCAGCATGCCTTCCACCACGCGCGCCGGCTCGTCGTCGCCGGTCACGCCCAAAAGCGCCGTCTGCGCGCTCAGGCTGGCGGTATTGCGCGCCACGTTGGCGGCGCCGCCCAGGCGCTCTTCCTTGCGCTCCACGCGTACCACCGGCACCGGCGCTTCCGGTGAGATGCGGTTGACTTCGCCGAACCAGTAACGGTCCAGCATCACGTCGCCCACGATCAGGATGCGGGCGGAATTCCAGGCTGCTGCGATATCCATGCTCATCTTATTGTCCACGGGTCAGGATGGAACGGCCGATGCCGTAATACTCGATGCCGCTGTCGGCCATCACTTGCGGTTCGAACAGGTTGCGGCCGTCGAAAATCACGGGGTTCTTCAAGGCCGCCTTGACGCGGTCAAAATCGGGGCTGCGGAAGGCCTTCCATTCGGTCACGATGGCCAGCGCATCGGCGCCCTCCAGCGCCGCCATCGGATTGGCCGCGAAGCTGATGCGCTCGAACAGCTTGGCGTCGTCGGCGCAGTCCAGCTTGAGCACGCGCTGCGCTTCCTTCATCGCCACCGGGTCGTACACCGACACGGTCGCGCCGCGGCGCACCAGTTCGCCCACCAGCACGCGCGAGGAGGCTTCGCGCATGTCATCGGTATTGGGCTTGAAAGCCAGGCCCCAGATCGCGAAGCGCTTGCCCGACAGATCTTCGCCGAAACGCTGGACCACCTTCTTGCCCAGCACATGCTTTTGCAGATCGTTGACCTGCTCGACCGCGCGCAGGATCAGCAGATCCTGGCCGTAGTCGCGCGCGGTGCGTTCCAGTGCCTGCACGTCCTTCGGGAAGCAGGAGCCGCCGTAACCGCAGCCGGCATACAGGAAACTGTGGCCGATGCGCGGGTCGGAACCGATGCCGTGGCGCACCGCCTCGATGTCGGCGCCGACCTTGTCGGCCAGGTTGGCCAACTCGTTCATGAACGAGATGCGGGTGGCCAGCATCGCGTTGGCCGCGTACTTGGTGAATTCGGCCGAGCGCACGTCCATCCAGAAGGTGCGCTCGTGGTTGCGGTTGAAGGGGGCGTACAACTTTTTCATCAACGCGTAGGCGCGCTGCCCTTCGGGCGTCTGGTCGTGGCCGATGACAATGCGGTCGGGGCGCATGAAGTCTTCCACCGCCGCGCCTTCTTTCAGGAATTCGGGATTGGAGACCACCGAGAAACTGGCGTCGGACTGGCCGCGCCTGGCCAGCTCATCCGCAATGGCCGCCTTGACGCGGTCGGCAGTGCCGACCGGCACGGTGGACTTGTCGACCACCACCTTGAAGCCATCCATGTAGCGGCCGATGTTGCGGGCTGCCGCCAGCACGTATTGCAGGTCGGCGGAACCGTCTTCATCGGGCGGCGTGCCGACGGCAATGAACTGGATCTCGCCATGCGCCACGCTGGCGGCGATGTCGGTGGAAAACTGCAGGCGGCCGGCGGCGCGGTTGCGCGCCACCACGTCTTCCAGGCCCGGCTCATGGATCGGGATGCCGCCGTTGTTGAGGATATCGACCTTGGATTGGTCGACATCCAGGCAAAACACGTCGTTGCCCAGCTCGGCCAGGCAAGCGCCGGTCACCAGGCCTACGTAGCCGGTGCCGATGATGGTGATTTTCATAGTGGATCCAGATTCAAAAAGTTGGCGTTCTCACGCCTCAGTTCATGACGTTGAGCTCTTCAGTGCGGCGCGGCGGGTAGGTTTCCCAGCGGCTGCAGCCGGGGCACTGCCAGTAGAACTGGCGCGCCTTGAAGCCGCAATGGCTGCACTGGTAGCGGGCCAGCTTCTGGGTATAGCCGTGCACCAGGGTCTTGACCACCGACAGCTCCGGCCGCACGCTCAGCGGCGCGGTCATCATGCGCGCCTCCAGGAACTTGTCCAGGCCCAGCAGCGTTGGGGTGCGGCGCAGTTCTTCGCTGACCAGGTTGTTGGCCGCTTCGACGCCCTCGGCATCGAGCACGGCCTTGAACACCACTTCCAGCAGGTCGATGGAAGGCGCTTCAGCCAGGTAGGCGCGCAGCAGGTTGATGCCTTCCTGCGGGCGGCCGATGGCGATATAGCCGTCCATCAGGCGCTGCGCCACCAACGCCGTATGCGGCACGCTCTGGTGTTCGACCCGGCGCCAGGCTTCCAGCGCGCCTGCGATGTCTCCCTTGGCGCGCAGCGCATCGCCCATCAACATGGTGGCGCGCACGCTCTTGCGGTCGGTGGCCAGGGCCTTGTCCAGCAGCGCGATGGCGGCATCGGCATTGGTGCGCACCAGTTCATCGGCGGCCAGTTCGCAATAGAACTGGGCGATCTCGCGCTGGCGGCCGCCGGCGCCGGTGGCTTGCAGGATCTCGGCGGCGGAAATGGCGCGCGTCCATTCCTTTTCGCGCTGGTAGATTTCCAGCAGCGCGCGGCCGGCCTGGGCGCTGTATTGCGTATCGATGAGCTTGTTGAAGCTCTCTTCAGCGCGATCCAGCAGGCCGGCCTTGAGGTAATCCTGGCCCAGTTCATACAGCGCATGGCCGTGGTGTTCGGCCGGCAGGTCCGGGCGCGCCAGCAGGTTCTGGTGGACGCGGATGGCGCGTTCGGTCTCGCCGCGGCGGCGGAACAGGTTGCCCAATGCGAAATGCAGGTCCACCGTTTCGGGATCGAGCTTGACGATTTCGATGAAGGCGTCGATGGCCTTGTCGGGCTGTTCGTTGAGCAGGAAATTCAGCCCCTTGAAATAGCCGCGCGGCAATGTGCGCGACTCGGACAACAGTTGGTTGATATCAACCCGCGCGGCAATCCATCCCAATCCGAAGAAGACAGGAATACCGAGCAACCACCAGAATTCAAATTCCATGACGAGAGGAGAAAATTAAACCTAGATTCAGCAGTTGAATGCCTTCGCCGGCACCGTGATCGGCGTGCCAGGCAAGGCGCGACGACGCGGCGCACTTAATGTGCGCAAGGAGGAGCAACGCCGCATGGCGCGGCGAGCGCGGTGCCGGAGAAGGCATAGCGCTCTCACCAGCAAGGTGAGCGGTATTGATACAGATAATGCTTGTGTTCATGCGGCTTTCCAAGGGATAGCAAGCGGTCAACTGCTGAATCTAGGTTAAAGGATGTGCTGCGCCGTGATCACGCTGTCGGGCTGCGGCGGCTGCGCCTGGGCCTGAGCGATCTCTTCCTGTTGCTTCTGGATCTGGGTCAGCGCCTTCTTGTAGCGCGCCGCTTCGCGGCGATGGCGGAACACGATGGGCGTCATGGCCAGCACGCCGAGAATGGCGCCGACCACGAAGAACGCGAGCAGGACCAGCACCAGCGGGTCGGTACGCTCATAGCCGAGGAAGAAATGCAGCGTGACTTCCTGGGTATTGCGCAGCGCGAAGAAAAAGAAGCAGACGAACAGGATGGCCGCAATCAACCGGGAGATTATTTTCATGGCGCTTATCCTTTTTTGGGCTGGTCGATAGTATGGGGTGAAGCTTGTTCATGCGCCTTGCGCCGGATCAGGGCGCCTTGCGGCGGTCGCAGGCGTGCATGTCAGAACCTGTTCAAAGAGGTAACGAAATTGTACGTGAAAAAAAACGGCATCCAAAGATGCCGTTCATTTTGTTGATAAGCCTTTACACCCATCCTTCATGAAGTTTCAGGGCCGGGCTGACCAACGGATGTTGCTCAAGTACTGCCTGCGGGACAATGACAGCCGGTTCAATCCTCTCGAATAGGCTGTCCGACCATCGCATCCACGCGCTCGCGCAATTCCTTGCCCGGCTTGAAGTGAGGAACCCGTTTTTCAGGAACCATCACCTTGTCGCCGGACTTGGGATTGCGGCCGATGCGCGGCGGACGGCGATTCAGCGCAAAGCTGCCAAAACCACGGATCTCAATGCGCTGCCCGGTCGCAAGCGCGTCGACCATCGCATCGAGTATGGTTTTGACCGCGTAATCCGCATCCTTTGCAACCAGTTGCGGATAACGCTCAGCCAAGCGGGCAATCAGCTCCGACTTTGTCATGTGGCCCGAAGAATCAGTTCTTGTTATCGAGCTTGGCCTTCAGCAGCGCGCCCAGGCTGGTGGTGCCCGAAGCAGCGTTGGAGTCGGCCGACATCTTCTGCATGGCTTCCTGGGTCTCGGCGTTGTCCTTGGCCTTGATCGACAGCTGGATGCTGCGTGCCTTGCGGTCGATGTTGATGACCAGGGCTTCGACGGCGTCGCCGACCTTCAGGTGGGTACCGGCATCTTCCACGCGGTCGCGGGAGATTTCGGATGCACGCAGGTAGCCTTCGACTTCATCGTTGAGCTGGATCACGGCGCCCTTCGGCTCCACCGACTTGACGGTACCGGTCACGATCGCACCCTTGTCGTTCAGGGCGGCGAAGTTGTTGAACGGGTCGCCTTCCAGTTGCTTCACGCCCAGGGAAACGCGCTCGCGCTCGACGTCGATCGCCAGCACGACAGCTTCCAGTTCGTCGCCCTTCTTGAACTTGCGCACGGCTTCTTCGCCGGCTTCGGTCCAGGACAGGTCGGACAGGTGCACCAGGCCGTCGATGTTGCCGGTCAGGCCGATGAACACGCCGAAGTCGGTGATCGACTTGATCGAACCCTTGACCTTGTCGCCCTTCTTGTGGCTCACGGCGAAGTCGTCCCAAGGATTCGGCTTGCACTGCTTCATGCCCAGGGAGATACGGCGACGCTCTTCGTCGATTTCCAGAACCATGACTTCGACTTCGTCGCCCAGCTGGACAACCTTGTTCGGCGCCACGTTCTTGTTGGTCCAGTCCATTTCGGAGACGTGCACCAGGCCTTCGATGCCTTGCTCGACTTCAACGAACGCACCGTAGTCGGTCAGGTTGGTGACCTTGCCGAACAGGCGGGTGCCTTGCGGGTAGCGACGCGACAGGCCGGTCCACGGATCGTCGCCCAGTTGCTTGACGCCCAGCGAGACGCGGTTCTTTTCCTGATCGTACTTGAGGACCTTGGCGGTGATCTCTTGACCGACCGACAGGACTTCCGACGGGTGACGCACACGACGCCATGCCAGGTCGGTGATGTGCAGCAGGCCATCGATGCCGCCCAGGTCGACGAACGCGCCGTAGTCGGTGATGTTCTTGACGATACCGGTGACGACTGTGCCTTCCTTCAGGGTTTCCATCAGCTTGGCGCGCTCTTCGCCCATCGAGGCTTCGATCACGGCGCGGCGCGACAGCACCACGTTGTTGCGCTTGCGGTCCAGCTTGATGACCTTGAATTCCAGGGTCTTGCCTTCGAACGGGGTGGTGTCCTTGACCGGACGGGTGTCGACCAGCGAACCCGGCAGGAAGGCGCGGATGCCGTTGGTCAGGACAGTCAGGCCGCCCTTGACCTTGCCGTTGACGGTGCCGGTAACGATCTCGCCGGACTCCATCGCCTTTTCCAGCGAGAGCCACGATGCCAGACGCTTGGCCTTGTCGCGCGACAGGATGGTGTCGCCGAAACCGTTTTCCAGCGATTCGATCGCAACGGAGATGAAGTCGCCGACATTGACTTCGACTTCGCCGTTGTCGTTCTTGAATTCTTCAACAGGGATGAAAGCTTCCGACTTCAGGCCGGCGTTGACGATCACGAAGTTGTGGTCGAGACGGACGACTTCTGCGGAGATGACTTCACCCGAACGCATGTCCTGACGCGACAGCGATTCTTCAAACAGAGCAGCAAATTCGCTGGCGGTATCAACACCTGCAGCGATAACGGTAGTGGTAGACATATGAGAAAAAGAAAGATTTTGCCAATATTCGTCGATGCAATCAGACCGCCTTGCACTGCCGCCCTCGTTGCCGGGATGGCATGAAATATTGGGTTAGGTTTATCAACACCCGCCAGACTTTGCATCTGCCGGGCACCAATGGCACTACGGGTACTGCAACTTGCCTCTGCCCCATATGCGCCTGCCATGCCGGTAAATCAAGCGCGACAGTCGCATGCGAGCCGTATTACATGCTTTATTACATGCTTCAATGACCCAGGGCAGCGTACCAACCGAGCACCTGCTGCACCGCTTCATCAGCGGTCATATCCGAGGTATCCAGGTGATATGCGCCTTCCGCAGGCTTCAAAGGCGCCGACGCGCGATTCATGTCGCGTTCGTCCCGCTCCTCCAAATCCCTCGAAAGGTCGTCGATATTAGCAGAAAAACCCTTGTCAATCAATTGCTTATAACGCCGGGATGCGCGCGCCGCCACACTGGCGGTCAAAAACACCTTCAGGCGGGCATTCGGAAAGATCACCGTGCCCATGTCGCGCCCGTCCGCCACCAGGCCGGGCGGCTGGCGAAAGCCCAGTTGCAGGCCGTACAGGGCCTGGCGAACCGTTGTCAATGCCGCAATCTTCGATGCCGTATTGCCGACTTCCTCGGCCCGGATGGCCTGGGTCACATCCTCGTTGGCAAGAAAAATATGGGCGCCGTCGAAATGGCAGTGCAGGTGCTCGGCCGCCTTGGCCAGCGCGTGCTCGTCGTTGAGCGCGATATCGCGCCGCAGGACCGATAGCGCCGTCAGGCGATACAGCGCCCCCGAATCCAGATAATGGAAGCCCAGTTGCTGGGCCACTTTCTGGGCCACGGTGCCCTTGCCGGATGCGGTCGGGCCATCGATGGCGATAACCGGGATTTTTGCCTTTTCCATGCAAACCTGTCTGTGAAAATAATTTACGTCAATAACGGATACAAACCCTTGAAAAGGGTTTATCAGATCAAGGTTTGCTCGGCAATCCTTTGGAAGACCGCGAAGTAGTCCGGAAAGGTCTTGGCCACGCACTTGGGGTCATTGATGCGGATATGGTTGCCGCGGCGCAACACGCCATCCAGCGATGCCAGCGAAAAACACATCGCCATGCGATGGTCGTCATAGGTATCGATAGCGGCCGTGCCGATGGCGGCCGGCGGCGTCACCTTGAGGTAATCCGCGCCCTCCTCCACCTCGGCGCCCAGCTTGCGCAGCTCGATGGCCATGGCCGCCAGACGGTCGGTTTCCTTGACGCGCCAGCTGCCGATGTTGCGCAAGGTGCTGGGGCCATCCGCATACAGCGCGGCCACCGCGATGGTCATGGCGGCGTCGGGAATGTGATTGAAGTCGGCGTCGATGGCTTTCAACGGGCCATTGGCCGACGCCTCGATCCAGTTTTCGCCCATGCTGATGTTCGCCCCCATTTGCTGCAACGCTTCGACGAAACGCACGTCGCCCTGGATGCTGTCGCGACCGACGCCTTCGACGCGGATCGGGCCGCCGGCAATCGCGCCTGCGGCCAGGAAGTAGGAAGCCGAGGAGGCATCGCCCTCGACATGGATGCTGCCCGGGCTGCGGTAATGCTGGCCCGGCTTGACCGTGAACTGCTGCCAGCCCTGGCGCTCGACCTCGACGCCGAAACGGCGCATCAGGTTCAGCGTGATCTCGATATAGGGCTTGGAAATGAGTTCGCCTACCACCTCGACCGACATCGGCTCGTCGCGCGCCATCAAGGGCGCGGCCATCAGCAGCGCCGTCAGGAACTGGCTGGAGACGTTGCCGCGCACCTTCATGCGGTGCGAATTGAGCGTGCCGCGGCGGATATGCAGCGGCGGATAGCCGGGGTTGCCGGTATATTCGATGCGCATGCCGACCGCATTGAGCGCATCGACCAGGTCGCCGATCGGCCGCTCGTGCATGCGCGGCACGCCATGCAGCGTGTAGTCGCCGCCCAGCACCGCCAGCGCCGCCGTCAGCGGACGGATCGCGGTGCCGGCATTGCCCATGAACAGGTCGGCCTGGTGCACCGGCAGCACGCCGTTGACGCCATGCACGATGTAATCCTGGGTGCCCTCGACCTGCTCCCATTTCACGCCCAGCGTCTGCAAGGCCATCAGCATGACCAGCGTGTCGTCGGAGGCCAGCAGGTCGAAAATGCGGGTAGTGCCGCCGGACAACGCCGCCAGCAGCAGGATGCGATTGGAAATGCTCTTGGAGCCCGGCAGCTTGACCGTGCCCTGCACATGCGGCACCGGCGCGAGATCGATATGGCGGGGATAGGAAGGCTGTTTCATCGGGATCGGAAATGAAGGTTGATCGTCACAAGCGCCGCAGGTGCGGCGGATGATGCATTGTAGCCGCGGCGGACGCGACCTCAGGATTCCTTGCGCTCGGCGGCTTCGATGGCCGCGGCCCATTGCAGCCGGGCATGCCGGGCGCTGGCGTAGATCTTCTCCAGCGCGGCACCGTCGCTGTCGGCGATCATCTGCCGCATCGATGTGAGCTGGGCCAGATAGGCATCGACTTCGATCAGCAAGGCGTCGCGGTTGGCCAGCGTGATGTCGCGCCACATTTCCGGCGACGAGCCGGCGATGCGCGTGAAATCGCGGAAACCGCTGGCCGCATACTGGAACAGCGTGGCCGCATGTGGCTTGCCGGCGATGTCGTCGACCAGCGCGAAAGCCAACACATGCGGCAAGTGACTGACCGATGCGAATACCGCGTCATGCTCTTGCGGCGAGAGACGATGGATGAGCGCACCGCAGGCCCGCCAGGCGGCAGCCACGCGTTCGACATCGTCGGCCCGGTTTTCCGGCAAGGCGGTGAGCACCACCTTCTTGCCTACATAAAGGTCGGCCAATGCCGCTTCCGGGCCGTGCATCTCGCGTCCGGCGATCGGGTGGCCCGGCACGAACTGCCCGATCTTGCCGCCCAGCGACTTGCGCGCGGCGGCGACCACGTCGCCTTTGGTGCTGCCGACATCGGTCACGATGGCGCCAGCCGGCAGGTGCGGCGCGATGGCGGCGAGGATGGCTTCCGTCTGCGCAACCGGGGCGGCCAGCAGGATCAGGTCGGCGCCGTCGACGGCGAGCGCCGCATCGGTGGCGACCGTATCGATGATGCCCAGCTCCCGGGCGCGCGCCAGGCTCGCCGGCGAGCGGCCGACGCCGACGATCTGTTCGACTTTACCGGCATGGCGCAACGCCAGCGCGAAGGATCCGCCGATCAGGCCGACGCCGAAAATGACAACCTTTTTGAACACGGCGGACTCAGGCAAGGACGGTTTTCAGGGCGGCGATGAAAGCGGCGTTCTCTTGCGGCAGGCCGATCGAGATGCGCAGCCATTGCGGCAAGCCGTAGTTGCCCACCGGGCGCACGATGATGCCCTTTTTCAGCAAGGCCAGGTTGACCCGCGCCCCGGCGCCGTCGTCCTCGCCGACCTTGACCAGCACGAAGTTGCCGTAGGACGGCACATAGCGCAGGCCCAGTTCGTCGAACGCGGCCGTAAGCTGGCGGTAGCCGGCGCTGTTGATTTCGGCGCTCTTCTGCAGGAAGGCCTTGTCATTGAGGGCGGCCACCGCGGCCGCCTGCGCCAGCGAGTTAACGTTGAACGGCTGGCGGATGCGGTTCATCAGGTCGGTCACCTCCGGCTGCGCGATGGCGAAACCGACGCGCAGGCCGGCCAGGCCATAGGCCTTGGACATGGTGCGCGAGACCACCAGATTCGGGAACTGGCGCACCCATGCCGTCGATTCGTACTGGTGCTCGGCGGCCAGGTATTCGTTGTAGGCTTCGTCCAGCACCACCACCGCCTCGGGCGGCACCGACTTCAGGAACGTTTCCAGTTCAGCGGCAGGCACGAAGGTGCCGGTCGGGTTGTTGGGGTTGGCCAGGTAGACCAGGCGGGTGTCGGCGGCGATCGCTTTGGCCATTGCTGGCAGATCGTGGCCGAAATCCTTGGCCGGCACTTCGATGGCGCGCGCGCCGACCGCCTGCGTGGCCAGCGCATAGACCAGGAAACCGTACTGCGCATACACCACCGACTGGCCCGGCTGCACGAAGGCGTGCGCGGCGATCTCAAGGATATCGTTGCTGCCGTTGCCCAGCGTGATCCAGCTTTGCGGCACATCGTACTTGGCGCTGATGGCGGCCTTCAGTTCGAAACCGTTGGCGTCCGGATAACGGCCCAGTTCGGCCACTGCCTGCTGCATCGCCAGCTTGGCCGACTCGGGCATGCCCAGCGGGTTTTCGTTGGAAGCCAGCTTGACGATGGCGGCCTCGTCCAGGCCGAATTCGCGCGCCACTTCGGCAATCGGCTTGCCGGCCTGGTAGGGCGCGATGGCGCGGACGTAATCGGGTCCTAACTGCGCGGGTGCTAACTGAGCGGGTGCAAATTGTTTGGACATACTGGTCTTTCCGGAAAATAAGGGTGCGCCGCCTGGGCGGCACGATGTTCGTCAATCGTCGTCGGTATCGCTTACAGGCCCAGCGGATACGAGCCCAGCAGCTTGAAGAAAGCCGCGTTCTGCTTCAGCTCGGCCAGCGCCTGCGCGACCTTCTCGTCCTGCTCGTGGCCTTCGAGGTCGACGTAGAAGTAATACTCCCACGCCCCCATGCGCGCCGGGCGCGACTCGAAGCGCGTCATCGACACACCGTGCCTGGCCAGCGGCGCCAGCAGGTTATACACCGCGCCGGCCTTGTTGGGCACCGACAGCACGATGGACGTCTGGTCGCGGCCGGAAGGCGCGGTACGCAGGCGGCCGATGATGGCAAAGCGCGTGCGGTTGTGCGGGTCGTCCTGGATATGGGCATTGACGGTCTGCAAGCTGTATTTCTGCCCGGCGATCTCGCCGGCAATGGCCGCCACGCCTGGGTCTTCGCCTGCCATGCGCGCCGCTTCGGCATTCGACGCCACGGCCTGGCGCTCGATGCCCGGGTAATTCTGGTTGAGCCAGGCGTTGCACTGCGCCAGCGCCTGCGAGTGGGCGCAGATGCGGGTCACGCCGTCCATGCTGCCGCCCTTGGTCATCAGGCTGTGGTGCACCGGAATCGCCACCTCGCCGCTGATGGTCAGCGTCGTCTGCAGCAGCAGGTCCAGCGTGCGGTTGATCACGCCTTCGGAAGAGTTCTCGATCGGCACCACGCCAAAATCGGCGGTGCCGGCCTCGGCGTCGCGGAACACTTCATCGATGGAGACGCAAGGCAGTCCCTCGATCGCGTGGCCAAACTGCTGGTAGACGGCCTGTTCGCTGAACGTGCCGGCCGGGCCGAGATAGGCGACCACCACGCGCTTTTCCAGCGCGCGGCAAGCCGACATCACTTCACGGAAAATGGTCTGGATATCGGCGCCCTGCAAGGGGCCGGGATTGCGCTCGGCCGCGCGGCGCAGCACCTGCGCCTCGCGCTCGGGACGGAACACCGGCGCGTTGGTCTCGGCCTTGACATGGCCCACTTCCTGCGCGACGCGGGCGCGCTGGTTCAGCAGGTCGAGAATCTGCGCATCGATGGCATCGATTTTCTGGCGCAGTGGCAGCAACTTGTCGTCACTCATTTCGCTCTTTCTTGTTCAATGGCTTGCGCCCCGCCCTGCCTTGCACAGGTGACGGCATGGCGCCGCTATCCGGCGGCAGCCATCGCCGCACCGGGAAAGCGGCCCGCCCGCAGGCAAAAATCAGCCGTGCTTGCGTTCGAATTCTTTGAGGTAATCGACCAGGGCCTGTACGCCCTCGATCGGCATCGCGTTGTAGATCGATGCGCGCATGCCGCCGACCGACTTGTGGCCTTTCAGCTGCAGCAGCCCACGCTCCTTGGCGCCGGCGAGGAATGCGTCATTCAGCGACTCGTCGCGCAGGAAGAACGGCACGTTCATCCGCGAACGGCAATCTTTTGCAATACGGTTGCTGTAGAAATCGGTGCCGTCGAGATAGCCGTACAGCAGTTCGGCCTTGACGATGTTGCGCTGTTCCATCGCCGCCACGCCGCCCTGGCGCTTCAACCACTGGAACACCAGGCCGGCGATGTAGATCGCGTAGGTCGGCGGGGTGTTGTACATGGAGTCGTTGTCGGCCACGATCTTCCAGTCGAAGGCCGAGGGACAGATCGGCAGCGCGTGGCCCAGCAGGTCCTCGCGCACGATGACGATGGTCACGCCGGCCGGGCCGATGTTCTTCTGGGCGCCGCCGTAGATGACGCCGTACTTCGACACGTCGACCTCGCGCGACAGGATGTGCGAGGACATGTCGGCCACCAGCGGCGCGCCGTTGGTGTCGACGGCCACATCCGGCGTGTATTGGTATTCGACGCCGTCGATGGTCTCATTGCTGCAGATGTGGACGTAGGCCGCATCCTTCGACAATGCCCAGTCGGCACGCGCCGGGATGCTGGAAAACTTGTGGTCGGCCGACGAAGCGGCGACGTTGACGGTGCAGTAACGGGCCGCCTCCTTGATCGACTTGGTCGACCACGAACCGGTGTTGATGTAGTCGGCCACGCCCGGCGCATGCTGGCCGGCAGGAGAACGCAGCGCCGCCAGGTTCATCGGGATGATGGCGTTCTCGGCGATCGCCCCGCCCTGCAGGAACAGCACCTTGTAGTTCGAGGGCACCGCCAGCAGATCGCGCACATCGGCCAATGCCGCCTCGATGATGGACATGTATTCCTTGCCGCGATGGCTCATCTCCATCACGGACATGCCGCTGCCATGCCAGTCCAGCATTTCATCGGCTGCCTGCTGCAGCACTTCCTTGGGCAATACCGCCGGGCCGGCGGAAAAGTTGTAAACCATATCTGCGATCACAATCAAAAAAGGCGGCTCACCTGATATGAACCGCCTTGCGTTGCAACGTATTACGCGTCTGCGGCTGGTGTTTCGCCACCGGCAGCTTCCGTCCCTTCCGCGCCTTCGGCAGTTTCGCCGCGCTCGTCCTCGACATCCGATTCGACCACGCGCTGCAGGCCCGACAGCTTGGTGCCGTCTTCCACCGCGATCAGGGTCACGCCCTGGGTGGCGCGGCCCATTTCGCGGATCTCAGACACGCGGGTGCGGATCAGCACGCCGCCGGTCGTGATCAGCATGATCTCGTCGGTCGGCTCGACCAGGGTAGCGGCCACGACCTTGCCGTTGCGCTCGCTGGTCTGGATCGCGATCATGCCCTTGGTGCCGCGGCCGTGGCGGGTGTACTCGGTGATCGGGGTACGCTTGCCGAAACCGTTCTCGGTCGCGGTCAGCACCGACTGCTGCTCGTTCTCGGCCACCAGCAGGGCGATGACCTGCTGCGTTTCTTCCAGGTTCATGCCGCGCACGCCGCGCGCGGTGCGGCCCATCGGACGCACGTCGTTCTCGTCGAAGCGCACCGCCTTGCCGGAGTCGGAGAACAGCATCACGTCATGCGCGCCATCGGTCAGCGCGGCGCCGATCAGGAAGTCGCCCTCGTCAAGGTCGACCGCGATGATGCCGGCCTTGCGCGGATTGCTGAAGTCCGACAGCGGGGTCTTCTTGACGGTGCCCAGGCTGGTCGCCATGAACACGTAGCGGTCTTCCGGGAAGGTCCGATTCTCGCCCGACAACGGCAGCACCACGGTGATCTTCTCGCCGTCCTGCAGCGGGAACATGTTGACGATCGGCTTGCCGCGCGAGTTGCGCGAACCCTGCGGCACTTCCCACACCTTCAGCCAGTACAGGCGGCCGCGGTTGGAGAAGCACAGGATGTAGTCGTGCGTATTGGCGATGAAGAGCTGGTCGATCCAGTCGTCATCCTTGGTCGCCATGGCCTGCTTGCCGCGGCCGCCGCGCTTTTGCGCGCGGTATTCGGAGACCGGCTGCGACTTCATGTAACCGGTGTGCGACAGCGTCACGACCATGTCCTGCGGCGTGATCAGGTCTTCCGTGCCGAGGTCGGTGGCATTGAGTTCGATGGTCGAACGGCGCTCGTCCTTGGCGCCGATGCCGTAGTCGTTCTTGCCGGCATTGAGCTCGTCGGTAATGATCGCGGTCACGCGCGCCGGCTTGGACAGGATGTCGAGCAGATCGGCGATCTGCGCCATCACATCCTTGTACTCATTGACGATCTTGTCCTGCTCCAGGCCGGTCAGGCGTTGCAGGCGCATCTGCAGGATTTCCTGGGCCTGCTCGTCGGACAGCTTGTACAGCCCGTCGGACTGGATGCCGTAATGGGCCGGCAGGCTTTCCGGACGGAAGGCCTCGATGCCGCCTTCATTGGTTTCGCCTGCGCGCGCCAGCATCTCGCGCACGGTCGACGAATCCCAGGCGCGCGCCATCAGCTCGGTCTTGGCGATCGGCGGCGTGGGCGCGGCGCGGATGATGGCGATGAAATCGTCGATGTTGGCCAGCGCAACCGCCAGGCCTTCCAGCACGTGGCCACGTTCGCGCGCCTTGCGCAGCTCGAACACGGTACGGCGGGTGACCACCTCGCGGCGGTGCGACAGGAAGCATTCCAGCAGTTGCTTCAGGTTCAGCAGGCGCGGCTGGCCATCGACCAGCGCCACCATGTTCATGCCGAAGGTGTCCTGCAACTGGGTCTGCTTGTACAGGTTGTTGAGCACCACTTCCGGCACTTCGCCGCGCTTCAACTCGATGACCACGCGCATGCCCGACTTGTCGGACTCGTCGCGCATGTCGGAAATGCCTTCCAGCTTCTTGTCGCGCACCAGCTCGGCGATGCGTTCCAGCAGCGCCTTCTTGTTGACCTGGTAGGGCAGCTCGTCGACGATGATGGCGGTACGGCCTTCGCGCCCGAATTCCTCGAAGTGGGTCTTGGCGCGCATGATCACGCGGCCGCGGCCGGTGCGATAACCGTCGCGCACGCCGGAGACGCCGTAGATGATGCCGCCGGTCGGGAAGTCGGGCGCCGGAACCAGCTCGATGAGTTCATCGATGGTGCAGTCGGCATTGCCCAGCAGGTGCAGCGCGGCGTTGATGACTTCGGTGATATTGTGCGGCGGGATGTTGGTGGCCATGCCCACGGCGATGCCGGAGGAGCCGTTGACCAGCAGGTTCGGGATACGCGTCGGCAGGACCGAGGGTTCCTTTTCCTTGCCGTCGTAGTTGGGCACGAAATCGACGGTTTCCTTTTCGATATCGGCCAGCAGTTCGTTGGCGATCTTGTCCAGGCGGCACTCGGTGTAACGCATCGCCGCGGCGCCGTCGCCGTCGATCGAGCCGAAGTTGCCCTGGCCGTCCACCAGCGTGTAGCGCAGCGAGAAATCCTGCGCCATGCGCACCAGCGTGTCATAGATCGAGGCGTCGCCGTGCGGGTGGTACTTGCCCATGACTTCGCCGACCACGCGGGCGCATTTGACGAACGGGCGGTTCCACACGTTGTTCATCTCATGCATCGCGTACAGCACGCGGCGGTGTACCGGCTTCAAGCCGTCGCGCACATCCGGCAGTGCCCGTCCCACGATCACGCTCATGGCGTAATCGAGGTAACTCTTGCGCATCTCTTCTTCGAGGGAAATGGGGATGGTTTCTTTAGCGAATTGATCCATTGGAGAGTCGAAAGATGTTTCCCGGTCTTAAAAAAACCATACCGGGCGGGCCATGCCCTTGGACGTAATCTGAACAGTGCATTCTAGCATGCCGCAGGGCTGAACCACCTGCTTGGGAACCCCGCAGCCGCATACCCGTCATCGCCTCGCGCCATGGATCGGCCGCAACCTGCCCGCTGCGAACGATGGCCTATATATTATTAGCGGCCAGATAGCCTGGAGGACCCGGATTGCCGGCAAAACATTTTCCATAAGACAACATCGCGACGGGAATGAGGCTTCCGGGAGGTTTCTTTGAAATCGGATTCCCTGAACCCTGAAACGGGAGGGATCTGAACCTTCACTCGCATCGATATGGCATGCAAAAGGCAACTTCCATGGTCATGCAAGGATTGGCGAACTACATGAAAAATAAGGATTTTCTTGCTGAAAAGGTGATTTTTTAAGCTCTTCGGCGACAAAAATGCCGCTAAAAAAGCGCGTTGCGCGGAAACAACACAGTCCCAAAAACGTTGTCTGGACCAAATAGCAAGCATCACTCAAGGGCAATCCCTGTGGCAGAATGGCGGCTAAGTTCATCGCATGCCACCTAGGAAACAAGGGGCTGTGACGACCTGAACACATGATATTATTCATTTTTTTGATGTCGTAATCTTGTAGCGCAGTTTATCTGCGGATATCTCACCCGAGAGGAGAAACATGAACAAATTAGCAAAACTCGTCTTCGCTGCTGCGTCCGCAGCCATCGCTCTGTCTGCCACCGCTCAGGAAATCAAGGACATCAAGGTCCGTCCGGGCAGCGCATACCTGCAAGATGGCCGTGACGTCGTTACCCGCAGCGGTTACGGTCTGTGCTGGCAAACCGCCTATGTGAACGGCCCTTGCGAAGAGCCGCCTGCACCGGCACCGGTTGCTGCTGCCGCTCCTGCTGCTCCTGCTGCCGCTCCTGCTGCTCCGACATCCGAAAAAGTGACCTACGCTGCTGACGCGTTCTTCGACTTCGACAAGGCAGTCCTGAAGCCTGCCGGCAAGGCCAAGCTGGACGAGCTGGTCGGCAACCTGAAGGCGATCAACCTGGAAGTCATCATCGCTGTCGGCCACACCGACTCCGTTGGCTCGGTTGCCTACAACCAGAAGCTGTCGGTTCGCCGCGCTGAAGCTGTCAAGGCATACCTGGTTTCCAAGGGTGTCGAAGCCAACCGCGTCTACACTGAAGGCAAGGGCAAGTCGCAACCGGTCGCAGACAACAAGACTGCAGCTGGCCGCGCCAAGAACCGCCGCGTGGAAATCGAAGTTGTGGGTACCCGCAAGTAATCGATTGACGCTACAAGGCCTCAATGAACCCCGCTTCGGCGGGGTTTTTTTATGCCTATTTGATTTCCGGCCATCCGACACCCGCTCCTGTTTCGGCTATCATTGCGCCTATGAATGCGACCAATGCCGACCCCCAAGAACTCCAGAAATTCAGTGAGCTGGCCCACCGCTGGTGGGATCCCGGCTCCGAATTCCGCCCCCTGCACGAGATCAATCCGCTGCGCCTGGAATGGATCAATGCCCGCGCGCCGCTGGCCGGCAAGAAAGTGCTCGATATCGGCTGCGGCGGCGGCATCCTGGCCGAATCGATGGCGGCCAAGGGCGCCAACGTCACCGGCATCGACCTGTCCGACAAGGCCCTGAAGGTTGCCGACCTGCACAGCATGGAATCCGGCGTGCAGGTGCGTTACGAAAAGATCGCCGCGGAAGACATGGCCGCACGCGAACCCGGGCAATTCGATGTCGTCACCTGCATGGAAATGCTGGAACACGTGCCCGATCCGTCTTCCATCGTGCGCGCCTGCGCCACCCTGGTCAAACCCGGTGGCAAGGTATTTTTCTCGACACTCAACCGCAATCCCAAGGCTTACCTGCTGGCGATCATCGGCGCCGAATACCTGCTGCGCATGCTGCCCAAAGGGACCCACGATTACGCCAAGTTCATCACCCCGGCCGAACTGGGGCGATATATCCGCCAGGCGGACCTGGATATCGATGCCTTCAAAGGCATGAGCTACAACCCGATCACCAAGATCTATTCGCTCAACAACGATACCGACGTCAACTATCTGGTCGCCTGCACCCGGCCGCTCGCCTGAACGGCCGCAGCAGTTGCCGGGCGCCGCTGCCCATGCGCGGCGCCCTTCCTCCAACCCCATCCTGTGACGCACCATGCCGCTACGCCCACCGCGCGCCATCCTGTTCGACCTCGACGGCACGCTTGCCGACACCGCCCCCGACCTCGCCGCCGCGGCCAATTTCCTGCGCAGCGAACACGGCCTTGAACCGGCGCCTTACGAAGTGCTGCGCCCTGTCGCATCGGCCGGCGCGCGCGGACTGATCGGCGCCGCGCTGGATATCCACCCCGGCCACGCCGAGTACGAGTCCCTGAAAGTACGCTTCCTGGACCGTTACGAAGCCAACATGGCCGCCCACAGCAAACTGTTCGACAATATCCCCGACATGCTGGCCCAGCTGGAAGCGCGCGGCATCGCCTGGGGCATCGTCACCAACAAGGCCGCCCGCTTTACCGATGCGCTGGTGCCGCAGATCGGCCTGGGGCATGCCGCCTGCGTGGTCTCGGGCGACACCACGCCGCATCCCAAACCGCACCCCGCCCCCCTGCTGGAAGCGGCCAAACGCTTGCAACTGGCGCCGGAGGATTGCTGGTACGTCGGCGATGACTTGCGCGATGTGCAAGCCGGCAAGGCTGCCGGCATGCCCACCGTGGCGGCGGCCTGGGGCTATTGCGGCCACTCCGCACCGGCCTCCTGGGATGCCGACGCGCTGCTGCACGAGCCGCAAAAACTGCTGGAACTGCTGGGGCCTGCGCCGATCTGATTTGCGCAGGGCCGATGGCAAGCCCCGCCCCGTTCAATCGGCTGCCGCGCGCAGCCGATTTGCATTCCGCCACCACGCTTGCTTGCCCCTATTTCGAGATCTATGCTCCACGCTTGCCGATGCCGCATTAGAATGATGCAAGTGGCCAACCATACCGCCACCTGTTCTTCGCACACATAACAAATATCGTTGAACGCACCGGTGCCGCCCGCCTGCTCCTGCGCAGCGCCTTCGCCGCCCGGTTGCATCGAGAAGGAACATCCAGCATGGCAAATCCAGGCATTGCAGCAACCCTCAACAACTGGAAATCGCAGCAGCGCTTGCGCCGCCCGCTCAAATGGCTCGCCTGGATCCTGGTTGTCCTGCTCGCGCTGGCCGCCGCCAGTTGGCTGGCGCTGCCGTCCTTCATCAAAAAGATCGCCATCGAGCAGACCCAGGAAAAGATAGGCCGCAAGCTCGACATCGGCAAAATCGACTTCAACCCGTTCCGGCTGGCGCTGACCGTCTCCGATGTCACGCTCTACGAACCGGACCAGAAAACGCCCTTCTTCGCGGCCAGGAGCCTGCTGGTCAACGCCTCTTCCGCCTCCCTCTTCCGCCTGGCACCGGTACTCGACGAAATCAAGCTGACCGCGCCCGACGTGCACGTGGTACGCCTGGACGCCGAGGGCATCGGCCACTACAACTTCTCCGATATCCTCGAGCGCATCGATGCCATGCCCAAGAGCGATTCGAAGTCGCAGTTCTCGCTGGCCAACGTGCAACTGCAGGACGGCAAGATCCGCTTCGAAGACAAGGTCACCGGCAAAGACATCAACGTCCAGGCGCTGCAGATCGGCCTGCCCTTCATTTCCAACCTGCCCGGCAGCATCGACAGCTCGGTGCAGCCCCAGCTCTCGGCCGACATCAACGGCACGCCCTTTCATCTGCAGGGACGCAGCAAGCCTTTCGCCAGCACCCAGGAATCGACCTTCGCCATCGACATCGACCAGCTCGATGTGGTCAGCTACCTGCCCTTCGTCCCCGTTGCGCTGCCGGTCAAGCTGCAAAGCGCCAAGCTCACGACCAAACTGGACCTGGGCTTCGTCCGCACCGACGGCAAACCCAAGGTGGCACTGAGCGGCGATCTCGCCCTGGAAGACATCTCGGTGCAGGACAAGAGCCAAGCCCAGTTGTTCAAGGCCAAGAAACTGGCCGCCAACATCAAGCAGTTCGATGTGCTCAATGCCAGCGGCGAGATCGCGCAAATCAGCCTGGAAGCGCCGCAAGTGTGGGCAGCGATGAATGCGCGCGGCGACATCAACTGGGTACGGGCGCTGGCCTCGGGCCAAACTGCCAAACCCGCCAAGCCCGCCCAGGCAAGCGATGCGCCGGCGGCGCAAACTCCCGCCCCCAGCGCCGCTGAAAAGAAAGACGCCGCCATCCTCGTCCAGCAACTCAGCGTACGCGACGGCGAAATCAACTGGCGCGACGAAGCCAACGCAGCGCCCGCGCAAAACGTACAACTGAGCCAATTCAGCGTCGACGCGTCCCAACTCTCGACCGACGCCGACGCCAAACCCGCCGCGCTGAAAATCTCCCTGGTCGAGAACGGCCGCGGCAAGCTGGCGTTCGACGGCGACATCGCACCGCTCAAGCCGCAGCTCAACGGCAAGCTGACGCTGGACGGCATCGACATCGCCGGCTACCAGAATTACCTGAACCGCTCGCTGGCAGCCAATGTATCCGGCGCCTTGTCCGGCGCTTCAACGATCCAGTTCCAGGATAAGCAACTCAAGCTGAGCGATACCAGCCTCGACCTCGCCAACCTCAAGCTGGCGCCCAAGGTAAAAAATGCCAACGCCATCACGGTCAAATCGATCGCCTTGCAACAAGCCTCGCTCGACCTGGCCGCGCATCTGGCGCAAGCCGACGCCATCCGCATCAGCGGGCTGAGCGGCGATATCCGGCGCGAAGGCGACGGCAGCTTCAACCTGCAACGGCTGCAGGCGGCAGCCCCTGCCCCCGCCGCCGCGGAGCGCGCACCCGAGCCATCCGGCAACAAGGCGCCGGCCAAGGGAACGCCGCCATCGCCATGGGTGGCGCGCCTGAACACCTTCAGCCTGGCCGACAGCAGCCTCAACTTTGAAGATGCGGCCGCCGGCGCCAAGTCCCGCTTGAAGATCCACGGCATCAACCTGCAAGTGCAGAACCTTTCCAGCAAGCTCGACCGCGACACCAAGTTGAGCCTGCAAGCCCAGTTCGACAAGAGCGGCAAACTCGACATCAACGGCCAGGCCGCGCCGCAGTTAAAGGACATCAACCTCAACCTGGATGCGAAAAGCCTGCCTATCGCCCCCTTCCAGGGCTACTTCGCCAATGCGCTCAACGTCACGCTGACCAGCGGCTTGCTCAGCGCCAAGGGCAAGCTGGCCGTCACGCCGCCGCTGGAGCAGCGGAAGTTCGCGCTCAGCTACAACGGCAGCGCCGCCGTCAACAACCTGCGCATGCAAGACAAGATCACCTCCACCGACTTCCTGCGCTGGCGCGCGCTCGACCTCAGCGGCATCCGCGCCAAGCTGGGCGGCCGTACGCAAATCTCGCTGGACAAGATCGCGCTGACCAACTTCTACGCGCGCACCATCCTGTCCGAGAAAGGCCGTCTGAACCTGCAGGACATCCTGGTGTCCGACGCGCAATCGCAAGGCTCGATCACCAATGCCGACAAGCAGGACAACAAAGAACCCAAGGACACCGCCAGCGCGCCCAAGACCGTCACCTCGGCCGCCCCGGTAACCGCCGCCGCCGATCCGAATGCGCCGATCGTGCGCATCGGGCAAGTCGTGCTGGCCGCCGGCAACATCAACTACACCGACAATTTCGTCAAGCCGAACTACACCGCCAACATGACCGACCTGGCCGGCACCATCGGCGAAATCTCGTCGGAGAAACCGCAACCGGCGCCCGTCAACATCAGCGGCAAGATCGACAACGACGCCCCGTTGCAGATTTCCGGCTCGCTCAATCCGCTGTTCAAGCCCATGTTCCTCGACATCAAGGCCAGCGCCAACGGCGTGCAGTTGCCGCGCCTGACGCCCTACTCGGCCAAATACGCCGGCTACCCGATCACCAAGGGCAAGCTGTCGATGGATGTGCAATACAAGATCGAGAACGACAAACTGGTCGCCGAAAACGACGTGCGCATCGAACAACTCACCTTCGGCGAACGCGTCGACAGCCCCGACGCCACCAAGCTGCCGGTGATGCTGGCGGTTTCGCTGCTCAAGGACCGCAATGGCAACATCAACCTCAACCTGCCGATCTCGGGCTCGCTCTCCGACCCGCAGTTCTCGGTCGGCGGCATCATCTTGCGCGTGTTCGTGAACCTGATCGTCAAGGCCGTCACCTCGCCGTTCGCGCTGATCGGATCGATGTTCAACGGCTCCGACGACATCGGCGAACTGCGGTATATCGAATTCGCTCCCGGCTCGGCCGAGATCACCCCGGAAATCCGCAAGAAGCTTGACGCCCTCGGTTACGTCCTCAACGAACGCCCCGGCATCAAGCTCGACATCACCGGCCGCGTCGATCCCAAGATCGATGACCAGGGCCTGCGCCAGGAAGCCCTGAACCGCCAGATGCGCACCCTCAAGCGCAAGGATCTGATGGACAAGGAAGGCCAACCTGCCGGCGCAGTGCAAATCAGCGATGCCGAGCGCCCCAAGTATCTCGAACGGGTCTACAAGGACGCGAAGTTCAAGAAACCGCGCAACATGATCGGCCTGGCCAAATCGCTGCCGCCGGAAGAAATGCAAAAGTTGATCACCGACAACACGGAAGTCACGCAAGACGACCTGCGCAACCTGGCCCAGCGCCGCGCCGACCAGGTCCGTAATTACCTGCAGGAACAAAGCGTGATCCCCGCCGAACGCATTTTCCTGATCGCCCCCAAACTCAGCGCCGACGGCATCCCGGACAAGGAAGCCACCACCCGGGTCGACCTCGGCATCCAATAAGGCAGGAAACAGCACCGGAAGACTTGATAAAACCGAAAGCGCCCCTACAGTAGGTTATAATTCCCTTTCTGCGTTTCTGCGGGGGCGACTTGGTTTCGACGTGGGTTGCAAAGCAGCGCGGGGCATACCGAGGCCTGATTACCTCGTAAATACAGTCAGAACGTAAATAACTGCTAACGATAACTCGTACGCACTGGCCGCTTAATCGCGGTTAGCTCCACACCATCTCGTCTCTGGGGTGGGCTGGCAACAGCAGTGGAGTCATTTACAGAGAATCGCCTCGGAACGGGTCACTTGAACCGGGGTTAAATCCAAGGTGACTAGCCTTGCCGCAGCGTGTGCGTCCGCGGCGGCCGGGTTAAATCAAATGACAGCACTAAGTATGTAGAACCGTCTGTAGAGTGCTTGCGGACGCGGGTTCGATTCCCGCCGCCTCCACCAACAAAAGGAAATGGCCCCGATGGGGCCATTTCCTTTTGTTTTTGATGCTCCGGGAACCGCATCCGCGTCCGGCACGGACGCGGGGCGAGCCGAGGGTTGCGCGACGCATGCGTCGCGCCCGGCGAGCGGATTGCGCTTGCAAGCGCAATCCCGGGAGATTCCCGCCACCCTGGCCCCATCGGGGCCATTTCCTTTTGTTTTTGATGCTCCGGGAACCGAATCCGCATCCGGCACGGACGCGGGGCGAGCCGGGGGTTGCGCGACGCACGCGTCGCGCCCGGCGAGCGGATTGCGCTTGCAAGCGCAATCCCGGGAGATTCCCATCAAGCCCATTCCGGAGAACCGCGCAAACCAAGTCAGCGGATACCGAAACGGCGGTCCAACGACCACGCGCCGCCGCCGCGCGCCACCAGCAACAGCAGCAGGCCGGCCCATGACAGGTGCGTGGGCCATGCGTCCGGGTAGACGAATATCTCGATCACGGCCGTCATCCCGAGCAGCGCCAGTGCGGCGCCGCGCGTGAACAGGCCCAGCACCAGCAGCAGCGGGAACAGGTGTTCGGCATAGGCAGCCAGGTGGGCGGCGATGTCGGGCGGGACCAGCGGCAGGCGATATTCCTCCTGGAACAGCACGTAAGTGCCGTCCTTGATCGTCAGGAAACCGCTGACCTTGGTGCGACCGGACAAAAAGAAGATCGCTGCCATCGCCACGCGCGCCACCAGCGCCAGCAGCGAATCGCCGATCAGGCGTTCGGCCATGCCGGCGCCGCGCGACCAGAGGGAATTCCGGCAATGCTCCGTCTCGCCGGTACGGGTCAAGGTAGTGTTGTTCATGTCGCTCTCCATCAATGAAAAGAAGTGAAGGCACCGGCCTGCACCAGCTCGCCCAGCATGACGGCCACGTCCAGGCCGGGCTCGGCAGCCTGCGCCAATCCTGCCGCTGCGGCCACACCCATGCCGGCCCGGCAGGCATCCAGGAAACGGCAGGCGCCAAGGCCGATCGGCTGCCACTGCACCTGGCCTTCCGGCCGCGTCAGCAGCGCGCCTTCGCCGTGCCATTCGAGTCCGGATAGCGGTCCGGCGCCGGGATCGCGGTTGGCATTCCAGATCGAATAGCCCGGATACGCCGGCTCCCAGTGCCAGCGCGTCGCTGCCTGCGGCGCCAGTTGCACATCGCGCCCGGACGCCAGCACTGCATGCAAGCCGGCGGTATCGAGCGGCGCATCGTCCGCCGCCAGGTGCGACTCGCTCCAGTAGCGGTCGAGTCTCGCCACGCCCGGCAAGTAAGGCAATTCGCGTACCGCATCGACACTGTCGAGAAAATCCGGGAAGCCGTCGCCATAAGCGATCAGGCAGGCGTCGTCGGGCATGTGCCGGCGCGCATAGGCCAGCGCCGCGCCCTGGAACCACTGTTCGCCGACCAGCCGCCGTACCGCCGGGTAATTGGCAGACAAGGCATCGACGCAACCCTTGAAAATCGTGTTGCGGTAAACCGCGAAGGCAGGCTGCGCCAACAGCGAAGCCACCAGCGGATGGCCGCTTTCGCCATGCCATACGGCATGCAGGAATTGGCTGAAATAATCATGACGGCTCACGATGCGCACGCCTCCTGCAGCTGCCGGCTGGCGGCGAGGATTTCCTGCGCGGTGTCGCGCTCGGCCAGCAGTTCATCGAAAGCCGGCACGTTGCCGTCGCGTTCGATCAGCGTCGGCCTCGGACCGATGCGCGCCACCAGGGCGCGATACAACGCCCACACGGATGGCGCCACCGCGGCGTCATGCGAATCGACCAGCAGGCCGGGCAGGTTGCTGTCGCTGCTGTGGCCGGCGAGGTGGATTTCTTCGATGGCATCGACCGGCAATTGCGCCAGGTAAGCAGCCGCATCGATGCCCAGGTTGGCCGCGCTGACGTGCACGTTGTTGACGTCCACCAGCAGGCCGCAGCCGGTGCGGCGCACCAGCTCGCCCAGGAACTCCGGCTCGCTCCATTCGTGGCAATCCATATGCAAATAGTGGGACGGATTCTCCAGCGCGATGCGGCGCTTGAGTACATCTTGCGTGCGTGCAATGTTGGCCGCCAGGCGCGCCAGCGTTGCGCCGGTGCGCGGCACCGGCAGGAGATCGGGGAAATAGCGGCCATCGGCCCGCGACCAGGCCAGGTGCTCGGACACCAGCACCGGCTCGATGCGGGCGATCAGCCTGGCCAGCCGCCGCAGGTGAGCGGCGTCCGGCGCATCCGGCCCTGCAAGAGAAAGCGACACCCCGTGCAGCGCGATGGGATGGCGGCCGCGCACGGCGTCCAGCCAGGCCAGCCTCGGGCCGCCATCCATCATGTAGTTCTCCGGATGGACCTCGAACCATAAACCCGGCGCCGTACAGGACAGCGCCGCATCGAAATGCTGGGGCTTGAGGCCGAGTCCGGCGCCTGCCGGCGCGGAGGTCGCTTCCATTTTTACGGCTCCGGATCAGAACGGCTTCAACGAACCCATGCCGTGCGGGGTCTTGATCGAGGTGCAGGTGCCGGCGGGCACGTTCTTCCAGGCGTTGCCCTGGTAATCCATCTTGGCGGTGCCGGCGCAGGTGGTGCCTTCGCCTGCCTTGCAATCGTTCTGGCCGGCCATCGAGACGCCATAACATTTTTCGACTGCGGTCTTGGCGGCAGGCGGCTGGTTTTGCGCCATGGCGACGCCGGAGGCCAGGGTAGCGAGAGTGAAGGCGGCGGTAGCGAGGGTACGGGTATGCATGGTGTGACTCCTTATGGGGTTGAAAGTGGATACGACCGGCGGCGCCATCATTGCCGCGCCGTGACTGCCGATCTGTACGTTATTTCGCCGCCCCATGCGCTGCGGTTACAGCGTACGGCGCAAATTCCGGATAAATATTTTTTGCGCGCCCTGTAACCGAACCGGCCCGGCCAACGAATAGGTAGGAAAGCGGCGCCCAGTGCGCCGATGGCGAAAAGGAAATCGGATGAAGACAATGGAGTTGGTCAACATGCTGGCCGCCGGCACCGCTGGCAGCAGCAGCCTGCCCGGCGGCGTGGGCGCCCGCATGGCGGTGGCGCTTGCGGCGGGCCTGGGCGGCTCCGCGCTATTGCTGGCCATCATCTACGGCGTGCGCAGCGACATGCCGGAACTGCTGTTACAGCCGCTGTTCTGGCTCAAGGTATCGTTCCCGCTGGCGGTATTGCTGGCGGCGCAGGCGGCGGCCTCGCGGCTGGCCCGTCCCGGCGTGCGCATCGGCATTGGCCCTGCCGCCGCCCTGATGCTGCCGCCGGCAGTGCTATGGCTGGCTGGCGCCGGCTGGCTGGCGCTGGCGCCGAACTCGCAACGCCTGGCATTGCTGCTGGGCTCGACCTGGGAAGTCTGCTCGCTCAACATCGCCCTGCTGTCGCTGCCGACGCTGGCCGCCATGTTCTGGTTCATGCGCGGCCTGGCCCCGACCCAGCTCGCGGCCGCCGGCGCCGTCGCCGGCCTGGTGGCCGGCGCCCAGGGCGTGCTAGTCTATTCGCTCTACTGCGTGGAAATGGCGCCGCCATTCTGGGGCGTCTGGTATGTATTGGGAATGCTGGCGCCGACGCTGCTGGGCGCGTTGGCCGGCCCCATACTCCTGCGCTGGTGAACCTGCGGCATGCCCATGACAAAAAGCCAACCGTTCTTTGCCCATGAATTGCCCTCCTTCGAGGACAACGCGGCCGGCCGCGCCATGAAACCCCTGGCCGGCAAGGAACCTGCCTATCCGGCCGAGGAACGTCTCCGGACCTTGCTCCTGGCCGGGCTGGAGGGCAACGCGGACGCCTACCGCAACTTCCTGTCGGAACTGAGCGGCCGCCTGCGCGCCTTCCTGCGCAAGCGGCTGCAACACATGCAGGACGAAGTCGAGGACATTGTCCAGGAAACCCTGCTGGCAGTGCACAACGCGCGCCACACCTACCGCGCCGACCAACCGCTCACGGCCTGGGTGCACGCCATCGCGCGCTACAAGCTGATGGATTTCCTGCGCGCCCGTTCGCGCCGCGAAGCCCTCAATGATCCGCTGGACGACGAGCATGAGTTGTTCGCCGCCTGCGACGAGGAACCCGCGCAAGCGCGGCGCGACGTCGGCTCGCTCCTGGAGCTGTTGCCCGACAAGCAGCGCTTGCCGATCGTACACGTCAAGCTGGAAGGCTTGTCGGTGGCGGAAACCGCGCAATTGACCGGCATGACGGAGTCAGCGGTCAAGGTGGGAATCCATCGCGGCCTCAAAGCGCTGGCGGCGAAAATTAGAGAGAAAATGTGAATCATGAAAACCGATGACCTGATATCGATGATGGCCGCCGGCGTCGCCCCGGTCGACCGCGGCTTGCCGGCGCGCCGCATGGCGCAGGCGCTGGCCCTGGGCATGGCAGCCTGCGTGGCGTTGATGCTCCTGCTGTTCGGCCCGCGCCCGGATTTGACAGCCATGCTGTCGACACCGCTGTTCTGGATCAAGCTGGCCTTTCCCACCGCGCTGGCGGCAGGTTCGTTGCTGGTGCTGCGTCGGCTGCTGCGCCCCGGCCTGCGGGTGGGCTTGCGCTGGAGCGGCATCGCCGCACCGAGCGCAGCTCTCTGGGTTGCCGGCGCACTGGTGCTGCTGTCCGCCCCGGCGGCCGAACGTATGGCGCTGCTGATGGGATCCACCTGGCGCACCTGCCCTTTCAACATCGCGCTGCTGTCGCTGCCGCTGTTCGCCGCCATCGTCTGGGCGGTGCGCGCCATGGCGCCGACGCGGCTGCGCTTGGCCGGCGCCATCGCCGGACTGCTGGCCGGCGCCACTGCCACCATGGTGTATTGCCTGCATTGTCCGGAAATGGGCGTGCCGTTCTGGGGACTGTGGTATTTCCTCGGCATGCTGATCCCTGCGATGGCGGGCTTTTTATTCGGCCCTCGCCTGCTGCGCTGGTAAATCCCTTGGAGACTTCTGTTCCAGGCCGGCAATAGGGTAATGGGATTTATTCTCAAACGTCTGGAATCCATCCGACTTTCCTGCGATACGACGTGCGCCGGCCGCAACATCGCAACCGGCAGTCCGCGCCTGCGCTGGTTATAATGCGCGTCATGGAAAATCAGACCGAATTCGTCAACTGGCTGCGCTCCGTCGCGCCCTATGTTCACGCCTTCCGCGGCAAGACCTTCGTGGTCGCCTTTCCGGGCGAACTGGTCACGGCCGGCGGCCTGCAAGTGCTGGCCCAGGACCTGTCGCTGTTGCATGCGCTGGGCATCCGCATCGTGGTGGTGCATGGGTCGCGCCCGCAGGTAGCCGAACAGTTGGCCTTGCGCAACGTCGAGGCGCACTTCCACAATGGCTTGCGCGTCACCGACAGCGCGGCCCTGGAATGCGCCAAGGAAGCCGCCGGCGAACTGCGCCTGGATATCGAGGCCGCCTTCAGCCAGGGCTTGCCCAATACGCCGATGGCGCATTCGGCCATCCGCGTCATTTCAGGCAACTTCGTGACCGCGCGCCCGATGGGCGTGATCGACGGCGTCGACCTGCAGCTGACCGGCGTGGTGCGCAAGATCGCCGCCGACGTGATCCAGCCGATCATGAACGCGGGCGGCATCGTGCTGCTCTCGCCGCTGGGTTTCTCGCCTACCGGCGAAGCCTTCAACCTGACCATGGAAGACGTGGCGGTATCGGCCGCCATCGCGCTGCGCGCCGAGAAGCTGATCTTCCTGTCTGAAACACCGCTGATGAAGGATGCCGGCGACGCCGATATCCGCGAACTGTCCTCGCACCAGGCCGAGGCCGTGCTGTCGGCGGGCTTCCTGCCGGCCGACGCCGCCTTCTACCTGGGCAGCGTGGTCAAGGCCTGCAATGCCGGCGTATCGCGCGCGCATATCGTGCCTTTCGCCACCGACGGCTCGGTGCTGCTGGAGCTGTTCACCCACGACGGCATCGGCACCATGGTCACCTACGAGAACCTGGAAAGCCTGCGCCAGGCTACCATCGAGGATGTGGGCGGCATCCTGAAGCTGATCGAACCGCTGGAGGCCGACGGCACCCTGGTCAAGCGCGGCCGCGAGCTGATCGAGCGCGAGATCCATTACTTCTCGGTGATCGAGCACGACAGCGTGATCTTCGGCTGCGCCGCGCTCTACCCTTTCCCCAAGGAACGGATGGGCGAGATGGCCTGCCTCACCGTCAATCCCGAAGTGCAAGGCCAGGGCGACGGCGACCGTATCCTGAAACACATCGAAACGCGCGCGCGCGAAGCCGGACTGACCAAGCTGTTCGTACTCACCACCCGCACCTCGCACTGGTTCTTGAAGCGCGGCTTCGTGCTTTCCGGCGTCAGCGACCTGCCGCAGGACCGCCAGCAGATCTACAACTGGCAGCGCAAGTCGCAGGTGCTGATCAAGAACCTGTATTGAATTTTTCCGGGAGCGGGCAGGCTCGACGCACAACAGATCGCAGAGCCGCCGCCTCCGGCGCAACAACCCTAACCGAACAAGGAATCGACATGGCACGCATGGTCCACTGCATCAAACTGAACAAGGAAGCCGAAGGTCTGGACTTCCCGCCGTACCCGGGCGAACTGGGCAAGCGCATCTATGAAAACGTCTCCAAGGAAGCCTGGGCCGCCTGGCTCAAGCACCAGACCATGCTGGTCAACGAAAACCGCCTGATGCTGGCCGATGCCCGCGCGCGCAAGTACCTGGCGGTGCAAATGGAAAAGCATTTCTTCGGCGAAGGCGCCGATGCCGCACAGGGGTATGTGCCGCCGAGCGAGTAAGCGCTGCCTTCTTCCGAACAAACGCCGTCGCGGGTCTGCCTGCTGCGGCGTTTTTTATCGCCCGCGGATTTCCCTGGAATCCGTGTGCGATCTTTTACAATGGCTGCCTGGCCGCCATCTTTGGCGCCATCTTTGTCGCCATTTCCCCCATACATCGCAGGAGAAGAATTTGCCCTTCCGTGCATCACGCATGTTCATTGCCGCCCTCAGCCTCGCTACTGTGCTGTCGGGCCTGTCCATCCCGCCTTCTTATGCTGCCGACACTACTGTATCCGCCTCGCCGGCGGCGCCGTTGCCGCCCGGCGTGGTACAAGGCCCATCGGCCGAGGGCATCACCGAATACCGCTTCGCCAACGGCTTCAAGCTGCTGATGTTCCCTGACGACTCCAAGCCTACCGTTACGGTCAACATCACCTACCTGGTCGGCTCGCGCCACGAAAACTATGGCGAAACCGGCATGGCCCACCTGCTGGAGCACCTGATGTTCAAGGGATCGCCGAATTACCCGGCAATCCCGCAGGAGTTCAGCAAGCGCGGCATGAACTTCAACGGCACCACCTGGCTGGACCGCACCAATTACTACGAGACCTTCCAGGCCAGCGACGACAACCTGCGCTGGGCCATCGCCATGGAAGCCGATCGCATGCTGCATTCGAACATCGCCAGGAAGGATCTCGACACCGAGATGACGGTGGTGCGCAACGAGTTCGAAAGCGGCGAGAATTCGCCCACCAGCGTGATGTTGAAACGCATGCAAAGCGTGGCCTACGACTGGCACAGCTATGGCCGCTCGACGATCGGCAACCGCAGCGATATCGAGAACGTGAAGATCGAAAACCTGCAAGCGTTCTACCGCACCTATTACCAGCCCGACAACGCCGTGCTGCTGGTGGCGGGCAAGTTCGAGCCGGCCAAGGTGCTGCAATGGGTCAACCAGAGTTTCGGGCGCATGCCCAAACCCAAGCGCACGCTGCCGCCCTTCTGGACGGTGGAGCCGACGCAGGATGGAGAACGCCAGTTCACCATCCGCCGCAAGGGCGATATCCAGCTGGTGGCGGTGGCTTACAAGATGCCCTCCAGCCTGCATCCGGACGCCAACGCCCTGGCCTTCGCCGGCGCCATCCTGGCCGATACGCCCAACGGCCGCCTGCACAAGTCGCTGGTCGAAACCGGCAAGGCCAGCGCGGTCTACCACATGCAGTTGAACGGCGTGGCGCCGGGGCTGCAGATCATCGCTGCGATGGTCAAGGCCGGTGCGGATATCGCGCCGGTCAAGCAGGAACTGATCGCCGCCATCGAATCCTTCGCCGCCACCCCGCCGACTGCCGAGGAGATGGAACGCCTGCGCCGCGAAAGCGCCAATGCATTCGAAAAACTGCAGAACAATCCGCAACAGCTGGCGGTGACCATGTCCGGCGCCATCGCCTTGGGCGACTGGCGGCTGCTGTTCGCCGACCGCGACAGCGAGCAACGGGTCAGCCCGGCCGATGTCGCCGCCGCGGCCGCCAGATACTTCCGTCGCGACAACCGCACCGTCGGCCTGTACCTGCCGGAAGACAAGCCGGAACGCACCGACGTGCCGGCCGCGCCCCCGGTCGAGTCGCTGCTGGCGCAGTACCAGCCGCGTCCGCCGGTGGCAGCGGGCGAAACCTTCGACCCGGCGCCCGGCAACATCGAACGGCGCACCACGCTGGTAACATCCGGCAGTGCGCCGCACACCGCGCTGAAGCTGGCCTTGCTGCCGAAGAAGTCGCGCGGGGCCACGGTCTCGGTGCGACTGAACCTGGAGTTCGGCGACGAAAAGACCCTGTTCGGCAAGAAAGCCGTGGCCCAACTGGCAGCGGCCATGCTCATGCGCGGCAACCAGCAGTTCAATCGCCAGCAACTGGCTGACGAATTCAGCCGCCTGAAAATCAGCGGCAGTGTCTACAACTTCCAGACCACGCGCGAGAACCTGGCGCCGGCCCTCAGGCTGGTGGCCGATGTGTTGCGCCATCCGCGCTTCGACGCCGCTGAATTCACCCAGTTGAAAAACGAAACCCTGGTCTCGCTGGAAGCCTCGCGCAATGAACCCGAAGCGCGCGCGGCCGAGGCAGTGGCGGGGCACTTTAACCACTACCCGGCGGGAGACTGGCGCGCCGCGCAAACGCTGGATGAACGCATCGCCGCCATCCAGGCCGTGACGCTGGAACAGGTCAAGGATTTCCATCGCGACTTCTATGGCGCCTCCAACGGCGAGCTGGCGGTAGTCGGCGACTTCGACCCGGCCATGGCGCGCCAGGCCATCGACGAAGGCTTCGGCGGCTGGCACAGCGCTGCGCCCTATGCGCGCGTGCTGCCGACCTGGGCTGACATTGCCGCCACGCGCCAGGCGGTCAACACGCCCGACAAGGAAAACGGCGTGTATTACGCGCGCCAGAACCTGCGCCTGCTCGACAGCGATCCGGACTATCCGGCGCTGGTCGTGGCCAACTATCTGCTGGGCGGCGCCAGCCTGAAGTCGCGCCTGGCCGACCGCGTGCGGCAGCAGGACGGCCTGTCCTACGGCATCGGTTCCGGCCTGAACGTGGGCGCCGTCAGCGACGCCGGCAATTTCGTGGTGCGCGCCATCGCCGCGCCGCAGAACCTGGACAAGGTGGATGCGGCGGTGCGCGAAGAGATCGCGCGCGCGGTCGCACAGGGCTTTACCCAGGACGAGCTGCTGCGCGCCAAGTCCGGCATCCTGCAGCAACGCAACCAGCAGCGCGCGCAGGATGGCGGCATCGCCAGCGGCTGGACTTCATTGCTGAACCTGGGGCGTACCTACCTCTGGCAGCAGCAGATGGACGAGAAGATCGCCGGCCTGACGCTGGAACAGGTCAACGCGGCGGCGCGCAAGTACTTCGATCCGGCCAAGATGAGCGTGGTGGTGGCACGCGACGAAGCCAAGGCGGCGTCATCCCAATAAGCCCCCTCTCCTTCCCAACGAAAAAGGCCGTGTCCATTGAGGACACGGCCTTTTTCAATTCCGGTGGCGACAAGGAAGTACGTCAGAACTCCAGCTTCTTCACGCCTTCCGGCGTCCCCAGCAGACAGACATTGGCGCCCTGGCGCGCGAACAGGCCGTTGGTGACCACGCCGACGATATTGTTGATCTTGTCTTCGATATCGGCCGGTTCGGTGATGGACAAGCCGACCACGTCGATGATGTAGCAACCGTTGTCGGTCACCACCGGCTTGCCGTCCTTGACGCGCAGGCGCGGCTCGCCGCCCAGCGCGCCCAGCTTGCGGGCGACCACCGCCTGCGACATCGGGATCACCTCCACCGGCAGCGGGAACTTGCCCAGCACCTCCACCAGCTTGGAACCGTCGGCGATGCACACGAACTTCTGCGCCACCGAGGCGACGATCTTCTCGCGCGTCAAGGCCGCGCCGCCGCCCTTGATCATGGCGCCAGCGGCGTTGATCTCGTCGGCGCCGTCGATGTAGACCGGCATGGTGTCGACGTCGTTGAGGTCGAACACCTTGATGCCATGCGAGCGCAGGCGTTCGGCCGTGGCTTCCGACGAGGCCACGGCGCCCTTGATGCGGTCTTTGATCTTGCCCAGCTCATCGATGAAGAAATTGGCCGTGGAGCCGGTGCCCACGCCGATGATCTCGCCATCGACCACATATTCGATCGCGGCCTTGGCGACCGCTTGTTTCAGTTCATCTTGCGTCATGATTTTTCAGTCAGGTAATAAATACTTTGTATGGCGGCGTCAGTGCACGTCCTCGGGTTGCTCGTCCAACGTCTCGAAGAGGGCGATCTGCAGCCGCGAATGCAGCTTGACCAGCTTGCTCCACAGCAGCCACAACAGCCCCGCCGCCCCCGCCAGCACGAACGCCAGCAGGTTCAGCGGCGGCAGGATGCTGGCCGAGAGCACGAAGATCAGCAACATGATGCCGACAATGGACATGATGGGCAGGATCTCGGAAATGACGCGCCGCACCCCCGAAGTATACGCTCCCGCGAACTCCGGCTTGACGCCGACCTCGGCCAGCAGCATGGACAACGCCTGCAGCTTGCGGTAAGTGGCGATCAGGAACGGCAGCGACACCACCAGCGCGCAGCCCCAGATGATGGCCTTTTGCACGTCGGGATCCGGGGTCCAGTCCGACAGGTACTTGCTCAAGCCGTCGACGAAGAAGGCGCCGGCCAGGAAGAGTGCGATCACCAGCGCCAGATTGACCAGCACCTGCATCAGGATGCGGCGGATGATCTTGGAGAGCTCGGCACGATCGCCCTGCGGCTGCAGGCTTTCCAGCCAGCGCGAATACATGCCCAGCAAATTGGAGACCTTGGACGGCACCAGCGAGACCGCCTTGGCCGACAAGGGATCGGCGGCCTTGATCAGGTACGGCGTCAACAGCGCGGTGACCGCGGAAACCGCCACCACGATCGGGTACAGGAATTCGCTGGTGACCTTCAGGCTCACCCCCAGCGCGGCGATGATGAAGGAAAACTCGCCGATCTGCGCCAGCCCCATGCCCACGCGCATCGGCGTGCGCCCGCTCTGGCCGGCCAGGAAGGTGCCCATGCCGCAACTGAACAGCTTGCCGAACACCACCGCCAGGGTGATGACGGTGATCGGCTGCCAGTACTGGACCAGCACGTTGGGGTCGAACATGAGGCCGATGGCGACGAAGAAGATGGCGGAGAACATGTCGCGGATCGGTTCGACCAGGCGCTCGATGCGGTGCAGCTGGCGCGATTCGGCCATCACCGCGCCGACCAGGAAGGCGCCCAGCGCCACGCTGTACTGCAGCTTCATCACCAGCAGGCAGAAGCCGAACAGGATGCCCAGCATCGCCACCAGCAGCATCTCATTGCTCTTGAAGCGCGAGATGAAGTTGAGCAGGCGCGGCACCGCCAGGATGCCCACCACCAGCGAGACGGTCATGAACAGCACCAGCTTGCCCACGGTGGTGAAGACATCGCCCGAGTTAACCGAGCCGCTGGTGGCGATGCCCGACAGCAAGGCGATCATGCCGATGGCGAGGATGTCTTCCACGATCAGGATGCCGAAGATGATCTGGGCGAATTTCTCGTTCTTCATGCCCAGCTCGTTCAAGGCCTTGACGATGATGGTGGTGGACGATACCGCCAGCATCGCGCCCAGGAAGATGGCGTCCATACGCTTCCAGCCGAAATACAGGCCGATCTCGTAGCCGATCCAGATCATCAGCAGGATCTCGGCGGCGGCGGCGATGAAGGCGGTGGCGCCGACCTTGGCCAGCTTTTTCAGGCTGAACTCCAGCCCCAGCGAGAACAGCAGGAAGATCACCCCGAGCTCGGAGAGGATGTGCACGGTCTTCTCATCCTGGATCAGGTCGTACGGCGGGGTATGCGGGCCGATGATCACGCCTGCCACGATATATCCCAGCACCACGGGCTGCTTCAGTTTGTTGAAAAGCACCGTGACGATGCCGGCGATCAGCATGATGATCGCCATATCCTGGATGAATAGCTCGACTTCGTGCATCGTGCGGGGTTTCCTTTCAGTTTCAGGTAAGGGTTGCCAAATTTGTCGCGGTCCGGACGTGCGCCACTTTGCAGCGGCGCTGCACCATCAGGCGCCGGCGCCCCGCATTTCCGCTTGCTGCATGGGCAACACTCCCTCTGCATCCGGAGCTCGGCTCCTGACGCGGCTTGGGATACGGCTGTTGCGCCGCACAAGGTGGATGATGCTGGATGGTTCGGCTGATGCCGGCGCGGCTGGCGACTGGTTCTGCTGATCTGCGTCCGCTCTTGGTGCGTATGGCCTGAATGACAATGCCGGGCAGAACAGTCGCCCGGCAACGCCATCGGATGCCTCGAAAATAACACAGGAGGCTTGTCGGCCGCAACGGCGCATCGTACCGGGGCAGCCGGCGCGGTGCTCCGGCGCCCGCATCCTCGGCCATACGGCGGCCGTGACGGCCATGGCCGCTCAAATGATGATCACTCCAGCTGGCAAGCAGGCAGTAAAGCCCTGCTCTGCGCAGGCATGAAAACTGCTAAACAAGGTTCGCGCGTATTGGGCCGGGCTACCGGCCACGACGGCGGCTCAGCCCGGTACGCGCACCAGTACTTCGGCCGCCTTTTCATCGAAGGCGATACGCGTCGTGAACTTGGCGCGCTTCATCGGGAAGCGCGACTGGAAATGGCGCACATTGCCGGAGCCGGAAATGACGCGCCGCACGAACTGGTAATAGGCATCCATATCGATGACATGCACCGCCAGGAAATAGTCGTATTCGCCCGAGACGAAGTAGCACTGCATGACCTCGGCCTCCTTGGCCATGCGTTGCTCGAAGTCCTGCATGTGCTGGTCGGACTGGTTATTCAGCGAAATCTCCAGGAAGGCCAGCATGCCGTAGCCCAGGGCGAAAGGGTCGACCATCGCCACCTCGGCGCTGATGATCCCCGCCTCCCGCAGCTCCCGGATACGGCGCAGGCAGGTCGGCTGGGAAATATGCAGTTTCTCGGCCAACACGCGAGTCGAGATCTGATTGTCTTTCTGCAGCATGTTGAGCAGCTTGCGATCAACCTTGTCGAGCGTATGGTGTTTGGCGGGCATGGGCAAATGATATGGAAATTTTTAGGCGAGCCGCTAAAAAAAACTTGGCGAAGCCGAATCTTATGTTGTACCGTCTGCATTATTCAGAAAGTCGGGGACGAAAGCAAAAGCGGGCCGCCCAATCCCCGCAACAAGGATCTGGATAAAGCTTGAGTAGTGAGACAAAACATCAAAAATGGTCAATTCAATCTACAGAGGAATTTTATGAAACTCAAGAGCGCAATTATTCCATTAACCGCAGCTATCGGACTGGCCTTCGCTGGTGCAGCCTATTCCCAGGAAGTCGTCAAGATCGCGCACGTCGGTCCGCTCTCCGGCCCCAACGCCCACATGGGCAAGGACAATGAAAACGGCGCCCGCATGGCCGTGGATGAATTGAACGCCAAGGGTTTCACCATCGGCGGCAAGAAGGTCAAGTTCGAACTGATCGGCGAAGATGACGCCTCCGATCCGAAGCAAGCCACCGCCGTCGCCACCAAGCTGGTCGACCAGAAGGTCGCCGCCGTGATCGGCCACCTGAACTCGGGCACCACCATCCCCGCCTCCAAGATCTACAGCGACGCCGGCATCCCGCAGGTTTCGCCTTCGGCCACCAACCCCAAGTACACGCAACAAGGCTTCAAGACCGCCTTCCGCGTGGTGGCCAACGATGCGCAACTGGGCGCCGCGCTGGGCAAGTATGCCGTACAGAAGCTGGGCACCAAGCAGATCGCCGTGATCGACGACCGCACCGCCTACGGCCAGGGCGTGGCTGAAGAGTTCGCCAAGGGCGCGCAAGCCGCCGGCGGCACCATCGTCGGCAAGCAGTTCACCAACGACAAGGCGACCGACTTCAACGCCATCCTGACCTCGATCAAGTCCAAGAAGCCTGAAGTCGTGTTCTTCGGCGGCATGGACGCGGTCGGCGGCCCGATGCTGCGCCAGATGAAGCAACTGGGCATCACCGCCAAGTTCATGGGCGGCGACGGCATCTGTACCGGCTCCCTGCCGGGTCTGGCCGGTGACGGCCTGGGCGACGACCAGGTGGTCTGCGCTGAAGCCGGCGGCGTCGACGAGGCCGGCAAGAAGGGCATGGACGACTTCCGCGCTGCCTACAAGAAGAAGTTCGGCATCGACGTGGTCTACAACGCCGCCTACGCCTACGACGCCACCATGACCGTGGCTGACGCCATGGCCAAGGCCGGCTCGGCCGATCCGAAGAAATACCTGCCGGAACTGGCCAAGGCCAACCACAAGGGTGTGACCGGCACCATCGCCTTCGACGCCAAGGGCGACATCAAGGACGGTTCGCTGACCCTGTACACCTACAAGGGCGGCCAACGCACCCTGCTGGCGGTGACCAAGTAATCGCCGTACCTTGCCCGCAACCTTTCGGGGAACCGGGCAAGCCGGCCTGATTGCAAGGCTCACAGCAACAATGAGAACGCCCCCGGTATATTGCCGGGGGCGTTTTTTTGCATCGGCATGGTTTCAGTCAACAGGGGCGACACTGCCCAAACCGGGCATCCTCCATCCGTTTTCATGCCGCGGTCGCCATCAGCGCCTCAGCGCCCTCTCCAGTTCCGCCTTGTTCATCGCCGAACGCCCCTTGATATTGGCACGGGCCGCCTCGGCATAAAGTTGGCGGTAAGTGCGGCCGCCAGCCCCCTTGTGCGAGCGCAATCCGCCTCGCCGGGATGGCGCCAGGTCTTGCGTCGACGTCTTGCTGGCTTGCCTGGCCTCGCCATGTTGCGCACGCTCCTTATTGACGGTGCGCGCCGCAATCTCTTCCGCCCGCTCTTCATTTCCCTCGCGTTTCAATACGCCGGACTTGATGTGCTGGTACTGGCGTTCACGTTTATTGCTCCATGTGGTCTGCGGCATGACAATCTCCCTAATCTGCACTCCGATGCTTCATCATAGAAAGCAAGCGATGCCCGGGCCATCCTCCGGCCGCTGATCCTGCTGTCAGAAATGGGGACGCGCCTTGCAGGCGCCGGACTACATGACCAATCCCCCCGCCCGGATCGCCGGAATTCCCCGGTTTTGACGCGCATGCGAGGCCATTCCATGGATTTGCGCCGCCGAATTGGCGATAGATGCAGAGGAAGTATTGGCGAAACCGAAGTTTTTGATAGAATACCGCCCTTGCGCTGATGTAGCTCAGTTGGTAGAGCAACTGATTCGTAATCAAGTTTCGCGCTTCAGCAAAGTCCGGCAACGTCTCAGACAATTACGGAAAACTAAATTTCAATAAAAAAGCCCGCGCAAGCGGGCTTTTTCACATCTGGGGCAAATCATCCGGGGCCATCAGCATTACTCACATCACTTGAACGACTCGTTCCTATAATCCCGTCAAGGAACGCCTCCTCTCCGCGTGCGCCCAACACCCCTCTTGAGATTTGGACGCGGGCCTTTAGTTGATGCTCCTTCATCACCGCGGCCCCTAGTTGAATCCGTGCATCGTTATCCTCCTCGGAAAAACCGCTCTCCGCCAATTTCATATTCACTTCTTGCTCGAAGTTCGGCAGCATATCCGTCAACATCGCATTCTCTCGCTCACGCCAATTGGCGTCGAGCCGGGTCAGCATTGCCTCCCAAGGCGCCCATTCGACGAGGAAGTACTGGGGGAACTCGGCCTGCTCTCGCATTTGAACCTCAGTAACAGCATCATCCAGGTCCTTCTGTCCAACACCCGACACACGGAAGAATTTCATTTTTGCAAGACCGGTGTGCAAGCCCAACCGCTCACGCAATTGGACCCGATAAGCCAAGTAGACTTCAATTTCGTCCACCAACCGCAACGATTGAGCCTTCCTTCGAGAGATCTTCTCCAGTGCATCCACGCGAAATGCGCTACGTCCAAGTTTGGCGAGCGCATCAAGCCTGCCGTCATACGCACCGCCACTGACATCGTGCGCATCAAAGAGATTCGTTAGGCTGTTATAAACCAGCGCAACCCGGTCTTCACAAGATGCGGTCGATCCCTTGGTAATCTCAAAGGTAAGCGCTCGAAGCTTACTATCTCCTGCGACTTTGGATAGCCGCTTGGCAACTGCAGCCTTGCCCTCAGGATTGTCCTTGAAGTTAACGGATTGTCCTAGTCGATCCAAAAACCGTGAAAACGCCTCTGCCCCAGGTTCAGTGCCGAGCTTTCGCCATTCTTCTTCCTGAACCTGGTCACTGCTATTGAACCAGTCCGCAACCGCCTCGTGAAGAGCCCGCGCCTGAAAACCCTCATCGCCGGAGTCCATAGACAAGTCATTGTCCGAGTCCAAGTCCATGGAAAACCTGATTTGAGGGCCGTTGTACCCTGGTGCGGATGTAATCTCCATCATCCGCTGCAGAACCGTCTCCGATATTGAATTGCCTTCAATATTCACCGAGCACTCTGGCGGCAGAGAGAAAACACTTTCCGGCAAGGAAGTTAGTCGGTTGTTTTGAAGGGAAATAAATCGGAGGCTCCCAGGCAACAAGGGCGGCAACAACATCAACTCGCAGTCCCGTACATTAAGCTCGTAGAGGCCCGCAGGCAAGAGCGGCAACGCTGTCAAGTCGCAGTCGTCTACACAAAGCGTGTAGAGGCCCGCAGGCAAGGGCGGCAACGTCGTCAACCTACAGTCCCGTAGACGAAGCGTGTGGAGGCCAGCAGGCAAGGGCGGCAACGTCGTCAACTCGCAGTCCCGTACATTAAGCTCGTAGAGGCCCGCAGGCAAGAGCGGCAACGCTGTCAAGTCGCAGTCGTCTACACAAAGCGTGTAGAGGCCCGCAGGCAAGGGCGGCAACGTCGTCAACCTACAGTCCCGTAGACGAAGCGTGTGGAGGCCAGCAGGCAAGGGCGGCAACGTCGTCAACTCGCCATTCTGTATATCAAGCTTACGGAGACTCACGGGCAAGGGCGGCAACTCAGTTAGCGGGTTGAAATGTATCTTAAGGACCTCAAGGCTCACGGGCAACGGCGGCAACGTCGTCAATTCGCCACCCCGTATATCAAGCTTACTGAGACTCGCGGGCAAGAGCGACAACCCAGTTAGCCGCTCGCAATTTATCTCAAGGAACCCAATGCTCTCGGGCAATGTCGGTAACGTTAGCTGCTCACCATGTATCGTAAGGACCTCGAGGTTTGCGGGCAACGTCGTCAACGCCGTCAACTCATCACCCTTTATATTTATAAAAAGCTTACGGAGACTTGCGGGCAAGAGCGGCAACCCAGTTAGCGGGGTGCAATGTATCTCAAGGTGCTCGAGGTTCGGAGGCAAGGCCGGAAACGCTATGAATTCGCTGACCAGATAATTAAACTCACGGGAGATTGCTAGCATCATGCCAAGCATCCTCGTGCTCGCGGGCAAATCCGGCAACACAGCCAATTGGTTGCCATTTAAGGTACATTCTTTGAGGCTCGCAGGCAAGGTAGGTATTTCAGACAGTTGGTTGCCCACTAGGGCAAATCTGGTGAGTCGCTCAGAAAAGGGCGGCAACGGCCCCAACCTGCAGCCTACCACGTAGAGCTTGGTGCAGTGATCGGGCAGGAGTGGCAGGCTACGCAACTCCATTTTTGAAAAATACAGTTCCCCGTCCCTCATACTTAGAATTTGACCCCTTATTTGCTCACGGATACCTGCTTCGCCCTGCCGCGCGACTTTCTCCCATGCGTATAGGGCATAACGATAAAACTCATCGCAGCCACTGCCAATTTGTTCATGCGGTGCCGTTGAACTCTCGACCAGAGAGTCCAGAAACTTCTTCGTCTTCACTCGAGTACCTAGCATAGCGAGCACTTCACTGGTGAGTTGCACGTGAGCCTGCGAAAACTCGGGCGATTTACCACCGTTCGCATTATCCTGCCAAAGCTCCAGGAGATTTTCGGTCAAAGCCTCGACGTCCATGCCTTCTCTGCATGCACGCATCAAATTCTGCTTGAGGTCCCGACGCACTTCCCCAATATCAGGAACGTACGGTTGAGTGAACTGATGGCGGGTCCAGGCTATGGCTGCCAGTAAGCGGGTGCAGCGTAACTCATGATGAGAAGTGCCTCGCCGCCCCGCATATTCAAGTATCAGTTTTTTAACTCTTGCGAGTGGATGGGGTGGCGTACTTGATGAACTGGCTAGCACGCTCAGTGGAGTATTGGGACCAAAGCCGCCTTGAATTAACCCTGGGTTGTCCCTCACTCTCCGTAGCAAATCAATACTGATGACTGGCTTTCCGTTGGTTCTTTTTACCGGAGGAGACATGAACATCGCATCCGTCGCATTGCCCGCGCTCAGCCCCCTCATTTCAAGAGACTGCTCGCCTTGGTGGGGATCTCTAATGATTGGTCGCGTTTCTGACGACGATGGACATTGCGCTGACATCAAGGGTCGCGCTCCTAGCAGGACATCTCTAACGCTTGGCGGCATTTCCTGCGGTAGCGGACGGCGCACTGACGTCGAGGGCCCAGCAGGCTGCTCCCCAGCGGAAACATCACTCAGATTTCGCCACGTTTCTGGCTGGAATGGCCCTGGCTCCACGCTCTCCATATCAAACGTGATGACCGGGACGGAGTGCGCAGCCTGTACATTCTGCGCAAGGGGCCTCTGCGGAGAGGAAGCTTCCTCTAGCGGCGGCGTTGCCTGATCAGGCGTACGTGCCAGACCTGGATATCGGAGGGTCGAAAAGGGGGGGAGACGCATATTTTCTCCTGGCGTCGTGTTGCCACACGCGCCTTTTTTCATTGATCAAAATATCCTCCGCACACTGGGTAATAGAGGAAGGTAGGCCGCTACTCTATAAAATAAGATGGCCGCCATCTTTCACATTTCGCGCAAATTCCGTTTTTAATAGAAGGACGCCATGACATTGCAAGATGCCATGGATCGAGCAATCGGTGAGCGGACTGTTAATTTGCTCGCAGATTTGCCCCCCACCCCATTTGCCCCCCCATTGCCTGCTGAGGGCAGCCACCCGGTCATACGGCCCTTCATCTCCCAGTTCTCTCAAGTCCAGGAACATCTGTTTCAGGGTTCTTCTTTGCTTCCGAGAGTTGACCGCTTCCGCACTGAGTCAAGCGGAGAGCCTGGCGGTGAAGTCATCGAGCGAGCTTGGAGAACCCCCTTGGGGTTCGCGTACGCGGGCATTGCATGTTCACCTAAAAGTCGCTGGATGAATTTCAAATTTCGCTCATTTCAACGCAAGAGGGCCGCATCATCGTGGGAAGATTCGCTGCAAAAGTAGAAAGATTAAGTTGAGAAAAATGGGCGTATCTACGTACCATTTCAGCCGACTCCCATCCCCCTAATTCTTGCAACGCCAGAAGCGGAGTACCACTTTGCACATGCCAGCTCGCCCAAGTGTGGCGTAAATCATGCCATCGAAAATCCTGAATCCCAGCACGCTCCAACGCCTTATACCAAGCCGCTGTACTTGCTTGGACGATCTTGTTTCCCTTGTAGGTGAACACATAGACTGGATGCGTCCTATGCCGGGCTATCAGCACGCGCATCGCATCGTCATTCAAGGGGACGGTTTGCGGATTGCCGTTCTTCATATCTTCCCCGTCGAACCACGCTATCCGTCTTTTCATATCGACCTGCTCCCACCTCAAGCCTGTAACGTTGGCGCGTCGTAGACCAGTCGCAAGTGAAAATGCAGCCATAGCAGCTAAATGGGGAGGAAGTTCAGCAAGCAGCCGAACAGCCTGTTTAGGAGACAAGAAGCGAACCCGACGAACAGGCTCACGAAGCAATCGCACGTGAGGAGCCGCCGGCATCCACTCCCACTCAATCACAGCCATGCGCAAAATCGCTCGCAGCAGAGCCAGCATACGATTGACAGTTGCGTTTGATGCGCCACTAGCGATTTTTTTCGTACGTAAAGAAGCCACAACTTCGCGGTCAATATCCCGCAGGGGAATCCCACTAAGGAACCTGTTCAGCCAACGAATATTCGACTGGTCGGACTTCAACGACCGCTTGTCAGCCTTATCCTCTAGCCACTTATTGACAGCATCGTCCCATGTTTTACTGCCCATCACTTTTCAATCTCCATCCAAACAGCCCCAAAGAGTATTTCCATAATGGAACATAAGACATGAGAACAAAGCAATGTTTTCAAATTCCGAGAAATGGAGGTGACCGTTAACGGCGTCCCGAGTTGAGCATAGAAATTCTGTAGCTTTTAAGTTACAATGCGGGCATGATTGAATTGTTCCGATACCAGCGTGCCGATGGCCACGAACCACTCTCCGATTGGCTAGATAAGTTGCGCGACAAGATTGCCCAAGCCCGTATCCGAATACGTTTGCGCCAGATACAGGCCGGCAATTTCGGCGACTGCGAACCGGTCGGGGATGGCGTGATGGAGCTACGCGTGCATGTTGGAGCTGGATATCGTGTTTATTGCGGTCGGCACGGAAAAGCAGTTGTTATTTTGCTATGCGGTGGCGATAAGAAATCGCAGCAAACGGATATCAAGCTGGCCAAGGAATATTGGGTTGAATGGAAACGGAGGCAAACATGAACAAAGTGAAAGCAGCTACCTCTCATCATGACCGCGAGGTGGCCGAATTGCGTGCCGATCGTGAACTGGCCGTGGAATATCTAAAGGCGGCAATGGAATCGCTCGACAATCCGGATGATCGTGCTGCTGGTTTACTGGCGTTGCGCACGGTGGCGGAAGCTTACGGTGGTCTGGCCGCGGTGGCGGCTGAGGCTGGCATAAGCCGTGAATCGCTATACCGTACCCTTTCGCCGAAAGGTAATCCGACGCTGAAAACACTGCTGGCAGTTCTCAAGACAGTGGGAATGCGCTTGTCGGTCGAGCCGGAAAACCATGTGCATGTGTGATATGGCCCCTGACGTTGAAATCGAGAACTCTCCTTTTCTGTCTGCAGTCTATTCATGGCGCTGAAGGCAAACCATAGATGTGGCGGGATTCACTCCAAGTCTAGATCGTTCCAGCAGCAAACCAATAGAACGAATTAAGCCGGTCGTAGTATTGCGTGTAATCGCCGAAACCACGCATGGCGAACTCCTGCGCCACCAGCACCACGATGTCGAACGTATCCGTATCAGGCTTGAAGTAAATCTTGTACTGCCTCGGCTTGGGGATGCCCCTTGAAGACCAGTAGCTTTTCTTGTTGAAACGCGCCTCTTCCAGATTCTTGGAGACGTACTTGCTGATATAGCTGGCGATGCGATGCGCCGAGTTACGGCCACGCGGTCGTGTGAAATCAACATTGCCATTGTCCTTTCCGACGACACGACGCCACATCGAACGAATCAGGTTCCAACTCCGCACCCGGACACCGTGTTCGTTCTTCAACCATGCGGGGAACTGCTGGCATGCGATATGGACATGCAAGGCACCTCTCTGCTGCACTTCCAACGTGGCGACATAGTGGAACTCGCCCAGCGTACGCAGACGCTCCCGGAATGCCTTAAAGTCTGCCTCTACCCGTGCGTAATCCGTCATGCACTCCCGATAGGTCAGCGTGAGCAGGCAATCAGCCTCCAACATCTTCGCCAGCCTACGCACTTTTGTCTTTGCGCGGCGTGCCGCCACGGCCTTAGCTTTCTCATGATCACCCTCACCGCGCTTGGGCAATTCCCCGGCTTCCGTTGAGTGGTCAAATATCTGGCCATCGCTGTATGTCTGGTAGCCCTCATCAAGAAACACCTCGATACCCTTTGGAAATTCCGTTACTGTGAGCGTTTTCCAGCTGCGTTCGTCAACTCCGGAAAAATAGGAACCCAAAGACGCTTTCAGAGTTGCATTCGCTGCTGCCTTGTCTATACTCGCGGTAAGCACAATCCCTCCTAAATGCTTGGTTGTGTGAGCCCGGCAGCGTTGGCGCGCTGATCCGGGTATTTTTACGTCCCTACAAAGTCACTTCCCAACTCCCCGCAAAAGCGGTGTTTTCTCTCTTTTTCCTTAAGTGTTCTAGGTACAAGTCTAGGCGCTCGCTTCGCTCGCGCCGTCCGCGCAAGCTGCGGTCGGCGCGAGCGTTCGAGCACATGCAAGCACTCACCGCAACATCAACGACAACCCCGTACACCCTAATCAGTCGGCACAAGTGCCGATCCGGTTAGCCCGGTCCTCTCTTCGAACAAGCACCGCCGTTTTCCTGAGTTCCTCGCCTTATCGGTCAACGATAGGCGGCGCGTCTTTTGCTGCAAGGGGGTATTCGTAAAAGCGCATACCCCCGCGCTTTTACAAACCTTCCCCCTTGCAGCAAAAGCCTATTGCGCCGCCTATTCGATGACCGGGCGAAGAACTCGGGAAAACGGCGGCGGCATAGCGCAAACATGACCGCTCTAACCAACCCCAACGCGGGGCTCCGAATCTAGGAACCCGGTCAGCTTGAAAGGCGAACACCATGGAACAGATTGAATTGCCATTGCTTCACTTCCCTTACCAGCCTTACCTCGCGCACTTCAAGCGCACCCACAAGCCGCTGGCGCCATCGAACTTTGTCGTGCCCTGGAAGCAGCTTCGCTTGACGCTGTACGTGCGCAATCTTGTGCGCAAGGGCGCGGCCTTCATCTGGACACGTGCCGATGGCCGGCAATTCTTCTGCAAGACCATGCGCCAATTGGTGGCGCGCATAATGGACTATGATGGTCACATCTTGCATAGCATTTTTAAAGGGAATGGCAGGCTCATTAAGACGGTTTGAAGTAGGGATACTTGCAAAATGAGAAGAACCTCGTTTTCCCCTTCCCCTCTGGTGGTTGAGCGTATCCAATCCTGCAGGAACAAGAAGTCGGCATGCCCGTCACTCTCTCGGTTCTCGGTAAGCCTACCAATCACGACGATGCCCCCAAACGGGGAGCGAGAACGATATACGTACCCCTAGCTCGCCCGCTCGATCCGATTCTTGGCTCGCGGCCTCATTTTTCCATTGGTCGTCAAATAATTGCCCAATGATTTATACGTGACGCGCTCTTGCGCAGCAAAGTTCGCCAAGCCACCTGCCTTTTTAATTAGCCCTGGATTGGCCTCCACTTTCCGTAGCAGGTCGATAGTGATAGGGAGAAAATGCGATCCGTTCGCCGTGTCGAGTCGATTCCTAGCGTGCGGCTTCAGACTGCCATCTGCAGTGAAATAAGCGGTCAATGCAATATACGAGACGTTCTCCTGCGCAGCAAAGTTATCCAAGCCACCTGCCTTTTTAATTAGCCCTGGATTGGCCTCCACTTTCCGTAGCAGGTCGATAGTGACAGGAGGAAAATGCGATCCGTTCGCCTTTTTGAGTCGACTCCTGGCTAGCGGCCTCAGACGGCCATCAGCATTGAAATAAGTGGTCAATGTTTTATAATTGACGCGCTCTTGTACAGCAAAGTTCGCCAAGCCACCTGCGTCTTGAATTAGTCCTGGGTTGGCCTCCACTTTCCGTAGCAGGTCGATAGTGATAGGGAGAAAATGCGATCCGTTCGCCTTTTTGAGTCGATCCTTGGCTGGCGGCCTCAAAGTGCCATCGGCACTGAAATAATTGCACAATGATTTATATCTGACGCCCTCTTGCGCAGCAAAGTTCTTCAAGCCACCTGCGTCTTGAATTAGTCCTGGATTGGCCTCCACTTTCCGTATTAGATCAATGTTGATAGCAGCATACCTTTTGGAAATTTTTACAGGCGAAAGCATGAGTTGCGCATTCTCCGTATTGTCTGCGCTCCGCTTTCTCATCTTGGGCGGTGGCACTCCTTTCAGGGCATCTTTAATGACCTGAGGCGTTTCTGTCCGTGCCGGTCGTTGTGCTAACGCCGAGAGTTCAGGAGACTGGCATTCCGGTAAAACATCACGCAACATTTTCCGTGTTTCTGGCAATGGCGCCACGTTCTCCAGTCGCGCAGCAAAGTTATTCAAGCCACCTGCTTTTTGAATTAGCCCTGGATTGGCCTCCACTTTCCGCATTAGATCAATGTTGATAGCAGCATTCCTTTTGGAAATTTTTACAGGCGGAAGCATGAGTCGCGCATTCTTCGTATTGTCTGCGCTCCGCTTGCTCATCTCGGGAGGTGGCACTCCTTTCAGGGCATCTTTAATGACCTGAGGCGTTTCTGTCCGTGCCGGCCGTTGTGCTAACGTCGAGAGTTCAGGAGACTGGCACTCCGGTAAAACATCACGCAACATTTCCCGCGTTTCTGGCAATGGCGCCACGCTCTTCAGTCGAAACGGGGCGGAATGCGCAGCGAGTGAGCCTTTCGAAGTACCAGCCCTGTTTGCACTGTTGAGCAGATCTAGGCCTGGCTGCATCAGGTTGCCATTTGAATCCAAATAAGTAACCAATGTTGCATACATAACGCGCTCCTGCGCAGCAAATTCAGCGAGGCCACCTGCTTTTTGAATCAGCCCTGGGTTGTCCCGCACTTTCTGTAGTAGTGCAGTACTGACGTGAACAAAAGCGAAGCCATCCGCCAGGTGGATTCGATTCTTGGCTTTCTCCGTCAGGTCGCCATCTGGAGTTAAATAAGAGGCCAATTTTTCAGGCATAACGCGCTCCTGCGCAGCAAACTCATCGAAGCCACCTGCTTTTTTAATTAGCCCTGGGTTGGCCTGCACTTTCCGTAACAGGTCAATGCTGATAACAGTATTCCTTTTGGGAATTTTTACAGGCGGAAGAATGAGTGGCGCATTCTCCGTATTGTCTGCACTCTGCTTTCTCATCTCGGGAGGTGGCACTCCTTGGAGGGCGGCTTTAATGACTGGAGGTGTTTCTGGCGGTGACGGGCGTTGCGCTGACATCTCAGATTGCTGAGACATCCACTGCGCAAAAAGATCTTCCCCACGTTGTTGTGACCCTGGCTGGAAATACAACGGTTCAATGCCCAGCGGGACGGAGTTCACATCGCGTACGTTCTGCGCAAGAGACATGTGCGAAGAGGAAGCTCCCGCCACTGTCGGCAACGTTCCATGATTGGGCGCGTATGTTGGGCTTGGAAATTGGGGAATTGGAATGGCGGAAAAATACACACTCGCTCCTGACGCCGTGCTCACTACACAGCTTGTTTTTTATTGATCAAAATTTCCCCATCCATCTTTGAGTAACAGAGGGGGCATCCCCCCCATCCTATAAAATAAGATGCCTACCAGCTTTCATATTTCGCTCAAATCTTGTGTTTTGTATTGACGTGTTGAGGCACGTTGTCACGTTAAAGCCTCAGCACCTGCAACACCAATAGCACTTCCGTACGCCCCTTCGATGCGCTATGCCCGTCGAGGAAGCGTGGCAGCCAGCCGGGGCTATTCCTGGTCGCTGCATCCGTGTCCTGCACCAGACCACCCAACACGATGACTTCGCCGTCTTTCATACTCACCGTCGTTTGCATCTGCCGCGTGTTCTTCGTCGGCGAATTATTCACGCCCGTTGTCGTCGCCACGAAACTCGACATTTGTTCTTGCAACTCGACCTGAATCGCATCGGCCATGACGGTTGGCCGCACATCGAAGATTAATCCTGCATCCTGATACTGCACCGATTGCACCGGCGTCCCGCCCTGCCCCTGATAGCTGATACTGCCGAGCGTCGGCACCTGCGAGCCGACATTGAGCCGCACGCGGTCGCCCGACAGTACCCGGACATGCGGATCGCTGATTTGCGTGAATCGCGTATCAGCGTTGAGCGCCGAAATCACAAAATTCAGAGAACTGGACGAGAACCGCAGCGCAGTCGGATCGGTATCCGTTGGCCCGTTCGTGGCCGACAACGAACCGCCCACGCCGTTAAATAGCTTCGCCACCAGAGAAAACGCCGAGTTCTTGTCGGCCGTGTTGCTGACCTCGAACACCCAGCCACGCACCATTACTTCTCCCGGCTTTTGATCCAGTTCGGGTAGCAGCTTGACCAGGTCACGCACTTCCGAAGCTTTACCGGTGAACACCAGCTCATCGGCCTGCGACAGTTTGTCTTGAGGGAGGCGGAGTAAATCAGCCGAGGCCGCTGCGTCAGGTGTTTCTGCTGAAGGCGGCACCGCATCCGAGGCGGGCAGCATTCCGACTACTGTATCCGACGCATTAAAACGCCCAGCAAACAACGGCTGTAGCGCCTTGGCCAAGTACGCAGTCGTGCGGTAGCGAGGCCGATACACGAAGGTTTCCCGATCCACTGGTTCGCCTTCATTAGCGGGTTTCTTTGACACGAAATCTACGCCGTCGCGTGTTTCGACCTTGAACCCTTGCGAATCAAGGAACACCTTCACGAACGCACGTAAATCGCCCGCGGTGGCGTCATAGTTGAACGACACCAGCCGCGTGTCTTGTAAAACGTCTGAGTCGATCACGTGAGGCGTGCGCATCGCGTCGCCGTATAGCAAATCCACTAGTTGGCCGACGCTGACATAACGCAGATCGAACGCGCCGCTCTTCATGCGGTGCAGCGGCTTCAATGGGGACATGGGCGCAGCCTCGATTGCGGTGGGCGTCAGCACCGGCAGGGCCGGAACCGCTGTATTTGATCCCTGAGGTAACGGCGGCACGTCCGCTGCCATGACCGAACACGCCACCCAAACTCCGCACACTACCCCGATCAACCGTTTCATTTACCTACCTCCATTGCGTTCTTGCCCGCCCCGGTCCAAGTGGTCACCCGCTCACCGTCAACCACACCCGTGACGCCCAGCGTCTCACCCCGGAAACCTTGTGCAGATTCGCGCCGCAAGCGCCCTTGTGAATCCGTCAGCAGCACATACCCGCGCCCATCGATGGCGTACTGGCCCGCTACCCGCCATGTACCGGATGCCTTGCTCTTGTCCGTCCCGGCCTGCCCGGTTCCTGTGCCACCAGAAGCCCCAGAAACAGCCTCCAGCGATCCAGCACCACCCACGACGCCGAAGCCCGTCGAGACGCTATTAAATCCCTGCCACGCCATCGTCACGGCCACGACCAATGCAATCGGGATGATGAACAGCGCTTTCGGGATCACCGCCTTGGGCTTGGTGTGCAGCTCGGCGCTGGTGTACAGATCGAACACGTTCTTGGGGTAGCGCCATGGCGTCTTGACCGCATCGCGCAAGCCGCTATTGGGGTTATGTGCGTGATCCCATTGGTACAGCATCGCCCGATTCCCACCGAACAAGCGCCGCACGTGCACGTGATGCCCGACCAAATCGCGGATGGTCTTATTCATCCGGTTCGGATGCTGCGTAATGACGATCATGTCCACGCCAAAGTGGCGATGTACGTGCAGTTGCTCGATGGCCTCGGTCGGCTTTACTGAGGAGGAAACATTGGGCCAGATACGCTGCACTTCATCGATCACGATCAGATCGTTCGGTTGGCAATGCCGATGCCATTCCCGAATCCAATCGTCATCGACGGGTTCGTGATCGATCACCAGATCGCGGATGCCGTTGACAATGACCCGCCGCCCGGCCTTGACTTCTTTCTGTAACGACGAGACCGCCCACAAGGTCTTGCCGCTTCCCGGCACTCCGGTAACGAGTGTGATTGCCATTATTTGATAAAGAATTTCTTGAAGCCAGACGCACCTGCCAACGCGACACGTGCACTGATGCCGCCGCCGATGTAGCCCAACCCCTGAAAGATGCCGCCCAGCGCCAGCACATTGGCCAGATCGACCGGTAAGCCACCCACCGATGCGGTGAGCCAGCCCATGGCCTGATTCACGGCCAGATCGATGCCGCCTACGGTCAGTACACCGACGCCCAGCGCGATCAAGGCCCGAACGATCAACGGGCCGACCAGACTCAACAGCCATGATGCCCAGGTCATGCCGCCACTCCCAGGGCAACGATCAGCACGGCGCCTAGCGCGCACAGTGCCAGCACCAATGGCCGCAGGTCACGCACGACCGAGCAGAGCGGATCGAAGGAAAATGAATAGTCCTTGTCGAGGATGGTGACGACCTTTGGAGCGGGACATGCGCCATTGGCAGGCCCGATCTTCCAAGGCGTCATCGACACCTCGGTTGAGCTCGACGGAAGCGCAGGCGTATCGGGCGGCGGATCGCCCAGCGGCGCGCATGCCGAAATGAAGGGGAACAACTTGCACAATCCGGGACTGGGCGTTGGAGTTGGATCAGGTCTAGGATCAGGATCGGGCCAGGAATTGCGATTCACATTGATACCAATCGGAATGATTTTCGAACCCTCCGGCGAAATACGCTCTTGGACTACGTCATTCCAAGACAACATCGGCGCCGCAGATGCGATATCCGCCTCCGACACCGGATTGGCAGCTTCATAGGGCAGCCCGTCATAATCCGGTTGTGCGGCCGCTCGTTCCCAAAGCTTATCGACTACCGTCGCTAACAACACTGGCGGAACCGGTTCCCGCAACATCCCCGGCGCCAGCCGCAAATCCTTGAGATCGCCTTCCTGTTCGCCGATGTAAGCGAAATTGCGCCGGATGCTAGCAAAGCCCGTTTTCTCATAGGGATACCACCCCAATTGCTCCCCATCCGAATCAATCGCCAATGTTTCTCCTGAAACGTCGATTTGATACGTACCAGTCGAATACACACTCACCTGGTAAGTCATCTTGCGATATTCGTCTTTTGGGAAAAAATCAGGATCGGCAAGCCACTGCCTCGCATACTGAGCGGCACAATCTGATTCATCCACGCACCCGGCTACCCCATAGGAATTGCGCCAATGCCGTGCGTAATACTTGAACTGCGCAGGAACAGCGCGCTCTTCAAAATTGGTCCACGATCCGGGGTCAATCGGCTCGGTCGGTTCTTTCGGTGTCAACTTGAATTGCGGTTTTTGTGGTGTTCCGGTTTGCGTCAGCGTATAAATCCCCCAGCCTACTCCGCCCACCACGGCAAGCGCACCTAAACCAATCAGCGCACTCGCCCATACGGGCGCACCGAACAACGTTGCCGCAGTACCCGCTATAAAACTCGCATCGTTAGCCGCCTCACCGATAAAATTCGCCGTGCGAAGAAACTTGGCATCATTCGCAGCAACGTCCACTGCGCGACGCGCAAGATTTGACCTGACCGCACGCGCTACGAGTCGATTCATCGCCCCGCCAAACACAGGTTCGACCCACTGCGCTACCTGCGCTTGTGCGGCCTGCTGTTGCACCAGCATCGCTACTAAGGCAAATGCCATTACGATTTTTTTACACATGGCGCTCAACCAAACAGGATGAAACCGACAAGCCAGCACGTCGCAACCACAATCGCCACACATTCGTAAAACCATGTCATTACGTCTCTCCTGTCGAATTCAGAAAATCGCGGATCACCCTGACGCCCCACGCCACCGCCAGCACCCCGAGCATCGCCCCGCCGATTTGCAAACCAACCAACTCGCCACCCGGCACCGGTTGATCGCCGGCCAGCGTCGAAACTTGCACGTACAGCGTGTTGCCGTTCGAATCGTTGCCGCAGCTCACCTGCTGCGCATTGACGTAGGCATACGTCACGCCATCCACGCCACCCGGCCCGCATACGATTCCCGACATCGCCATCCACACCCCCACTCAGAAAAAAGGCGTCTAGTTACCCAGACGCCTTGCTCCTTCTCACACCACCGATTAACGGCCAATAAAACCCTTGACCGTGCGATAGCCCCACGCCACCACCACGACACTGAGCACCGCCGCGCCAATGGTCACGAGGGACACGCCTACGCCAGTGAGCGATGTAACAGCACTCGTCACATCCACTGTCGGCGCTGCGTCACCCGCCGCAAACGCTACCGTTGACACGCCTGCGGCACCTGCGGCTACCGCCGCTTTGTTGATCCAACTCTTCATCTAATCTCCTCTAGGTTACGGCCCCATCAAACATCGTTCCCGTGGGCCAAGTGAGAACGACGAACTTTCTGAATAGGTCAGGCGGTATCGCCGACACCAGGTTTATACCGAGAGCGGCCAGTGCTAATTTGACGAGCAGACTGCTGATGTAACCGATGAACAGGGAAAAGACGCACGCCACCCTCACGGCGATTTTCACGTCACTTCCCTGCATTCGATTTTCCGTTCTGCACCCCGGTATTGAAGCAATTGGACTGGCCGTTGCCGGAACTCGCGCTGAGTTTGCACATTGGATTTAGGAGCCAGAGTTGGTGGACGCCCATGACGCTTCGCTCCGAACATGTCCATCGTGAACTTACCCGCCGGTTGCTTCATTCCTCGTCCGTCTCGATCTTGCCGGCTGGAATAAGAGAGAGGATGCGCGGCACCACGATCCGATCATGAGTAACTTCCAGCTCAATATGGGCAAAGTAGAATCCTGACTGGGCCGTTTTCAGACCAGCAGCCAGAATCATCTCTCCACGTCTTTCGCCATCCTCAAAACCACTCACCACGCACTCCGCACGTAGCGAATCGAACGGCAATCCAGTTTTGGAATTGGTAGCAACGACGCTACGGACCTCCAAAATTTGAATCAGATGTTTCCTATCAATGTTGAGCACCTAAGCCTCCTAAAAGGAGCAGTGGGCAAAACGACCCGCTGCGGTTGATTACGCCTTTGCCGCCTCTCCTGCTGCTTCTTTCCCAGTGGGCTTTGCCCCATAGGGATGCAGCCCAATGACGACCGGCACCACTTCGCATTCCCAGTTCACATCAAGGCCAATTTCAGCCAAATACTTGCCCGGACGAGTTTCTTTCAGCGTATTCGGCAACAGAAGTTGACCGATGCGCACGCCCTTATCGGGGCCGGTCACGACGCACTGCGCGCGGTACATATCCCAGGGCTGCCCGGTTTTACGGCTGATGCCAGAAGCATGAGCGACGGCGACGATATCAATCAGATGAGAGTTCACGATTGCGGACATAGCAGTTCCTTTCGATGTTAATGAAGCGTTTAGTTGCCGTTCTGAAAATGTTTACTTGTATAGAGTTTGTATAGATAATGTTTATCCATTCGGAGTAACGCCAAAACATGCTACTCCACACAGGGTAATCCGAGATTACTCCGTTCGAGGTATATTTGCAAGAGGAAAATCGATGAGCTATACAGAAATTTTGAAATTGGCCTTGGACGGCAAGTCGGTGAATTCGCTTGCGAAACAATGGGGCATCCCGCAGCAAACGCTGGACAAGTACGCACGGGGTGAGCGTTTGCCAAGCTTCAAGGCAGCAAAAGCCCTCGCGCAAGCTGCTGGAATCAGTGCCGAAGAGATGCTGGAGTCGTTAGCACTAGAAGAGGAGGCAAGAAAGGGCTATAATCGCGGACTTTCCGCTGATGTAGCTCAGTCGGTAGAGCAACTGATTCGTAATCAGTAGGTCGACGGTTCGATTCCGCCCATCAGCACCAAAACAGAAGCGGCTCACAGCGATGTGAGCCGCTTTTTTCTTTTTCGGTCGGAGCCAACGTCGTAAAATGCAGTCCGCATAATTCAGCGCCTATATCTCCTATTTACAAGCCATTTCCGATACTGGTCAAAAATGGAAAAACTTCCGAACCTCTCTGTGGGATGAGATTCGAGGCTATAGGTGCGATCACACAACACCTGAAATGGGCAAGCCACTGCCCAATGTAGCGTGGCTAAAAATCAATGCATGATCCCAATATGGTCGATGCACCAAAACAAAAAACTAGGGAGAAAATACTATGTCAAATTATTTCCACTGCGCGCCACTCCCGTTAGAACCAGGCAGCATCATTCAGCCTGGTAATTTTGGAAGAATGCTCAACTGCTATCCGCTAAATCAAAATACCAATGCCTGGATGCTGGTTCGAGAATTGGCGTTTGAGAATGCCAGGTTGAACCTAGCGCGCGAGCGCCCCAGCCGCCTAGAATGTGCCTTTGTCATAGATACCATCGAAGATGCTAAGTGGTATCAATATACACACGGCCGATTCAATATCATTTATGAAGTTGAAGCACTAGATGATGTCAGTAATTCTCATAGCACCCCAATCTCACTACTGGACGCACTACCTCAAGAGGCACTTGTTCTGTCGTCATGGCGTTTACGCGCACAGGAATATTGGAGTGGCCGTGGCGACGGCCCCCGTGAGCGACTGATCAATTCGCGACTTCGGATCATCCAACCAATTTCCTGAAGCAACGTTCATCGTCCGTCAGCCGTGAACAGGTTGCACAACCAGGCGCACGCCGAGCGCGACGCATACGCGGTTGATGGTATCAAAGCGAGGGGCAGCATCAGGGCGCAGCGCCTTGTAAAGGGCCTTGCGACTGATACCCGCCGACTTTGCAATTTCTATCATGCCGCGCACGCGGGCGATATCGCCCAGCGCCGAAGCCAGCAAAGCACCGTCGTTCGCTTCCAAAATGTCAGTCAGGTACGCGGCAATATCCTCCTCGCTGTCGAGGTAGGATGCCGCATCGAAGTCGGGTAGATCGGCAATTTTCGTGCGTTCAGTCATTTTCATTCCTTCCATTATTCCAGAGTCGCGGCAAGCGCCTTTGTGCACTTGATGTCCTTGTCTTGCGTGCGCTTCGAACCGCCTACCAACAGCACAACGATTTGCGTTCCGCGCTGATCGATGCGCGGTGCAGCAATGGCGGCCTGAGATCAAGCCGATCGCGCTGAATCGTCTTGAATCGAAGCCAAAGATGGAACCGGCGCGCATGCGGATCCACTCATCGATATTGGTGTAGGCGACATGCGTCGCGCACTCGAGGGCCAACAGTGCCCTGGACGGGGGTTCGATTCCCCCCACCTCCACCCGATGGCATCGCGATGCCTTGGCTGGCCTGACGGGCCGGTGCCATTCGGTGGGGGTGACCTGGTTTCGACAGGGTAGCCAGTAACCCGAGATACATCACGTCAGGCGACCGACGTTAATTGCGCACAACCATAATTGCAAATGACTCGCAATTCCTTGCCTACGGTACTTACTCCTAAGACCCGTTAGCCGAGTTTCCGGCCCCTTCGAAAGAAGGCTTGTGAACAGAAAGGCCGGACCTACTCTGTCGTTAGCAGCGAGAGAAATGTCGAGCGCAAGCGGGGGCTTCGGAAGTCTCCATAGTCGGCAACCGTAGAGGGCGCCACCTGTAGACTGGGGGCACGTTAAAGCTCCCGGCCCGCCTTCGCAGGGCCTTGAAACTCAGGGCGGCAACACCTCGAACGCCAGGACCTGGGTGACTTGCGAAGGCTGGAAATTATTATCCGAAATAAACACCAGGCTATCGTGACCGTTGGCCAGCTTCGGCCCCCATGCCACGCCTTCCAGGTTGTCTACCTTGTCGATGCCCAGCGTGTCGAAGTCCAGCACCAGGCGCTTGGCCGCAGGGGTCACATCGGTGGCCGTCTCCAATGATGGTATCCGGCCAATATCGCTGGCCTGGCTGACGTCCATCTCGTAGAGCCGGATATGAAACTTGAACACCCCGTCGCTGCCCTGCACGCCAGAGCGTTCCAGCGCCAGCAGCCGCCGGTCGTCCACCGCCAGGATTTCGGACAAGCCGTTGTCGGCATAGCGCCCGCCCGGGGCGAAGCGGATAGCGTCGAGCATGTAGGCGTACTGCGCCAGCAGGAGGCCATCGCGGCCGTAACGACTGATGCGCACCGGCGCTCCCTGTTCCAGACTGGCCGGCGCGCCGTCCTGGTACAAGGGACCTTCCATGCCCAGCCACAGGTCGCGGCCATCGGATGAAAAGCTGATCCCCTCGAACGACAGGTTGTTGCGCGAACCCAGTCGCTGCCCGGGATGAACGTCGAACATGCCGCCTACCGGAAAGTGCGCAAGGAAATTGCCGTTGCGGTCGGCCCGCCGCACGAATGGCGACATGCCGTGCGGCCGGCTGCCCTCGCTGGCGTACCAGATGCTGGCGTCGCGGGGATCGATGCGGATCGATTCGAGATCGGGGATATCCCCTGCCCGCCCGGGCCAGTCGGACTTGCCAGGATAGAGCGAGCCATCCGGCTGCCTGAAGAACCTGACGTCTTCCACCGCCAGGCGATGAAAACCGGCCAGGTCGTATTGCAGGCGCAGCACGTAGAAGCGGGCCGGGCTGATCTCGGAGCGATCATCGCTTTGCGCCACCCAGGTATCGGTGGCGGCATCGTAGTCGATACCCGACAGGCCACCGATGACGGTGCCGCGAAATGGCTGGTTCAGCGCAATGCGCTGCTCACCCAGAAAGCGCAAGCTGCCGACACGATGGTCGGCTTGCGTCTCGTGTGGCGCCATCTGCGCGCAGGCCGCCAGCCAAAGGCAGGACGCCATGAGCAACAAGCGCATGCACCAGTAAGAGCGTTTCATAAAAAACTCGTCAAAAGAAGACAAACACCATCAGGGCAACGTGGCAATGCGCTCCAATACCAGCGCCAGCAATGCCGGATTATCGACACCCGTGGCGGCTTGCAGCACCGGGCCCGGGCCGGCGGCGACGCCGAAATGGGCCAGCGCCTTCCCCTCGTCGGGCCCGGCACGAAAATCCACCTCCACCCGGCAGGCTTCCAGGCTGAACAACTGCTCGCGCAACAGGTAAGCCACCGGGCAGACATCGTGCAGCAACGGGTCCATCGCGGCGTAGGCCTGCAGCATGGCGGCGGCGGCCCTGCCGCTGCGGCTGTCCAGATCCGAAAACGAGGCGATCCATGGCCCGCTCATGATGGCCTGGTGCGTCACATCCAGCGCGAACAGCGTAATCGGCGCGCCACTGCGCATGACGATGTCGGCCGCCAGCGGATCGGCATAGAAGTTGAATTCCGCCGCCGGCGTGATATTGCCCGGCACCCGCAAGGCGCCGCCCATGATCGCCAGACGGCCGGCCCGCCGCAAGATCCCGGGCGAGAGCAACTCAGCCAGCGCCAGGTTGGTCAACGGCCCCATGGCCACCAGGTCGATACTAGCGGGCGAATGTTGCCGCAGTATGTCCACCAGCGCGACGGCGGCATGGCCGGCGGCAATCGCGCCGGGCTCGTCCAGCGGCACGCCACCGAGCCCATCCTCGCCATGCACCAGGTTGCAACGCGCATCCCCACCCATCAAGGGGCGTTCGGCGCCGGCATGGACCGGCACCGCCACGCGCCCGGCCAGGTCGAGGATCTTGCGGGCATTGCGGGCCGTGATCGGCGCCGGACGATTGCCGGCCACCGTGGTGACGGCCAGCAAACCGAGTTCGGGGCTGCCGGCGGCCAGCAGCAGCGCCAGGGCGTCGTCTATCCCCGGATCGCAGTCGATGATGGTTGGTTTCACGCAGGCTCCTCTGGCAACATGCCATGTTGCAGCACCAACGCCACCCGGTCCCGGTCGGCCAGCCCGGCGCGGGCGCCCAGCGCGGCCACCGTACAGCTGGCCGCGGCGCAAGCAAAGCGCAGCGACGCGGGCAGCGCCTGCCCCTCCAGCCGGGCGCACAGGTAAGCGGCATTGAAGCTGTCGCCGGCGCCCGTGGTGTCCAGCACCGTTGCCGGAAAAGCGGCATGGCGCGTATGAGCGCTGTGGTCCATCGCCACGGCGCCATCAGCGCCGAGCGTCACCACGACTTCACTGGGCCCCAGCGCCAGGACCTGGCGCATCGCCTCCGGCGTGGGCGCCTGGCCGGTGCCTGCAAAAAAGCCGGCCTCGTTGAAGAAGACGATATCGGCCAGCGCCGCGCGGCGCTGCATCTGCCCGGCGTCGGGCGCGACCGCCGCTTCGAGATCGATGGCGATGCGCACCCCGGCCTGGCGGGCGTGATGGCACAAGCGCGCGAACTCGTCGTAGTCATAGGGCATGGCATACATCCATCGGGCCTGCGCCATGGCCTGCGCCAGGCGCTCGTCCCGCAGCGGCGCGACCGGCATGGGCAGGTAGATGATCGACTTCTCGCCCGACGGCGCCAGCACCGCAATGGCCGAGGCCGAAGGCGTATGCGCGGCGGTCGACAACCATTGCGTTGCCACCGCATGATCGCTCAACGAACCCCGCAGCAGCGCGGCATAGGCATCGTCGCCGGTGCGGCCGAACAGGGCCGAACGCAGTCCCAGGCGCGCGGCGGCGCAGGCGACGTTGGCGGTGGTGCCGCCGGGCCAGATGCCCAGCGACTGCCCAAGCGCCTTGCCGCCCGCCGGCGGCAGCGCATCGGCGCGCAGCATGATATCGGCCACCGGGTCGCCAAAGGCCAGCAGGTCGTAGGGACGCGACGCCGCCATCATCGCAATGCCCCGAGATTGGCAACGGCAATGCGATGCAAGCCATCGGCCATTTGCTCCAGGTCGAAGTCGGCCCGATTGACCTGCAGAAATTCCTCCAGCAGATCGGCCGGCAATGCCGCCGAACCGCGCAGGGCGCCGGCCACTGCCCCGGCCATGGTGGCGATGGAATCGGTATCGTTGCCGATCGACGAACACAGGGCGATGGTGCGCAGCGGGTCGCCCTGGGCATAGCGCAGCACACCCAGCGCGGCCGGCACCGATTCGGCCGCCAGTACCGAATTACCGACCATCTTTTCCATGTCGACCAGGAATGCGTAATCGTCATGCGCCTCGTCGGCGATGCGCAAGGCCATGTCCAGGCGCGCCAGGTAATTGGGGCCGGCCACGCTGCGCGCCTGCTGGCGCGCCAGTTGCTCGCCGATGCGCCCGCCCTGCACCGCCGCCGCGATGACCTCGGCCAAATCGCCTGCCACCAGCGCCTGGGCGACAGCCGCGGCAATCGAACAGGCGGCCGAGATCGCCACATCGGTATCGTGCGAAGGCAGGCAAGTGACCAATGCCTGGGCGCAGGCGCCCTCGATATCGCCCGGGTGCACCAGCCCCGCCGGCGCCACCCGCATGGCGGCGCCATTGGTGATGCCGATGGTGGTCATCTTGCGCCGCGAGCGGCCGATGATGCCGACATCGTTGACGTCGCCCCCCTCCTGCAACGCCTTGACCATCAAGGCCGTGCTGGGGCCCATGAATCCGGCCTTGGGGCTGGTCGCGGCCCAGTCCAGCAGGCACGCTACCCATCCATCGTAGTCGAGCTCGCCGCCGGCCGCGATCAGTGCGCGCGCCAGGTAGTACATCTGGCTGGCATCGTCGGTGACCTCGCCGCGCAGCCCGGCATTGGCGCCGGCAAAGGTGTCATCGGGCGGCGTGCCGAAACGGGTCACCAGGCCGCCGTGGCGAGCGGCGATCTCTTCGATGCTCCATTGTTCGGTCTGCGCGCCCAGGGCGTCTCCCATTCCGGCCAGCGCCAGCGAGGCGAAGATCCGGTCCCTCAAGGTAATACTGCTCACATGCGTCTCCAGTTATGTGTTGCGCTTGCCATTACATGCCTGCCCGGCGGCGGCGAACCCCGGCCACTGCCAGCGCCAGCAAGGTCACCAGTGGCGGCAACAGGTAAATCAATTGCGGCGGGATGCGCGACGCCCCCAGTTGCGTGGCCAGCACCGCGCTGGCGCCGAACAGCACCGAAGCGACCACCGCGCCGCGCATGGCGCGGGCGCCGACAAACACCGCCGCCAACGCCAGGAAGCCGCGCCCGGCCGTCATGTCGGCCTGGAACAGGCTGAGGTAGCCCAGGCTCAGGTAGACGCCGCCCAGCCCGGCCAGCACGCCCGACAGCAGCAGCGCCAGATAGCGCATGCGCTTGACCGGGATCCCGGCCGCGGCTGCCGCCAGCGGGTTCTCGCCGACAGCGCGCAGCCAGACTCCCCAGCGCATCCTGCGCAAGAACCACCACAACGCAGGTATCGCCAGCAGCGCCGCATACAACAACACGTGATGGCCGGTCCGCTGCTCGCCATTGAGCAACAGGTCGAGCACCGGCCAGTCTTGCAGCCCCGGAACATGCACAGCGGGCAACACCGGGCTGTCGAGGCTGGCGGTGGAGCCCTTGTCGCCGGTCACGGACGCCATCAGCAACACCGTCAGGCCAGCCGCGAGGATATTGATGGCGATGCCTGCGACAATCAGGTCGGCGCCCCACTCCAGATGAAAAACCGCCAACAGGCCCACCATCAGCAGCGCCGCCAGCAAGCCGCCGCCGCACCCGATCCAGGGATAAAAAACAGGAGCGAGACCGGGAAACCAGTGTGCCGCCTGTACCGACACCAATACGGCAAAGAACGCCGCCACCAGCATCAAGCCTTCAAGGGCGACGTTAATGCAACCGGCGAGGTCCGACACCAGCCCGCCCAGCGCCGCCAGCAGGATGGGGGCAGTAGCGCGCAGGATGGCCGGCAACAGTCCGGCCGCCAGCAGCATCCAGGCCTCATGCGCCATGGCGTCCTCCCCGTCGGGCGCGCCAGTCCAGCCACAAGCCGGCCAGCGCCGGCCCCATGCGCTCGGACACAACGAACAGGATCATCAGCGCCTGGATCACCAGCACCATCTCGCGCGAGACGTCGGTGCTGCGTTCCATGGCCAGCGCGCCGGTGCGCAACCAGGCATACAGCAGCGCCGCCAGCGGCACCGCACGCGGATTGTTGCGCGCCAGCAGCGCCACCAGCAGCCCTTCGTAGCCAAGCCCGGTGGGCAAGTCCACCGGCAGCCGCTTGAGCAAGCCATGGCTGACATGAACGCCAGCCAGCGCGGCGAACGCGCCGCCCAGCGCCATCGACAGCCAGATGGTGCGCTGTACCGGCAGCCCGGCCTGGCGGGCAAAGGCCGGCGCCTCGCCCACCACGCGGATCTCGTAGCCCAGCGTGGTGCGCATCAACAGCACCCAGGCCAGCCATACCATTGCCGGCAGCGCCAGCAGCATCACGGTGACGTTGGTATGGGCCAGCAACACCGGCAATTGCAAACCCGGCGCCAGCATGGGCGTGACGATGAAACCGGCCGCCGGGTCGCGCAGGATGTCGGTGACGACCCAGCGATAGAATTGCACGGCGATGATATTGAGCATCAGCGTGCTGACGATTTCATTGATGTCGAAGCGCACCTTGAGCAGGCCCGGCACCGCCCCCCAGGCAAAGCCGGTGATGCAGGCGGCGGCAAACGCCAGCGGCAGCGCCGCATACCAGGGCCCGGGCCACCACAGGCTGGCGGCGGTGGCTGCCAGCGCCCCGAGAAACAGCTGGCCATCCGCGCCCAGCGAGAACTGGCGCGCCCGAAACGGCAAGCTCACCGCCAGGCCAAGCAGGCACAGCGTGATGGCGTCTTCGATCACGGCCCCGAAGCGCACCATGCGGGTCAGTTGCCAGCCGTCCGCCGCGCTCCAGTCCAGGCGCGGCATCGGACCGGTCAACAGCACCAGGAACGCCCGCAGCGGTTGGTCGCTCACCGCCAGCGTGATGACAAAACCGACGGCCAGCGACGCCAGCAAGGCCAACGGCAGGCGCCAGCGCTGCGCCAGCGCCTGCCGTTGCAACTGCTGCTGCAAGAGCGGATTGGCCGGGGTCATGGCGCAACGCCTGACAGCGTAAAGGGCGCATCCAGGGTCGCCGCCGCATCGGCTTGCCGGCGTGTTCCGGTCATGTAGGGCCCAAGGGTTTCGGCCGCCAGGCCGCGGCTGGCAAAGTGCGCTACCAGCTCGCCGCCGGCCATGACCGCCACCCGGTCCGACAGCGACAGCAATTCGTCCAGGTCGGCCGAGATCAGCAACACCGCGCTACCCGCCTCGCACAGCGCCGCCAACAGCGACTGCAGGCTGCGCGCGGCGCCGATATCGACGCCGCGGGTGGGCTGGCTGGCGATCAGCAGGCGCGGCGCGCTGGCGGTCTCGCGCCCCAGCACCACCTTTTGCATGTTGCCGCCGGACAGCGTTCCGATCAGGTCCGCGGGCGATGCCGCTTTCACACCGCAGCGTTCAACCACCTGCCGGGCCGCCGCACTGATGGCGGCCGGGTCCAGCCAGCCGCGCAGCGACAGCGGACGCCGGTGATATTGCGTGGCGATGACGTTGTCGGCAATGCTCATGTTGAGCGCCACGCCGTCGTGCAGGCGGTCTTCGGCGATGGCCGCCACGCCGCAATCGCGTACCGCCCGCACATCCAGGCCGGTAATGCGCCGTCCGTCGATACTGGCCTGCCCGCCCTGCGCTGCATGCTGCCCCAGCAAAACCCTGGCCAACAGGTCCTGGCCATTGCCTTCGATGCCGGCGATGCCGAGGATTTCACCGGCCGCGATATCGAACGACAGCGGACCCATTGCATGCCCGCCGTGGGCATGCGCCTGCAATGCGCGCACCGACACCAGCGGCACGCTGGCGCGTGCGCCCGGATCGCGCAATGGCAGCGGCGCGGGCGCCGTGCCGACGATCATGTGGTCCAGTTGCGCCGGCGTGGTATCCCGCAGCGACCCGGCGCCGCTCACGCGTCCCCGGCGCAATACCGTGAAGCGGTCGGCGACGGCGCAGATGTCGGCGGTCTTGTGCGAGATCAGCACCACCGTCAGCCCTTGGGCCACCATGTTGCGCAAGGAATCGAACAAGGTATGCGCCTCCTGCGCCGCCAATACCGCCGTGGGTTCATCCAGCAGCAGGATGCGCGCGCCGCGGTACAGCGCCTTGAGAATCTCGACCCGTTGCTGCACCCCGATGGCCAGGCTGCCGGCCTTGGCAAGCGGATCGACTTGCAACCCGAAGTGGCGCGACAGCGCGCGTACCCGCTCTACCGCTGCGCGCCGGTCGAGGCAAACGCCACGCACGGGCTCCGCGCCCAGCACGATATTGTCGGCCACGCTGAATGACGGCAGCAGTTGCAGGTGTTGCGGCACCAGCCCGATGCCGGCAGCAATGGCCGCCGCCGGATTGGGCAGGTGCAGTTCCTGTCCTTGCATCCGCAACTGGCCGCTGCCGGGCTGTTCCAGGCCATAGAGCATCTTCATCACGGTTGACTTGCCGGCGCCGTTTTCGCCGACGATGGCGTGGATCTCGCCGGCATGGATCGCCAGGCAGACATCGTCGCTGGCCAGGGTACCGTTGGGATAGACCTTGGAGACATGCCGCAGCTCAAGCAAAGGGACGCGCTGACTGTGGTTCACCCGGGACTCCCCGCTCGCGCCAGGGCGCTGGGTATCTGCAGCCTGCCCGCCACGATATCGGCGCGCACCGCGTCGAGCCGCGCGCCAATGGCGGCAGGCGCACTGTCCATCACTTGCGAGTGCGGCGCCAGCCCGACCCCGCCTTCGGCCAGCCCCAGCGAGCGGGCGCGTCCCCACGGCAGCTGCCCTTGCAAGTGCTGGCCCAGCGCGCCGACGATGGCCACGTCGATGTTCTTCATCACCGATGTCACGATGGCGCCGGCGCGCTGGGGATTGCTGCGGTAGGCCAATGCGTACTGGTCAAGATCAACGCCGATGGCATAGCGGTGCGCCTGGCTGACCGCTTCGTTGACGCCCTGCCCGGTGGCGCCGGCGGCGTGGAAGATCAGGGCCGCGCCTGCGGCCATCTGGGCATTGGCGATGTCCTTGCCGGCCGCAGGATCGGAAAAACCGTTGGCATACTGGCTAGCCACCACGATGGCGGGGTCGAAGGCGCGGGCGCCGGCCCGAAAACCGATCATGTAGTCCTCGATCACGGGAAACTGCATGCCGCCGACAACGCCCAGGCTGCCATTGGCGGCCACGCCCGGCAGTACCCGCTCGCGCAGCAGCATTGCAGCCAGATAGCCGGCCAGATAGGCGCCTTCGTTCTGGCGAAACAGGATGGAGTGAACATTGGCGCATGCGCAGTGCGCATAATCGACGGCGGCATCGAAGACGATGAAGCGCATGCGTGGAAACTGCGCCGCCAGCTTTTGCACATAAGGCACCATGGTGAAGGTGCCCGCGACGATCAGGTCATACTCGCCGCTATCGGCTAGATCGGCCAGGGCCGATTCCCAACGGGTCGGATCGGCGCCGCCCTCGACGATTCTGGTCGTCACCGGCAACGTCTGGCGTGCCTGACGCATGCCGGCCGCCGCCGAATCGAAGAACGATTTGTCGCCCAGCGTGCCATTGACGAACAACACAGCCCGCAACCGGCTGCCGCCCGCGCCCGCATCGACGCGGTCGGCCAGGCGCCCCAGCAGCGACAGCGCGATCACGGCGGCAATGCCCCACGCCATGCGTTTCAACAGGATATTCAGTGTCTGTGTCATCGATGGCGGGAGTGGCCGCTTCAGCTCATGCCGCCGCTATGCTTGGCGATGCGGGTACGGTAACGATACGTGGAGACGTATTTCATCAGGCAGTATTCGATCGGCTGGCGGCGATCCGACAAGGTGATGCGCTCGCACACCAGCAACGGGTCGCCCGCACCGATGCCGAGCAACTGCGCGTCCTCGGCATCGGCGGCGCCCGCGCACAGGTTCTCGACCGCTTCGGCCGGCTCAAAGGCAAACTCTGCCGTCAGCAACTTGTAGAGCGACCCGGCCTTTTCGATCTGGCTGCGACTGATCCTGGCGCCGCGCGGCAACACCAGGTAGGCATCATGCAGGCCCACCGGCGCATCGTCGATCAGGCGGATACGGCGCACCCGCACCAGCGGCGTGCCCGGCTCCAGGTTGAGCAGGTTGGCGATGGCCATGCTGGCGCCGACCGTTTCGATGGCCAGGATACGCTGGCCGGGTACGCCGCCGCGGTTGCCCGTATCTTGCGAAAAGCTGTCGATGAAACGGGTAGTACCGCGCACGATCGCCGGCGACACGAACGTGCCTCGACCATGATCGCTGTAGATGATGCCGCGCTCTTCCATGAAGCGCACCGCCTTGCGTACGGTGTCACGACTGACTTCATAACGCTCTGCCAGTTCACGCTCGGGCGGCAAGGCCTGGTTGTCGGTGAGCACGCCGCGGTCAATGGTGTCGCGGATGATATCGGCCAGCCAGCGATAACGCGGCTGCACTGCTTCGGTGGTGTCCATAGATTTTTTCATGACGCGGATATTACATTGGTACGTACCAATTGTAAATCGCGACCTTCCCGACAGGATCTCAACCCACAGCCTGCATCGGATGCCGTTCCGGGCGCCCGGTCTGGCTCTCCCGTTCTTCGCCATGCACCACGCCGGCGGCGCGCAGCAGCAGTTCCTTGAGCTGGTCGTTGAGGCGATCGGCGCACTCCCGCAGGTAGTTATAGAACAGCAGGCCGAACAGCGCAATGGAAATGCCCAGCGCCGTCGCATAGAGCGCCGTGCCGATCCCTTTGGACACGCCCGACGGATCCGAGATGCCGGATGACGCCAACACCGAAAAGGTATCGATGATGCCCAGGATGGTGCCCACCAGGCCCAGCAGCGGCGCGGCCGTGACGATGGTGTCGAGCACCCACAGGCGTGCATTGACGCGCGACTTGCCGGCGATGTAGATGGCCTCGCCCAAGTCTTGCAGCCGAGTCTGGTCCGACACTGCCGCATGCGCCTCCAGCGCTTCGCGCACCAGTTGCACGGGCACCGTCTTGCGTTCCAGCATGGCCGGATCGAGTTGCGGCTTGAAATGGGTATGCGCGCTCATCGAATGCAGCAGTTTTCCGGCATCGCGCGAACCGAACCAGAAAAATAACTGTCGTTCGACGATCAGAAACACCGCCAGCGCGGCGGCCGCATACATCGCATAAAAGGTCAGGTCGTGAAACAGCTGGATGGCGTTCATGTGAATTCCTTGTAAAGGATGCGCCGCTGACCGCGCGGCGCATCGGACAAATCAGGCCCGGCTCAGAAATCGCTGCTGAACGAAACCTGGAAGGTGCGCGGCGCCCCGGTATAGAACACTGGCGCCGACGCCGCGGCAATGGCAGCGCCGTTGGTGCCGGTGGTGGCGTTGGCATTGGTGGTGAAGCTCGATCCGCTGGGGCCGTTCATGCTCAGGTACTTGCGGCTGAACAGGTTGAACAGCTGGAAGCGGATGGTCGGGTTCTGCATGAACATCGCCTTGTTGAAACGGTAGCCTGCCCCGAGATCGAACAGGGTGTAGCCGCCCACGGCATCGTCGTTGACCAATGTGGTGTAACGCCGGCCGACATAGCGTCCCTGCGCGGTGGCATAGAACGGGCCGCTGTTGTACTGCAGCGCCAGCGAACCAAGCCAGTCGGGCGTATCGGGCATCTTCTTGCCGGAAGTCGACAAGGTGGTCGCAGTACCGTTGGCGGCACGCACCGCCACCTTGTCGTCAAGCATGCTCGAATCGGTACGGGTCAGCGAGCCATACAGGTTCCAGTTGCCGTTCATCTTGTAGCCGGCTTCCAGTTCGAGGCCAAAGGTGCGGGACTTGCCGACGTTGAACTGGGTGGTCAGGTTGGACGCCGGATCGTACTGACTGGCGATACGGTCGCGGAAATCGACATAGAACAGCGAACCGGAGAACGTCAGCTGGCTACCCGCGTAGCGGTATCCCAGATCGAAGTTGTTGGACTTCTCGGCGCTCACGCGAGGCGAGCCGATCCGCACCGGAATCACGGCGCCTGCCGCATTGCGGGCCACCAGCACGCCATTGACAATCGATGTCGTGTAATTGGACGAAGCGGCGGTCTGGGCCAGGCCGGTATTGGCATTGTTTTCCGGCGCGCGGGCATTCTGGCCGGCGTTGAAGAAGGCCGACTGGGTTTCGGTCAATTGCAGCCGCAAGCCGAGGTTGCCCAGCGTATTGGTAAAGGTCTGGTCGACCGTATAGTCAGCGCCATTGCCATTCGCCGTCACTCCGCTGGCGATGTTATTGAAATTGCGCTTGACCTCCTGGCGCTTGACGCCCAGTTGCACGTTAAGGCGATCGTTCATCATGGTGAAGCTGTCCTGCAGGAAAATGGTATGCGCGTCGACCTTGGTCTTCCAGTTTCGTGCCGCGTTGTAGGGTGTGCCGTCTGCATACTTCAGGTAGCCGCTGGTATTGCGCAGCCAGTAATCGGAACTGTTGCCGTTTCTGTCGATGGACACGAACGGACTATATTGCTTGGAGGTGCCGCTATCGAACCACAGGCCGGCAGACAGGTTGTGATTGGCCAACTGATAGTTGACCTTGGTGGTGACGCCCCAGCGATCGGTCTGGCTGATGTTGCTGCCATAGCCGAGGATGGTGTCGAGCGTGTCGCCGTCGCCGTTGATGTCGCCAATGCCGCCATGCAGCAGGCCCGCGCCGCGCGCTTCCGACACGCTTATCAACTGGTTGCCGCCGGTGCCGTAGCCGTAGATGTAATAGGGATTGAAATCAAGACTGGCCTTGGGTGACAACTGCCAGTGGTTGATCATCGACACCTGGTAATTCTCGAACGGGTTGTTATTGAAACCCTGGAAGTTGTTGAGAATGGCAGCGTTGGCAGTGGCTTCATTCTGTGCCGTGCCGGCCACCGGCGTCAGATGCCTGGGCGGCGTGGTGCCGTATTCGTAGTTATAGCCAAAACGCGCCAGGTCGGCCTTGCTGGCGGCGCGGTAGTTGGCGTTGTCCATCCTGTTCCACAAGAAAGCCAGCTTCGAATAGCTGCCGCCGCCGAAGTCGAACACCAGCTTGGAATCGACGTGTTCGCGCCTGGCGCTGCCGCTTCCCTTGAATTTGTCGGCGGACGCCTTGGACATCGAGATAAAGAACTTGGCGCGCCCATCGGCGAACTTGCCCGTATCGATACGAACGAACTGCTTGTTGTAGTTATTGGCGCCCACAGCGAAATTGAACTTGCCGCCCAGCGTATCGCGCGGATCACAGGTGTTGATGCCCAGGTTGCCGCCGCTGGCGCCTACGTGCGGCGCTTCCATGTCGCCACTGCCCTGGGTCAGGAACACGTCGCAGGTGTTCTCGGGATCGGCGAACTCCTGGATGCTGATCGAGTAGTTGAGCGAGTCGTTGAGCGGCGCGCCATCCAGCGTCAGCCCCATCTGGTTGGCGTTATAACCGCGCACCCGCAGCGTGCCGCCGAACAGCCCTGTGCCATCCTGGTCGAAGGTCGACACCCCTGGCAGGTTCTGGATCATCTGGAACGCGGTCGAGGTCGATCCCATCTTCTCGATCGCTTCGCGGGTGACCGAGCTGCGCGCCTTGGGCGCGTCGTCCTGCTGGATCAGGCCGGCGCCAGGCGCCTGGTTCTGCCCCTGCACGGTGATCTGGCCGAGATCGCTGGTTTCCTGGGCGACAGCCAATGTGGCATCCGCCAGAAACAGGCTCGACACCAGTAGCGCGAGCTTCTTGACTTTCAATTTCATGTTGTTACTCCCCGATAGGTTTGTTCTTGGTAACCGCGCCGGATACGCGGACGTGTGGATCCGGATGCCTAAGAACCGCCAACAAAACGCCGCTGGCCGCGTTGCGCCTCCTTGCCGCACCTTCGTACTGCCTGCGTCGGCGCGCCTTGCCAGCAGCGTTTTTTAGCGGCTCTAGATTCCGGCAGGTGTGAACTGCAAATCGACGACAAAACGGTGTTGCGACTGCCCCGGCCGGAACTGCTCTGGAAAGGCCGGAAAACTTCCCATGCCCACGCTCTTGCGCGCGGCCTGGTCCAGCAGCATCGAATTGGATGACTCTTCGATCCCCATCTCCACCACCGATCCATCGCGCCTGAGGACGAACCACACCTTTACCGTGCCCTGCGGCCGCTGCAGGCTGGCTTCGCGTCCGGTCGGATAGCGCTTGACCGAATTGAGGTAAGCCCGCACGCGGCCGATGAATTCGGCATCGACATCAACCTTGGGTGCGGCCGGTACTGGCGTCGTTACTGGCGTCGTTACTGGCGTTGGTGCTGGCGTCGGTGCGGTCGACACCGGGGCCGCCGGCGTCGGGGCGACCGGCATCGGCTTGCTTGCCGGCTGCGTGGGCGCCGGCGTGGATGTGGCTGGCTCTGCCGCCGGCGCCGGCTTGGGTGGCGCCGGCGGGCGAGCCGGCTGCACCTGCGGCTTGGGCGGCACGGGTTCAGGAGGAGACGGCGGCGCCGGCTTGGGCGGCTCCAGCTGGGCCATGTCGATGATCTCCAGCTTGACCGGCGTCTCTTCCCTGGGGGTCAGCGGCTTGAGCTCGCGCAGGCCGGCCGCGGACAGAAACAGCACCAGCCCCGCCGCCGGCAACATGGCGATCCAGTCCCGCTGGCTGTAGAGGATCTGCATCGTCGTCACTTGCGCCTGGACACGAAAGAGATGGCATCGAAGCCATTGCCCTTGAGCGTATCCATCAGGTCGATCACACGCTGGAATTCGACCTTCTGGTCGGCATTGACGATCAGCGTGAGCTTCTTGCCAGGTTCGCCGGCCTGCAACTGCTGCAAGCCCGGCACCAGTGCGCCTGCGGCGATGTCTCGTCCCTCCAGTTGCAATTCGCCATCCAGGCCCAGCGTGATGCGGGCGATGTGCAACGTCTGCAGGTTGCTGGTGCTGGAAGACGATGGCAGCGACGTCTTCACCCCCATCGCCGGAATCACGTTCAGGCTCAACAGCACGAAGAACACCAGCAGGAACATCATCACGTCGATCATCGGAATGATCTCGATACGCGCCCTGCGTTTTTCGGTTTCGCCCCAACTTCTCATCGCCACCCCTCCATTGATCAGCTCACCCGCGCCGGCCTGCGATCCGGTTTTTCCGGCGGTGAAATTGGAGTGGATTATGCGATCGCACAAAACGCGTGTCAACAACTGGTACGTACCAGATTTTTATATTTTTTAAGTTTATGAATTTAATACGCTTGTCATAAAAATTCGCTATTTGCGAATAGAACTACCTTTAATATCGGTAATGCAACTATTCTTTGCACCATATTGGTACGTTCCAATAGCTGGATTATTTTTCATTTTTTTATTACCGGAGAATGACATTTTGATGACATCGGAACATCGACGCGCGCACTGTTACCCACGGGAGAATTTTTCTTTTGCGGCGCCACTTCCCGTGACGGCGCGTGCCCTCCTACACCCTATCGATATTTCATCATGGCCAACATCAATACCTCCTCCCCGCCCATTCACGATATGGCCGCGCTCGGCATCGCCGCCCAAGAACCCGCCGAAACACACGAATTGCGCGACCTCCCCGCGCCCCCGCCCGGCGGCACGCCGGCCGCGCGTGTGCGCGACAGGCGTCCGCCGAACCTGCAAGCCGAGCCTTCCCACGAGCCGTCGCTGGCGTTGACGCATCTGCATCACGACGTCCCCGCAGACCCGCACATGGAAATCGCCCCCAGCCAGACCATGATGGCCGAGTTGAGTTCGCCGCATGCCGGCCGTTCGCCGGCGCTGCGCCAGTTGCACCAGGACATGCGCGAGATCGGTGTGGAGCGCGCCGAATTCGACAGCATCATTGCCGCCCTGGGCGGACGCGAAGTGGCCTCGGCCTCGGCCGGCGTGTTGCTGGCTTCACTCAACGACCACGTCGCCATCGTCAGTTTCCCCTTCAAATTCCGCACCTCCACTGTCACCACCCACCTGCTGGTCGTCAAGGACAGCGTGGACGACGAACACGGCAAGACCGATTTGTATTTCCTGAAGGGATATGCGGATCGTGTCGTGGGCGCACGCGACCTGTTGGCATTCGATCAGCGCCGCGCCGAACTGGTACAAATAGAACAGGAGCAGGCCAACGCCGCCCGCAAAGGAAAGGACAAGGGAAAAGGCAAGCAAAAGGCCGATGCGCACGATCAGCCCACGATGATGGAAACCTACATCTGCACCTACCTGCTCGAGCTATCGAAGAAATCCTCGCTGTTCGCCCGTCGCAGCCTTGATGAGAGCAACACCATCATCATGCCGGTGCCGCTCAATGCGACGCCATTTCCACGTCAGTTCGCGTGGGCCGCGGCAGAAAACTACATGGCCGAGGGCTTCGGCCCGCGCCCCGCCGTCAACCGCGGCGACGGCCGCGAGAAAAGCGATTTCAGGCTTGGCTACAGCGACCTCAACGGCCCCGAGAACCGCAACATCATCTTTATCACCGAACAGAAATACCATGATCGCGCGCGACCGATGCAACATCGCGCATACGGCGATTATCCGGCCAGCCTCAATGTGGGGGGCGGCGCCATCGCCGAGGTCACCGGCTTCGACGAGCACGGGGTGGAGATCATGGGGCCGGCAGGCAAGGTGGCCGGCGTCAAGCTGGCGACCATGCGCGAGGTCGTCGACAAGTTCATGCGCGACAAACCGCGCGACCGGACCTTGATCGTGCGCACCGAAGACCAGTACCGGCACCAGTTCGTCTACACGCCGCAGGGCCTGCAGATGATGCTGCTGGACCAACACGGCGAACCGGTCAAGGCGCTCGCGCCGCTGCCCGGCTCCGACGTTTCGACCTACGGCTGGCGCGGCGCCAATACCGGTCCTTTCGGCAGCCTGCCCGGCTACGCCAACTCGATGATCGTGGTCTCGACCGGCGAGGCGATTCCGGCCGGGCCATTCCTGAAGGATCGCCATAGCTTGAAGGGGATTGCCACGGCGGCCTCGCATGCGCTGGTCGACGTCATCCTCAACGACATGAATCCGGCCGTCAAGGGCACCACTGCCAACGCCGCCCTGAACACCGCCATGCGCGCCGCGGTCACGGCCGCCACCGTGTACGGCATGACCTCGCTGATCAACACCTTCCGCGACGAGAAGACCCATGCGCTGTTCGAAGGCGCGCAACCATTCAGCGGTTCCGGCGCGGGACTGGTGGACGCCAAGACACTGGCCGGCGCCATCGCCGTCACGGTGCTGGCGCAGGACGTGGTCAGCATGGCGTATCGTTTCGCCTATAAGAATTTCGTCAAGGACACCGCCAAGGGCCGTGAGAAATTCAGTGGACAGGTCTTCAACGAGGCGATGCTGCCTTTCCTGGGTGAGTTGGGACGCCTGTTGGTCAACTACGGCATCCAGAAGGAAATGGGACTGCCGCGCGGCAACGAAAAGGACATTGCCAGCCTGGTCGGCGTGGCGACCTTGTTGACGGCGGTGAATTTCCTGCGTGGCCGCTCGGGCGACCCGGACAACCATTTGCTCCTCAGTGCGACGTACAAGACCATGGATTTCTTCGCCGCCGACCTGGTGTTTCGCACCATCGGCGCGGTGTTTGGCTCGGACGTTCCGGCGCTCGATACTGGGAGCGGAGAGCATGTCCATACCGATCTTGGCAAGAACTTCCTGGAAGCGTTCGTCACGCGCATGGGGGCGCGCGGTCCTGACAAGTGGCTGCTGCCCGTGGTCGGACTGGTATTCTCGGCAGCCGGACTGGCCGGCGCCAATGCGCGCGCCGGCGAAGACCAATTGGCGCGCGAAAATGCGCCCAACAACCTGGTGGCGCGAATACGCGACGCAATCAACGTGCTTTCGGTCGATGGCGAGCGGCTCATCGAGACCGGCCGCGACAAGCTGGAAGACGTCGAAGGACTGCGTCGTACAGCCGTGCTGCTCAAGCGCGGCGTGGAGCATATGCGGCGCGCCATCAACCATCTCAACCTGGATGAACCCCAGACCCATGCCGGCGAGCTGGCCCAGGTGCGCGACGCGGCACGCTTCCATGACATGACTGCGCCGCAACAGGCGGCACACCTGGATGCAGTGGCCAGACGCTATCAAGGCATGATCGCGGCTTCCGACGTGTTCGCCGAGCGCAATCTCCCCGCCTCATCTGCCGTGCCGGATGAAGCGCAGGGTTCCGAAGCCGCCCCGCCGGACCTGAGCCTGGCGGTGTCCAACAGCAGCGCCAACCTGCCCCAGCGCATCCGCGAGCAGGTCGAGTTGTTGATGAAGAGCTTTCCACAGGCCTATGCCGAAAACCGTGAAATCATCTATCCCACCGCGGTGGCGCCAGACTTCATCGCCGCCACCCTGCCCCACACCGCCAAGCCCGGCGCCCCATTCGCCAAGACCGAACGCATGCCGCGCGACCATACCACGTTCACCGACGCGCAGGTGCCCTATGTCAAGGAGATCCAGCGCGCCCTGGCCGAAGCGCCGGGCATGCCGCGCCGGGTAGAAGACAGCAATGCGCTGTACCTGCAACTGAGCAACCGCATGCTCGACGAAGGCGACCATTCGGTGCACGCCTACTCGCTCGAATCGCAACTGTTCCACTATCTGTTGCGCTGGGCGCAGACGGGCCAGGAAAAGTACCTGCGACTGGCGTCGGGGGTATGGTTCAAGATCGCGGCGATGAACCATCGCGGCAACGTCACCGGGGAACGCGACAAGTTCGTCACCGCCATCTCGGTGCTGATGGTCAACCTGATGGCCTTGCATGGCAAGCCGGCGGCGCACGTAGTGCACCGAGGCGTCGTAACCGACGCCCATTACATCGAGCAGTCGCGCCAGGAAGAGGCGCGCGAACGCTATGGCGATGATGCCGTGTTCATCGGCGAGGGCGCGGTGGTCGCCATGAGCGAGATCATGTCGGTCACCAGCTCGACCCAGATGACGGCCACCTTCCTGCAGGGGCTGGGCCACGGCGCCGCGCCGATCGATCGCAGCCAGCATATGGTGATCCGCCAGGAAACCGCCTTGCCGGTGCCGCGCCAGACCGAGCATATACAGGTCGAAAGCCTGTTGATGCCTGGTACGGTGGCCACCATCGATCGCATCGACCATAACCCGCCACCGCAGAGCAACCGCGACATCAAGCAAAAACGCAAGACTGGCGAATTGATGAACTCCGCAGAGAGCCAGGAATTCAATCTGGGGCAGGTGCTCTATACCAGCGTGGTCGATACCTTCCTGGCTGAGGTGCGATACATGCAGTACCTGCAGGCGCAAGCCAGCGGCAAATCGCTTGAGCCGGATATCGAAGATGGCGCACTGTGCTGCCATCCCGAGACTTCGCAACTGTACCGGTATGACAGTGCGCAGCGGAAGATGGTCTTCACCGGGGGGACGCTGAATTACTTCCATGGCGGTCCGCAAGAACCGAAGGAGCACGAGCAGGCACGCTGGCGCGAGCCCTACACCTCGCCGCTGAGCCCGGCGCAGATTCGCATCGGCATCCAGGGGGCGATCCTGATCGGCCACCCCGTCGTCCCCTATCTCAACGATATGGTGCGCAACGTGTCCCACGAGATCTATCGGCGGCTGGGCGGCTACTATGATCCGGCCAGCCCCAACCATCAATACAAACTGGCCGACGACGCGCGCCGGTCGGCCATGAAACAGGCGGCAAAGCGTCCTATCCAGGAGATCCAGGCCTGGACGCCGCAAACCCTGTTCACGCTGCCCGCGTCCGGGCGCGCATTCGTCCCGGGACAGCCGTTTCCAGGCGAACTGATGGCACGGGTGTTGAGCTCGGCGCTGCACCGGGCCATGATGATCATGGAGGTCGACGCCAGCGGCGAGCTGGTCATGCAGCAACGCTCGCGCATCGACCATAACAACCGCGCGCGCACGGAGGAGGTGCCGCTGGTGCATCGTCACTTCCTCAAGACGCACGATCATTTCGACCTGACCTACGATAGCCAGCGCGCACCGATGCTGGGCGTCGGGCCCAATGGCTACTATCTGGTGGCGCTGCACCAGGGCCAGTACCGGGCGGTGCCGGTCAACATCGCCGGCCCCGGCCTGCGCGCGGGCAACCTGATGCATGCATTCCTGGCGCAGGCCTATCCCAATCCCAACCGCAGCCGCTACACGGTCAAGGGCAACGAGATCAAGAGCGCCACCGCCACGCCGCGTGGCTTGCGCCGCCTGCTGCCGGGCCAGAGCGACCATGTGGCCAATTCAGCCACGAACATGCTCAAGCGGCTGAAGAACTTTGCCAAGAGCGACTATGACCCTGTGGATAAATGGTTGGGCGAGATTTATACGGAACTGCACGGCGGCACAGGAAAATGAGGCCGGCAACTGCGCATGCTTAAGCAAGCTCGGCGCACGGTGGAACCATGACGCCGTGCGCCGCCACTCAAACCGGCCATCGAGCTTATCTCGCCAGGCATTCCGACATCACCTCACCGGAGTTCGCCATGATCAACAAGTTCATCGCCATCGTTTCGCCGCTGCTGTTAGTGACCGCCTGCGCCAACGCCCCCGTGGCCAGCCTGATGCCATTGGAAGATGGCAGTTACCGCAGCCTGGCCTACTCGGAAAGCGAGCAGCAGGCCCTGGGAAGTTCACTCAAGCTGGCTGAAACCACCTGCCGCGAGCGCAACCTGCGCCATGCCATCGTCAATGCCGACACGCGATACCGGGGCCTGCCGCTACGCCGGACCGAGCCGCAGGAGACAGCCGCCGAACTGGCCGCCTACGTCAATTCCCCCCGCTTTCCGGCGCTCGATGCCAACGATGACTATGAGGTCAAGGTGCTATTCAAGTGTGTCTGATGAACGCGCCGATGGAACCGGCAATAGGCTGCGCGACACCCAAGCTCAATAGCGGATTAAACGGCGCCTGGCGCCACCCGATCCGCGCCGGGCGTATTTCGTGACGCCGGGCCGCGGTAACCTCATTGTCTTGGAACACATCATGCAAGTCTCATCGAACAACACTACCGTCCCCGTCGATGGCGCTCATCCCGACGCCATCACCCCCGCACCTGCGCGCAACAAGCCTACGCTGCCGCCGCCTTCAGAGGGAATTTCAGAGCAGGCCGTACGCAGCGGCAACATCATGGAACTGAGCTTGCGCTCTGAACATGGCCGCACCGCCGGCGCCGGCGCGCTGGCCAACGAAACGCCCGAAGCACGCCTGGAACGCTTCAATGACCTGGTCACGGTGGCGCGCAAGCACATGCTGGTCGGGCGCCACGAAGACGCCGAACAATTCGAGGTACGCGTGCAACAGCGCGCGCAACGCTTGCTGGAACGCGGCGAAAACCCGCGCCAGCTGGAAGCCCTGTTCACCTTCTCCAATTTCGGCATCGACCTGCCGGCTGACGCCGTCCAGGGCGCCCTGCTGGGTGCGCCGTTCGCCTTCGCCAACCTGATCGCCAAATTCCTGCCGGCCTTGACGCCGGCCAACAGCGGTGCGCTGTCGGGTGCGATCACCATCCTGCTGGTGCACGCCGGCTCCAACGCCATCAACCAGGGCGCCTCTAACGTGCCGCGCTGGGGCAATACCACCAAGTCGCTGGAAGATATCCTGCCCGAGCAAGACCCGCGTGGACCGCTCACGGCCGTCGACGTGTTCAAGAAGATCGGCTCCACCTTCCAGCTGTTCCCGGTATCATTTGCCGCCACCGGCGGCCTGGCCTCGGGCATTGCCCTCGCCGACCTACCCACCGCGGTCAACGCGACGTACGGTATCGGCCCCGCCACCGCCGTCGTCGGCAGCAGCGTCGTCAGCGCCGCCGGCCACGCGGTGGACCGCTATTACAACCGCATCGACAGCGGCCATATCCTGTCCGAGGATGACTGGGAAGGCTCGCTCGACGAGCTCAAGCGCGCCACCTTCAAGGGCGCCGCGGCCAATGGCCTGAATCATGTATTCAACAAGGATACCCTGGGCCTGGTAGGCGAAGGATTGAAGCAGGCGGTCCTGACCCTGCCCAACCTGTCGACACTGGCGCAGGGCGCAGTATGGACCGGAGGCTTGTCGCTCTACAGCGTGGTGACGGCCGAGTTGAACAAAAATCCCAATCTGTCCGATACCGACAAATTCATCAGGCAGCAGATGATGTTTGCCGCGGCCTTAGTCCCGATCACCTTCTTGTGGACCGCTGCCATCGCGGTGGGCCCGTTGCTCGACAAGAAGGCCGGCGCGGTGCTGTCGGCCGTATGGGAGAGCCTGCCCCTGCGCAGACATGAAGCGGCGCAACTGGCGCAGCTGGCACAGTTGCCGCAGCAATAAAGCCTTACTGCCGGCGCCGCCAGCGGCGCCTGATTCGATCCAGTAGCACGCCCAGCAAGCCGCCCGACGCCCCCCGCCGGTGCGGCTTGCGGTCTTTTTGACAGTCCTGGACTGCGTCGGCGCAACGCAACAGCAACTCGCCTTCGGTCGATCCCTTCATGGTCGCGCTCCCGGTGCAGGTCAATCCTGCCGTTTGTAATATCCGCAGACAAAAAACAGCTTGTCCAACTTTTCGAAGTAAGCCGACTTGAGCTGCACCTTGCGCGTCAACGGATGGACCCATTTGTAATCGGTCCAGCCCGAGTTGGCCACTTGCAGCTTCTGCGTCATCTCTTTGTTGAAGAACTTGCCATCGGCGTCGGCGATACGAGTCCAGTCCGCCCCCCAGAGACGACGATTGGCGCCGTGGGCGACGATCTCGCCGTCGAACGAATACACGATGAGGTACAGGTCGCGGTCGATGAAACTGCCCTTGGCCAGCTTGCGCACCTCATCCACGGCCGCAGCCACGCCCTGCTTCCGGGCAAAATCAATGGCCCGCCGCACCATCGCACGGGCCTCGTCGGCGTTGCCGAGTTCGCGTTCACCCAGCACGAACGCCTGAACCGCATGCGACAGCGACAATGCCTGGTCCTTGAGGCTGTCTGCCACGCGCGTGGTCTCCAGCACCATCGCGGCGTTGCGCTGGGTAGCATCATCCAGCTGCGTCAGGGCCGCACTGACTTCGGCGATGCCGATGCTTTGCTGGCCGCCGGCGGTGGCGATCTGGCCGATCAATTGGGCTACCTGGCGCACTCCCAGTGCGATCTCTTGCATGGCGTGGCCGTTGCCGCCCACCAGCACGTTACCACGCTCGACCTTGTCCACCGAATCGGCAATGAGCGCCTTGATCTGGCGCGCCGCCGCCCCGGAATGGCGCGCCAGCTCCCGCACCTCGGCCGCCACCACGGCGAAACCACGGCCCTGCTCGCCGGCCCGCGCGGCTTCGACCGCCGCATTGAGTGCGAGGATATTGGTCTGGAAGGCAATGTCATCGATCACGCCCACGATCTCCTTGATCTGCTCCGAGCTGTCCCGGATCTCACCCATGATGCGCACCAGGTCGCCGGATACGCCCTGGCCCTGCGTGGCAAGGCGGTCGGCTTCCATGGCCAGGCGATTGGCCTGGCTCGTATTGTCGGCGTTATGGCGCACATTGGCGCTCAATTGCTCCAGTGACGCCGCGGTCTGCTGCAGCGAGCTGGCCTGCGCCTCGGTGCGCCCGGACAGCGCGGTGCTGTCGGCGACGATCATGTCGGAGGTCGCCGCCAACGTCATGGTGCCCAGGCGCACGTCGGCCACGACCTTGAACAGCATCTGGTTGATCGTGTCGAGGTGCCGCGCCAACTGGCCCATGTCACCTCGTGCCTGGATCACCAGGCGCTGGCTGACGTCACCTGTCGCCAGGCGCGCGGTATGCGCCGTGATCGCATCGAAAGGCCGCGCCAGGGCCCGCAGGTTCCACCAAGCAATAACCAGGCCAAACAGCAGCATCAGCGCCGCAGCGCCAGCCTGGATATCTGCGCCCGGGGCCTGCCAGGCCAGCAAGCCAGCCATTACCCCCATCAGGCACAACAGGACAGCCTGGCTGACCACCAGACGGGTACGGAGATCGAATGCGCGCACGGCGGGGACTCCAGGCCGAAGTGGCCGAATCAATCGGCGGCGCGGGTAACGGCCAGTTGCGGCCGCTCCTCGACCACCAGCTTGAACACATCGGGCCGCGCATAGTGACCGGCGACATCGAAGTCGAACTTGCCGCGCACCACATCGTCCATATCCAGCTCGGCGCACAGGATGGTCTCGCCGGTGAAGTCGGGGCCGGCCAGGATCTGGCCCAGCGGATTGATGATCACGCTGCCGCCGCGCATCAGCACCTGGCCATTGTCGTCGCTGATCAGGTTACGCATGTTCGACGGAAAATCGGCACGGGTCAGGTATTGGCAGGCCGATAGCACGAAACAGCGGCCCTCCAGCGCCACATGGCGCATGCTGGCCGCCCAGCTGTCTCGATCGTCGGCGGTCGGGGCGCAATACAGCGATACTCCCTTGTCGTACATCACCATGCGCAGCAGCGGCATGTAGTTTTCCCAGCAGATGACGGCGCCCATCTTGCCCCAGGGGGTGTCGATTGCGGTCAGCGTGGAACCGTCCCCAAAGCCCCAACACAAGCGCTCGGCAGCAGTCGGCATGAGCTTGCGGTGCTTGCCCAGCAAACGGCCATCGGGACCGAAGAACAGCACCGTGCAATACAGGGTGCCGCCGGCGCGCTCGATGACGCCGATGGTCAGGAAGATCCCGGCTTCGCGTACCGCCTCGCCCAACGCCTTGGTCGCCGGGCCGGGGACATCGACCGCACACTTGTAGTACTGGGCAAACTCTTCACGTCCCTCGGGCGTACGCATGCCGATGCGAATGTCGAAACTGGCGCCCTTGGGATAACCGCCGATGAAGGCCTCCGGGAACACCGCCAGTTGCGCCCCCTTCCTGGCGCACTCGGCAATCAGGCCCGCGGCCTTGGCGATGGTGGCGATGGTGTCCCCCGCCACTGGCGAAGCCTGCACTACACATGCTGTCATTTTTGTCATTGCTGTTCTCCGTCAGATTCCAAGATAAGTCCTGCGTATATCGTCATTGCTGGCCAACTCGGCCGTGGTGCCGGCCACCGCGATGCGCCCTGCTTCCAATACGTAGCCGCGACTGACGATCTTCAGCGCGGCCGCCACGTTCTGCTCGACCAGCAACACGCTGATGCCGCGCTGGTTCACCTCCGAGATCGCTGCGTGCACCTCGGCCACCATCAGCGGCGCCAGGCCATGGCTGGGCTCATCCAACAGCAGCATCGCGGGGCGCGACATCAGCGCGCGGCCAATGGCCACCATCTGCTGCTCGCCGCCCGACAAGGTGCCGGCCTTCTGCAACTGGCGCTCCTGCAGGCGCGGGAACAGCCGAAAGCAATCCTCGATATCGCGCTGTTCGATCTGGCGGCGGCGGTGATACCCCCCCAGCAGCAGGTTGTCCTGCACCGTCATGTCGGCAAACACATGGCGGCCCTCGGGCACGCAGGCCAACCCGTGCTCGACCCGTCGGTGGGCCGGTACCGAAGAAATATCCTTGCTACCGAATTCGATGCGCCCGCTACAACGCGGCAACAACCCCAGGATGGCGCGCATCAGCGAGGTCTTGCCGGCGGTGTTGGCGCCCAGGATGGCGACTGTCTCGCCGGCGCGCACCTGCAGCGAGATATCGTCGAGCACAGTGCGTCGGCCGTAGCCGCCCGTCACGTTATGCAGGCTGAGCATGTTCACTCCCCAGATAGGCTTGGATCACTTTTTCGTTGCGCGAAACCTGTTGCGGCGAACCGTCGGCGATGAGCTTGCCGAAATTGAGCACCAGGATGCGTTCGGAAAGGTTCATGATGGCGCGCATGTGATGCTCCACCACGACCATGGTCAGGCCGGTGCGGTCGCGCAGCTCGCGCAAGGTATCCATGACGCGATCCATCTCCAGCGGCGTCAGTGCCGCCATCACCTCGTCGAGCAACAGGATGCGCGGACGCGTGGCCAGGGCCCGCGCCACCTCGCCCAGCGCCTTCTGCGGAAAGGTCAGGTCGTCCACCATCAGTTGTGCGGCCTGGGCCATGCCGACCCGCTCCAGGCAATCGTGTGCCAGCTCCTGGGCTGAAGCGACGGTATTGTTGAGCAAGGCCGCCGTCATCACGTTGTCGAGCAGGGTCATTCCCGGGAACAACGCCGTGTTCTGGAAGGTCTTGGTCACGCCGGCCCGCGCCACGACATGCGGGCGTCGACCATGCAATGGCTTTCCTTCGAGATGGATTTCTCCCGCGCTCAGTCGCTGCAGGCCCACCAGCGAACTGAACAGCGTGGTCTTGCCGGCGCCGTTGGGGCCGATCAGACCGACGATCTCGCCCCGGCGCAATGAAAAACTCACATCCGACACCGCAGTGAGGCCGCCGAAGCGCACCATCAGGCCCTGCGCCTTGAGTAATTCGCTCATTTGGCCGCTCCTGCTGTGCGTGACGGCCACAACGACAGCGAGGCCAGACCTTGTGGGCGCACCAACACCACCACGATCAGCACCACGCCGAAGATGAACGGCGCCACACCCGCAGCCTGGTTGGAGAATCCGGCATTGAGCAGTTCCTCCACCAGTACCACGAACACCGCGCCGATGACCGGCCCCCACAGGCTGCCGACACCGCCGACGATGGCAATGAGCGCCGCCCGAATCGAGATGCCGGCCACGCTGAAGACGCTGTCGGGATCGAAAAAGGCTGTGAACTGGGCAAACAGCGATCCTGCCAGTGCGGTCAGCGATGCCGACACCACACCACCGATCAGCTTGACTCGCAAGGTATTGACGCCGGACATCTCGGCGGCATCCTCGTTTTCCCGGATGGCGCGCAGGTAATACCCCATGCGTCCGCTGGCCATGAACTGGTAGACCGCACATACCAATACGAAGAATGCCGCCAGCACTGGCACATAACCCCCGGCTCCACGGAACTGCAACATGCTCCATGAATTGCCGATGAAGGGAATCGATACTCCTTGCGGACCGCCCGTCAATTGCGGAAACGATACGGCCACGATATGGCAGGCTTCACCGAAGGCCAGGGTAGCCAGCGCAAAATACGGCCCCTTCAAGCGCATCGTGGGCAGCGCAATCACCCAGGCCGCGACACTGGCCAGCAACATGCCCACCGGCATCCCGAACCAAGGGCTGATGCCCCAACGGATCTGCAACAGCGTGGAAGCATAGGCGCCAATACCGAAGAATGCCGCATGGCCTAGCGAAACCTGGTTGGCCAGGCCGCCGACGATATTCCAGCACTGGCCCAGGGAGGCCGCCATCAGCACCAGGCACAGCACCCGCACGGCATAGCCAGTTGGCTGCAGCAGCGCGCCTGCGGCGACACAGGCCACGCCGCACAGGACGATAAGCAACAGGGATTTCTTCATTTTTTCGCTCCTCCGAGCAGCCCTTCCGGCTTGAACGCCAGCAGCGCGATGAAAAACACGAACAACGTAAGGTTCTGCATCTGGATCGGCATGAACAGCGCCGAGAACGCCTGCACCACCCCCACCACCAACCCTCCTGCCAACGCCCCCATCACGCTGCCCAACCCGCCCAGTACCACCACCGTGAACATGAGGGTGACGAACTGCGAGCCCGAGGTCGGATTGACCGACGAATACGACAGGATGATGCCGCCGCCGAAGGCGGTCAGCCCGGTGCCCAGGCCAAATGCGACGCCGTAGATCAGATTGGTATCGATGCCGAACAGACGTGCCGCCATGGCGTTCTGCGAAGTCGCCCGAATCGCTCTTCCGGTCCAGGTATAGCTCAGAAACAGCCACAACAGCACACACACCGCGGCCCCTAGTGCAAAGGCGATCAGGTACGGCACCGAGATGAACAGGTCGGCCACTTCAATGGCGGCAGTCTGATAAGGCGTGGTGACACTACGAAAGGTAGAACCGAACAACATCAAGGCGCCATTCTCGAGCACCGCCAGCAAACCTACCGTCAGGAATATCTGCGCCACCGGAGAGGCATTGATGACGCGCCGGATCAGCAGCCACTGGCAGACGAAACCGATGGCAAAACCGACCACCAGCGCAATGAAGGCGCCGACGATGGGATCGATACCCAGGTAGTGCGAGGCGAACCATGCCGCATACATGCCCAGCATGAGGAACTCGGCCTGGGCGAAGTTGACGATGCGCAGCACGCCGAACACCAGCGACAGACCAACCGAGATGACACCGTAGACGCCGCCGATCAGCAGGCCATCTATCAATGATTGGAGCAAGGCATTCATGTCTTCCCCGATATCGGCTTATTTGACTTCATGGCCAAGCCAGCGCGGCGCCTGGCGTGCGGCCGAGGCGGGAAACACCGTGACCAGGTCAGCTCCGCGCCATTGCACGAAGATCGGATAGGCGCTGGACGTCAGGCCGTTGGCATCGAACGCGGTACAGCCGCCCGGGATACCCGTGGCCAGCCCCTCACAGTTACGTACCTGGGCGATGGCATCACGTATCTTGGCCGGGTCACGCGACTTGGCTCGGTCGGCGGCTGCCACCATGTGCTGCAAGGCGGCGCCGTACATGATCGATTCGTGCGCCATGAACATGCCGTACTTGGCCTTGTAGCGTGCCGCCAGTTCTGGCACGTTGTCGTAGTTGGCCGGCGCGATCGAGAACACGTCTTCGGCATAGGGGCCGAGCGCCTTCTGGAAGTCGGGGATGATGTAGCCGGCAGCGCCGCCGACGATGGGCAAATCCACCTTCTGCTGCTTCATGGTGCGGATGATCAGGATGCCGTCATTGAAATACGACACCGGAAAAACCACCTGTGCCTTGGAGCGACGCAATTTGTTAATCAGCGGCGCGACGTCGGTAATGCCCAGCGGATAGGCGTCGTCGATCACTACCTCCACTCCAGCCTTTTGCGCAGCCTTGCGGATTCCGTCTGCCTGTGCAGTGCCATAGGCCGTATCTTCATAGAAGATGGCAATGCGCTCGATCTTGGTGCCGGCTTGCTTGGCCAGGTCAACCGCATAGCCGAACTGTTTCTCACCGAAGGTGGAAGCCTTGGGCGCCACCTGGAAAATATATTTATAACCGCGGCCAGTGATCTGGTCCGCAAACGAGTGGGTAATCATCGGGATACCGAGTCGCTCGGTCGCCTCGGAGGCGGCCAGCGTGATCGAGCTGACGAACGACCCTATGATGCCGACCACGCCATCCTGGCTGACCAGCCGCTGCACCGCAGCTGCGGCGCCGTTGGGAGCCGGGACGTCGGCAAACACCAGTTGCACCTTGTCAGCCGCTGCCCGATTCTTGTTGATGTCTTCCAGCGCCAGCTCCATGCCGTTGCGCGCATTCGCGCCGAACTGCGCGTTGGCGCCCGAGAGCGGAAATACGGCGCCGATCTTCAGCACTTCGGCGTTGACGTTAGTGAAAAATGCGACAGACACGGCCATTGCGATGGCGGGTACGGCGAACAAAGTCTTCATGATCATCCCCAAAATTTAGTCGGCGATGAAAATATAGAACCAGTAAAAATTTATGTCAAAGAATTTCGACACAAATATCAATAAAATTTAAAAAATACCGCAATCATTATTTACAAAGGCAGATACCACGCGATATATTTCTGTCGAACATTATCGACATGGAGAGTGGGATGCACGAAAAACTTGCCGCAGTCGGGCTGGACGAAAAGGAACAGCGCTTCTACCTGGCGGCCCTGCAACTGGGCAGCGCACCGGTGACGGTTGTAGCGATGCGGGCGGGGGTGACGCGCACCAACGGTTACGACCTGCTGAACCGCCTCGAGCGCCGCGGGCTGCTGGCACAAGTACACGGCGAGGAAGGCATCCGCCAGGTGATACCGACCGATCCCAATGTCCTAATCAAGGAATGGGAGCAAACGCGCAGCATGCTCGACGACCTGGTGCCGGAACTACGCTCGATGTTCAACAGCACGCCGCGCAAGCCGCGCATCCGGTTTCATGAGGGAGAGGAAGGTATACAGCGCGCGCTATGGAGCACACTGGATTGCCAGTCGAAACACCTGTACGGCATCCTGTCGATGCATGAACTGCTTGAAATCCCAGGCCCGGCCTGGATGGATAGCTATATCGCCGAACGCATCCAGCGCGGCATTCAGCTTGATGTGGTGCGCTCGTACTCGCGCGAGACCGAACCGATCTGGCCAGCCGCCCGCAGCGAGTTGCGCGAACTGCGCCTGGCGCCCACGGAACTGGACCTGGGCATGACCGCCTATATCAGCGACGACACGGTGGTCTACATTTCATCGAAGAATGAAAACTACGCACTGACCATCGAAAGTCGCGAACTGGCCTCCTTGCAGAAAAGCCTGTTCCAGTCGCTATGGAAGCTATCCAAACGACATAAATAAAGTCCTTGGCGCCAGAACCCGGAACAAAAAAGGAGAGGCCCGGAAAATCAAGCCCCTCCAAACCAGAGTCATTCACCCGCCTGCACGCGTAACGCACGCGCGTAAGGCAGGATGCCCGTCATCGGATGGCAATTGATATATTCGAAGACGTTGCCCAACTGCGGCACGAACAGCTCATGCCAGGTCACCACTTCGCGCTTTTCCTTGTGCAGGCGATTCATGGCAATGGCGTGCCGATAGATATCAAGGTGCGTCTCGTGCGATGCCGCCCAAGTCTCGAGCTGCGCCATTGACATGAAACCGGCATACACCGAAGTCTCGGAGCGCGGACTGCCGTCCTCATTTACATTAGTCATGATACGCAGCGACAGGCACCCGGTTTCACTACGGGTGGACATCAGGTGCTGCATGCCGCGCATCAGCTTGGGCTGCAGGCGCTCAAGGTAATCCTCGAGCTGCTCCTGCCCCGCCCCCTCCCAATACTGCCCCGAGCGCAGCAGGGTGGCGTTGTGCGGCAGCTCCGCAATCCAATGACCGCGCGCCGAGGCACGCGTGGCCGCCGGAGGCAGGACACCATGCACGGGACTGTCCAGCACATCCACCGCCGATAGCGGCAGCCGATCACGGGCCGCACCAAAGAAACCATTGGTGGTAATAGACACGATCTCGGCGCCAACCGTGCGCGCAAAACCCACCCTGTAGTTGGGTGCCGAATAAATGGTTTCGTGACGATCGTAAGGCACCACTACCGGCTCCAGCCAATAGCCCGGCGCCCCATTCGCAGCCGCATGCGCCTCGAACCAGGAACGGAACCCGGACGTTGCCAGCCACCGCGCATAGAGGGTGGGATCAGTCCAATAAGCAACCACGATGGCATTATCAAGACCAGCCTCATCGATGCACTGCATCACCTCGTCAGCCTGAGGCCCATCGGCCTGCGCCAGAAAGCCCCTGATCTGCGCAAAGAACGCCAGCTTGTCCGCTCGCGACAATACGCCCTGCTGCATGCCGAAATACACACTGACCAATGTCAGGTGCGGCGTTGGCCAGCGCAATGAGAAACGGGGCGCCGCAGGCTGATGCCCCTCAGGCCGGCGCTCGGGCACCGATCGCGGATACGACACTTCAAACATGAACTCTCCTCTCTTATCAAAGACCGATCACCGATCGCATGCAACACACCCCGGCCGACCCGCCAAATACCCAAAACAATGCACCGCACAATAAAATTGCACCATCATGTGTCGAAATGGCTCGACGAAAATGAAAACACCCCGTCAGCACCATGAAAATCGCACCATAAACGCTCAAGCCTGCATTTCCTGCACCGCCGCAAATACAGCGAAACACTGGAATTATCAGACAAAATAAAAACCAGAAAAAATAAATCAGTCCATAACAACAGACATAAATATATCAAAAAATATTCTTAAATATCAATAATTTAAACCAATATATATAATTTATTGATTTATATTGTCGATCTTTATTGACAATATAAATGGCCGAATTTATGATGCGCTCATTACGCAGACGAACAGACCGAAAATAAGCACCCCAACCGATCTGCCGCAATACAAAAACAAAAGATTACCGCCCCGGAGTTGCAGCAAGACAAGCATAATTGTCGATTATTTTCGACGTTAAGTTTGACGACCAGCACGCGTCGTTCCGCAGGCCGCCGGGCCACTGACATTTCTTCTTCAGGAGAGTAGCCATGCCAGTACCAACACCGAACCAGGAGCAGATCGTCCAGATCGCCAGCGAGTTCGGCATCACACTGTCCGAATCGCAACTGCAAGCCTACCGGCAGCAATTTGAATCCGTCGCGCATACCTACGAGGTACTGGACCAGTTGCAGGTCGAGCTGCCGCCGGTCAAATATGCGCGCAGCGCATGGACCTTTCCGAGCGCCGAAGAAAATCCCTTCAATGCCTGGTACGTCAAGACCGATATCAAGGGCGCTGCCGGCGGCAAACTCAAGGGCAAGCGCTTCGCCGTCAAGGACAACATCGCCGTGGCCGACGTACCGATGATGAACGGCTCCGCGGTACTGGAAGGTTATGTCCCTGAAGTCGACGCCACCGTCATCACGCGCCTGCTCGATGCCGGCGCCACCGTTGCCGGCAAGGCGCACTGTGAATACTACTGCCTGTCGGGCGGCTCTCATACCGGCGCCAAGGGCGCGGTACACAACCCGCTCAAGCATGGATACTCGGCCGGCGGATCGTCGTCCGGCTCGGCCGCACTGGTAGCGGCTGGTGAAGTTGATTTTGCGCTGGGCGCCGACCAGGGCGGTTCGATTCGCACTCCCTCTTCCTTCTGCGGCCTGGTCGGACTCAAGCCAACCTGGGGCCTGGTACCCTACACCGGCATCATGCCCATCGAGTCGAGCGTGGATCACGTCGGACCGATGACCCGTACCGTCGCCGACAATGCGCTGGTGCTGGAAGTCATCGCCGGCCCGGACGGTCTCGATCCCCGCCAGAGCGCCCTGGCACAGGCCAAGTCCTATACCGAAGCGCTCGGTCGCGGCGCCCGCGGCATGCGCGTGGCAGTCATCACCGAAGGCTTCGGCTGGGACAACTCCGAACCGGAGGTCGACAACAAGGTGCGTGAAGCAGCGACGACTTTGCGTCGCCTCGGCGCCACCGTGGATGAAGTCTCGATCCCGATGCACAGAGTAGGCACCCATATCTGGGCCGCACTGATCACCGAAGGCTCGACCCAGCAGATGATGAAAGGCAACGGCTTCGGTTTCAACTGGAAGGGGCTATACCTGCCGTCGATGATGCAGGCGCATGCCCGATGGCGCGAGCGCGCCGATGATCTTTCCGAGACGCTCAAGTTCTCGATGGTGGCGGGCGAATTCATGACCCGCGCCGGTGGCGGCACCTACTACGCCAAGGCCCAGAATCTGGTGCGCCCATTGCGTGCAGCCTACGACCAGGTGCTGGCTGATTACGATGTGCTGCTGATGCCGACGCTGCCGATGAAGGCAACGCCGCTTCCGCCTGAAGATGCGCCATTGCCGCTGGTATTCCAGCGCGCCTGGGAAATGATGGCCAACACGTCGCCGTTTGACATCACCGGGCATCCTGCCCTGCAAGTGCCCTGCGCATCGGTCGATGGCCTGCCGATCGGCATGATGTTGATCGGCGCGCATTTCGAAGAGAGTCGTTTGTACCAACTGGCCGCGGCATTCGAACGGGAAGCCGACTGGCGCCGGGCCTGATCGCAGCACCGCAGTGAGATCAACAATAAATCGTCGCAGTCCCACCACTCATCTTTCAGGAGATCCAACGTGAGCTTCACCCGCAGAAACGCGCTGAAAACCCTGGCCGGCGCTGCCGCCCTTGCCGCCGCCCCGCTGACCTCGCTGGCCAAATCAGATGACATCGTCATCGGCAGCCTGCACGACCTCTCCGGCGGACTCGACATCCTGGGAAAACCCATGCAGGACGCCATGCTGCTGGCCGTGCAGGAAATCAACGACGCCGGCGGCCTGTTGGGCAAGAAGGTCAGTATCGCGACCATGGACCCACAGTCGAACATGCAACTGTATGCCCAGTATGCCCAGCAGATGGCCTTGAAAGACAAGGTCACGGCGCTGTTCGGCGGGATCACCTCGGCTTCGCGCGAAGTGATCCGTCCGGTGATGAAGCGCTTCAATACCCTGTACTTCTACAACACCCAGTACGAGGGTGGCGTGTGCGACCGCAATACCTTCTGTACCGGACAAACCCCGGCACAGAACGTCGACAAGCTGATCCCTTACGTCACCAAACGCTGGGGCAAGAAGATCTATGTGGTCGCGGCCGACTACAACTATGGCCAGATCACCAATGACTGGATCAAGAAATATGCCGCGCAGTCGGGCGCAACCGTGGTCGCCAGCGACTTCTTCCCGCTCGACGTCAACCAGTTCGGCCCCACCATCCAGAAAATCCAGGCGGCCCAGCCGGACATGGTGATCTCGGTGCTGGTGGGCGGCGCGCACATGGCCTTCTATCGCCAGTGGGCCGCCGCCGGCATGAACAAGAAGATCCCGATGGCGTCGACTACCTTCAACAACGGCAACGAGCATATTGTCCTGTCGCCGGCCGAGGCCGACGGCATCGTCACCGCTTTCAGCTACTTCGAGTCGATCGACACGCCGACCAACAAGGCTTTCGTGGAGCGTTGGCACAAGAAGTTCGGCGCCAACTATCCCTATATCGGCGAACTGGCAGCCGCCACCTATCAGGGCGTGCACCTGTGGGCGCTGGGAGTGAAGAAAGCCGGCTCGGTGGATCGCCTCAAGACCATCCAGGCACTCGAAACCGGGATCTCGTTCGATGGTCCCAGCGGCAAGGTCACCATCGACCCGGCCACCCATCATTGCACGCTCGACATCCAGATCGCCGAATGCCAGAACAAGAAATGGAAGATCCTGGAAAGCTTCAAGCAACAGAAACCAGTCGATACTGCCGCGGTATGCGACCTGATCAAACACCCTAACGAAAACAAGCAATTCGTGATCAAGGTTTAAGCGCAGATCATCGCCCCAGAGGAGGAGTTCGTGGATTACATAGCCGTTGTAAGTCTTGAGGTGTTGAATGCGATTGCCGCGCTGCTACTGGCCAGTGTCGGCCTGGCGATCGTGTTCGGCATGATGAAGGTCATCAATCTCGCGCATGGCGAGTTCATCATGATGGGCGGGTACGCCGCCATTACCGCGTCCGGTCTTGGCATCAATATCTGGATCGCCACGCTGGTGGTGGCGCCCTTGGTGGTGGGCCTGATCGGGTTCGTGGTCGAGCGCATCGTCATGCGCCACCTGTATGGCCGCATGGTCGATACCATGCTGGCCACCTGGGGGCTCTCGCTATTGTTCATCGGCCTGGTGACCTCCATCTACGGCAATACCACGATAGGCTTGTCTTCTCCTCTGGGTTCGATGACCGTCGGCGCCTACCAGGTCAGTCTGTACACATTGTTCATCCTGGCCGTGGCGGCGGCTGTCATGATTGGCCTGTTCCTGCTGCTGACCCGCACCAGCTTCGGACTGGTCGCACGCGGGGTCATGCAGAATCCCGGCATGGCTGCCGCACTCGGGGTCAACCCGGCCCATGTGTATTCAGCCACATTCTCGCTGGGCGCGGCGCTGGCCGGCCTGGCCGGCGGCGTGCTGGCGCCGATCACCGGCGTGGTTCCCACCATCGGCGTGGCCTATGTGGCAAAGTCGTTCATCACCGTGATCGGCGGCGGCGCCTCCATCATTACCGGCACCCTGGCGGCATCGGGCCTGTTCGGCGCGGTCAACCAGCTCACTACCTTCGCCACCACGCCTGTCATCGGCGAGGTCGGCCTGCTGCTGGTAGCCATCGTTCTGGTCAGGTTGCTTCCGCAGGGCATTACCGGCCGCTTCTTCCGAGGACGTATCTGACATGAATAACCGTATTCCCATCATTGCCTGCCTGCTGCTGGGCGTAGCAGCCATCGCTGCCCTGCCCTTGCTGCTGGAAACATTCACCCTCATGGAACTGTCGGTCTACGTGATCATGTCGATCCTGGCACTGTCGCTCGGTTTCGTGTGGGGCTATGGCGGCATCCTGTGCTTTGGCCAGGCTGCATTCTTCGGGCTTGGCGCCTATGCCTATGCCATCGCAGCGATCAATTTCGGCGAGTCGACCGGCGCCTTCCTGGTCGCCATCGCAGTGCCGACGCTGTTCGCCCTGGCGCTGGGTTACTTCATCTTCTTCGGCCGCATCAGCGACGTCTACCTGGGCGTGATCACGTTGACCGCGACCCTGATCCTGTTCAACCTGGTCAACTCGACCTCGGGCGAACAGTACAAGATCGGCCAGGCGGCTATCGGCGGCTTCAACGGCATTCCATCCATTCCGACCCTGAACATCCCGTTCCAGCCTGACCAGGTACTGTCGCCGGAAGTCTTCTTCATGGTATGCGTGGCGTTCCTGATGGCCTCCTACATCGGCTTGCGCCTGCTGTTGGCCAGCCACTTTGGCCGGGTCGTGGTGGCGCTGCGCGAGAACGAACTCCGCGTCGACCTGCTGGGCTACGACTCGCGCAAATACAAGCTGGCCGCATTTGCCATCAGCGGCGCGCTGGCGGGTGTAGCCGGCTGCCTGTTCGCCAACTGGGGCGCCTTCACCAGCCCGACCGTGTTCAGCCTGACGCAATCGGCGCTGGTCATCATCTGGGTGCTGGTGGGTGGCGTCGGTACCTTGCTGGGGCCCATCATCGGTTGCTTCTTCGTGCAGTGGCTGACCAGCTATATCGGCGGCCTGGGGTTCATCAACCCCAACCTGATGCTGGGAGCGGTACTGATCGGATTCGTGCTGCTGCTGCCCAAGGGCATCGTGTCACTGTTCGGCGACCTGGGTAAATTGTTCATCGGCGGCCGCCGCGCCGCGCCAGCCGAGGTCCGCCCGGCCAGCCAAGGAGGCAAGCCATGAGCGCATTGGTCCAGGCCCAGGGACTGGGCGTCAGTTTCGGCGGCGTACATGCCGTCAACAGCGTCGACTTCACCTTGCAGCCAGGCGAACTGCGCTGCCTGATCGGCCCCAACGGCGCCGGCAAGAGCAGTTTCTTTCGCCTGCTGTGCGGCCAGTACAAACCCACGCGCGGCAGCGTCTCCATCAAGGGGCAATCTATCGCGGGCATGCAGTCCTACCAGATCGCCCGGCTCGGACTGGGCATCAAGACCCAGGTGCCAAGCGTGTTCGATGGACTGTCGGTGGAAGAAAACATCTGGCTCTCGGCACGCCGCGTGCACAGCGCCCGCGAGGCCCGCACGGCCGTCAACGAAACCATGGACATGGTGCGCCTGTCATCGATCGCCGGCAAGCAGGTCGGCACCCTCTCGCACGGCCAGCGGCAATGGGTGGAGCTGGGAGTGGTCAGCGCCGCCCGTCCTGACCTGATCCTGCTGGATGAACCAGCCGCCGGCATGAGCGACGAAGAAGTGGTGCGTACGGCCGAGCTGATCAAGGCTGCCAACCAGCGCAGCGCACTGATCGTGGTGGAGCATGACATGGAGTTCATCCGCATGATTGCCAAGACAGTTACCGTCTTTAACCGCGGCAGCGTGCTGATGGAAGACTCGCTGGACAACGTCCTGGCGGATCAGCGGGTCAGGGATGTTTACCTGGGCAAAGAACTGGAAATGAGGGGATAAGCGATGTTGCAGATCAAGGACGTGCAATCCGGCTACGGCGACATCCGCGTACTGCGGGGAATCAACCTGCAACTGCGCCAGGGCGAATTCGTAGGCCTGTGGGGACATAACGGCATGGGCAAGTCGACTCTCATGCGTACCATCCTGGGCTACCTGCAGGCAAAGTCGGGCAGTATCAGTTTTGAGGGCAAGGACATCACCGGCCTGCCCATCCATCGCCGTGCGCGCCTGGGCATCGGCCTGGTGCCGCAGGGCCGCGCGATCTTTCCGCACCTGTCGGTGATGGACAACCTGCGCATGGGGGCCGTTGCTACCGGTGGCGAACGTGAACAGATCGTCATGTCGGTGTTGAAGCACTTCCCGCGGCTCAACAATTACCTGGACCGCGCCGGAGGCTTGCTGTCGGGCGGCGAGCAGCAATTGCTGGCGCTGGCGCGGTGCCTCTGCGCACGTCCCAAGCTGATGCTGCTGGATGAACCGACCGAAGGTATCCAGCCGTCAATCATCTCCGAGATGGTCGACACGCTGCACCAGATTCGCAAGGAAACCGGACTCACCCTGCTGCTGGTCGAACAGAACCAGGCCTTCATCGGCAGCCTGGCCGATCGGGTCATGACGATGCAAAAAGGCGTGCTGACCAATGAAAGCAGCACCAGTGACTTCCTGAAGAACACGCACGCGTTTTCATAAGTCGATCTGCGCGCAAACCCGCGCGGCATCGTCCGACACCATCCACGTCACCATTTGAGCGGACGCCTCGCGCGTCCGCAAGGGAGGGTATTGCCTGAACATTAACCAGACGCCGCCTTTTCAGTAATCCGCGCACGCCATCCTGGCGCAGCGTCCATCCGACAAGCAGCCATCAAAACGGGACAGACCCCCGGGGGACTTTTTTTGCTCAAAAAAAGCCCCTGACAAGAAGAAGGCTGTTGCAGCACGGCGAAAGCCGCCAGAGAACGGTCGCTTTGTGCATTCCGGTGCACGGCGATCTTTGAGGTCCATCATTGATTCACAACAGGGAGAGGGTAATGAAACAGCAGTTCAAGCATCTTGCAGCACTCGCAGTACTGGCCGCGACCGCCGGCGCAGTCCACGCACAAAGCTCGGTTACCATTTCCGGCTTGCTCAACGTCGGTATCGCACGCGGCAACAACGGACAGACCCAGCTTGACGGCACCAGCGCCAATGGCAAGTTCGCCATGAATGACTTGTTGTCCAACTTCGCGTTGTCCGGCAAGGAAGATCTGGGCGATGGCATGTGGGCAGGTTTCCAGCTGGTGTCGTTCTTCCAGGTCGACAATGGCGCACTGTTCCAGAACGACAGCTTCTTCAGCTCGCGTTCGGTATTGCGCCTGGGCGGCCGCTTCGGTGAAGTCTATATGGGCCGCTCGCTGACTCCGGCCAATTTCCAGATCCTGTTCTACGATCCATGGGGATGGAACGCCAGTTCGGCCCAGGTCGGGTGGCAGATACAGACCGCGAACTACAAGAGCACCTCTTATCTGCGGACTAACAATACGGTGGGTTACGTCTCGCCCGAACTGCATGGCTTCACGCTTTCGCTGGCGCACTCCACCGGCGAGAACGTGGTCTCCAACGACGATGGCGCAGCGCTCGACTACAAGAACGGCGCGCTGTCGCTGGGTATCGGCTATGACCAGAGCCACGGCATGAACAATAGCCCCACCAAGGACCACATGGCCGACGTGGTGGCCGCCTACGACTTCGGTTTCATCAAGCCGATGGCGACCTACACCACATCCAAGGTCAACAATGTCAGCTATCGCGCCTACTCGCTGGCCGCCACCGCACCGGTCGGCGTCCAGGGCACCCTCAAGGCTGCCTATGGCCGGCTCAACGACTGTGCCTGCGTAGCCGGGGAGCGCGCGGCACTGTCGAAGGTCTCGTTGGGTTACCAGCATGACCTGTCCAAGCGCACTGCATTGTTTGCCAACCTGAGTCGCGCCAAGGCGCGCACGCTATCGGCTACCAATACGGTGGAACTGGGCATCCAGCACGGCTTCTGAAAAAAGCAGGGGATCGGCGAGCGCAACTCGCCGATCCCCTGCGCCAGCGCCTTACTTTTTTCGGGTTGGGGTCATCTCCGAGATGGCCCACAATCCCTCGAACATGGCCCGGTTCAACGCAGACAGCTCCTGGCTTTCAATCACCAATCCATAATTTTCACGTTTCGAGGACAGGTACGTCACCTTGTCATCATGGATGTACATGGTCATGCCCAGGTCGATCGACGGCGGCGCGTAACGCAGTTCGCGCATATCTTCTGGCGAACTCGGCCAGACCGTCTCGACGTCGCGCGACTGCGAGCGCAAGACCCGCAATACGATGCCACGGCGTACCCGTTCATCGATGATCGCGGCCATGGCGTCACGCCCTGGGACTTCGTTCAGTTCGTGCATCGACAGGATGCCCAGCAACGGCCCGGAATGGCATTCGAGGGTGCCTTGCAGCGCCTTGACGATCCCTTCCCTGCCCTCGTAGAAATGAATACGAGGCTTGAGCTCGGATGCATTGAACATCGACTTCAGCTGCGGCACCACATCGTCGAGCAAAGCGCGACTGCGCTGCCATTGGGCGATCAACACCTCCGGATCCTCGGCGACCACATGCATGACCCCGTTATCCTTGGCCAGTTGCGAGACCAGCCCCCGGCTCTCCAGCTTGGCCAGCAAGGCATAACCGTTAGTGCGTGAGACGCCGGCCCGCTCCGCGATCACCGTTACCGGAGCCGAGCCGCATTGCAGTACTGCCAGGTAGAAACGCATCTCTTTCTGGTCCAGGCCCAATTCTTCCAACTGCGATTCGATCTTGGACATGACATTGGTGACAACAAAAATGTAAGGACTCGTATTATGCCAACTAACTCGCCACCCCATAAGTACCAATGACGCATCCTGGCAATCCGGGTGTACGGCTGTGCGAACCGACGGAATCGCCCGCTGGCGACGCGGGCGGCCATAATGTTATTCGTTTTGCGTCAAATTAAAATGGCTTGGCGAATTTGATGAGTATAAGCAAGCGATTTAGTCTACTATATCCGTTCCCGAAATTCGGGCGGCGTACGTAGCTTGCAATCGCCTTTCAAGCCCAACGCACCATCACCGGCGCAGCGGCAAAGTGGCCATAACAACGACCGATTGTCAGCAAATGAACATCGCATGTTATATCCGCAATTCCAACATATATGACCAGGTCAAGAATGCCTTGGTCAGGGTCGGCTATCTGCCGACCCAATTCGATTCCGAAACCACCCTGCTGCGCACCCTCAAACGCAAGACCTTCGAGTTCGTCATCATCGACCTGTCCAGCGCCGAAAGCGAAGACAGCATCTTTTCGTGGCTGAGCTTGCGCAGCGGCGACCCGATTCCGACCCTGATCCTGTCTTCGGGCCGGTCTGCCGACATGGTCGCGCAGGCACTCGACAATGGCGCCGACGACTTCTTGCAGCGTCCCTTCGAAGCGGTCGAGCTGGTTGCTCGCATCAATGCGGTAATGCGCCGCTGTGCCCCCAAGAATAATCGTCGCGTCATCGAGTACGCAGGTTTTCAGCTACAACGCGATGCTGCCAAACTCAGTTACCTGGGATCCCCCATTTCGCTTACCCCGCGCGAATTCAGCATGGCCTGGCTGTTCTTTTCTTCGCCTGGCGTCTATATCTCACGCGAAACGCTGGGTTCGGTCATCTGGAGTACCGATAGCGAAATAGCCGGCCGCACCATCGAACAACACGTCTACAAGCTGCGCAAGAAGTTACAGATCGACAACCGCAATATCGTCGTCATCCGCACCGCCTACAGCCAGGGTTACCGCCTGGATCCGGTCGATACCGGGCAGGACCAGACGATTCCATCCCCCTCCTATCGCGAAGCGTAAGCAATTCGTCATTTATTTCCGACAAATAAAATTCCAAAAAAATGGCACAAATAAGCCAATCAAAGCTTGTTACGAATTACATTGCAACAAAATGTTTTTAATTGTCGAAATTTATTGACACAAAAAACAGGCTCCATCTATAGTGACTGTGAAGGCAGGCGCAAGCTGCGGGATTTTTTTACCGGCACCACCGATGCGCTGATCTGTCCGCCTTCCTTGTTAGGGCTTTGCCTCGCATAACCAATCATGGCCACTGCCCGCCGGTTGCCATCGCGGCTCGCATGCCGCAGTCCTGTTTCGCGCATTGGACAAGCACTCCATGGCGCCGGATCGGGCTGCAATGGCAAGCAGGCTCCCGCGCACCCAGCAGATGCAATTCTTTGCCAACCGATGGAAATCACGATGACTGCACGTGTCAATTCTCCCTGCATCGATATCGAAATGAAAAACCACGGCCTGTCGCGGGTCGGCTGGATCTGGATCAATCGTCCCATCGATGGCAACGCCATTGATCGCAGTATGGTGCAGGAGATCATCCGTGCTGTCGCATCGCTCAATAAGAATCCGGAAGTGCGCGTGATCGTGTTGGCCGCGCGCGGCGAAAGCTTCTCATGCGGCATCGAATCGGGATGGCTGCACGCGCAGGCCAGCGCGTCGATGAACGATGCGCTGGATGATGCCCGCAAGCTGGCGCAGCTGTTGCAGGTCCTGGCCGAATGCGAAAAACCGACCATCGCCCGCGTACAGGGCAACGCCGTCGGCATCGGCGCAGGGATGATTGCGGCCTGCGATATATGTATCGCTGCCGACCATGTGCGCTTCACGATGGTCGACGACAATCTAGGCATGGCGCCTGCTGTCATCACGCCGCACCTGGTGCGCGCCATTGGTGCCCGCCAGTGCCAGCGCTATTTTCAAACCAACGAGCAACTTACCGCGGCGCGGGCGGCCGAACTCGGCCTGGTCCATGAAGTCGTTGCGCCTGAAGCGCTCGATAAACATATTACGGCCCTGATCGCTTCACTGCTGCTGGGCGATGCCCAGGCACAGCAAGCATCCAGCAAGCTCATTCGCGCCATTGCGGTGGCGCCCGGCGCGGCCGACATGACCGCCGACGCGGTGCGCGTGGGCGCCCGCCTGCGCGCCGGCCCGTCACTGCGCGCCCGCGCGCTGCCGGCTGAACGACCGCTGCTGTCCGTGCATCGCATCGTACTCGACGGCTGGATGCAGGAAGCGGACTGAGACACCCTGCTGGCGTCATCGACCGGCACTGCCCCAAACAGCCCCAAACAGCCCCAACGAACCCAAACGGAAAACGGAAAATGGCGTGAAGATCTTATCTTCACGCCATTTTCACTGTTTAACCGGTTCAGGGCGCCGGACTGCTACCAGCCTGCCTCTCCGTGCGGCTAATGCTACCGACGCGGGGTGGTGTGGCGCAGGGTCTTTGCCGGAGTCTCTTCGGCGAACGCCTTGGCCCTAGCGTAGACCGCTTGATGGATGTGCAGCGGATAATCCACGAAACGGGCGAACAGCTTTTCCTGGCTGGCCGGATTGAATTTCGGCAGAGAGCCCTTCTTGCCATCGTATTCAACCCCGGCGGCAACGAAAGCACGCATGCGCTCGTCGTCCGCCACACCGAACTTGTCGGGGTCGTTAGCCATGTGCTTGGCCACTACGGCGGCGGCGTCGACACCCAGCTTGCTGGTGGCAAACAGGTGGGCCAGCCCGGCGAAGGTATCGCCCTTCTTCAATGCTGCCGGATCCTCCTTCACCGCTTTTTCCACCGACTTGACGAACGCGGTCTTTTTCTGCCCCGACTCGAACGCGTCGGCAAACTTGCTGACTTCGGCGCGGAATGCATCGGCGTCGATTTCAGCCTCCTCGTCATACATGCCTTCGACCACATTGAACGCTCCGGTCAAGCCGGCAGCGAACAGATGTTCCTGGGCCATCCGGCGCAGTGTCAGGCCTGGACTCACATCGTAGGCCGAATCACGGTTGTTGACGTCGTACGACACCAGCCCGACCTTGTTGCGGCCCAGCATTGCACCCGCACCGTTGTAGCCAAAGTCCTGGATCGGCAGGCGGCCTTCCTGGCTGTTGACCGAATCCGGGCGCAACATCAGGCGGTTGCCGGTCAATTCAGGCAGGTCAGCCACGTCCTTATGGACAGACTTGACCTGGCCTGCCAGCGATGTCAATGCAGGTTCAGCCTTGCGATCAAAGGTAGGCGACACGACGAACGCATCGAACTTGGCCGGCGCATCCATTTCACGGCCCTTGAATTCAAGCTGGTTGTCGCCGGGCTTGGCCTTGAAGTCGTTATAGCTGCCTGGTTCGTACTTGACGATACCTGCCTGCTGCAGCATTACCGCGAAGTAATGCACACGGAACGGCGAAGCGGTGATGTCGTTGGTCAATGTGGTCAGCACATTCATCTCTTCCCGGTTGCCTCGGCCTGTGGCCACCTCGGCCGTGGTGACACCTGCAGGCTGGGCACGCTCCATCAGGTAGCCGGCACGCCCCTTGAAGGTCAGCGGCGCCAGTTCATTCATGCGGGCGATGGTGGCCTCGGGATTCTCGGTCGCGCCGTAACCCAGGATCATCGGCAGGTAAGCCTGACGACGGGCGCCTTCCAGCGTCCAGGTGGCTTCCTTCAATGCCTGTTCGCGGGCCGGGCCGGTCAGCGTGGTGGCTTGTGCCAACTTTTCCATGTGCTTCAGGGTCGAATCGCCCTGCTCCTTGAGCAAGGCCTCGGTGGTCAGGCCGTTCTGGTGCACCTGCTCCGGTGTCAAGCCCAGTGTGGCCGCCACCGACGCGATGGCCAGGTCGGCAAAGGTCTTATATACTTCCTGACCATCTTCGTGCAGGAACATCGAGTGCAGCTCTTCGGCGGTGCCCAGCGGTTTTTTCTCCTGGGTCCATTCGGCGCTGTTGGTATGGCGTGGCGAGATCCACTTGCCGGGGGTGAAGCTGACCACGGTCAGCGCGCCCTGGTATTTCTCCTTGGCGGCCTCGGTCAGCTTGTAGCCGAACGGCGCCGTTTCGTCGACTTCCATCAGCTTCATCGAGCCATGCAGTGCGATCAGTTGATCGTACAGCGACAAGCCGGTACCGCCGACCAGCAGCTTGGCGCCCTGCTTGAGTTCACCGTTGGCATCGAGCAGGCCCTTGGCATCAAGGAAGCTGGCCAGACGCTCCTGGTTCATCGGTTCGGCGAAGGTATGCTTCTGCACTTCAGGATCCGAAATCGGATTCTTGACCGTGGTGCCGGTATTGAGAACCACACCACGGGCGGCCAGCGCAACCAGCGGCGAGCTCTTGCCGTTGGCACGTACCAGGACCCTCGGGTTTTCCGGATCCGAGACGTCGATCTTGTCTACCGAGGTTTCGGTGATCACGTTGATCTTCAGGAACGGAAAGGTCTGGTGTGCCAGTTCGCACAGTGCCGTGAAATATTCCTGCTCTTCCTGGCCCTGGTCTGTGCGTGTCAGCGAGGCGCGGCCGGTGGTGGGATTTTCGTCAGTGCCTTCCGGATCCTGGAAAGCGGTCTGCAGTGCAGCGTGGGCGATCGGGTTCTTCTCGGCGTACTTGGCGCCGAGGGTGTCGCGATTCTTCTTGAGCAATTCGCTGATGCGTTCCTTGTGGAACTGGGCCTTTTCCGGCGATGTATTGACGGTACCCACGCCCTGGTCTGGGCCCCAGCCGTTACCGCGCGCGACCCAGTCCTTGCCCTTGCGTTCGATCAGCGTGGTTTCCATGCGGTAGCCAGGCTTCTGGCCCAGTTTATCGAAGTCTTCCTTGTGTTCCAGCATGAACAGCAGGTCTTCGGTGACCTGGGCCGTGCCGCGTGGACCGGCGCCGACGATGATGCGGTGGTTGACCCGTGAACTGGGCTGATGGGCGACAAATTCGTCCAGCGTGACGTACAGCTTCCTGGGACCTTCGGAGGCAGCGGAACTGGAAGCGGCGGCCGAAGAAGAGTTGCTGTCGTAGGACTGCAGCGATTGCAGCGACGCGGCGCTATGCAGGGTCGGGTTGGTATTGAAATGAGCCATGATGTTGAATTCTTTCGTATGCGTTGATAAAGGCGCAGTGTGGCGCCGATGGTCGCATCAGGCATGGGTGCCGACGATGCGAAAAATTGTTCGGGGACAGGGCCGCGAAACCGGATTTGCGATTTTCAAGCTGCCTGTCTGAGCATAGGTAACGACGACCGGCATCACAGTTCCACCAAAAACGACCCCACGCGCAATCACGACAAGACAAAAAGCACATAGGCGCCCAAAGGCGCCCATGTGCATCAGTACAATCAGTGATCTGGATGACAATAATCAGTGCTCCGCGAGCGCCCCGTCCTGTCCGGGCATCTCGCTTTCGACCTGGTACTCCCAGGGCCAACGCAGGTAATGGCGAGGATCTGCATCCATGCTGAAATCGGGCGCGAACATGCCGGGCGCGTCGCAGCGAAACACACTGAAAGTGCCGACCTGGTTGCCCAGCCTTTCGCAGTAGCGCCGGCAGCGTTCAAAGGTCCAGCCACTGCCGCAGACATCGTCCACCAGCAGGATCCGACGCCCGTGCGGCGCCCGCGCCGGACCATCCAGGAACTGCGGCTGGGGATTGCGCCGGCTGCAGACCAGATAGTCGATGGGCAAACCGGTACTGCGGGAAATCAGGGCTGCGACCGGGCTGCCGGCGCGCAAGATCGCCACCAGCAGGTCATAGCGCGCCGCGATCTCGGCCTGGTGCCGCTGCACCATGGCCTCGATCTCGTGCCACCGCACGTGGCGGGTGTGTTTAAAGGCCATCCACGATGGCGGTTGCGATTGGCTCAGGTCAAGCATGATGGTCCTCAAGCTTCTTCGTCATCGCGCGGCGTGGGCCGCGACTGCCACGGCAGGTCATCATGCACCCTATCCTGGGTCGGGAACGATCTGTCCAACATTTCTCGCATCTCTGGTTTTGCCAGGGTCTCGATCAACGTTCCCTGCAGCAAGGAACGGCGCGCCACATACTTGTGGCCAGCTTTGTCATAGGCAGTGGCACTCTGCTCCATCTTTCGCATGGAAGCGGCATTCTGTTCATCGCTGTTGATCCCATTGAGCTTGACCGCAGCCAATAACATATCCCCGCCGGCCTTGTGCACGGCGCGCTTGTTGCGAAGATTGCTTGTGGCCAGGGCAAAGCGCGCCAGGCGTCCAGGCTTGCGTGGCATCCCCTGTTCGGCATCAGGCTGCTGGCGGAGCTGATTGATACGGCGCTCCCAGGAGCGCGTCTGCGGAGGCGCCTTGCCATCCTCCGCAGACGCGCGAACCACATAACGGGGTTGATCCGGGTTGTCGCTGGGCGCGAACCTGGCACGGGCCGACCTGGCCTGCTCCTCCACTACATCACGATAGGCCTGCTTGAGCACTTCATTTCCCTTCAGGGAAGCCTGCAACATGGTGCGCTTCTGCTCGCTACGCGCCGCCCGCACATCCATGCGCGCCCGCCCACCGGCGTCCAGGTACTTGCTCTCGGCCAGGCTGCCCGCCACCGCCCCTTTGACGGACAAGGCCGCCCCCTGGATCCCTACCAGCGCATGCTGCAGCGTGCTGAGAGTGCGGCTGGCGACGCCGCTTGCGCCGCGATCATAAGCGGCGCTAACCCGATTGGCGACATAGCTGGCCAACTGGGGGGGGCCATCGGAATGCACCTTGATGCGATGGTTGTCGTTAATCTCGTTCAGATACCGGCTCCGAACGCTCTCGGGCTTGGCATCGCTCAAGCCCGACAAGGGAACATAGTCTTTCCCTTTCAGATGCGATTGCAGGGCCTCATTGAGCTCACTGACAGTTTGATGGTCCAGGCGGCCGGCCTTGGCATCCTGGCCGATGAGCTGCTTTCCGTTCAGGCGACGAATGTTGTGCTCGCGCTGTTCCACCTGCTGTTCCGCGGCGCGCTGGCGTTGCAAGTCAAAGGCGCCAGGCTTTTCTTCCGCTCCGGTCATTTTTCCAAGCTTGCTCCGGGCGCTGTCGAGCCGTCGCTGGTTCCAGGACTTGCGGATCGATAGGTCCAGGTCGCGCACCGCGTTGACCATGCCGGCCGCACGCGGCATGTGGTGGCGCGCCAGCATGTTGGTGATCTTGTTGTTGGGACTTGGATTAAAAGTCGAGCGCAGCGCAGTGGCGGTCTTGCTGGCGTCGTCACTGCGATGAAAGTAGCCCGGTGAATTGACTGGCTTGTTGTCGATGGGACCCATGATGGCTCCTGGTTGAATACGGTTGTCTTGGGGGCGCCGACGATATGCTCAGGCGTCCAGGAAATGGTCGGTGCGCCAATCCCTGGCCTGTTCGGCCAGGTTGAGCAGGATGGTCATCAGTTCCGGAGCGCGCAGTTCGTTGAGGCGGCACTGGTAGCCGAAGGTCACGCGCCGGTCCGGACCCAGCATGAAGGCGGGCGAATTGGCCGCGTAGATCAGCATGTTGGTTTCGAGCAGGGCCTGGTAGGCGTCCAGCAGGCGCTCCTGGGGAGGCATGCCAAAATCGCAATAGACGATGAGATGATCGGGAGCGAATTCCTCATCGTACTGGACGAAAAAATCGATGCCATCGACTTCGATGGCGTTACCTTGCACCATCAGTTCTGGCTGATCGATATTGGCGATCGCGCAGAAGTCATTGGTCAATTCAATAAAGCGGCTTCTGGACATGGGTTCCTCTTGTTGTGGTTTCACCCATGGGTGCCCGGTGCGACAAGTGTGGTTCCTGACATTGAGGATCATTGAAAGAAAATTCTTTCTCCAGGACACAGGAACAGGTGGCCGTGCGCCCATCCTGTCCCGGTTAGCCCCTCGATATGCGAAAGGCATAAAAAAAGCGACCTTCATTCGAAGGTCGCTTCCGGGCATGACGCCGTGTACGCTGGCTAGCGCTTGGCGCTGTTGAGCATTTCGTGCAGTTCCAGCCGGTTGTAGGCCACCCGCAGCGCATCGCGCGCCGATACGCTCTTCTTGTGCACCAGTTGCAACAGCACTTCATTGAGGCTGCGCGACATGTTGTCTTCCTTGCGCTTCATGAAGTCATTGATCATGTGCAGCTTGGCCGGGTCATTGATGTAGGCGGCAATCTGCTGGTTATTGTTGAACACCATTTCACTGGCCATCACATGATGTTCACCGTCTTCGGACGGCAACAGGCTCTGGAAGATCACTCCTACCAGGCTCTCGGCCAGCGTGGCAGCCCGCTGGGCGCGCTGGTCTTGCGGGAAGAATCCCAGCAGCTTGGTAATGGCGCGCACGGCGCTGCTGGTATGCAGCGTAGCCAGCACCAGGTGGCCCGATTCCCCGGCGTGCAATACGGTGTCGGCGGTATCGAAATCACGGATCTCGCCGACCATCAGCACGTCCGGCTTTTGCCGCAACGCCTCGCGCAAACCTGACGAAAAGCTTTCAGTGTCGGTCGGGACCTCTTTTTGCGAAATCATCGACTGCTTGCGTTGCAGCTCGTATTCGATCGGCTCTTCGATGGTGATGATGTGGCCATGCCGGGTCGAATTGATGTAATCGAGCATCGACGCGATGGTGGTCGTCTTGCCGGCCCCCGTGGGCCCGGTCACCAGGATGATGCCCTTGGTCGCTTCGAGCACCGTCTTTACGTAACTTGGCAAACCGGTGCGCTCCAGCGCCAGCGGCTCAAGCGGAAAACGCCGGATCGAGACGGCGACCTTGCTGCCGCGGCCCATGCGGTAGATATTGCAGCGCAAGCGCCATTCCCCCAGCACGAACGGGCAGTCCAGCGCGCCATCGATGATCTTGTCTTCCCAGTCTTCGTCAATGGCCGCCAGCAACGGCGCCAGGTTTTGGATCGATACAGGCATATCGTGCACCTGCTGCCAGCCGCGTGGCGTCTTGAGCATCAGCGGTTGGTCTTGCTCGATATGAATGTCCGAGAAAGTCTGCGTAGAGTTGACAAGCGCGAGCAATTCCCGTTGGAGATCGCGTGCGTGGAAATGGTCATTTGACATTCGGCCACCTGATTTTTGTAAAGCGCTTTTTAGTCTTGATGGAAGAGCGACGGACTGCTGCCTGCTGCTTTCCCCGACATGTTTGACCGCCGCGAACCCGGGCTGTGCAAGGATTTGACCGCCCACCAAAGATGCTTTCCATGATCGGTCCGACAACTGACATGATGAGAGGGGAGTCTACTATACCTGCTCGCGCCGTCGCAATTGTTCGCAAAAACTAATATTTTATGCACACACAACGGTATTCCACCTGCGGAGTCTCAACTTGCCAATTGAGCGAAATATCGTAGGCCGAGCGAAAATTCAATCGAAGGATGCATGCCCTCTCCCTTTCACGTTTAAATCATTTTCACATTGCATTCAAGCTCGGGGCCGGATCCCATTATCGTTATCTGGACGCCTGCACCAGTATCTCCTGGGGTATGTTTTTGTATACCTTCTGGGCATATTTGATACGCAGTTGCGGATTACGCGCGTTGTAAGCGCCTACCGCCTCCCAGGTCAGGCCCATGCGCGCCATGTTCTGGGCCAGGATCCAGGCCCCTACCTGCAGATTCACGCAGGGATCCTTCAATTGTTCTTCGGTAACACCGTACTTGCGCAGTGTTGGCAGCCAGCTGCTGTTGATCTGCATCATGCCGATGTCGTAACTGCCATTCTTGTTCTTGTTCATGGCCTTGGGGTTCAGGTTGGACTCGGTCTTGGCGATCGCGTACAGCAGGTGCACGTTGACGCCGTACCACGAAGCCACCTCATTCCAGCAAGCCAGCGCCGGCGCGCACGCCAGGCAGGCCAGGATCAGGGCGGCGGTCTGCAGCAGCAGGCGCGCCAGCCAGCGATTGGGTTCACGGGGAATAGGTTCCATTTGCGTATCTCATTGTCTTGTCTGCGCCGCAAATCAGCGGTCGGTAATTACTGTCCATGACGATCGTTCCGACGGGGAACGTGATATGGGTCGTGTTTTCCCAGGGGTCATATTCCGAATAGTGGCAAGCCGCGCCGGCGACAAAGTAATTGATACCGACCGAAAAGGCCGGAGACGATGTCCAGCGGTTGACCTGCAACCCCTCGGTAACCACGTTGTGGGCGACATAGACGTCCTTTGCATTGACCGCACGGGCGGCGTTGACATCCAGATCTGCCGAAACGGAGTTACTAGTACTAATGTCTCCAGTGGCATGGATAGTTCCACCAGCCACCATATTTCCCGAGGCGTTGACGTTGCCGGTACTGACGTTGCCGGCGGTCAGGGTGCCTGGAACGCCCATGTTGCCGTTCTGGTCCACCGCCAGCGCGACCCAGTTCGCGCCGTTATAGGTGAAGGCGCGCGACAGGCCCCTGACCATGCGCACGTCGCCCGCCGTATTGCCGGCGCCGGGAAGGTCGGCGTAGTTCTGTACCGGCTCTTTCCACTGCGAGGGCGAACTCCATACGTTGTTCGTGCCGCATACCAGCAAGCCGCGCGTGGCGGAATCGATGGCCACGGCGGCCCGGTTGACGCCATCCGAGTCAAGGCAACTGGCCCCGGAGCTCACCAGAGCAATGTCCGCCATGCGGATCGGTGTGTTCATACGATTCAGCTCGGGACGCCCTGGAACCGCATTGCGATAGAGATAATCGGCGGAAGACTGCCCCGGCCCATCAAAAAAGAGATTGGATGCCAGGTGGCCGCCGTCGCTGGCGCTGCCGCTCAGGTTGGTTCCCCCGCTGCAAGTGGTCGAGCGATAAGAGGCGGTGCTGCTGCTCCAGTTGCTTCCCTTGGCATTGTTGAAGTCGGAGGTGCTGATATACCCCCCATTGGGACCGGCATTGGCGGCAATCACCGGCAGCACTTTCTCGGGAATCTGGTCGCCACCGCTGGTGACCACCAGCGCATCGAACTTGCCCGGATTGCCGCTGGGATCAGGCTGGCGAATCAGCACGCACGCGGTCTGGCCATAGATATTCTTGGCAGCCGTCCCGGCGGACAGGAATTTCCCGGTCTTCAGTTGCGCCACGCCTATTGCCACCAACGACCCCGCTGCCGGCAGCGAAGTCGTCAGCGTGGCGGCATTCGCGGCGATGTATTTTTGCCCGGCCGCCGCGATCTGCGACTGGTAATAGGCCGCCTGCTGGCCCTTGGTGTCTTCCAGCGAGGTATCCATCATGCTGGCCAAACTCATCACGAGGATGGCGCCGATGGCGAGCGCGCCGAGGATTTCGAGCATCGCGACACCGCTCTGGCGACGCATGGCAGAAGGAGGATGGATCGGCATCATGTTCATTTGATCATTGCGATCCACACCGGCGCACCGTTGGGAATCGACATGGCGGAAATGGCGGAGGTCGGGATATTGGTATTGCCGGCGACCGGCGACTGCAATTTGTTGGTAGTGCCGTCATAGACGCCGAACAGGACCGAGTTCTGCGCCAGGCTGGCCAGTTCGGCCACCAGGTTGCGGTCCGGCAGCGCCGTGGCGTAGATGTAGATGATGCCGGCGGCATCGCGGTAATTGCTCCATGCCAGCGGCGTGCTCTGCTGGTACAGGCGGCTCCACGACGGCAGGTAGCCGCCGCTCTTGAGGGCAGCCGTGGTGACCACGCCTGGGCTCGTATCGTGCGCGGTGAAATAGTTGATGACGGCGTTGCGATAGATACCCATCTCGGCCGCCGTGCTGGCGGCCAGGCCAGCCTGAACGCCGTCGAGCGTCCGGGCGTTTCTGGTCGCATATACTCCGGCCACCGCGATCAGGATGGCCACTACTGCAGCGTTCCACATGAGGAGCCCTCCGTTAGGTCGGGCTGGCGAGCGCAATTGCGCCCGCCAGCGCATTCGTCACCGCGTCGGCAATCAGCTCGATGTATAGACGATGGAGTTATCGGCCGCCGAACACTGGGTCGTGGCAATATCGGCCGTGACCGGGAAGGTAGTCACGGTGGTTCCGCCGTTGGTCTGCACCGAGGTCCAGCCATTGGCGCCCGACAACATGCTCACGCAAACGTCTTTTGGCACCGACGGATAGGTGATCTGGAAGCCGGTTCCGGATCCGGCGATGGCAACCGTGCCGCCCCAGCTGTTCTTGAGCGTGGTGCCGTCGGCGGCCAGCGTGCCGGGCGCGGCCTTGGCGGTTTGCAGCAGCTCCGGGATGCCGGCGGTCGGATACGTCTGTCCCATATACAGCTTACGCACCGCGGTACGCAGACCGATCACTTCTTCATTGGCCTGGTTCGACTTGGCGCTGCTGAAGGCGCCGGTCAGCAGAGAGATCGCCCCCATCACCACGATGGCGGCGATGCCCAGATAGGCGATGCCTTCCAGCAGCGATGCGCCTTGCTGGCGTGCGACCTTGCTGTTGGAGCGAATTTCCCTGGCGTGTGAACCACTCATTTTTTCGACGTGCATGATTGACCCCTGTTGTGAGAAAGAACTGCGTTAAGACCATCAATGAGCGCGGGCAAGTGCCGCAATTTCCTGCTGAATCCCGAAGAACCCGATCACCAGCCAACCGATGACTACCGCCATGGTGACCACCGCCAGTCCGTTGACCAGCTTCATCCGCAGGGAAATGATGTCCACCCCCTGCTCCATCCATTCATCCGCCAACAGTTGCAAGGCGTCGGCGAACCCCTTGTACTCCGCATAGACGCAAAGATCGTCGATGACCTCCTTCGACGGAAACTGATACCCCGTATTGCGCAACGCCTCGCCACAGTTCAGGCCCGAACGCACCCCCAGCAAAGCGCCGTCCAGGCGTTCGCGCAACCAGGGCTGGGCGCCGCTGGACAAGCGCATCAGCGCCTTTTCCACTGTCACGCCGGCGCCTTGCAGGGCCGAAAACGCCATCAGGAAACCGCTGCCCACCATCAGGCGATAGATCGAATAAGGCGGCGCACGGTCGGCCCAGATGCGCAGGCTGCCGCGCCAGCGGGGCAGAGACGCGAACAGGATCACCAGCGCCACGGCGATGCCCAACAGCGTCCATCCCATCCAGTTCTGTACCCACAACGACATCAGGTACAACGAGCGCGCCGCCCCTTGCCACTTGTTGGGATCCATCATGGTCGTGAATTGCGGGATGACCTTGGCCCCGAACAGGTAGATGTACGACAGCACCAGGCCCAGGATCGCCAGCGGATAAGCCATGCCGCCCACGATCACCGCGTTGATCTTCTTGCGCGCCTGGACCACGTTGACCACCGAGATCAGGGTCGGCTCCAGCTTGCCGGACTGCTCGCCGGCCATCAGGATCATCTGTTCCGACTTCGGCACCCAGCCGTCCAACGCTTCCGACAGCAGCCGGCCGTTCTGCACGCTGCGGCGGCAATCGTCGAGGATGATCGCCAGCGGCTCCTTGGGTTTCTTGCCGTGATGCGATTCGCGGTCGCGCAGTTCTTCCAGCACCTTCAACAGCGGCAAGCCGTTGCTGAGCATCTTGGACATCTTGCGATACAGCCGCAGCCGCGCCGTATCGGTGAATTGCGTCTTGGCCCACAGGCGGTTGATATCAGGTAGCACTGCGCCCCTCCACCACGGTCAGAAAGGGCAACACCGGTGCGTGCTCATAGACCAGGTGGCCCACTACCCGCTCGGCCATGCGCGGATCGAGCTCGCCCCGCGCCACTTTCTCGATGGCGTGCTCCAGCATGGTCCTGCCGCCCAGTTCGTTGACCCAGTACTTCAGCGCCTCGGTCTTCTCGCCCTGGCGCACCAGTCGGAAGAAATGGTCGTCCGGGATGATGATCTCGGCCACCACCGAACGTCCCACCGTTCCCTGCCCCTTGCATTCGTCGCAACCAGGCCCGGTCACGCAAACGCCTTCCAGGTTGGCCGACACCGCCTGGCGCACCCGCGCCAGCATGGCCGGCGGCAACGCTTCGGGATGCTTCGCCAGCGGCTGCCGGCAGCACTGGCACAGCTTCTTGACCAGGCGCTGGCTGATCAGGCCGGTGACCACGTGGTGGTCGGCCACCAGGCTGGCCGGCAAACCCAGGTCCAGCAGGCGGTCGACGATGGCCAGGGCGCTGTTGGCATGCACCGTGGTCCACACCTGGTGGCCGGTCATCGAAGCGCGCAGCGCGTTCTGTGCGGTGGCCCGGTCGCGCACTTCGCCGATCATGATGGTGTCGGGATCCAGCCGCATGGCGTTGGAAATGGCGGCGGCAAAGGCGCGCGATCGCTCTTCTTCGCTGCCGGCATTGGTCACGGCCGTCTGCACCGCGCCTTCGATCGGGTATTCGACCGGATCCTCGATGGTCAGCACGTGCAGCTTGCCTTCGGCTTCGATGATCTCGCCGGTCAGCACCCGCTGCAGCGTGGTCGACTTGCCCGAGCCGGTAGGGCCGCTGATGATGTTCAGGCCGACCGGTTGCTCCTTCAGCTTTTGCAGCGCGGCGGCATGGGCTTCGGAAAAGCCCAGCGGACGCAAATCGATGTTGTCGCCGGCATCGTTATAGAGCAGGCGCATCACCATCACCGATCCTTCGCTGGTGGGTACGGTGGCAATGCGCACGCCGTACAGCGCCGGCGGCAGCTTGTCGCGGTCCGCGATGGCGGCATCCTGGCGCTCGGTGGGCTTGTAGGAGCTGTCCGAGACCGAGGTCATGGCGCCATACAGGGTCGCCAGCAGGCGCTCGCCGTATTCGCGGGTCTGGCCGCCGACCGGCACCAGGTCGTTGTGGATGCGAAAGTAGATTTCGGTGCAGTTCTTGCGTACCCGGAGATGGATATCGGAGGCGCGCGAACGGCAAGCCTTGTTGAGCAAGTCCTTGGCGGTGACCTGCATCATGGTGTGTTCCTGGTGGCGCTCTTCGGGCAATACGCCGCCGATGCGGTTGATGCGGTAGATCACCTCGACCCCGCTCGACTCCACCTGATACGGCTGCCCCAGCCGCTCCAGCCGTCCCTGGTAGGACATGACATGGGGATTGAGCTCTTGCCCGGCCACGACCAGCAGACGGCCGTCACCCAACAGGCACAGCAGCTTGCGCTCTTCCTGGCTGGCCTCGAACAGGCCGCTGTGGCTCAGCACCTGCAGGCCGTCGAAACGCGGCACGTCGTCATGGGCGCCGGCGGGCGTGCCTTGCGGCTGCTCGCGGCGTCGTGGCAGGCGCAGTTTCATCTTGCTGCTCCTCGGGCAACCGGGGATACGCCCGGGCCGGGGAAATTCGGATTGAATCCGGTCAGCGCCGGCGCATAGGTGCCCAGGCGGAACTGGCGTCCCTTGCTGGATGCCAGTACCTCGCGCGGATGCACCGCGACGATCTTCATGCCGCCGGGCAGCGTGTCGCCCTGCTGCACATCGACCAGGCTGCCATCGCTCAATTGCAAGGTGGCGTACATGCGGCTGCCGATGCCTTCGATGGCGCGCACCACCGGATCGCCCACCACCTCGGGCTGGTTCAGCGCCGCCGTCACGCTTTGCCGGGCGGCGATCTCGTTTTGCTTGGTGACGATGCTGGCCTGCACTTCGAGCTGCTTTTCGCGCGCCTTCAAGACCATGGTCTCGGCTTCGATCCGGGTCAGGCTCTCGGAGGTGCTCTCGGCGTGGGCGGGAGACGCCGTCCAAGCGGCCACGGCCAGCATTGCGATAGCGGTCCTGCGTGCAATAACGGTCTTATTTTGCATATATCGTTCCCTCCATGATCCACTGGGATCCTTGATAAACCACCTTGTCGACCCGCACACCCGGCCGGTTGAGAATCTCGGCGATCTCCAGCGGCTCCATGCCGCCGGCGACGAGTTTAAAAAGGTAACTGCGCCAATTGGGCTGCCACTGCTGGTCGCCCGCATTCAATTGCGGTGGCGGCGCGGTCGTGACCTTGATCGGCACCCCCATCATCTGCAGCCGCGACAACAGCGGCTCGAGCGTCTTGCGGCTGTCCTGCAATTCTTCGTTCTGCGGCGCCTGCAATTTCAGCGGACGCACGTAGCTGGCACGCTCTCCCGTCGCTTCCACGGTGGCATCCGGCATCTGCTCGCGCAGCATGGCCACGGTCGACATGCCTCGGCCCCAGGCATAGGTCTGCGCCTCCTGGGTGCAGGTATAGGACTCCAGCACCCAGCCGCCTGCCGTGGGATGGGTGAACTGTTTCTGGCAGCTCTGCATCAAGCTCACCGGCGAAGCCTTCTTGGCCCAGGGGCGCGCAGCCACCGAGGCTTCGCGCGCCAATCTTTCGCGCACCTGCTGCATGGCGATCTCGCGTTCACGCTCTTCCTTCTTCTGCTGGTAGATCTTCCACCCGTAGGCGCCGCCCAGCGCCACGGCGCCAATCACGGCAGCCGCAGCGGCCATCGGCACCCAGCTGGGACGGCCGCCGATCTGGCGCATGCCCCACCACTTGTGGATGCGGATGCTGCCGTCCTGCCGTTGCGGGATGAAGCTCTTGATGTCGCGCGGCTGGAAGTTGTGGAAACCGAACGAGCGCAACTCGTCCTCGCCCAGCACCACGTTCCAGCCGCCCAGCGCGTAATCGTTGTGCAGGCGGTCGAGCACCTCTTCCTTGGTGCCGGCGAAGTCGCCATTGGGCAAGAAGTTGGCGTCGCGCACCGCGAAGTAGACCCAGTGGTCGTCAGGCAGCTTGAAAGCGCCCAGCCAGTTGTGCACCGGTTGCTGCTCGCCGTCGTAGAACGCGCCTTCGATGGCCAGCGTCTTCGACACCACCGCGGCCAGCGAATACATGCCGCGCTTGACACCGTCCCTGGTCTGGGCAAAACCGGCCTGGGCCGTGGTGTGATCCATCCGGACCACCATCAGGTCGGAATCGATCCGGCGTCCCAGCTCGGCGGCTTCACGGTTGAGTTCGCGCGGCTTGGACAGCGATTGCCAGAACAGGCCGCAGACGAACTTGTGCTTCTCTAGTGTGGTGATATAGCCGGCCATGTCATCTTCCTCAGGACGCCGAACCCATGGTCACCGGGGTAATCAGCACCACGATCACCTCCTTGTTGGTGGATGCCGAGAAACCGCCGCCCAGCACCATGTTCCTGGCCTCGCCGACACCCGAGCGGCCCAGGTCGTCGTCGGTCTGCTCGAAGCCGCTGATGATCAGGGTTTCGTTGGACTTCATCGCCACGCGCTGCAGGAAGTTGCGGGTATCCAGCTCGGGCGACTCGATCTGCGAGGTGACCCTGCCGTCGGAGTCGCTGGTGCCGACGATGGTGCGGATGCGCCGCAGCGTCGAGATGTCGGTGGAGAACTGCAGCATCACGGTGCCATTGGTCAGCATATGCGGCAGGATGCTCATGTTGAAACCGGCCGTCACCACGCCAGGCGTGAGCGAGGTGGTCGAGCCGACCTGCGCCACCAGCGAGGTTTGAAGCGATTGCAGGTAGGTGGTCTGGCGCGCCACCTGCACCGGCACCGGCTGGTTGTTCAGCGTCACCACCGAGGCGGTGGTCTGGCGCCGCACCCGGCCCTGCTCGGACAGCGCCTGCATCACCGCCTGGCTGCCCGCGAACTTGGAGGTCCCGGTGGCCGGAACGCCGGCGGTGAACGACACCAGGCCGGTGGTCGCGGCGCCTGCATAGGAATTGGAGATGCCGAAGTTGCTGTTGAGACTGCGGTAGACGGCATTCCAGTTGATGCCGTACTGGTCCGAATCGCTCAGGGTGACCGACAGCACGGTCACGTTGATGGCGATCTGGCGCGACAGCGACTTGTTCTCGCCATCGATGTAGGACGCGATGCGTTCCAATGAATCGGGCGTATCCACCACCGTGATGGAACCGGTAGCAGGCGAAGCCAGCACCTTGCCATACGGCGACAGCATGACCTTGATTGCCGACTCCAGTCCGGTATAGACCGACAGCTTGGAGGCGACCTGGGTATTCTGGGTATTGTTGGCGTTGACGCCCGAGGACGAGCTACCGCCGCCACCGCCATTGGAACCGCCACCACCGCCGCCGTTGCCGCCGCCGGTGCCGCCAGTGGAGGTTGCGCCACTGGTGACGGTGGCCGAGAAGGTCGAATCCCCCGGAATGGCGCTGATCTGGAAATTGCGCGATTCGGTGTGGAAGAACTGGATCACGCCATCGCTGAACTTCCATGACACCCCGAAACGGGCGGCGGCGGTATCGAGCAAGCCCTTGAGCGAACCGCTGTTATAGGCAATGCGCACGCCATTGGGCAGGTCGGTGAAGGTCGGCTGCGCCTGGCCGGTATTGGCGGCCGGGCCGCGGCCGGGCTGCACCGGGCTGCTCTGGCCTTCGCCGGGCGTGCCTGCGGGCAACGGCAACATCGGACCATTGGCTTGCGCCATCATGCCCGGGGCTGCCCGCAACGCCGGGATAGGCAGGCCGGGGGCGCCGCGTGAACGGAATGCGCCTGCGGACACTTCCAGCGCGTCCGGGCTGACCTTGCTCGGTATGCCGGAGCGCAGGGTGATCCGTTCGGCCAGTTCGGTCAGCGAATTGATGGTGCGATCGAAGGTTGTCGGTTCATAGAAGATCGGCGGCAGCGAAGGCTGGCCCAGCTTGATCGCCGTCTTGCCCAGCCAGATGCCGGATTCGTGCTTGACCAGCGGTGTCGACGGCATGACGCTGCCGGGTGCGGTGCGGCCGACGTCACGGCTCAGGCGGCTGGCGCGTTCGCCTTCCTGGTCGACCTGGCCTTCGAGCTTGTTGGCCAGTCCGCTGCAGCCGGCGATCAGGATCGCCAGTGGCAGCAGCAGCGGTAATTTGCTGGAATACGCCTTCATCATTCACTCCCCTTGGCCATGATGCGCAACACCTTGTTGCCTTGATAGAAGACCGCCTTCATCGGGATCTCCGCGCTTTCCATGCTGCTGGCGACGATCGACACCGCTTCTTCGAACGTGCCGCGCACACGGGTACGTGCTTCCACGGCGTAGTCCACCGGCAGTTCCCACAACAGTTGCCAGCCGGCCGATGCCGCCCAGCGCGCCATGGTGGCGTTGAGGGTCTTGTCGGAGACGATAATTTCCCATTCGCGGCTGCCATCGGCGGCCAATCCCAGCGCGGCCGGCGCAGCGGGCGCGGCGGCGGCCATCGGCACGGCATCGATCAGGGTGGCCGGCTGTTCGACTTCCTTTTTGGCGCGCTTGCCGTTGCGGGGCTTCTTTTCGTCATCCGCCTTGGCCAGCACGATGGTGTCGGCGGAGCGCGCGGAAGCGGCCAGCGGCAGCGGGTTGCAATCGTCGCCCAGCTCGATTTCGCCGGCCAGCAACTGGAACCGCTGGTCCTCGGCGGCGGCGAAGGTCGGCGTCGGGGCATACTTCATCACCGCCGCCGGCTCGGCAGCGGCAGCCGCCTGCAAGCCCCCCTGTCCCAGGCATAGCACAACCAGGCCGGTGAGCATCCGGATCTGCCGCAAGGGGCGCTTGACTTCAAGGTGTGAGCGATACATAAATGCTTCCCATCGTGAACATCGTCAATAAAAAGGCGAACACCGTCCCCTTGCGCCTCCCGCAACGAGAGGCGCATCGCTGTGAAACGCACGGTTGCCCAAAGCACCCGGCCTCACCTGGAATCACCTGACTAATCTGTTACCGAACTGCGGATGCTGCGTGAACCATTTTCATTTTTTCTCACCGCCTCGCACACCATTGCAGTGTGCGGCGACCCCGGCGCTGCGCGCCTAGCGGTGAGTGACAACCCAATAACGGAGCGCCTTTCGCGGCGTTTCCGTTCAAGATTGGAATAGATAGTAACGAAAAGCTGACAGGGAAATTCTCAACAAATATGACCACCGCGAAACTGGACGAAACGACAATCCTGGCGATCTTGCATGGCTGATATTTCCTCCCCGGCCATTGCGCCGCGCCTTACGGCCCGGTACGATCCCGTGGTACTGATGATGAGTGAAAAAGGCTTGCGCTCCGGTTCCACAAAGGCGCAAAAAAACGCTACCCGGCCAACGAAAAAAGGAGCACCCCCGGTGCTCCTTCCGACTGCCCGCCGCCTTTCGGAGACGACCTCGACAGTGCCCTACATTATCCCCACCGCTCCCGGCCGCAGGCATCGGTTCTTGGTCTTGCGCAGCGGCAAATGCACTCCCATCAGCGATCCTTCGTGCGGCATGTTGCTGGCCTGCTGCGGGTCGGACGACGGTGGCCTGGGTGTAGCGCCAGGGGCATTGGCCGGTAGCGGCAGCAGGGCCGGCGGCGTTCCCGACGAGGTGGCCGCGTCGGCCGGCGCCGGCAATACCTGGGAATTAGGCATGGGCCCTGGCACCGGCACGCTGGGCATGCCTGGCGTCGGCATGCCTGGCTGGCTCGGCGCCGGCGCTGCTGGCGTTGCATTGCCGCGCGCCTTGTTGAGCGCCAGCCGGGTGCCGTCGAACCCGGTGATGCGCGGCGTGATCAGGAACAAGCGTTCACGGGTGCTGTTGGAGCGCGATTCGCTGCGAAACAATCCGCCCACGACCGGCAGGTCGCCCAACACCGGCACTTTCTGCTTGTTGCGGATCAACGATTCGGCGCGATAGCCGCCGATCATCAGCGTCTGCTGCGCATCGATGATGGCCTGGGTATTGATGGTCGAGCGCGTCACGTTGGCGGCGATGGTGCCGCTGCCGTTGTTATTGGTCGAGCGCGATGAATCGGACTCGGTATTGTTGAGCGAACCGTCCTCGATATCCACCTCCAGCCGAACCCGGGTCTCACCGGCATCGTTGATGATGCGCGGGATCACGCGCAGCATGGTGCCGGCGGTGATGTCGGACATGTCGGCCACCCGCTCCCCCACCAGCGACACATAGGCGCTCTGGCTCAGGTCTAGCACTGCCGCCACGTTGTCCAGCGTCAGCACGGTCGGCGTGGCCAGCACGCGCGCCTCGCCATTCGACTCCATGGCCTTCAGGCGGGCATAGAAGCGTGCCGCATCGCTGATGAGCAGGGTTGCGCCCGGCAACGGCAGGTCGGTACCGCTGGACTGGGTGGTGGTGCCGTTGACGGTGGTATTGACCACACCGGCGCGAGCGCCCCACTCCACGCCCATCTCGGCCAGCCGGCTGCGGTCGATGTCGACGATCAGGGCTTCGATCTCGATCTGCTGGGGCTTGATGTCGAGCTGGGCGATCAGCGACTCGTAGACGCTCTTCTTGGCGATATCGTCATAGATCATGATTGCATTGAGGGTGGAATCGGCCTCGATGCGCGGCCCCTGCTGCTTGCCTTCGCCATCCTGCGCGCCACCGGCGCCGCTGGTATTGTCGTAGCCGCCCGGCGACGCCGCCTGGCCGGCGCCCGGCGCCATCAGGTTGTTGCGTCCGTTGGCGCCGGGCGCGGAAAACAACGGCGAAAAACGCTCGCCGGACTCCTGGCCGTCGCCCGGTTCGGCGCGGTTGATCTTGCCGCTGCGCGAGCGCTTGCGGCTGTCGACATCGAACCGGTTGTTGCCGGTGACCTTCTCGCCGCCGCTACCATGCCCGCCCATCAGCAGATTGGTCAGGATGGTCTTGATGCCGGGGATAGTCTCGGGCTTGCCGCGGGTATTGATCACCCGATCGTTGGCGCTGGCATACTTGAGACGAAACAGCATGACCTGGCGGCCGCGCAGTTTTTCCTTCTTGGCGCCGGCCGGCATCAGCACCTCGCGCGCCAGGTCCACATAGGCGCGCGGGCCGCTGACGATGACCACCCCCTCATCGGGCAGCTCGCCCCAGCCGAAACGCTCGTCGAACAGGCCCAGGCCCACCAGCGCGGTCTTGGCGTCCATCACGGCGTCCTCGCCCACCTGCATGCGTTGCGAGGTATTGTCGGTGGCCGAGACCACGTACAGCGTATCGTTGTAGACGAACCAGCGCATCTTGTTGGCGCTGGTCAGCCGGTTGAGGAATTCGACGCCGTTCTCGGCCTTGAGCCGGCCCTTGACGATCTGGCCGCCCTCGGCGCTCAATTGCAGCCGCACTCCATAGGTGCGGCTGAATTCGTCGAGCACGCCGCGCACGGTCATGCCGTTGGCGTTGATCGAGAAACCGCCTTCCTTCCATGCCGAAGGCACGGCGGCCTGCAAGGTGCTGCTCCACAACAGCAACATTACCAGGAGCATTCCAAGGCCCCATGACTGGATGGTTTCACGTACATTCATGCTGCTCCCCCGTTGAGGGCCGTGCGCAGACGCTGCTCGGCCCGACTGCTGTCTTCGGCCTGACGGCCATTGGACGGTTTCATCGCGGCTCGCCACAAGCCGGCCTGATTCAAAATGTTTTCCAGCGCATCGGCCGCGTCGGCCCAGGTTTCGGCGTCCGGCAACCAGCGGTTGAGCACCAGCGCATCGCCATCGTCGGGAATCGCCAACCCGGCCTCGAATTCGAGCGCACACTGGAACCCGCATCGCATCGACTCGGTGATCTGGGCGTCGGTCGGCTCGCGCACCAGGATCACGCCCAGTTCGGCGCCGCCGTCGCCGACCTGCAGGTAGACGCTCTCGCCGCCAATATCAAAGGGTTCGCCCAGCGGCAGGCCTTGCAACCATTGTTCGAGGTCTTCGGACAACATCGCGTCAACGCGTTTCATTCAGGACGGTCTTGAGCGGCTTTTGCATCAACCCGAACTGCGCGCTCATGGCAGTGCGCGTGACCGATTGCTTGCTCAGCAGGTCCATGAATTCGGAGGGATCCGGATGTTCGCCATCGGCCTGGCGACGGTTGAAGTCGCTGATCTGCTCAGCGGTGGATTCGAAGCGGTTATTGAGTTGACGCAGGTTCTGCAGGTAAGGATTCTGATTGTCCGACATGATCTTGCTCCTTTGGCATGAACGGTCCGGGCCGTATGCACCCGGCTCCGGATTGACTGATGGGAATCACTTCGATATGTGACTCCGGCCGCCGCCCGGTTCGCTCAATGCCCGCGGAAAAGTCTCAACTTTCATCTCCATCGATGGCATCGGTATCCGCTTCCAACGCCCCGGCCTGCCCGAAGTCCTCGCCAACGGCAACAAGGTCGTTGGCATCGGGCGCCGGCGCGGCCGGGATGAATTGCGCCAGCGACGCCCGCAGGGCCTCGCTGGCCAATCCGAATTCGGCGCGCCATTCGCCGTTTGACGCCTCCAGCCGGCAGGTGCCTGGCTGCAGGCGCTTGTCGCCCTTGATTTCCCAGGGCAGGCCGGCCGTACCGTCGATACCGGCGGCGTCGTCCGGGTGCATCCAGGCCACCGCAGCGTTGAGCTTCGGCGGGGCCTCTTCCAGCACCCGCCGGCAGGCCGCTTCCAGCCGCTCCTGCGGCGTGGTGTCGAGCACCAGCCGGTCGAAGATCCGGCGCGCCAGTTCAATGGCCAAGCCCGCCGCCTCATCGAGCACGCCGTCCTGCATCTGCTGCAACAACGCCAGCATGCGGCCGGCCTCTTCGGCTACCCGTTCCTGTTCGCGCCGCACGGCGCTGTCGGCCTCGGCGCGCGCATGCGCCAGGATGCCGTCGGCTTGCGCGCGCGCCGTGGCCAGCAGGTGCTGCGCCGCCAGGCCTGCGTCGTCGGTAATGAAGAAGGCATCGCTGCGCACTACTCCCTGGCGGGCGCGCAATCCCGGCGGCATGTGCAGCGCCGCCACGCAAAATGAGTTCATCGATTGCTCCACGTTATTGCTCGCTTCGGCCAATGGGATCATGCGCCTGCCCCGCGCGCCTGCGCCAGGCACAACTGCCAGCAATTGCGTTCACGCTCGCGCAGGCGGGCCGACTCGGGCGTGCCCAGCGCCAGGCGCCGGCCCAACTGGCCGGCCTCGTCGTCCGGCAGCAGCAGGCGCAGACGCGACCACATGCCGGGCAACGCATGCTCCAGGCGCATCGCCGCTTCCAGCAGGCCGCGCGCGCGGGCGGTGGCCAACGCCTGCGGCAATTCGCCGGTCCAGGCCAGCAACGGCTGCGTCAGCGCCACGCTGAGGCACCATCGGCGGCGCGCCGGCGATAGCGCGGCCAGTTCGTCGTGGTTGCGGGCGCGGGCCGCGAACAGGCCGCCGAACAGCTCGGCAGCGCGGCCGAACTCGTCGCCATCGCGCACCGTCATCTGCCAGCGCAGGTCGCCGGCGACCGGCAAGACCGGATCGACGGCCGCCTGCCGGCACCAGTCGCGGTAGGCATCGCGCGCGCCCAGCGTACCGGCACATGGCGGCGCGGCATGCCGGCGGGCATACGACCAGGGCGCAAACCACCAGTCCAGGAAATCGGCGCTGGGCGGCAAGTCCATCATGTGCCCTGCCCACCGGCGACTTGCGCCTGGGCTGCGGCCTTGGCCTTCTCCTGCGCTTTTTCCTGCGCCTTCTTGATCCGCCGGGCGGCGAAGTTGGCCAGCATATGTGCGACCTTGGGATGGCGCAGCACACGCTGCAGGCCGATATAGCCGAGGCTCGACAGCGCAATCAGGAACAAGCTGCCCATCGTCAGCGCCAGGCCGGTGGCAGAGGCCGCCGCCACCGTGAACGGCCCGAACATGGTCCATTCGATGCCGGGAGTGGGCGGCTCGCCCGGCATCATCACCACCGACACCTTGTTGCGGCCGTCGTCTCCGGATAGCCCGGGAATGCTGGACGCCACCAGCCGGCGGATGCGCGGCATCACCGCGTCCTCGTCCAGCGGCGGGCGATACTTGACGAACACGGCCGCCGACGAGGGCTGGATCGGCTCGCCCGGGGCGATGCGTTCGGGCAGCACCACGTGCACGCGGGCCGACACCACATTGTCGAACTGCAGCATCGTCGACTCGAGTTCCTCGGACAGGCCATGGATGTAGCGAATGCGCTCCTCCATGGGCGAGGAGATCATGCCCTGCTTCTTGAACACTTCGCCCAGGTTGGACAGGCTGCGTCGCGGCAGCCCGGCAGCATTCATGGTCTCGGTGGCGCGCGAGAGTTCGACATCCTTGACCAGCAGGGTCACGCCCTCCTTGCCTTTCTGCTTGTCGACCTCGATGCCCTTGCGATTGAGCACCAGGATGATCTCGTTGGCGTCGGCATCGTTGAGCGCGGCCTGCAGGATGACCATCTTGGAGCAGGCGGCCAGCATTACCAGCAGCAGGAACACGCAGCTCACCCGCAACAGACGCCATGGCCTGCCTGCGCGCGGCGGATTGAAGAGTATGGGAATCACGATGCCTTGATCATTGGAGTTTGGTCAGGGAGTCGACCGAGGTGGAAGCCTTGGCCACGCATTTCGAGATGGTCTGGACGCGGATCTGATAGTCGCTCAGCGCCATCATCGCCTTCATCAATTGCATCGAGTCGCCGGCGCGGCTGGCCTGCTCCAGCAGCTTGGACACATACAGCTGGTCCTGCTTGACCTCTGAGGCCAGCGACGAGGTACGCTGCGCCAGCACGCTGCCCAGCGAATTGGTATTGGGCTTGTGGCGCATCGCGTCCTTGTTCATGTATTGCTCGAACATGGCCTTGAAGTGCTCGCCGTCTGCATTGCCGGAGCGGATGTCCATGTGCAGTCCCGGTCCGGTCGCATTGCCGCCGGCGGGGTCGTTCAGGGTGATACTTTGCTGCAATGATGCCTGTTGCATGTTTCGGCTCCCTCGAAGATCTGGACTGAACAGGCATAGGTGGGGGTTCGATGGCAGGCGGTTCCCCCTCCACGCGCTCAGAGCGCCTCGCGCATGATCGGGTTGCCGCAATGGACGCCGCCGCAGCCAAGGTCCGAAGACGGATCGCAAAAGCCGTTCCTGCCGCAACGGCGCCGGCAATCGGCGCGCGACTTCGGCGCCGCTCGCGCAATCAACGGTTCGCGCGCGGGGCGCAGCGGCTGCGGCGCCGGCGCCGGCGCGCCGGCGATCAACGCCAGGTGATGGGCGCGGTCGCCGCTGCCGATGATGCGTTCGTCGTCGGCAGAGCGCTGTTCGCCGTCTTGCTCGCCGATGGCCAGCACCGCCATGAACCGCTGCAACAGCGACGACGCCTCCCTGTCGGCGGTGCCGGTGGTGGTCGCGGCGCCGGCCTGGCCGATCACCACCTGCGGCTGGCTGCCGGCCGATTCGATCACCGGCTCGGCCACCGGCGGCGCCGTCACGTCGCCCAGCGGCAATTCGCACTCCGGCCTGGATTGCAGCACCTGCGCGCGTAAGGCCACGCTGCGCACTTCGCAATCCTGGCGCAAGCGCCGCTGCCGGTTGTCCAGCGCCGGGGACGGCACTGGCGCCGGGCAGTTGGGAGACGCGCCGTTCAGTTCGACGATCTCACGGTTTTTCGCCATGGCCCGGCCCCTCCAATGGTTCGGGTTGCGGCGGTTCGCCGAAAGACTCCAGCTCGACTTCCCGCTGCACGTCGCCACTGGCGACCAGCTCATGCACCACCGCATATACCTGGGCCACGGCCTGGTAGCTGGAACGAGGCACCACCATGTCGTCGCGGCAGGTGGCATACAGGGTGCGCGCCAGCCATACGTGCCGCACTACCGGGATGCCGCATTCGTGGGCGCGCTGGATCATCGCCTGCGCCACCTCGTCGCGTCCCTTGGCCAGCACCACCGGCACCTGCGTATCGACCGCGTCATAGAACATGGCCACCGCAAAGTGGGTCGGGTTGACCACCACCGCATTGGCTTTCTCTGTCTTGGCGGCCGGCGCTTCGTTGGCCCACTGGCGCGCCAACTGCTTGCGCTGGCCCTTGACCATCGGATCGCCCTCGGATTCCTTGAACTCGCGCTTGATCTCTTCGTGATCCATCATGAGATCCTTCTTGTGGAAATACTTCTGTATCGCAAAGTCGATCACGCCCAGGATCAGGCAAACCACGATGATCCCGTGGAAGATATTGCGCAACAGGGTCATGAAGGCGTCGTAGACGTCCTTCGGCTCGCCTCCCGCCAGCGTCAGGATGGTGCCCAGCTGGCCGTGGATGGCGCCATACATCATGAAGGCGATCAGCGCTGCCTTGCCCACCGTGATCAGCAGCTCGAACAGCTTCTTCTTGGAAAATATCTGCTTGATGCCGTTGACCGGATTGAGCTTGTCGAGCTTCGGCTCGAGCGCCTCGGTCGCCACCAGGATGCCGAACTGGCCCCAATGCCCGATCACCGCCGTCACCGGGCAAATGATGAAGGCGGCGAAGAACACGATCGCCAGGAAGATCACGGCCGACATCAGCTGGTTGTTCATGGCGGTCGAAAAATCCTGGCCCACGCCCGCGATCCCGCCTTCCATCAGGTTCAAGATAGCCCCGCGCCATAGCGATTCGGTGGCGAGAACGACCTCCATCACCACCACCAGCGTGACCAGCCGGGCCAGGTCGCGACTGACCGCGATCTGGCCCTTCTTCTTGGCGTCTTCTATCTTCTTGTCGGTGGGTTCTTCGTTTTTTTCGTCGCTCATGACCGCTCCTGAAGCCTCAGCGCGCCGCCGGCACTTCCATCATGCTCTTCAACAGGTCGAGCACATGGGTAAAGTCGCCCGCGACGTAATGCGAGAAGGTGGACCAGTACAGCAACATGATCAGCAAGCCGGCCAGGCTCTTGACCGGCGCCGATGCGAACGACACCTGCAAGTTCGACGCGAATACGCCGACGATGGCAAAACCGAACTCGATCAGCACCAGCGGGATCAGCACCGGCGCGCCGTAGACCACGATATACCAGAGCAATTCGCCGAAGCGCTTGATGAGAATGTCGAAGTGGCCCGGCTCGAACGGCGGCAGCAGCGAAAAGGCCGGCCAGATCGCATAGCTCTCGATGAGTATGCGGGCCATCGCCACGAACATCCCCGCCTGCACCATCACCAGCACCACCGCCTGCAGCAGCATGGCGCCGATGGCGCTGGCGTCACGGTCGACCGAGGCATTATTGGCCTGGATCTGGATCGGCGAGCGCTGGCTGTCGAAAATGGAGCCGATCGACTGCACCACCCATAGCGGGATCGCCATGATGACGCCGAACATCAGCCCGATGATGGCTTCCTTGAAGATGATCACGCCGGAGGTCAGCATGTCGGGCGCATTGGCCTGCACGAAATAAAAGGTCGGCAGCGCTGCCGGCAGCGCAATGGCCATGGCGGCGGTGTTCTTGGCCATGCCGGTCAGCACGTTCAGGCCGAAACCGGGCAGGATCACCAGGCACACCAGCACCCGCGGCGTGATCAGCGCCATCGTCACCAGCACCGCCTGGATATCGAGTAATAGCGAGGCAGGCATCGGATCAGCGCCCGATGTCCGGCACCATCGTGAAGGCCAGGTCGGCCAGGCGCAGCAATTCGACGCCAATCCAGCGCCCCATGCCGGCCAGCGTGACGGCCACCGCGACCAGCTTGACCACATACGGCAGGGTCTGGTCCTGGATCTGGGTGACGGCCTGGATCAGCGACACGCCCAGCCCGCACAGCGTGGCAATGAGCAACGGCGGCGCGGACATCATGATGCATATCCACAGGCCCTGCTGGAAATAATTGATGGTATCGGCCATGGCCGTCTCCTCGGTTTGGACTGGATCAAAGTGCGCCCATTGCGGCGCAGGCAGGTCAGACGTAGGACATCGCCAGCGCGTTAAGCAACTTGGCCCAGCCGCCCACCAGCGTAAACAACAGCAGCTTGAGTGGAATCGTGATGGTCTGCGGGCTCACCTGCTGCATGCCCAGCGCCATCAGTAAATTGGAAATGAGCAGGTCGATCACCACGAACGGAATGTAGATCAGGAACCCGATCTCGTAACCGGTCTGCAGTTCGGACACCACGAAGGCCGGAATCAGGATCAACGCATCGGTGGGCTGGGCATCGCGCGCGGCTTCCTTGGGCCACAACTTCTTGGCCGACGCCAGGAACATCTCGCGCTGCTCGGCGTGGCTCATCTTGAGCATGAACTTGCGCAACGGCTCGAACGAATCCTGGGCGCGCTGCAGGATCGGGGTAGTGCGCGAGGCGGCCGGGTTGGTGGTGTCGATGAGCATGGCGCGCTTGCCGACTTCCTGCACCGTGGGCGCCATGATGAACACCGACAGTGCCAGCGAAATTCCGTAGATCGCCAGCGTCGGCGGCACCTGCTGCACGCCGATGGCATTGCGCAGCACCAGCAGCACCAGCGAAATCTTGAGGAAGGATGTCGTCGTTACCACCATCAACGGCACCAGCGCCATGAGCGCCAGCAGCACCGAGAACGAAACGACATCGAACTGCCCGCTCAGCACGCCGGGCCCCAGCGGGTAATGCGCACGCCCAGCCGACCATCTACCGACACCACTTCGCCGCGGCCGACCTCGGCGCCCGAACTGGTGATGGCGATCGACTGCGCCGACGCATCGTGCAGCGTCAGCACAGTCTGCTCGCCGAGCGTGCGCAACTGGTCCAGCGACAGCTTGAGGCGGCCCAGTTCGAAGCGCAGCGTCAGGCAGATCTCGCCCGGCGCTACGGTTTCACCGTCCGCGGCCAGGCGCTCGTCGCCTGCCACCGGGTCTTCATGCCCGTTGCCGTAGGCGACGTCTTCGGGCTCCCGGGCCGGGGCTGGCGCGTCGGCCTCGTATTCATCCGGGTCGATGCCGTCGATGGCCGTATCCGGATCTGCTTCATAGTTCAAGGCGTTCTCCTCTGATAATAGTTGCAGGCGTTGATGGTCCGTGTAGCGCACGCGCCAATGACGCGCGGCCAACAACAGACGCCCGTTTCCTTCGATATCGAATAGCGGGTTGTCCGGCAGGATCAGATCGCCCATGCGCAGCGCGTCGAAGGCCGACCGCGCAAGGCGGTGGCTGGCCAGCGGCACCACGCTGGAAAACCCCAGCGACAACCAGCGCGCGGCCGGCATGCGCAACGGTTCGGCGTCGGCCAGCAGGGTCTGCCAAAACGCTGTGCTGGCCCAGGCGGTGGTTTCGATCGCATGCTCGCCATCGCGCAGGCGCAACTGGAGCGGCACCATGCCGGGCGCGTCGGACTGGCCAGCCGTCGGCAGGTCGATTGCCTGCAGCGCCGCCAGCGGCGTGTGCTGCAAGCGCCCGGCCAGCGCCCCAGCCAGCCAGTGCGGCCACTTGCCGTCGGCGTCGCGCGCAGATGCCGGATCGATGCCGGTCAGGCCGGCCAGCAGCCGCTCGCCTTGGCACAGCAGCAAGGGGCCCTGCGCCAGCACCAGGCGCAGGCCCGGTTGCAGCCCGGCAACCGGGGGCGCCGGCAGCACCAGCAGTTCCAAGGCGGGGTCGGGCAGCGCAATGCGACGCCCGCGGCCCAACTGACGGCTCAGGTCTGCTTGCCCGGCGTCGATGCTTGGCGCGAGTTCGAGCAGGTCGTAATGTCCGGCACGGGATGAAGTGGATGCGGTCGAGAGATCGGACATGAAAGCCTGTTGGGGTCGCTGGATGGTCGCGCCAGGCCCCGGATGAACAGTCAGGCCGAAGTCGCGATACCCCCGCGACGGTAGCCTGCCCCTCTACAGCACCGTAAGCCTGACTTGTGTCTCCATACGTCGTTCCAGGGCATTTTCCAGTTCCATTTTTTTCTTTTTTATTTGACCGCGCAGCCGCTCGGTAGACGGCATCAGCAGGAACGAGGTAGTACGCTGGCCGAGGTCGACGGCCACGCCGAGCCTGGCGCCGCCCGGCAGCAGGAGCTCGAAGATACCGTCGTCGGCGCCGGTGGGCAGCAAGCCGGCCAGCAGATGGCAATCGAGTTCGTCGGCGGCCAGCTCGGCCATGCCGGCGCCGCCAGCGCCGGCCAGTGCATCATCGCCGCCGCGGCCGGGTTGCCGTTGTCCACCGCTGTCGCCGCTGCCATTACCGCCACCGCCGCCCTGCCCGCCTTGTCCTTCGTAAGGGAGGACGGTGGCCTGATCGGCCTGTTCCTGTGCGCGTTCGGCGCTGGCCTGGCGCGCATCGCGCTCGGCCTGCTGGCGCGTGATCGTGCGCACATTGGCTACGGCGGCCTGCTGCTGGCGTCTTGGCTGCGGCTGGGGCTGTGGCGTGCGCGGCGCCGGCCGCGCCTCATTGGCATCGTTGCGCGTCAAGGGCAGCCGGGGCGGCAACTTCAGTTGGCGCGGTTTGGGCGGCGGCGCCTCGCCCGGCTTCTCGCCCAGCAGTTGCGACACCGGGAAGATGGACATGTCAGGCCTCCGCGTTCTGGGCCAATGCCAGCGCCTTCATTTCATCGCGCAGCACGGTCAGTTTCTCTTGCTGTTTATTGGCCCCCTGGACCCGGTCGCGCGCGGCGAAGAAGGCAGTGCCGGCCTGGCGGCAGGTGCGCGCCAGCGCCAGGCATGCCAGCCGCATTTCGCCGGCTTCCAGCTTCATCCGCTCATACACCGACTTGGCCCGCTTGAAGTCGGCATTGGTGAGGCCCATGCTGAAGAAGGCAGTACGCGCGCTCATCCACTCGGATTGGGCGCGCGACTGCAACTGGCGCCAGTCCTGCTTCTTGCCGGACAATTGCTGGCGTATCTCGCGCCACGCCTGGCGCGCTTCGTTGCGTTCCCGCTCCAGGCGCGACAGGCGCTGCTTGTGCACGTGCAGCAACTGGTCCAGCCGCCGATCCGGCTTCTTCATCTCGGCCACATCGATCACCTCGCGCTTGCCAGCCCGCGCGCCGAAGCCGGCGCCGATTCTCATCGGGCCATCTCCATCAGGGTATCGAGGGTTTCCTGGAAGTCGGAGCTGCCGCTGGTGTCCTGGCGCAGGAAGCTCAGTTGTTCGGGGCGCAATTCCATCGCGCGGTCGGCCACCGGATCAGCGCCGGACTTGTACTCGCCGAGGCGGATCAAGAGTTCCATCTCCTGGTAGCGCGCCATCAACTCACGAAATTGCGAAGCGGCCTTGCGATGCTCGCGCGAGGTGACATTGCTCATCACCCGGCTGATGCTGGCCAGCACGTCGATGGCCGGATAATGGCCCTGCTCGGCCAACTTGCGCGTCAGCAGGATATGCCCGTCCAGCAGCGACTTTGCTTCGTCGCCGATCGGATCCGATGCCGACTCGCCGTCGACCAGCACCGTGTACATGGCCGTGATCGAGCCCTGCGGCGTGCTGCCGGCGCGTTCGATGAGCCGCGGCAGCATCGTGTAGACCGATGGCGTAAAGCCGCCGCGCGCCGGCGGTTCGCCTGCCGCCAGCCCGATCTCGCGCTGGGCCCGGGCAAACCGGGTCAGCGAGTCGACCAGCAGCAGCACCTTCATGCCGCGATCGCGGAAACCCTCGGCAATGGCGGTGGCGGTGAAGGCGGCACGCGAACGTTCCATCGAGGTGCGGTCGGAGGTGGCGCAGACCACCACCGTCTTGCGAATCAGCTCTTCATCGAGCTCGTGGTCCAGGAATTCGTTGAGCTCCCGGCCGCGCTCGCCGATCAGGCCGAACACGATGGCCTCGGCCTGGCAACCGCGCGCAATGGCCGCCATCAATGTGGTCTTGCCGCAACCGGGGCCGGCAAACACGCCGATGCGCTGTCCGGTGCCCATGGTCAACAAGCCGTCGATGGCTCGCACGCCAGTGGCCAGCGGGGTCGAAATACGGGGCCGGCTGGTCGCCGCGGGAGCGTCGCGGATCACCGGCGACATCGCACGCCAGGTCGATACGTTGTCGCGCGCCGCCGGCGCCTGGAACATCCAACGGCCAAAGCCGTCCAGCACGCAACCGAACAGATGGTCGCCCACCTCGATCGAATGCGAACGCCGCAGCGGTTCGATCACGGTACGGGTCGACACCCCTTCCAGCGGGCTCAAGGCCGACAGGATGGAGGCCTTGTCGGTAAAGCCGACTACCTCGGCCAGCATGGTCTTCTCGGGCTGCTCGGGATTGAACAGGTTGCACAGCTCGCCGATCTGCACCGGCGGCATATGCGCTTCGATCAGGGTGCCCAGCACCTGGGCCACCCGGCCCTGGCTGGAAAATCCCGGGCGCCGGGGCAGCCCCGACTGCCATTCGGGGATCCGCGCGCGCACGTCGTCGAGCCGTGCGCGCACGTCGTCCTGGAACACGCGAGGGTCCATCACCATGACACGTTCAAGGCATGCTTGCCGGTGAACTTGAGCTGGTTGCCGGCCACGGCGGCGAGCCGCATGCCGCGATATTCGTCGCCCACGTAGAGGCGCCGCCCGTCGTCGGTGACGATGCTGGGGTCGTTGCCGGTAATCACCTGGATGATGCGAAACGGCAGCATCGATTCCGGCGAGCCGATCTTGACGTTGATCGGGAAATCGATCACATAGGTCTTCGAGAATGTCGTCAGCATGCGTTGCAGGCGGTCGGCGTCGTCTTCACTGAGGGCGCCGCGAATGGTCCATTCGCGGCGATCGACCTCGAACATGACACGATGGAGCAGATCGACCTCTGCCAGCCGCTTGCGCAGCGCCGCCTCCAGTTCGTCTTGCGGCAACTTGCGCGGCAACGACGCCAGGCGCTTGATCTCGGCTTCGTTGGCGCGCGCCTCGGCGGTCAGCTCCTTGGGATGGCTGGTCAGGCCGTAGGCGGCCGCGCCGGTCAGCGCAGTGGCAATGAAAAACGGCAGCAGCACCATCTTGTAGCCGCGCGAGCGGCGACTAGCCGGCTCGCTGCCATGCGCCGGCATGGCCTGTGCCAGCGGCTGGGGCGCGGTGTCTTGCGGCGCCGGTTCGACACGCTCGCCCTCTGCGGCAAAGTCCGGGTGCTCGGGATGGCCGTTAGCACCAGCAGCGGCAGCAGCGGCACCGTCGGCAGCCTCCGCAGGCTCGTCCGGCGCCTCGTCGGAAGCCGCTTCCTCGCTATCGGTGGGCTCCGGCGGCGGGTCGCTCCAGGGCGCGTCCTCCTCGACCACGGTGATCCAGATATGATCGACGCGGGCCAGTGTGCCCAACGCCAGTTGCACCACCTCGGTGGGCCGGTTCGACTCGGCGCGACGAATGCGGCCATCCAGCGCCGACAGCGTCCAGCCGCCATCGGCCAGCACCAGGCTGGCATGACGGCCGACGATGCCGGGGTCGGCCAGCACCACATCGGCGTCTTCATCCGCGCCCAGCAGGCGGGCGCTGCCATCCAGCAGGGGCAGCGTGGCGCCCCGGTGATAGCCATTGAGAATACGCAGTTCTTGCATGATCTTGCTCCATCAGACATTCAACCGCGTGGGCGGCGACCGCCGGCCACGCTCTGCTATCTGAGTGCCCGGCGGCTGGGCGACGGTTCCACCGCTTACTTGAAGGCGCTCTTGAGCAAGGCCATGAAGAAATTGTCGGTGGTGTGACGTGTGGCCGGGTTACGTGGATCCCAGTCGGGATTGTCCATATTGGCCAACGCGCCCATCACCATCGCTTCGGCCAGCTCGCGGCGCTTGCGCGCGGCCTCCTCGCGTTGCTGACCCGCAGCCCGCAACGAGATCGCTGTCACTTCCTGCTCGGGACGGCTCTTGAGCAGCGCCGGGGTGCGTTTTTCCTTTTCGGCCAGCGTCTGCGTGACCTCGTCCATCATCGCATTGACAAACGAGAAGCATTTGTCGCGCAGTAGGTCGAGATCGCGCGCGAGATGCTTGTCGCGGGCGGCGCGTTCGATGATCGCCATCGCATCTTCATGCGACATCGGTGCGATGGGCTCTTGAACGTGCGATTGTTTAGCAGCCAGGCTCATGTGTTAGCTCCGTTTTCACCACGATTGAGTACTTAGATCCGCGCCAGTAAAGCGATATGTGACCGGGATCTGGTCGGATTCATGCCGCGCTGCGGCGATCAGGAACGACGCGTAGTCGGCGACGAACCGGACGTTCCCGCACGCCTCTGCTCTTCAGTTTCATCTTGCACTGTCGCTTGCCGATTCGGTCGGTTCTCCGCCGTGGGCGACGGCGTGCTGTTGCGCCGGTTCTCATATTGCATCGAGGGCTCGAACCCAGCCGACTCCTCGAACAGCGGTTCGCCATTGGGCGCCAATTCCGGTTCGTAGGCGTTGCCGCCATGGCCGTGTTCATGGCGCAAGTTTGGCCTGGGTGCCGTGCCGATGTTATTGTTTATCTGGTCACGCGTCCTTTGCTGGAACTGACTGTCGTTCATCACCAGTTCATAGATCTGGTGACCGAAGTTTTCGTCGGAAGGATCGAGCATGGCAACGTAGTCCCTGAGATGCGACGGAATCGAACTAGGCACGACCGGCGGGGGGCCGTTCATGTTGTTACGCAGATACTCTTGCTGGTCCAGCTGGTACGTTCTGAGTTCCTGGTGGATGTGGTCGCTGTCCATCCGGTCGAAGATGCGTTGCAGGCCCGACATGATTCCGTGCTGGAACATGTGCAGCATCGGTTCCATCTGCGTACCGATATTCTCGCCGGAGAACCTCGCCCCCACGCGCTGATGCCCATGCGTTGCGTGCGGCGGGACATGCGCCGGGTCTTGCCGCGGCGGTGCGCCGTACACACTCTCGACCGCCCTAAAAAAGTTGTTGTAGCTGGGACCAATACTGAACACACTCCTGGCCAGGCCTGCAGCCAGGCGCATCGGATTGACCCCCGACGTTTCGTTTCGCAGGCCTTGCCCCGCGCGCTCCCAGGAGGGCGGCCGCCGCTGTGTACCGGCATGGTGGCCGTTGGGTGGCGTCGGTGCGCCCGTCGGATCGATATTCGTATTGATTCTGTTATTTCCACCTAGTGAAAATCCGTTTGGAAATGGCATGTCGTTCCTTTTGCGCGTCGGTGCCGGCGCATGCGCCAGGCGCGCCCCGCGCGCATATCAATCGGGTTGGTGATAAGGTCTTCGGCTTGGGACCGAAGCAGGCGAACGTTCGTCACCTGGTTTCTCTTATGTATGTTCGGGACCTGTGCGCCGGTTCCGCGACAACCGGAAATATTGGTCTCACACCTCAATCATCCCCACCGGCTTGACCTTGGCATGCTGGGTCAGCTCCGAGAACGCGAACACCGGCACCGGGAAGAACTCTTCCTCGATCAGCTTGCGCACCGAACGGCGGATATCGGCCGCCGTCACCAGCACCGGCGGCACGATCGGCGTGCTGACATTGGTCGACAGGTCGTTCAGTCGGTCCAGGATCATCTGCTCCAGTTCGGAATCGATGTCGAGGTAGCTGCCCTGGCTGGTCTGGCGCATGGCGTTGCGCAGCTGGTCTTCCAGCTCGGGCGACAACAGGATCACTTCGATCAGGCCGTCGCGCGAGGCCTCGAAGCACAACTGGCGCTTGAAGGCCAGCCGCACATAGTCGGCGATGACGTCGGGATCGCGCTCCTTGGGCGCCCAGTCGAGCGTGGTCTCCAGCAACAGCCGTGCATTGCGCAGCGACACGCCTTCCCGCGTCAGGCGCTGCACCACCTCGGTCAGGCGCGGCAAGGTCACGGTCTTGACCACTTCCTTGCCCAGTTCCGGATAACGCCTTTCGGCCCAGCGGGTAAAGCGGATCACTTCGTTCACGCCGACGAACATCTGGCAGTTGCGCAACATCTCGACCTCGATGTCGGAGGCGAACACCTTTTCCCAGGGTTCGGCCAGCAGGCCGGACTCGGCCAGCTGTTCGGGACTGTCCGCCTTGACCCACACGCGGCGCCGGCGGGAACCGGGGATGTTGCGCTCGAACGCCTGGAAGCCAAGCTCCTGGACCCGTTCCAGCGATTCGCGGGTGGCGCTCCAGCCAAGCATGATCTCGGCATCCACCAGCGGCACTTCGGACATCATGAAAAACACGCGTCCTTCCGGCACCGCGGCGGTGAATTCGAAATCGATAGGCTTCAGGTCGGGGATCCCGCGCCGTTCCAGCATGGCATTGCGCATCAGCCGCACCGCCGTGCGGATCACCTCGGCCTCGGCCCGGGTGCGCATCGACTCGTGCATGCGCAAGATGAACGGCGTCACGGCGGCGAAGCTGGTCAGGTCGACGATACCGGCGTTCTTGCGCTCGGATTCTTCCGATTCGCGCGCCATCTCGGCATCGGCGATCGGTTTGAGAATGCCGACCACGCCGGCCACGCAAAGTCCGACCGCCAGCGACACGAAGATCGCCGTGGGCATGCCGGGGATCAGGCCGAACAGCAGCATGATGCCTGCCGCCGTCAGCAGCGCCTTGGGTTCGCCGAACAATTCACCGGCGATGTCGCTGCCGATGTTGGTTTCCCCCTCCTGATTGTCGTCGCCGACCCGGGTGGTGATGATACCGGCGCCCAGCGAGATCAGCAGCGCGGGGATCTGCGCGATCAGCGCGTCGCCGATCGACAGGATCGAATAGACCTGCATCGCCTGGCCGGCATCCATACCGCGCTGGATGATACCGATCGAAATGCCGCCGATCAGGTTGATGGCAACGATGCAGATGCCGGCGATGGCGTCGCCCTTGACGAACTTCATGGCGCCATCCATGGCGCCATGCAGCTGGCTTTCCTGGCCCAGGTGGGCACGCTTGGCCTTGGCTTCCTCTGGCGTGAGGATGCCGGCGCGCAGGTCGCTGTCGATCGACATCTGCTTGCCGGGCATCGCGTCCAGCGAAAATCGCGCCGATACTTCAGACACGCGCTCCGACCCTTTGGTGATCACGATGAATTGCACCACTGTCAGGATCAGGAAGATCACCAGGCCCACCACCAGGTTGCCGCCCACCACGAAATTGCCGAAAGTCTCGACGATGTGACCGGCATCGGCTTCAAGCAGGATCAGGCGGGTGGTCGATACCGAAATGGCCAGGCGAAACAGCGTGGTCAGCAACAGCACGGCCGGAAACGTGGAGAAGGCCGTCGGGCCCGGCATGTACATGGCCACCACCACGATCAGGCCCGAAGCACACAGGCTGAACGCGATCAGGATATCGAGCAGCCAGATCGGCATCGGCAGCACCAGCATGAAGACGATGCCGATCACCAGGCCTGCCGCCATCAGCTCGGCGCGCTTGCCGAGCTGGATGGCGATCTTGTTGAGCAGCATGACGACGCTCATGGCTTTCATTGCAGTCCCCCTGCCAGGTCGCCCTGGATGCGATTGTGTTGTTGATATTGCAGCCGGCGCAGCACCAGGTCGACCCAGGCCGCGTTGTCGGGAGTGCGCATGGCGCGCAGGCGTCGCTGATCGACCGGCTCCAGCACTTCGGCCGCCGCGAGGTCGTGCATCAGGCGCAGCTTTTCATGTTCCGGCCACAGCTGCAGGCAGCCGGCTGCCAGTTCGAAGGCCTCTTCGTACTGATAGGCATTGAGGTGTCCCCACACCAGTCCGAGCGCGGTCAGCAGCTCCGGCTGCATGCCGTCAGCGGGTCTTTTCCGGCGCATCCTGCCCCTCTCCTTCGACGATCGTCGATTCTGCTTCGCTGCGCTTCATCTGCAACCAGCGCAGTCGCATCTGGACTGCCTTCTCGACCTGGCGCAGCGCCGCCATCATCGGTCGCCGCGGCTCGCCCTCGGCCAGGCTCAGCGCATGTTCGACCATCATCCGTTGCAGGCCGCGCATGGACGGCACCGGGTCGCCGCGCCAGACCGGATTGTCAGAGGTCAGCGCCGGCCCCAGAAATTCCTTGAGCATCTGCTGCAGCGGATCGACAGGCAACTCCAGCGCCGGCAGCGAAACCGCTTCTTCCTCCTGCGACAGCAGCGGGCGCGCCTTGAGCAGCGGCGTGAGCCCGCTGGCGCTATGTATCTCGGCCAGTTCGCCGGGGTCGATCGGCTGCGGGCTGCCGACCCCGGAGGAGTTGATGCGCGCGTTCAATTGAGCAGCTCCAGCGCCGCTTCAAGCTGGCGGTCGAGTTCGTCGCCACCGTCTTCTTCTTCCGAGCTCAGGCGCCTGATCACATACATGCCGCCATCATTGAACAGCGCCGGCAACCAGCCGCCGAATGTTTCCAGCTCGGCGCCGCGCCGGCGCAACAGGTCTTCCGGCCGCATCGGCGCCTCGGCGCTGACGCCCATCGCAATCAGCATGCTGGCATCGAGCGGATAGGCGAACACGTGGATCCCGTTGTCGAGATGGCTCATGGCGACGGCACGCTGGATGCGCGCCTCGCCGATCAATTTCATGACCAGTTCTTTCATCATTACCCGCCTTTTCTGATTTCACACCCCGTGTCATCGCCGCCCGCCCCGTCAACCCGGCCGCGCCATCGATTTGCTCCGTGCCCGTGCCGCATTGTTGTTCTCGCTGCGATACTGGGCATCGAGCTCGACGCGCCACGCGTCCTCGCGCAACTCTTCCTGGGTCGGAAAATTGGACATCCCGGCCTGCAGCACCGTGATCTGCCGGCTCAATTCATCGAGCAGCTCACGCCGGGCGTTGAGCTTGTCCTGCGCCCAGATCGTCAACGGCAACTCGGCGATCGCGTCGCGCACCAGCCGGTAGGCGCGCGCCCGCGTATTCTTGTCGATGCCGGAGATATCGACGATCTGCGCCATCAGTTGCGGCACCTTGCCCTTCCCCCAGCCTGCCTCCGCCGCCGTCAGCAGGATCACGGTCAGGCCCACGGCATCCACCTTGATTTGCATTTCTCACCTTTTCAGAAGAAGACCGCCCAAAGGCGTGCGGCGGCGCGCATCGTCCCTGTGTCAGTGCTTCAGCTCCGAGAGATTCACCAGCAGCCGCCTGGCCACGCCCCAGGTCGAGCGCAATTGCATGAAACATTTACTGTCCGAGATAGCCAGCGCATAGGCGCCCCGATTGCGTACCGGATTCTTTCGCAGGTTTTCCTGGTTCAGCGTGGAGCCGACCATCTGGCTGCAAATCACGTCGGCCATCTCGATGAAGCAATCGGGCGCGTTGCGTTGCAGCGCGCGCGCCATGACCGCCACCGACAGCTCGGTTTCGATTTCGCTGTCGCGCGGGGCTCCGACGATGATCCGCATCTCGCGCCGCAAGGCTCGCGGAGGTTCGAGGCTGGGGTCGCCGGTCTCGGCCACCTCCATCACTTTCTTGAATTCGCTCCTGATCTCGCCCATGCGGCTGCGCACCAGCGAACTCAGGATCTGCGATACCGAGTTCTTGACCTTGCCGGCCTTGAATCGATCGGCAGCTTGCAGATCCGGTTTCTGCTGCTTCGCTTCGAGCTCGATCCTGGCGCGCAGCATGGTGCCAACCGCGTCCAGCACGCTGGGCTGCGCCGCCATCCGCCTCTCGACTTCTTCCCGCGTTTCGCGATCTTTTTCACGCGACTGCCCCAACTGGCGCTCGAGCAGCGCGGTCGGGTTGAACATGGCCGGGGCATGACGGGCCACCGTCTCGACCGGCGAATCCAGCAGCGACCACTCTTCCTCGCCCTCTTTCTTTTCGCTTTTATCCTTGCTTCCGCGCCGCGCGGATTGCTGTTCGCGTTGCTGTTGGCGCGGGTTCGCCGGAACCACGAAGTGCCTCAGCGTCTTCTTGCTGAAGCTCAGGTTGCGCCAGCCTGCAGACGAGTCGACCGACTCCATCGGCACGACTTCGGTATTGCCCAGCGTGCCCGGCGCCTGTCGTAGCTGATGCTGCTTCTGGGTCAGTATGCGCGACGGCGTCAGTCCCGTCTGGCCGGGCTGGCCAGTCTGCGGCTGCGGTTGCGGCTGCGATATCGAGGGATTGAAGGATTTGAATGTCGCCATGATGCCCTTGGGTGGTGCCGTCGCGGTGAGCGGTTCCATCGAGGCAGTTGGCCGGTTTGGGGCACCGATCCGGTTCCATGCGCAATCACGTAATTCCTCAACATTCTTCAAAGTCTCACGAATGTTCAAAGATTGCATGTGCCCGTCCGGCGCGCTGCTATCTTCCGTCCCATGCCAGACGAGCGATGCGAAAAAAGCGCGGCGCTCACCCCACCAGACACCGTATTTCGTTCAAGGAGAACGCTATGCAAGCAACAGTTGAATTCGAAGCGATGGAGCTCGACGTACATCGTTTCGCCCTCGGGGCTGCCGCGCAGGAATCGCGTGAAGGCAGCAATGAAGACGAGCCCCAGGCCACACCGCAAGACCGGCACGCGACGACGCAGCATGTTCAGGCCGATGCCGGCCAGGAGCAGCAGGAAGGCGCCGACGACGCGGCGCCGGTGGTGCAGATCGATATCCTGGCGCTCTATACCAAACACCGCACCCACCTGCTGCGATTCGTGCAGCGCTATGTCGGCAACTTCGAAGATGCAGAGGATGTCGTGCAGAACACGTTCATCGAAGCGGTCAAGTGCGCGCATCGATTCTCAGGCCTGTCCAAGCCATCGACCTGGTTATTTGGCATTGCGCTGAACCTGGCGCGCAACCAGGTCCGCCGCAACAGCGCCGATCGTTATGAAATGGTCGATGAAAACTTCATGGAGCAACTGATCGACGCCAGCGCCGATCCCGCCAAACTGTACGAACTGCGCCAGATCGCGCAGAAGGTCGATGACCTGCTCGGTGAATTGCCGCCGCATATCCGCAATACCTTCGAAGCCGTGCTGGATGGCGACGCCACCTACGAAGAAGCCGCGCAGCAGCTGAATATCCCCATCGGCACCGTACGTTCACGCGTGTCGCGAGTGCGCGCAGCAGTACGCAACGAATATGGCAATACGGCGACGGCCGAACAGAGCCCCGCACGCACAAGCACCCGCAGTACCCAGAATTCGCAACGCCGCTGATGATGCCGATCGCGCGGCCTAGGGGCGGCGCGGCGGCTGAGGCCGGATCTCGTCCAGACATTGCGCGGCGAGATCGGCAGTCACCAGTATTTCGTCCATGACTGCGCGCTCGTCGGTGAGCGTATGCAACGCAATCTTGCGCACCAGGACGTACCGGCCCTCGTCGGCATGCCACAGGAAGTCGCAGGTCCCTGGCGCGGTCTGGCTCAACGCCGCCGGCGCCGACATCGAAGCGATGACCGGCGCGTCGCACGGCGGCAAGGTGGCCGTGACCGACAGGTAAAGGTCGATCCCGGCAGGCTCCACCGAGGTGCGCGTGAGGATCTCGCCGATCTCCAGTTCCAGCACCGGGCGCGCAGCCCGCTCCTGCCCGCAGTACTGCATCAGGTCGAGCAGCAGTTGCCTGACTTCCTGCCCAGAAATATCGTCTTGTTGTTCTTGCAAGATCGTTACCCTATCCGAATGACTTGTCTGCCGATGCGGCGCACCTGCGTGATGGGGCCATTCTAACAACGAAAACGGCCCTTTCAGGCCGTCTTCCCGGTGGGCGGTGTATATCAGGCTGCTTGCCACGGTTTCACTCCGGTTGAGACGCCACATGCGGCGCCATATTCAGGTTTTTCCATACGTGCAATCGCTGCTCGCTGATCGCTTGCGCCAGCGCCAGCAATTCGGTGTGGATTTCTTCGCGCGCCGACAGCGGTACGCCGCCGCGATGAATGTGCGTGCCTTGACGGTGAATGGCCAGCGCCATCGGCGCCACCCACTGTTCCGGCTGCGGCATCGATTGCGATAACTGGTCGAAGGCTACCCGCTGCAGCAGGCCCGACGGCACGCCATTGCCCAGCAGCGGCGACGCCAGCGCCTGGTAACGGTCGGATTCGCCGGAATGCGAGGCGATCAGGCGGTTCAGCCGTTCGGCAGCGCCGCGCGGCTGTCCGGCAGCCGACAAGAAGAACGGCGCTGCCTGGCGCGATGCCGACAACAGCATCGCCATCGCCGCCACTTCGCGCAAGCCACGTCCATGCTGGCGCAGCGCCGGCAGCGCTGCCAGCTCGGCAAATGAATGCGGGCGTTTGCGCAGCGCTTCGATCATCGGCATGTAGGTGTCCTGATCGGCATGGATGTTGCCGATGGCCAGGGGCAGCTCCAGTGTGATGCGCGAGGATGCTTCGGTCAGCGCGATGCCGCAACGTTCCAGCCAGCCGTCACGCTCACGCGGCGTCAGCCGGCGGGCGCCACGCACGAAGATGTCTTCGCGGAAGCTGCTGTTGCAGATCTGGTCCCACACCAGTTCGCGCAGACCGGCATTGGGCTGCTGGGCCAGCAGGTCCTGCTGCGCGCGCGTCAGGTAGAGCGACGGAAAACCATAGGCCAGTTCGGCCGAACCGACGTAGTCCATCTTGGCCTGCGCCATATCCTGGATCACATCGATGGAAAACAGCGCATCCCAGCCCTGGTTCAGGTATTCGTGCGCCAGGTAGCCCGGATCGTCGGTGTCCAGCGCCTGCAATCGGCGTTGCAAGCCATTGAACTTGCCATTGGCAAATGCCGCGGCGCCGCCATCGACCAGCGAGTGCACGAGCGCATTGCCCTGGCTCAGCTGGGCCTGGCGGCCGTAGATGTCGTTGCGGCCGAATTCGCGCAGCATGCGCTGTAGCGACAGTGCCGAACTCCATCCAGGCAAGGCGTTGTAGTTGAGGTAGACGATGCCGCCCGGTTTCAGGTGGCGGCGCAGGAACTCGACGATGAAGCCGCGGTTCTTGCGGTCTACCCAGCTGTAGACGCCATACATCGTGACGAAGTCGAATTGGGGCAGCGCGATCTCGCCCTTGGCCATCGCTTCGAAGCTGCACTCCAGGACCGTCAGGTTATCCAGCCCGGCCGCCGCCGCCATGTCCTGGGCGGTGCGTACCTGGGTTGGGAGGAAGTCGACCGCATAAAAGCGGCCCTGCGGATTGGCCGCGGCCAACACGTTGGAGGTCAGGCCCTGTCCGCATCCCAGTTCCATGTAAGTGAACTCGCCGTCCAGCGGCACCGGCTCGATGCCTTGCGCCAGGCAGGCAAAACTCAGATGCACCGGGCTTTGTTCGGGGAAGAAACCCACCGGATAATCGATGCCGTGCACGTAACCGTTACTCCACTCCATTTTGTTCTCCGGTTGTATTCGTCAAAAGTCGCCGCCAACGGCCTCGCCGCAGGCCAGGGTCACTTGCGCGGCATGCGCCGGATGCGGTGCCAGTGAAAGTGTTCGTCCAGGTCAGCCCCGGTTTCGCTGGCCGTCAGCGCACGTCGCAACGGCGAGTCGACGCCGAAAGGATCGCTAAGGGAAAAGTCATTGCCAAATGGGAGATCGTCTTTCATCGCATTCATCCTTTTGTCAAAAATTGCCGATTTCCTGGACCCGTTGCATGTATGCCTCTTTATGCCGCATACGGCCCCATGAATTGGTGGTATGCCGGGGAAAAGCCCTTCAGCAGGGTCACCATCACCCGTTCCTTGTCGCGCAAAGCGCGCTTGGTGTCGCTGCCCATCGTCGCCGCCGGGGCGCTCGATACGGATTGGGCCTGCTTTTGCGCCGGTGTCGTCGCGGCACCGGGAATCCTGGTCCGGTGCGCAAGCTGTGCTTGCATCGGATTGTCCGCTGGCACTTCTTGATGGATCGCATCGATGGCATTGTCGCCATGCGTCATCGATTGCAGTGGCGGCACTTCTGCGGCAGCCATCGGGGGCGCGCGCAACATGTCTGCGTGGCTGCGGGCGCTCCTGCTTCCGGACGACTGCAGCGACTTGTAAAGCTTGTTACCGATCGTGCCTATGTATCTCGGATTCAACACCACGAGCGTCGATGGCTTTCGGGGCTGATCGTTGACCGGTGATTCGGCTGGCGCATCTGTATTGGCAGGCGAATACCGGGCGTCCATATAGGCGCCGTATTGTTTGAAAAAATTGGCGTTGGACCGGGCGTTTGATGCGTACGTCACCGTTGCCAACGTGGGTCGGATTGCGCTGATCATTGTGCTTCTCTCATGCTGCGCGACCCGGCTCACCGGGCCGCGCTACTCTAGCCGTGCCGCCGTCAGGCAGACACGGTGCCGTCCTCGACGGCATCTTGGGCGTCGGTCGTGCTCAACTGGCCGTCATGCTTGCCGGTATGGGCCGATTCGATCTTCTTGAACAGCTCGGCATCGTTGGCCATGTAGGCCTGGGCGGCTGCCTGGACTTCAGGCGTGACCTGCTTGGTGTTGCCGTCCTTGTCGGTGAAGTAGCCGGTCTGGGCCATCTGCAGCATCTGCTGCGACGACAGCAGATCGATCTTGTTGTCCTTCTGGTACTGCTCGATCGTGTTCACCGCACTGGAATCGGTTGGCAGGTTATTGCCTTGTCCATTGCCATTACCGAAGCCATAACCGTTGCCCTGGCCATTGCCGTAACCATTGCCCTGGCCGTTGCCGTAACCATTGCCATTACCGGTGCCCAGCGTGCCATCCTTGCGCGCCTCGTCCGGATCGCCCTGGCCCAGTTGGCCATCATGCTTGCCGTCGGTGGCTGCTTCGATCTTCTTGAACAGCTCGCCGCCATTGGCCATGTAGGCCTGTGCAGCGGCCTGCACTTCAGGCGGCACCTGCTTGGTGTTGCCATCTTTGTCGGTGATATAGCCGGTCTGCGCCATCTGCTGCATCTGCTCGACCGACAGCAGGCCGATGTTGTTGTCCTTCTGGTACTTCTGGATGGTATCGACGGCGCTGGAATCGGATGGCAGGTTGTTACCCTGGCCAAACTGCGACGGATCGAAATTGAAACTGTTGCCCTGCCCGAACTGGAAGGGCGAACCATTGCCGTAACCGTTGCCCTGGCCGTTGCCATACCCATTGCCATTGCCGTAGCCTTCGGCGATGGTGCCGTCCTTGACCGCTTCGGTGAAGTCGACCTGGCTCAGCTTGCCATCGTGCTTGCCGTTGAGCGCCGACTCCAGTTTCTTGAACAACTCGCCGCCGTTATCCATGAACGCCTGGGCCGCCGCCTGCACTTCGGGCGGCACTTGCTTGGTATTGCCGTCCTTGTCGGTGAAATAACCGGTCTGCGCCATCTGCTGCATCTGCTCCGACGACAGCAGGTCGATGTTGTTATCTTTCTGGAACTGGTTGATGGTCTTGGCCGCGTCGTAGTCGTCCGGCTGGTCCTTGGTGACGTGGCCGTTCATCAGCGCCTGCAGGATGAAATCCATCGGCAGGCCCGGCTGATACTGGCCCGAGCCCTGGCCGGGAACATTGGACAGGCTGCCATCCTGGAGCGCGTCGCTGTAGTCGACCTGGCTCAGCAGGCCATCGTGCTTGCCGTTGTGGGCCGACTCCAGCTTCTTGAACAATTCGCCGCCGTTGTCCATCATCTTCACGGCGGCCAGTTGCACCTCGGGCGGAACCTGCTTGGTGTTGCCGTCCTTATCGGTGAAATAGCCGGTCTCGGCCATTTGCTGGACCTGTTTCGACGACAGCAGGTCGATGTTGTTATCTTTCTGGAACTGGTTGATGGTCTTGGCGGCGCCCGATTCCGACGGCAGCCCACTACTACCATTTCCATTCGCGCGTGCCTGCCCCATCAGTTCGCGCAGGATGTTCTTGAGGACATCCGGGATGTTCAGGTTGTCCAGGAAAGCACTATCCTGCTGTTGCGACGAATTGCTGAAGAGGTGGATATCGCAATACTCCTGCGAGTTTCCATTACTTGGCCTGTAGTTACCGGGGTTGCCGGTAGGGCCATCGGTCACGTAGGTCTGGGTGGTGGTAATGGTGACTGTTGTCGACATACTGATCTCCAAAAATTGAGGGCTCGAACTACAATGGCGCCGCGCTACCGCGCGTTACCTGCGGACCTCGCCGTTGCCTGTCGACGACGTGCGAAAAACCAGGGATAGCGGACTCGTTTCTTGAGTGACAGGGCGAGTTCGTTAGTTCCGGCCTACCTACGGCGCGCGTACCGGCGCGCCCGATGTCGCCGGCGAGCCGACATCCGGCTCCCTTGGCGATCGGTATGCAGCCATGACAAGCGCCCGGCGTTCCCCAGTGGGGAAAGCCGGGCGCGGCATGGGCATCGCACCTCAGATCGCGGCCTGCGCCGTCTCTTCAGCCTTCTTCATGAATTTGGCAAAGACGTTGACGTTGTCCACGTCGGTCGCGGCTTCGTTGGTGGCGCGCACCGTGCTGGCTGCGTCCGATGCGGCACGGCGGATCTGGCCGCGTGTGTTCACGGATGAGTCGAATGAATTCTGCATGATGTCCTCATGAACAAAACCAGACACATGGGATGCGCCGCATCCAGTGCCTTATTGCTGATCGTTGATGTTCTTCGCCATGGTGCTGAACACCTTGAGCTTGGCCAACGAAGTCGCTTGCTGGGATACCCACAGCTGGAATTCCATGGCCTGCTCCGAGCCCGCCTGGGCACTTTGCACCGACGAATTGACCGCGCCTTGACGCAGCGTGGGATTGCCCGATGTTTGGGCGCCGTTCATCTGACTTTGAAATGTGGCCATGACCAGAAATCTCCTGCAAGGAAAAAAATAAACGAGGGCGGCCTCTGGCGAGGCTAGCGAAAGCGGATCAACTGCAATCCGTCTGCGCCGCCCTCAAAAAGCAACTCTTTAGATGAGCTGCAACGCGTAGTCGCGACCCTTCTTATCAAACTTCGCATAAGCATTGGCCGCATCGACCATGCCACTCATTTCATTAGTCGCCAAAACGTCGCCAGTCGCCTTCAACGCACCGGCGCCAGAAGCTGCGGTCTGCATACTCATAGAAACCTCCAATAAGATAAGAAAATTAACAAATACCGCGCTGCACCTTCACCAGGGCGGTCCACCTTATGTGGAACCGACCCGAATGACAGTTCCACCCTGTTTTCAACAAATGCGGCGGCTTTTCTTGCAGTCCCGCCGTATGGGGATTTTCCGGATTGCAGTTTCGAATTGCCGGATGGCGGAACTTTGTGTCCGGCCACTGTCACCCACGATGGCAGTCCCCGGCTTTCCCCTAACATTTTTCTCGTAAGGATTTAGCATGAGCATGAATATCAGTTTCAATGGCGGTCCATCCGGCGTTCCGACCAATAACGACACGCCTTCGCAAAGTCAGATCGACGGTTTCAAAAAGGGCTTGGAAGGCAAGTCGAACGAAGACCTGATGAAAGGCCTGCTGGATCCGAAGACTCCCCAATGGCAGAAAGACGCCATCCTGCAGGAGATGCTCAACAAGGGCGCCAAGTCGGACGAAGCGTCGGGCGCCGGTCCGGAAGCCGGCGACGAACGGGAAAAACTGCTCAAGAAACTGATGGATGGCACCATCTCCGACGAAGAGCTCAAGAAACTGGCCGGCCTGATGGGCATGAAGCCGGAAGACCTGAAGGCCATCCAGGGTGCATTGCAAGGCCAAAGCGTTGGCCAACAGGACGCCGACATCAGCGGCGGTTGATATCGTGGATCGGGCCAGCCGCCGGCAGGCGGCGCCCGCTGCATGCGCGATGACATGCCCCGCCTGGCGCGGGGCATGTGCATTTGAGGCCGGAAAAACGGCAGAAAAACGGCAAGAAAAAGCGCACACCTGACCAGGTGCGGCGCGACATGGCAGCTAGCGTTCGATGAAGTGATCCGCGCCCCAGCGCTTGGCCATGGCGGAAAAGAATTGCAGCAGTTCTAGGGTAGACCGCGCCTGCTCGTCGTCCTGCAGCGGAAACCGGCACATCAAGGTGATGCGATCGTTCGACGCGTCATGTGAAAACACTGGCGCGCATACGCCGAACAGGCGGCTCTGGGTGTGCAGCAGGCGCAGCAATATCGACTCGCGCGAGGCCACCGGCAATACGCCGAAGACGCAATGCATGATGACGCTGTCCGGCGCCAGCAGACCGCCGTGGAACAGGTGGAATTCGATGCCGTCGATGCTCAGATGCGCGGCCTGTGTCATCCCTGGTGCGGCATCGATACCGAGCGTGACATACAGCCGCTCTACCAAGGCCCGATAGCGTTCTATCGACATACCCCTTCTTTCTTCTTATTGATCTGGCATAAGGAGCGCCGCAATGGGCGCCAGGCGCGCGTTGCGCATTCAGCCTGCGCAAAAAAAATCCCGCCCCGGCGCGCACCGAGACGGGAATACCTCACGACATCATTGGATATCGGTGTTTTCCTTCTTTTTTTCACCACCACCTAAGACAGCCTCACCAGCTTTCATAGCGAGGTCCACGCCAGGAAGCATCTTCAGCAAAGGCAGAGCAGGCAACATAATGATTCTCCTAAAAGGGTGATTGGGACCTATCTGTCGTAACGCAATGAATGTTAGTTCCGCAAACGCCGATGATCGATGATGCAATCGGGCGCCCGCCAATTGCCCTTCGTGTCTGCCCACGCAGGCGGCGGACATGGCCTCTGTGCATGCGCGCGGCGGCGCCGGCAGATCGCACAGCAGGCCGACACTGTGCGCGCCTGGTGGAGCGACTGTGGGGCTTTATCGGGCCTTTACAGGGGCCGACGCTCGTTCGGTCGACGTCGACAGGAATGGCCGGCGGCATCCACCATGGCGTCGACGCGAAGACCCGGCCCGGACGTGGCCGGACATGCGACTGGCGCCCACAGGATGGCATCGAAGGTGAAGCGGACGAGAGACAGTACCGGGGATGCGACGTGACGCGGCGCAGACGTGGCGGTAAGGGAAACGATGCGATACCGGGCAATGCCACACCCGATCAGGGAATGGCATGCCGCTCAAACGGAAGGGGATGACAGCAGTACGGATAGCAGGTTGCCGCCCTCTTCGGCGTAGGACACCGGATTTGCCGGATCCCAGCCAATTTCATTGAAGTTATGGATGCCCGCCACGGCGAGATACTGCGCCATCAGGCGGCGTTCGTCATGATTGCTGCCGGAGCCGGCGAGATTGCGCCGCGAAGCCGCCATCAGGTCTCGCACCTCCATCGCGGCGCCCATTCTCAGGTTACCGGACACGGCGCTGGAAACGCCGACCGGCACCCACTGCTGCGCGTCGTTGAGCAGGGCCGTGAAACCCTGTTCTGCCTCGCTGCGCAGACGCTCGAAATCGTCAGCGAAGCGAGGATCGCCGATCATTCCGGCCAATACCTCCGGTCGCATCAGCGCCTCGTCCGGCCCGGGTTCAGGCAGCGCCGCCAACGGCGCCGCGGGCACCGCGGCCAGGTCGCCCGCCTCATCCTCCCCGGCCTCCAGGAGGGGGCGCTTCATGGAAGAAAACAGCTCCTCCAGCATCGCAGCCATGTTGTCCGGTAGCTCACCGGACACGTCATTATCTTGCATGATTTACCTTATCGTGTGCGCATCGCGGCCTGAGACGCCACTGCGCCGATACGACCGCAACGCATGGTTGGCCTCAGGAAGCGCGCCCTCCGGCCGCAGGCGGCCGGCGTACCAGCTCCTGTGAGAACGATGGCGGGGGCTCGATCTGCTTGGGTTTTGTCTGCTGTGCGGGCACATCGTCATCGATCTCCTCGATCACGGCGGGCCTCGCTTCCTGTCTCTTGATGACGGCGCTTTCACCGTGTTGTCCGTTGGTCCCGGCTCGCCCCGGCGTCGGCATGATATTGCCGTCGGCATCGGTATACAAAGTCCTGGGCACCGGTTGGCCGCCTGCGGCCGGATAAAGAAATGCCTGGTGTTGCCTAATCCCGCCCTCAAGCGGCTTTCCGGCATCCATGGCGAGCATATGGCCATTGGAATTCCTGATCCAATCCCAGGTCTTCTGCTGGGCGGGCTCCCATGTCTTGCACCGCTGGAAGCCACGTTTGTCGGGACCTGACCATTCGGTCTGCGTGACCCTGTGGCTCTCACCCGCCACCTGAATCGCGTGCCACCGTTGCTGCCCCACCATGGCGCTGATGCTACTGGTATTGCCACTGAAGATCTCGCGCGACAGCGAGTGCACGCCAGGCGGGAACAACGTCTTGCGAAATTCCTTTTTCTGTTCGTCGCGTGCGCTGTTGATATGCGACAGACCGTGCTCTCTCACATAATTTTCCGCCTGCTCGCACAATTTCTTGAAAGATGGGTTATTCCGCATCAAATCCATCATTCTCCGGACCCTCGGCATCACGTTCTGCATGGCAGCGCTCATCCTGGGATTACCGGAAAGCGCCTTCGCCGCGCTGGCAGGATTGACATTGCGAAACACCGCAGAATGCCGCGAGATTTGACTGGAAACACTCTTGGCCAGTGGCGCCAGCGCGCTCGATATCGCACTGCCGGCAGCCCTGACGGTCATTGGATTGACAATTGCCACGATGACTTCCTTTGAAATGGGTGGAGACCGCAACGAAATGCTGGGAACGCCTTTCTGTCGTCAGCCGGGGCGATCCGGTTCCATCAGCGGCGGCAGCGCCATGACTGGCTGCCGGCCATAGTGCTGATCCAGCATCAGCTCGACCAGCCGTCGCGCGCATGCCCGGGGCGATTGCAACTGTCCGGATCGATGCAATTGGTCGAATTCGCCGCGCAGCGGAAAGGCAGCGCCGTCGGCATGGCGCAGCTGGCTTTGCATGTCGGTATCGATCACGCCGGGGCTGACACTGGCCACGCGCAATCCGGGGCGAGGCCCTCGGCTCTCCTGCCACAACGCGCGCGCATGCTGGTCGAGCGCCGCCTTCGAGGCGCAATACACGCTCAGGGCGGCATATGCATCGGTGCCCACGCCACTGGAGATGTGCATGATCCGGCGCTCGTGCGCGGCCAGCGCGAGCACCCGTTCGGCCAGCATCAGCGGCGCCTGGACGTTGAGCGCCAGCGCCTGTGCCACCTGGCGCGCGCCGAGCGTTCCCGCATAACCCAACGGCCCGGCGCAGGCGGCATTGTTGATCAGCAACACGGGCTGCGCGGCGTCGGCGAATTCGGCCAGCAACGGCGTTTGCAATACGGCCGCAAGCGCGCCGGTATCGCTCAGGTCGATGCTGATCTGGCGCAGCCTGGCCCCGCATTGCGCCGACGCGGCGGCGCCGCGCGCCAATCCCAGCACATCCACGCCGCGTGCCAGCAGTTCATGCGCCAGCGCCTGGCCAAGGCCACGACTGTGACCGGTGATGATTGCCTTCAATGCCGCTCCTGTTCCAACGTTGCCATGTTCGGGAACCCGGCCCTGCCGACGTTCCACCTATCTGCTGTCAGTGCGGCGCCGCGCGCCGCGCATCGCCCATGTATCAGCTCTCGCCGACAGGACAATCATGAATCATTTCATCGGGCACGCATTGGCCCAAAAAGATTACCGTGAGATCCATACCACCCGCCATCTGCTGCCGTACGAAGACCATGCTCACATCGACCCCGCGCAAACGCGCGTGATGGTGCGCGGCCGGGGCCTGTATCTGTGGGACGATCGGGGTAACCGGTTCCTCGATGGCATGTCGGGCATGTGGTGCACCGCCGTCGGTTATGGCAACCGCGAACTGGCGCAGGCGGCCTCGACCCAGATCAAGGATCTTTCCTATTGCGGCCAGTTTTTCAATACCACCCATCCCGCCGTGGCGGAGCTGTCGGCGAAGCTGTTCGACCTGTTGCCGGGCACCTATAGCCGGGTGATGTACGCCAACTCGGGCTCCGAGGTCAACGAGACGATGATGCGCGTGGTGCGGCGCTACTGGCAGGTCGCCGGGCGGCCATCCAAGCGCATCTTCATCGGCCGCGAGAACGGCTATCACGGCTCGACGCTGGCCGGCTCCTCGCTTGGCGGCATGCCATCCATGCATGCCATGGATGGCGCGTTGCTGCCAGGATTCAGCCATATCGCCCAGCCCTACTGGTACGGCTATGACGGCTATCTCACCGAATACGAATTCGGCCAGGCCGCGGCGCACGAACTCGAGATACGCATCCTCGAACTGGGGGCCGAGAACGTTGCCGCCTTCGTCGCCGAGCCGTTCCAGGGCGCCGGCGGCATGATCTATCCGCCTTACAGCTACTGGCCCGAAATCCAGCGTATCTGCGACCAGTACGACGTGCTGTTATGTGCCGATGAAGTCGTCGGCGGCTTCGGTCGCACCGGAAAATGGTTTGCGCACGAGCACTTCCGCTTCGAACCCGACACCATCTCGCTGGCCAAGGGCTTGACCTCGGGCTACGTTCCGATGGGCGCCCTGGTGCTGTCACGGCGCATGGCCGAAGCCATGGCAGATCACGGCGGGGTCCTGGCCCACGGCTTCACCTACCAGGGTCATCCGGTTGCCGCAGCGGTGGCGCTGGCCAACCTGCGCCTGCTCGATGAAGGCGGGCTTGTGCGCCAGGTCGAACACGAAACCGGCCTTTATTTTCAGCACTGCCTGCGCGAGCAATTCGACGGCCACCCGTTGGTGGGCGAAATTCAGGGCAGCGGCATGATCGCGGCGTTGCAGCTCTCGCCCAACCCCGGCGACAAGGCCCGTTTCGTCAACGAAGCCGAAGTCGGCTTTTATTGTGCCCAGCAGGCACTGGAGCAAGGCCTGATCATCCGTGCGTCGGCCGCGCGCGTGATCATGGCGCCGGCCCTGATCGCCACCCGCGCCCAGCTGGAATGGATGGTCGACAAACTGGCCGTGGCGGTGGACGCCACCGCGCGCGCGGCCGGAGTGATGTAGCCTGGAACCCGACGTTGCCGCTGCGCTACTCATGTATACCGGCCGCACGGTATGGCCGCCATACATCAACCGCAAGCGGGGAGCGTCCATCATGTTAGATCCGACCTATTCCGACCATCGCGCCGAACCCCGCCTGTGGGGACTGGTAAAAGCCGCCGACGGCTGCCTGCCCGGCGAAGAGAGCCACAAGACGTTCTATATCCGCAACGGCGACCAGGCCGGAGTGCTGGCCTTTGCCTCGGCATTGGACGCCGAGATCTATCGCCAGCAATTGCTGGGGCTTGGCCTGCCGGGCTGGCAACGGGCTCCGCTGGAGAACATCGACCTGGACCGCATCATGTCCGGCCAACCGCAACAGCAACGCAAGTTGATGCTGGCGCTGGGGTTCTTCGCATCGGATACCAACGACCTTCTGCTCGACGATCAGCAGATGCTGATCACACCGTTGTTGCCGGTGCCGGTGCGCCTGGCACATACGCTGCATGGCCTATCGCAGCTGCACATCGAGCGTGAGGTGCTGGACTTCGTCGAACAGTGGTGGGATCGCGTGGGCGGCGAGCACTACAGCGGCCAGGTGCGGATAGCCGCCTGCTGGAGCGATCTGCAACTGGCGCAAAGCGCGCGCAATGCGCTGGCGTGCGCAGCCATGGAAAGTGTGCGGCGCTATCACGCGATGTGGAAGGAAACCGGCGGCGGCGACGAGTGCGCTGTATTTTCGCCGGATACCGGCGTCTGGCATTTTTCGACCTTGCACGGGCCGCGCCAGCGCGCGCTGCATTAAATCGATTTTCCGCCTTCCATCGAATCCGGCTCTGCGGCCGGAAGCGCTTCATAGTGTTCGCTGGAACCAGCGCACCGCTCCCGGAGACAGATGGCTACTACACGTATGGCGCCATGCGCCGCGTGTAGCGACGCACCGGTCGATATTGCATCGTGCGTCTTTTCATCGAACGAATATATCGCGCCATTGACCCGTTCGGTTCCCGATGGCCACTTTCTCCGGTTCACCGCGCGACTGCGCGAAGCCATACAGCAGGAATCCATATCATGCAAAGAAACAATTTCCCGTATCCAAATGGGCATATCCCGGGCTACCACACGAACTACCCGAACAGTCCAGCCCCAGCCTATCCAGTTGTCCCGGCTCCCTATGCCAACCCCTCGGTTCAGGACTATGCAGGACCGGTCGCGCGCCCGGTGCACAGGCGCGTGACGCCTCCGGATGCGACGTTTTACGGCAGTAGTCAATACCAGCGGCTTTCGGCCAGGTTTACGCCTTCGTCTGCCAGGTCTGAACAGCAAAATCCTTTCACGCCGCTGGCGCCGTTACCGCCGCCAAGCCACTATCTGCAGGCCCCTCCAACGCTGCTCCACAACCCTTTCTTCGTTCGCTCTGCCGCCCCGGACCCATTGCAGTTCGAGTACACCACGGACGAGATAACTCTTTTACGCTCTGCCGGATTCCGTCATGCAGACCGGCAGCGCCTGGGCAACTGCCCCGACGCCCAGTTCCGGTTTGTGATGCGTCATGCAACATGGCTCGCCGAACATCGGTTCACGCCCAGCGACATGCTTGGAACGGCACGCCTGGCGCCCGCCCAACGCCATTTCGTGGCGCAAAAGGCCCGCTCTCTGCGGAATATGGGCTTTACGCCCATCGACATGAACGACCTGGCGATCATGTCGGATAGCAAGCGGGAGTTCATCCTCAGCCATGGCATGCGACTGCGCGCCACCGGATTTTCGCCCCTGCAAATGATGCTGCTGGCCAACCGCCCCAACGATGAGCGCCGTTATGTCGTGGTGTACGGCGTAGAGTTGCACGAGCGCGGCTACAATTCGGTGCAGATCCGGCAGCAGGCGATTCGTCCGGAACTGCGCCCCGACCTGACTCCGCGCCAGGCACACGCGGTATCGTCGAGGGCGCAACAGGGCACGGCTTATGCCCCGCATCGGACAGCTCGTCCCGCCGCCATCATCGGCCCCCCCATCCAGCCGACGTTGCCGCCGCCGCGGCGAGTCAGCACCTCGGAAATGGCGCTCAGACAACGCCTCGTCGCGCCGGCCGTGGACGGTAGCTCTCCCCGTCGCGGGCACGTGCAGCTGGAGGAGCAGCCACGCAGGCGCACGACGCCTTCGGCCAATTCGCTCACGTCGGCTGAACGTGAAGGGTTCCTGGCCATCGGGCTGGCGCCGGAAGCGCTCGACCGTCTTGCCCGCTGCAGCGCCACCGTGAGGACCTATGTACTGGCCTATGGCGGCAACCTGTTGGCAGGCGGCATGGCGTTCGAAGAAATCCTGACCATGGCCGAACAGACCTCCGGTGCGGACAACACGCCTGCCACCGGCACAGGTCAACACCCCGGCGCCCAACAGACGCACGGCGGACACGACGAAGAACTGGCGCAGATCTTCTCCCGTCTCTCGACCGAACAAATCAATCAGGACCCGTGGCTGGCGGACTCCGGGAGTGTCCTCCCGCGCTCTGCATCACCCGGGCCTATGGAGAACCCGGTTGTCGCCTATCCCCGAAATAATGCACAGCTGGACGGTACCCAGCTGACGGCGCTTGAGCATGCCCATACGCGGTGGTCATCCCGTCATACCCCCCATGTGACACGCACCAGCGGCGAAGATTTTTATCGCGATACAGTGCCGTTGGCGCTGACGCAGAAAATGGCGACAGCGGATGATCATCCCAACTTGCGTCTGCTGTTGGCCGGCCTGGCTTATGCCGAGGACAACCGCCATGCAGACACGGCGCCGGGCCATCGAGAGCGAGTCAAAGCGCTCACCTCCTACCTGACCAGCACCGATGATCCCGATCTGCTGCGCAATTGCGACTCTGCTGCGGCCGAAGGTGTCACGCATTGCGGTGATCGTGTGGCCTACGGCCTGACACGAGTCGAACAGACCATCCTGCAACGCAAGATCGAACACGGCGAAATGCCTCCGCGCAAGCTGTTCGAGAGCATAGAAAGCGTTTTCCTGCAGCCACGCGTAGAAAACATGGCAGCCTATCTGGCCAATGCGCGCAAGGCACGCGGCAACATACCTGCAACGCGGGCCAATTTTACTCCCGAGAGTTTTGCCGAACAGCTGGAACAGGCGGCCGAGGCCAACTTCACGCGCACCAGAGGCAGTGCCAGGACGACATTGTTCAGTTCAGTTCGAAGCATGATCTTCGGCACTTCAACAACCAACAACGACATCACGATAGACAATTCGGCCTCGGAAAGCCTCGAAATGTATGCAGCGCTGGCGCCGGTGCTGATCGGCGAAGGCATCCATCTGGTGGAATCGGCGCGACGCAGCACTTATGGGGCCATGTATTCGATCGATCCGTTGGAGAAGGAGTATGCCCTCAAGGAGATCCGGCGCCATGTTCGCAACGGCAGCGATGACTTCCTCCAGGAATTCGAAGGAAACACTGCGGTAGAGACGATCCTTCGACGCCGGTTCCAGGATGATTTCCGCAATATGCGATCCGAACGGGAACAACTGCAGGATCAGGCAGATGACGCGTTGTTCGATGCCGACGCGCCTCCTGGCACACAGGAAACCGTGCGCGAAGCCATGACGGCACTGGCCACGATGGAAAAGGAATGGTATCGGGAGAAACTGAAGGTCGTGCTGCGCCAGCGCCATCTTCTGAATAATCTTCCACCGCTGGCGCCAGATTTGGCCTTGGATTGAACGGAACCTTTTCTTCATTGGCGACATTCATGAACATGGCAAGCGCGACACTCTTCAACCTGTTGTCGAACGGCGTCTCCGAAAAAGAAATCCCCCCGTTTCGATTCCGGACCGATGACCGCGCTTCCCGCCGAACAGCCACGTTCACCTGGCGCTCCGTTCGGCGGCAAGTAGAAGAAGGCCGCGCCACCTGGTCAGGCGCCTGACCCTAATAGCGCATCCGGCCGCGGCAGAATATCGCCGCGGCCTGTTCCCCGGCATTGGCCGAAACATGCAAGAGACCGGCCCCTTGTTCGCAAGGCTTGGGGGAACGCAACGGCCGGACCAGACAAGCCAGACTCACCGATCAAAGGAGCAAAGTGAAACCGCAGACGACATCGCCGGTCTTGCCTGACGCTTCGCGTGAGGAAGATCAACACTACACGGCTGCAGCGCAAGCGCAGCCAGGCAACCCGGCCCCTGCTGCCGGCGCCCACCGGAAATACGACGTCGACGACCTGTTCGGCGTCTATCCATAACATTATTTCAGCATGTACTGAACTTGATGACGGCGCCCGCGGGCGCCGTTTTTTATTGGAGGCTCGAACATGTTCCGCTCCATACCTATCCGCAATACCCCTCCGGTCGGATCTGCCGACGTGTCCTTGGCCGTCGTCCAGTCGGCGCCGGCGCCGCGGCCGCAGGCTATCCGTGCGCTGTTCGAGACGCTGCCGCCGCTGCAGCAGCAAGAGATGGAACTGGCCATACATGCCTATCTGCAATGCGGGCGCTCGCCCAACTTCGATGCGCTTGTCGAGCTGCGTCGGGCAATGGATGCTATCAAGGAAGAACTGATCGAATCCGACAGACTGGACGGCACCGATTTCGCCAAACCGCTGTTTGCCCATGCCGAACAGAGCCTGGCGGTCGATAACGACTCGCCACAAGCACCGCAACTGTTGCTGTCGCACCTGGAAGCCACGCTCATCCAGTACCAGCGATGCGACATCGGTCTACGCCAGGATTTGACGCCGCAATTGCATGTGGCACTAAGCCGCTATCTCGACCTGATCAACGATCGTCATATGCAGGCCCCGGCGGACGATCATACCGAACTGGAGCAACGCCACGAGCAGACCCGCAATATCCTTTTCGAGCCGCAGCGCCAGCGCATCGTGCGGGAGTTTGCACGGCGCGCAGCCGGGGACGATGGGCCTGTGTTCGATGTCTTCGCCCATCTTGGCATCTCACCCGGCTACCGTGCCAGCGAACAGGACCGCGAGGACTTTCGCGCTTTGTTCGAAAGCGGTCGCATCCTGCGCCACAAGATGGTCTACACCCCACCCGCAGAATGCCGAAAACTGTATGAGCAATATGCAAAAGAAGTCGAGGAGGCGATGCGGAACGACGGCATCGACGGCGACCTGCGCGACATGATTGCGGTGCGCACCTATACCGTCAGCTCCAATGAATTGAACCAGGCGTTGCGTGAGCAAAACCTTGAGGTCATCGACACTTTCGCGCCTTACTTCAAGACGTTCGTTTCGGGACTTGCTAACCTTCGCACCAGCAGTTCCACGATGTATCCCGATGCTGACGGTTTCATCACCCTGCTGCGAGCAGTGCGGTTGAGCGAAGAAGAACTCTTTCGGGCTGGTTACGTCCCGGGAGTCGTCTTCAGGCAACCGACGCCCATGAGTTGCAGCGATAACCCCAACGTGAGCTATTGGACGCTGCGCGGCAATTACAACGTCCATATCAAGGTGCGCTGCAAGGTTGCCCATCGCACCGGAGAAATCTCGCGTCATGCCCATAGCGAAAGCGAGTGGATTGCCTCCCTGCATCTCTGGATGGCGGTCAAAAGCCTGCGCTGGCTGCCGGGAGGCACGCCATCCCATCCCAATGTCGACCTGGTGTTCGAGGAATGCGACCAGCCGCGTCCGGCGCCCTCCAGTGCCGTGCGATAGCACTTTTACATCGGTTCCCCGGCGTGAGGAATGTTGAGACATTCGATTGGCGAATTGTCCTACAGTATTTTCACGCCAGCGCCTCGACGCGCCGGCCCTGAATAAACAGGCGCAACAAAACCGGCAGTGTCGACAGCCAGGCTTTCTCGCCCGGCGATAAAAAGGGGAAGCGACGTGGTTGCCTCAATCAACACAACAGGGGAGTGGTCCGCCGGCTTGCGTGCGGATGATCGCAAAAGGTTCCGACGCACGTTATGGGCCATCGGCCCGATGCTGAGCCTGGCCGCCTCGGCGGCCCACGGACAGAGCCTGCCGGGCGCCGGCGAACTGCTACGCGACCTGCGCCCGGCGCAGCCATTGGTCGCGCCGGGCAACCAGAGCCTGCCGGCCGAAGCGCCGCTCGGCGCCGCACCGTTGCCGGCAGACATCGGTCGGGAAAGATTTTCCGTGAGCGGTTTTCGTATCGAAGGCGCCATGGCATTTTCACCAGACCTCCTGGCCCGGCTGTTGCAAGACCTGGTCGGCCCGGAGCGCAGCCTGGCCACGCTCGATGAAGCCACCGTTCGCATCACCCGCTTTTACCGCGAACATGGCTACCTGCTGGCGCGCGCCTATCTGCCTGCCCAGCAACTGGACCAGGGCCTGGTGCGTCTGCGGGTGCTGGAAGGACGTCTGGGCGAAATCCGGCTGCATAACGCATCACGGATGGACAACGCCGCGCTGCGGCAACGACTGGACCGGATCGGCCTGGGCTTGCCGCTGGTCGGCACCCGGCTGGAACGGGAACTGCTGCTGATCAACGACCTGCCGGGCGTGGCGCTGCGCTCGGCCTTGACCCCGGGCAGCTCGGTGGGCAGCACCGACCTCGAAGTGCAGGTGGCCGATGAGCGCAATGCCGAAGGCGAAGTCAGCCTGGACAACCACGGCAATCGCTACACGGGCGCCGTGCATGCCAATGCGGCATTGGCACTCAACAATCCGCTGGGCATCGGCGACCAGTTGCAGTTCAACGCCATCAGCGCCGGCAGCGGATTCAACTACGGCCGCCTGGCTTACCAGTTGCCTCTGGGCGCGGCCGGCGCCACCGTCAATGTTTCGTATGCGGTCATGGCGTATCGGGTGGGCGCCGACTTTTCACGGCTCGATGCATCCGGTAGCGCGCGGCTGGGATCTGCAGTCCTGGCCTATCCACTGGTACGCAGCCGCCGCCTCAATGTGGGATTGCAGTTGCGCCTGGAAACCAAGCGCTTCAATGATCGCATCGGCCTCATCGATTCGCGTCGTAACAAACGCATCGATACCGCCACTACCGCAGTGACGGCAGACAGCGCTGACGGCTGGCTGGGCGGCGGGCAAAGTCGGGCACTGCTGGGCGTGACGCTGGGCCGTCTGCAACTGCCCGCTGCGGATATCGCCGACGACCGGGTCGGGTACCGTACCGAAGGCCGTTTTTCCTATGGCAGCCTGCAGGCCACCCGGCTGCAGGCGTTGGGATCGCAATGGGAGGGCTTGCTTCAACTGAGCGCCCAATATGCCGCAGGCAATCTGGATTCGGCACAGAAATTCTCGATGGGCGGCCCCTACGCCGTGCGTGCCTACCCCTCCGGCGAAGCCCCGGCCGACGACGCCGTCATGCTCAACGTCGAGCTGCGCCGCGCGCTGGCCCTCCAATGGCAGGCGTTTGCCTTTGCCGATGCCGCGCGCGGACGCCTGAACCACAGCCCGCTGGCCAGCGATGGCGCCAACCTGCGCAATCTTTCCGGTGTCGGACTGGGAACGCGCTGGAGCCACCCGCAAGGATACCGCTTGCAAGCGACGCTGGCCTGGCGCACCGGCCTGCCGGCCACTTCCGAACCCGACAAGTTGCCGCGCTTCTGGCTGCAACTGGCAAAGAGTTTCTGACTCCCCTCCGATCGCCCCTCACAGGAATACATCATGCCTCGACTCCCTTGTGACGCCGGCCGTGCCTACGGCTACCCCGCCCTGTTTCCCCTGCTACTGCTGGCCGCCGCCGCCAACGCCGCCCCCACCGGCGGGGCGATCAGCGCAGGCAGCGGCAATATCGCCAGCAATGGCGCCGTCACCACCATCACCCAGGGCAGCGACAAGCTGGCCATCAACTGGAACAGCTTCAACATCGCCGCCGGGGAAAGCGTCAACTTCGTGCAGCCCTCGCGCGAGGCGATCGCACTGAACCGGGTACTGGGCAGCGGCGCCAGCGAGATATTCGGCAATCTCAACGCCAACGGCAGGGTGTTCCTGATCAACCCCAACGGCATCCTGTTCGGCGCCGGCGCCAGCGTCAACGTCGGCGGCCTGGTGGCCTCCACCTTCGGTCTGTCGGACCAGGATTTCATGAATGGCAAACTGCGCTTGAGCGGCAATGCCGGCAACGTCACCAATCGCGGCCGGATCACGGCCGCCGATGGCGGTTTCATCGCCCTGCTGGGCGGCCAGGTCAGCAACGACGGCACGCTCACGGCGCGGCTGGGCAATGTGACGCTGGCCGCCGGCAGCGCCATGACGCTCGATTTCAATGGCGATGGCCTGCTGCAGGTGCGCATCGACCGGGGCACCGCGCAGGCGCTGGCGCAGAACCGCCAGCTGATCGTAGCCGATGGCGGCACCGTGCTATTGAGTGCGCAAGCGGCTGACGCGCTGACGCAGGCGGTGGTCAACAACACCGGCGTGATCCAGGCGCGCAGCGTCGAGCGGCGCCACGGCGAGATCGTCCTGATGGGCGACATGCAGAACGGCCTGGTCAAGGTAGGCGGCACACTCGATGCATCCTCCAGCGATGGCAATGGCGATGGCGGCTTCATCGAGACCAGCGCCGCCCGCGTGCAGGTGGCCGACGATGTGCGGATCGACACTCGCGCCGCCGCCGGCGCCACCGGCACCTGGCTGATCGACCCGGTGGATTTCAAGGTGGCCGCCAGCGGCGGCGACATCAGCGGCGCCGCCTTGGGCGCCAGCCTCAACGCCAGCAATGTGGTCTTGCAGAGCAGCAGCGGCAGCAGCGCCGGACGCGGCGACCTGCTGGTGGCCGACCGCGTCAGCTGGAGCGCCGACACCACGCTGACACTGACGGCGGCCAACGATGTCAAGGTGCTGGCCGATGTCACGGCCACCGGCAACCATGCCGGACTGGTCATCAATCCCAACACCGCCAACGGCGGCAGTGCCGCCAGTGGCTCCGGTCGCTTCATCGTCAGCGACGCCGCTGTCACGCTGTCGGGCAGCAATCCGACCTTGTCCATCGCCGGCAACAGCTACACCGTGATCAATGACCTGACCACGCTGCAAGCCGTCAACGCCAGCCTGGACAATGTCACCACTCGCTACTTTGCGCTGGGCAGCAATATCGATGCGAGCGCCACGGCCAGCTGGAACGGCGGGCTGGGCTTCGTCCCGCTGGGCGCCTGGGGCGCGGAGTTTCGCGGCGTCTTCGATGGCCTGGGACATACGGTGTCGGGCCTGACGATACAGCGGCCATCCAGCAACGCGGTAGGCTTCATCGGCTACACCAGCGGCGGCAGCATGGTGCGCAACCTGAACCTGGCCAACGTCAACATCAGCGGCAACGAAAACGTCGGCGGCGCCGTCGGCAGCAGCTTCGGCGAGATCTATAACGTGCGCGTGAGCGGCAATGTCTCGGGCGGCAACAACGTCGGCGGCGTGGCCGGGCAAAACTATACCCGCAGCGAACACATCATCAACACGGCGACCGTCTACGGCGTGACCAACGTAGGCGGAGTAGCCGGCGCCAGCTCCGGCTGGATCGTCGATTCGGTGGGCGGCGGCGCCGTCGGCGGCGGGCGCTTCGCCGGCGGGCTGGTGGGTTCCAACAGCGGCACGGTGGTCAACAGCTACGCCTCGGGCAACGTCAGCGGCGATGAATACGTGGGCGGGCTGGCAGGCTACAACGTAGCGGGCGCCACCATCTCCACCAGCTACGCCAGCGGAGCAGTCCATGCCGCAGTCGCTTACCAGGGTGCGCTGGTGGGCTACAACGGAGCGGTTTCAAGCATCCGGTCATCGTTCTGGCTGGATGCCAATGGCCCCGGATACGGCGGCAACGACGGCGCCATCGATGCCCTCACACGCGGCCTGACGGCGGGCCAGGCCAGCCTGGCCTCGACCTACGCTGCGGCCGGCTGGGACATCGGCAACAGCACCGGCAGCAGCCAGTGGCGGATCTATGACGGCAATACGCTGCCGCTGTTGCGCAGCTTCCTGCGCCCGACCACCGTCACCCCCGTTGACGGCGTGCGCGACTATGACGGCACCGCCGGCGGCACCCTGAGCTATACCGCCAGCAATGGCGCAGTCCTGTCGGGCGCATTGACCTATACCAGCGCCGCGCGCGACGCGGGCTACTACAGCACCGGCGCCGGGACGCTCAGCCTGGGGGGCCTGTATTCCGGCCAGGAGGGCTACGACATCGCCATCGCCGGCGCCGGCCTGCGCATTGCCCCCGCCACCCTGATCGTCACCGCCAATGATGCAGCCGCCACTGCCGGCACGCCGTGGGCCGGCGGCAACGGCGTGGGCTACAGCGGCTTCATCGGCGGCGACAACGCAGCTTCGCTGACCGGCGCCCTGGTATATGGCGGCAATGCGCAAGGCGCAATCCAGGCGGGACAATACCGCATCGGCGTGTCGGGCCTGAGTTCGAACAACTATGTGATGCGTTACGTGGATGGCAGGCTCACGCTGCGCGCCGCTCCCGTGAGTGTCGCTCCCGTGAGCGCCAGCGCCGCGATCGCCAGCGAGCGGGGCTCCCGCACCGAATCCTATAACGCGCCGGTGGCCCTGCTGCCGCAAGGTAGCGACCCGGCCCACAGCGGAGAACTGTTCCTGCGCATCGTCAGTGGTGGTATCCGGCTACCGCAGGGCATCACGGAAACATTCTGAACGCGGGCGCCGCCTTGATCGACGCGCGGCCGTGACGACTTGAAAAGGAGAATGACGATGGGAAAAGTATTTTCGGCGGCGTTTGCCATGCCTTTGATGGACTGCCTGTTCGACGCCGACCAATCTGCCACGCACTGCATGTACCAGGTCGACCCCAGGGACTATGGCAACATTGATAACGTCTATGTGGTCTGTATCGCCGACAATTCGGCCGTCACCCAGATCCGCGCCGGGCTGGTGATGAAATCGGACCTGGCGCACACCGATGCGATCTTTCCCTACGCGGTGACGGCGGCGATTTCCGCCAGCCCCATCCTGGCGGGCAAGATCGAACCCCAACGCTGTACGTTCTTCCCGGCCCGCATCAAGGTCGACGGCCCGCCCTTGACCGAACCCGAGATGCTGCAACTGCTGGCGAAACATTATTCGCAGTTCTCGTTTCGACGCGCCTGCTGACCACTCGAATCTCTGTTCACCGGAGAACTGGCGCCGCGACCTGCCCTTCCACTATCGCCCACTATCGGTCGAGGCAAGCACAAGTATCATGAACTCCCCGCTTTGCGAATGTGGTTGGTCCTTGCAGATCAGGATCGTTCATGCCAAAAACAGCCGGTCAGCCGCGCTCGTCACGTCCTCACCGGCGCGAGAAACGCCAGCTTTTCCTTCAGTGCGGCGATATGCTGGCGATTCTCTTCGGGCGCCTGTTCCAGTTGGCTCAGGCGGACGTGATAGCGTTGGGCCAGATAGTCCATGTCATCGATGGCGGGCTTGGGCGGAGGCACCGCCGCCAATGACGCATATCCTTGTTGCCGCAAGGACGTCAGCTTATCGTCGAGCATGGAATACAGGGTATGTTCGCTTAATTGCCTCAGCTCGCGATTGCGCTGGGCCATTGCCTGCAAGGCAGGCATTTCCGCATCTTCCACGGCTTGCAGCGCAACATAGTTTGCCTTGGCCATCGCCATCTGCCGCTCCAGATCCTGGGTGTCGCTGACAAGCCGTGCCTCGACAGGTCTCCCGCTTTCAATAGCATTCCTCTTCGCCTGCCGCAGGCTCACGTAGGCCTGGCGATGCCTTTCCTGTTGTTCAACGTAATGGCTGCGGGCCTTGGTCAGTTCAATGGGTTCGCGCCGTATGGCGCTATGGTCTTCGTAATGCACCATGCGGGTACTCAGACTCTTCGCTGCTTGCGGCGAATAGACGATCCCAGGTGCAAGACCGTTGGCATGCGCTTGTTCCAGCATATGTGTGACATACCCGTATTCAGCCTTTCCGGCCGCCTCCAGCGTTTGCCCGATCTGCTTGCGCAATATGACCAGTTGCCGCCGCTCGGGAGTAGCGGCGCCATCTTCCGGCAACAGCCGCTCAAGTTCCTCGCGCAATGCATGCAGGTGAGGTCTTAGCGGTTCATACTGCCGACTGAGGTAGCGTGCCACCGCCTCGGTAGTCATTTCTGACGCGGCTTCATCGGCGGGGATACGAACAGGCGGTACGCGGCGTTCCAATTCCGTGATCCGTCTTGCCAATGTATCCACCCGTTCCTTGAGCTGCTCGTGCGCCTGCCATTGCTGCTTCCCCTGCTCGACGAGCTGATGCAGCTGGTGCTGCGCCTGCGCCAGTTCCGCGCGCCCGGACATCAACTGCGCCCACAGCTCGGGTTGCGGCCGGGCCTGGCTACCGGGAGGCAACGCAACCGCGCGCTCCAGGGCCGCAACCGTCCCACGAAGCCCCTCGATTTTTCGTTCCAGGGCCTGCTGCGCCATTCCGTTGCGCTCCCGCTCCACGCTCATCCCGCTGAGTTCGCGGCGAAGCTGCATCTGGCGATTGCGATTCACCTGCAATTCCAGCGGCTCGGTGTCGCTAAGGTAGATATTGAGCGTATCGCGGGTCTCTTGCGAACCCATCAGCTGTTGCGCCAGCCAGTTCGCCGCAGGATGAGAAGATACCTGCACCATGTCATGCGCCCGCAGGGCGGCGATCGCGTCGGACCGCTCATTGCATCTGGCGACCAGGTCTTCGATCTGCCGTTCCGAATCGGCTACCGAAAGACCTCGCGTTTGCATCGCCTGCACCAGCTGGCTATCCATGTCCAGCTTATCCAAATAGCCTGAAATCTTCTTGCGCAATGTCTTGATTTCAGCAAACTGCTCGGCCAGGCGTTGTTGCGACGCGGGGGTCAGGTGGTGCGTTCCCGTCACGAACTGCGGCCTGGGAGCATCCAGTACGGGGATGCCGGATTTCCTGGCGCGCAGCAATGTCTCGATTGCAGCTGCGATTCCCTCGGGCGTGGAATCGTCCACCGGCGAGGCCGAGCGCGCGGCAGCCGGCAGAGGCGACCAGAAATGCAGCTCATCGCGATCGCCGGATGGCGCGCTGGCGACCCCGTAGGTCACGCGGGGAGTTCCCCGGTCACTCAGGCCATGGCTGCGCTGTTGTCCTTCCCGGGTCTGGTCGCGACGGACCTGTTCGATGAAATTGCCTCGCGCGCGATGCCCCATGGCCTGGCTCAGTCCGGATCCGGGTACAGGTACGGGTACGGGCTTACGCACGACAGGCTGCGGCGGCTGGCGCGTGCCGGCATTGGCGTGCGGCTGATTGATGCCTGCCATCTGATCGTTGGCCGGATAGGCTGGCGTGAAGTTGCCGATATAGGGATGTACCATGCCTTGCTCTCTTTCATGTGTACAGACCGCACGCTGCCCTCTCGGTCTCGTGGAAGATTCAGTGGTGAGTAATCATGCGCAAGGACAAAGTTCCAGCCGACATCGTCATGCCGTTCAGTTAAGCGCTGAACGGCATTTTCGTTTGTGGAGGTTTGTGGAGTCCAGACTCCGTTCGCCCTGAGTAGCTGCGCAGCAGCATATCGAAGGGCAGGCAAGACTGGTAAATCACGCCAGAATAAAAGCTGCCCGCAACGATGCAGGCAGCTTTTCTTTCGGGAGTATCACCAGCGATGGCTGTAGCTCACGCTCATCACCGCCCCGGAGCCTGGCAGGCGGCTGGTGTTATTGCTGTTGCGCATGAGCTGGCTGTAGGCCGGGATGTAGTACCGGTTAAGCAGGTTCTCTATCCCCAGGGAAACCGTGTCCTTGGGCGTGAGCTGATACCGGCTCACCAGGTCGACGGTGGTATAGCTGCCGACCTCCCGGCGGCCAAACGCCGTTTGTCCGTTGAGGCGGTAATCGCGTGAAGCGAAATAGCTCGCCTGCAGGCGATTGCTCCATTTGCTATTCGGCTTGTATTGCAAATAGGCCGTGAGCTTCATCGGCGGGATGCGGTAACCGCTCATCACCTGGTCGCTGGCGCTGCCCTGCGCAGTCTCGCGCCCCCACATCATTGCGTACGTCGCGCCGCCGCCCCATGCCGAGTCGTCCGGCAGATAGTCGGCGCCGGCTTCGATGCCGGAAATCTTTTCCGCGGTGCGGGTCAGGATCAGGCCATTGTTGAAGCTCTGGATATCGCCCAGCTTGGAGGTGGTGTGAAATATCGCCAGGTTGCCGAGGACGTTGCCGAACGCGCCGCGCCATCCCAGCTCGTAGCTGTTGGTCTTCACCGGCTCAAGGGAGGAGGACGAAATATTAAAGGCCGGGGTGGCATTGCGGATCTGCACGCCGATGTCGGGAAGCTGGAAGCCCTGGCTGAACGAGGCATAGACTTCGTGTCCGGCGACAGGCTTGAATACGATGCCGGCATTGCTCATCCAGGAACTGAAGGAAACCGAACCGCCGCGAACCTTTTGCGGAGAGGCTGCTTTGCTCTGCGACAACGGGATGAAATCGTCGTAGCTGGCGTAGGCGCGCTCATAGCGCAAGCCTGCCTCAATCGACCATTGCTCATTGATTTTGTGTTGGAGCTGGGCAAAGCTGCCAATGGAGCGGGTGGTCAGCAACGGCATATAGATCAGGGTTCCGGTGCGTTGGAAGACGCTGCCGCCGCTTGCGTCGTACGCTGCGGCGTTGAAGATGTCATCCGGCATGTCGCTGCGCTCCTGGTTGAAGTCCAGGCCCCAGAGCAGCTTGGTCTTGTCACCCAGCGGCGTATTCAAGGTAGCGCGGCCGCCAAGTACGTGGGAGTTCTGCATCACCTGGTCGACATTGTTGCCGCGCGTGGAAACCGCGCGCGCATCGAAAGGGGTAAAACGGGTGAAGTAGTCGCGGTAGTACAGCTGGGCCGACAGTGTGCTGCCCAAGACATCCTGGTTCTGGTAATCCATGCTCACCAGGGTATTCTTGATCTGGTTCTGCTCCGCCAGCTGCAAGCCATCCAGGGGACGCGCGACGGCGGCGCCTGCCGGCAGTTTCGCTACCGCCGGATCCGAGCCGTAGGCGCTGTCCTGTTCCGCGACGTAGCGGCTGACAGACAACTGCAAGCGCTGGTTCTTGTCGATGCGAAAGCCCAGTTTCCCGCCCAGGGTGTAGTTGTCGCTATCGAACAGGTCGCCCTGGCTGGGTTCGGGCGCAATGCGCTTGCCTTTGCCATCGAAGGAGCCGCCCACATGCTGGTAGCCGACGTTGAACGCATAGTCCACCGCACCGCTGGAGCCGGACATATAGTGGTTCACCTCGCCGCCGAGGCCGTCGCTCCCAAGGCGGGACAGCGCGGATTTCAGCGTGAAGGTAGTCTCGGCATACGGTTCGCCGCCGGCGGGACGGGTGGTCACGGCGATCATGCCGCCGGCGGCGCCAGCGCCATAAATGGCGCTGCTCCCGCGCAGCACCTCGACCTTGTCGATGCTGGCCAGGTTCAGCGTGGCCATGTTGCGGGATGAATCGCGGTTGGTATTGAGCGGAATGCCGTCAACCAGGACCAATGTGTTCCGGCCGCGCAGCGTTTGCCCGTAGTCCGTGATCGTGTGGCTGGAATCGGCCATGCCGGGAACAATCTTGCCAAGCACGGTTGCCAGGCTATCGGACGACTGGCGCAGCTCATTGAGCTCTTCGCGCTCAATGACATTGCTCTGGCGCGTCGGCCGGATGATGGTGCTGCTGGTGCGTTGCGCGCTGATTTCAATCGGTTGCAGCTCGCCGATGGAGGCGCCCGGCGCAAGCGTGGGCGTCTTGACGGTATAGCCGCCGCCGGGCAGGCGCTGCGCCTGGAGACCGGTTCCCTGCAACAGGCGGGAAAAACCCTCATCGACGGAGTAAGTGCCCGTCAGCCCGGGACTGGTTTTGCCTTCCAGCAGCCGGCCATCAAATGACAAAGGCACGCCAGCGTGCGCGGCGAATGCCGGCAACGCCTGTGCCAGCGGACCTGGGGCGATGCTGAAGCTTTGCGCGGCGCTGGCGGTTTCCGCGGCGGCCGCCGGGGCCATCCAGGCCAGCGACGACATCGCCATCGCCGCGGCAGCCCAATGAACGGCTACCGCCATCGCCGATTTGCGCATCAATGCCGCGTCAGCCGGCCTTTCATCCGGCCGTTTACACACTGCTTTCCCGGGGTTTTCTGGGTAATTCATACTGAACCTTTCAATGTCCGAATTGAGCGTCTTCACTGGTATGCCCAACGAACGTTGAAAATGGCTCGGCTTTTCCGAAAAAAATTTCCGTGACGTCGACCGTGGCGGCGAAATGGCTATTTGGACACAATGCGCGCCCAGTAACGGGTGAAATAGTGGATGCGCACCGGCATGGTCTGCTCAAGCAGCGTCAGGCTGGCCGTCGTGTCTGCCAATGGGAATACGCCGGAGACGGGCAGTTTCCCGACACCGGAATCGACCTGCAGCAGCCCCGCGCGGTAGCGCCCCAGCTCTCCCGCAAAGGCCGCAAGCGGCATCTGGTCGACCACCAGCATGCCAGTGGTCCAGGCCAGGCCCAGCTCGCTGCACTGCGTTGCGGGTTCCACGGCATGCGCGGAGAAGGCGGCCTGGTACCCTGCCGGGACAAGCCGTTTTTCGGCGGGCGCGTCCGCAGGAACGAGTTCCACCGCGCCCTCATACACCGCAACATGCGAGCGCCCATCCAGTTGCCTGGCGGTAAAGCGCGTACCGAGCGGCTGCAGTCGGCCCTCGGCCGTTTCCACGATGAACGGCCGGGCCGGGCTGCGGTTATCCGTTGCGGTGGCGACCAAGATCTCCCCCTGCAGCAAGCGCACGCGGCGCATCTCATCGCTGTAGCGGACCTGGATCCGGGTCGACGTGTTCAAGGTGATTTTTGTGCCGTCCTCCAGCAGCAGGTCACGCTGCCCGCCGCGCTCCGTCACCACCGCGTCGCCCCGGCCGGGCCAGGGCGACAAGCGGTACGCCGCCCATGCGGCTGGACCTGCGGCCAGCACTAGCGCCAGCGTTTTGACGGCCGCGCGGCGTGAGGGCGCCGATGCCGCCTTGAGCGCCACCGCCCCCGGCGCCGGCACGCCTTTCAACTTGTCGAGCAGCACCGAGGCCTTTTGCCAAGCCATCTCGTGCTCGGCGCTGCGCTGGCGCCATTGGTTGAAGCGAGCACGCTCCTTGGGCGTCAACGGGCCATCGTGCATCTCCATCAGCCAGGTGGCGGCCTCCTGGAGAATTTCCTCGGATAGTGGCTGGCGTGGGGCTTGCTCCATCATCATTCGGCCCGCCCTAAACCACGCGCAGGCAATGACTATAGGCCTTGACCATGTAGCGCTTTACCGTCGCCAGCGACACGCCCAGCAAATCGCAGATGTCGGCATAGGGAAGGCCGTCCAGCTGGGCCAGCAGAAAGACCTGTTTTACCTTGGCCGGCAGACCGTCGAGGATCCTGTCTATGTCGGTCAATACCTCCAGGACCAACAAGCGTTCCTCAGGCGAGGGCTGCACCGGCTCCGGCGCGGCGGCGAGCGCTTCCAGATAGGCTTGCTCAAGATTCTTGCGGCGCAGATAGGTATTGACGACCCCTTTGGCCACCGTCGTCAAGTAGGCCTTGGGGTTGTCCAGGTTGCCCGGCAGCCGCCCGGAAAACAGGCGCACGAACGTGTCTTGGGCGAGGTCTGCGCCCAGATAGCGGCATTTCAGTTTCTGGCTGAGCCAGCCGGCCAGCCAGTTGTGGTGCTCGCTGTAGAGAACCCCGATTTGTTGATGCACCCCTGCATTGGACATGATTTACCTGCCTTCCAGGCGGCGATCCGCTGCTGGCGGCCGTCACACCTAAAATGATCAATCGAACAACAAGGAGTTTTCTCCCCCTTTACGCTTTTTCGACATGCGTTTATCCCCGTATTGTAATGACAATCATTACTATTTACAGTATTTATAAAAATAGTTCTCATTGAACATGCCAACCGCCAAAAAGAACGGCCGCGACATGGCGCGGCCGTTCTTCTGATCCTGCTGGGGACATACGCCTGCCGCTTGCGCGCTACATCGCCTTGGTCAACCCGATCGTGCGTTCGATCAGCACCAGCGCCAGCACCGCCAGCACGATGAAAATGGCGGACACGGCATTGACCACCGGATCGAAGGTCTGGTCGATGTAGGTGAAGATCCGCACCGGCATCGATACCGTGCCCGGCACCGTCAGGAACAGGCTGACCGAGACTTCGCCAAATGAAGTTACCGCCGCAAACACGGCGCCGGCCACAATGCCCGGCTTGATCAGCGGCAGCGTCACATGGCGGAACGTGTAGGCCGGCGTGGCGCCCAGGTTCATCGAGGCCGTTTCGAGACGGCGGTCCATCGATGCCAGGCTGACGCTGACGGTCCGCACGGCATACGGCAAGGCCACCACGATATGGCCCGCCGCCAGCCCGAGCAGAGAGCCGGCCATCCCGGCGCCGGTCAGCACATACAGCAAGGCGATGCCCAGCACCACTTGCGGAATGATCAGCGGCGAGAGCACGAATGCCTGGATCACGGAACGTCCCGGGAACTCCAGCCTGGCCAGCGCATAAGCCGCCGTCGTCCCCAGCAGCGTCGTCACCGGCGTGGCGATGAGCAGCAGCCAGGCGCTGACTTCGAGCGCCCGCAGCCAGCCCGGATTGTCGATGAAGGCGCGGAACCAGCGCAGCGAGAATTGCTGCGGCGGGAACTGCGGATACGCCTCCGGGCTGAATGCCGACAGGAAGATCACCAGCACCGGCAGGCTCAGGAACACATACACCAGCGCCCCGGCGCCGATCCCGGCCAGCCGCCAGGCCTTGGCCGACGCCGTGCTTTGCGCGGCGGCCGCGGTAGCCGCAGTGACATGGACAGCAGGCTGATCAGTGGCCATAGACACGACGCTCCCAACGTTTTTGCAAGTAAGTCATCACGCCCGCGATGCCGGCCGTCACCGCCAGCAAGGTCAGCGACAAGGCGGCCGCCAATGGCAGGTTGGCAATCTGGAGCGCCTGCTGGTAGATGCCGATGGGCAGCAGCGGCTGCAGTCGCCCGCCGATCAGCAATGGCGTGACATAACTGCCCGCCGCCAGCGCGAAGACGATGATCGCACCGCTCATCATGCCGGGAATCGTCAGCGGCAGGATCACGCGGGTGAACGTATGGAACGGCCCGGCGCCCAGGCTTTGCGAGGCGCGCGGCAAGGCTTCGGGAATGTCGCCCAGCGACGTCGCCAGCGGCAGCACGGCGAAGGGCAGCATCACCTGCACGTAGGCGACGATGACGGCCTTCATGTTCCACAGCAGCGCCAGCGGCGAATCGATCAGGCCGGTGTGGCGCAGGATGTCGTTGATCAGGCCGTTTTGCGCCAGCAGCACGATCCACGCGAACGTGCGGATCACCACGCTGGTGAGCAGGGGCGAGATCAGGATCACATACAGCAGCGTGCGCCAGCCGCGGCTGCGCGTGGCCACCAGCAGCCATGCCGCCGGATAGGCCAGCAGCACGCACAGTGCCGCCGTCAGCGCCGCCACCCACAAGGTGGTGCCCAGCGCCGACAGGTAATGCGGCGATGTGAACACCTGCGCATATTGCGCCAGGCCATAGGTCGGCAGCAGCATCAGCATGCTGTCCACGTTGCGCAGGCTCAGCGCCGCCAGCAGGATGCCCGGCACTGCCAGGAATGCCGCCAGGAACAACATCGACGGCGTCAGCAGCAGCCAGGGAAACAGCGTGCCGCCCGGCCCTTTCTTGTCGGCCAGGCTCATGCGGCGCTCCCGGCCGCGCCTGCTTCGGGCGGCAGCGGCACGAGGTCTTGCGCCGACCATGACAATTGCACCGGCGACCCCGGCGCGGGAATGGCCGCGAATGCCGATTCGGGGGCATCGACCGCCAGCTCGCCGTGGCCAGCCAGCGCCACGGTGATATGGATGCCCGCGCCAGTGTAGCCGGCGTCGCGCACGATACCGCTGGCAGCGTTGATGGCCGGCGCGGCAGCGCCGCCGGGCGCCAGGCGGATGCGTTCCGGACGCAGCAGGAACAGGGCCTCGTCGGCGCTGCCGTGCGCCGGCAGCAAATGCAACGGCGCCTGGGACGCCCCTGCGTGATGCAGGGCGGCATAGCCGCCGTTGGCCTCGCGGCGCGCCGCGATCAGGTTGGCCTGGCCGACGAATTCGGCGACAAAGCGGTTGGCCGGCTGGCGGTACAGTTGCAGCGGCGTGCCGACCTGCTGCAGGCGCCCGCGGCCCAGGATACCGATGCGGTCGGACAAGCCGAGCGCCTCTTCCTGGTCGTGCGTGACCATCACGGTCGTGATGCCCACGTCGCGCTGCATGCGGCGCAATTCGGCCTGCATTTCCTTGCGCAGCTTGGCATCGAGATTGGACAGCGGTTCATCCAGCAGCAGCACCTGCGGGCTGATGGCCAGCGCGCGGGCGATCGCCACGCGCTGCTGCTGGCCGCCGGAGAGCTGGTGCGGCATGCGATGTCCCAGTTCGGACAGCCGCACCAGGTCCAGCATGTCCCCCACCCGCTTGCGGATCGCATCGCCGCCCGACTTGCGCACGCGCAAGCCATAGGCCACGTTGTCGAACACATTCAAGTGCGGAAACAGGGCGTAGTTCTGGAACACCATGCCGATGTCGCGCTGGTGCGGCGGCAGCGCCGTGATGTCGCGTCCGCCGATGGCCACCCGCCCGGCGCTGGGCGCCAGGAATCCGGCAATGATGTTGAGCAGCGTGGTCTTGCCGCAGCCGCTGGGACCGAGCAGCGAGAAGAACTCGCCCTGCCCGATCGCCAGGTCTACGCCGTCCAGCGCCTTGAGCTCGCCGAACTGCCGCGCAACGGCATGGATTTCAATTGCGCTCATTTACCGCCGCCCAGCGCCTGCGCCCAGCGGTTGGTCCAGTCGGCCACCTTCGGCGTGGCCGTTTCATAGTCGATCCAGATCAGCTTCTTGTACGCCTCTTCGCCGACCTGCACCTTGGTCTTGAGTTCTTCGTCGTACTGCACGTCGCGATTGGTCATGCCGTACAGCGACTTGTCGGAGAACGCCTTCTGCACCTGCGCGCCGGAGAGGAAGTCCACCAGCTTGTAGGCATTGGCCAGGTTAGGCGCGCCCCTGGCGATGACCCAGTTGGCCGCGCCCACCACAGGGCCATCGGTCGGGTAGGCGAAGCCGACCTTCAGTCCGCTCTTTTGCAGCGCGAACACGCGGCCGTCCCAGTAAGGCACGACCCATGCGTCGCCGCGTTCCAGCAAGGTCTGGATGGCGCCCGGGCTGTCCGGGAAGGCAACCGCGTTCTGCTTGAGTTCGGCCAGCTTGGCAAAGGTCTTCTCGACGGCGGCATCGTCCTTGAGTTCGCCGCCCAGCGCGTGGGTCAGGCCGGCGAAGAATTGCAGGCCGGCGGCATAGGCCGGGGACGATACGGCAACGTGGCCCTTGTATTCAGGCTTCCACAGATCCAGCCAGCTGGTCGGCGGCGTCTTGACCAGGTCCGTGCGATAGGCCAGGCCCAGTTGGCCCAGGCTGAAGGCGGCGGCGTAGGTCTTGCCGTCGCGCACGAATTTTTCCTGCACGGTGCCGTAGAGCTTGTCCAGGTTCGGGATGTTCCTGGCTTCCAATGGCTCCAGCAGATTGGCGGCGGCGGCGCGCTGCACCGAGTCCGGCTGGAAGACCACCACGTCGAATGCCGGGTTGTTGCCGTTGGCTGCGCGCAGCTTGGCCAGCCATTCCGCATCGGCGCCCGGTACGATCTCGACATTGATGTTGTTGTCCTTGGCGTATTGCTCAAGGCCGGCGGCGCGGATGTTCTTTTCCCAATCGCCGCCATAGACGCCGATGACGACCTTGTCGGTCGCCGCCGGCGCGGCAGCTGCCTGCGGGGCATCGGTTTTCTTCTCGCCGCAGCCGGCCAGGACGGCCACTGCCAAGACGGTCATGGCCAACGTCGGAATAATGCGGATGGATTTCACTTGCTTGCTCCAGTCAGGTTGGGTGGATGGTTAGTTATGCATTGCCGATACGGCGGAAACCAGTTCCGCCACCGCGGCCTCAAAGCGTGAGGCCGCGTCGGCCAGTGCGGCATCGGCGGCCGTTTCGCGCGGGAACTCCGGCGGCAGCCCGCCAAGCGCCGCGGCGAAGATCTGCTTGCGGCGGCGGCTGCGCGCGGCCGCAGGCAAGGCAAACAGGGCGGCGTTGAGGCGATCCAGGTGTTCGGGCCTGAACACGCGTTCCCACGCATCGCGCTCCGGGCCGAAGCGGCCGATGCCCTTGCTGCCTTGCGCGCGCGCCTGTTCTGTCGCCGCCGCATCGACCGCCAGGCGGCCTTGCCCGCCGATGACGACGCCGTATTCGCTGCGCGCCGCCTGCGGCGACAACAAGCCGCGCTGCACATCGGCCAGGACCGCCGCGGCATCGCGCCGGAACGGATCGCCCCAGCCGCCGCCGCCGGGCGTACGGATTTCGATTTCATCGCCCGCCAGCACCGGCAGCAAGTCGATCTTGCCCAGTTCGCGCGGCGCCTCGCCCTGGCGATGCAGGACCAGGCCGGCCGCTGCGCCGGCCTGGCCGCCGTGGGCGCCCCACGGGCGGAAACGCAAGCGCTCCATGCCGCGCGCCAGCACGAAGGTATCGTCCTGCAGGATACGGAAGCGGATCTCCTGGCCATTGCCGCCGCGCCACTGGCCGGCTCCGGCCGAGCCGGGGCGCAAGCCATAGCGCAGGATCTCGATGCCGGTCTCGGCCTCGACCGTTTCCACCGGATTGTTGGACAGGTTGGAAATGCTGCTGTCGCGCCCGTCTGCGCCATCGTAACCGCGGCGACCGCCGGTGCCGCCGACCATCGGCTCGACCACTTGCACGTTCTGGCCGTGGCCATGGCGCGCGGGTTCGGCCACCACCACCGGAATGATGGTGCCGCCGCTGGCCGCCGGCATGTGTTCAGGCAAAGCCTGGCCGAGCACGCCGTTGAGCGCATCGTTGACGCGCACGGCCGCCGCATGGCGCACACCGACGGCGGCGCCCGGCAAGGGATTGACGATGGTGCCGGCCGGTGCAATCACCGATACCGGCGCCAGCAGGCCGGCATTGATCGGCACGCCCTTGTCGAGCGTAGCGATGAGCGCCAGGATGCGCAGCGTCAGCCAGGCGTGCGGCAAGCCGTGGCTGGGGATGTTGATGGCGGCGGCCACTTGCGGATCGCTGCCGGTGAAGTCGAGCGTGATGTTGCCGCCGGCCAGGGTGACCGCCAGCGCGATACGCACGGGCAAGCCGGCGCCGGCTTCATCATCCAGGTAATCGACAAAACGGTAGGTGCCGGCCGGCACTTTCGACAGCACCGCCCGCGCGCGCCGCGCGGCATAGTCGACCAGGTCGGTCTGGGCATCGAGGAAGGAGGCCACGCCGTGTTGCGCCACGGTCTGCGCCACGCGGTCCCGGCCGGTCGCCAGCGCGCCGAGCATGGCCTTCAGGTCGCCCATGTTGGCGTCCGGCGTGCGGCTGTTGGCGGTGAACAGCAATACCACGTCGTCATTGATCTGGCCGCCGCGCATGATCTTCACCGGCGGGATCTGCAAGCCTTCCTGGAAGATTTCATGGTTGCTCGGCGAAATGCTGCTCGGCACCTTGCCGCCGACGTCCGACGCGTGCAGGAAGCCCCAGCCATACGCCACGATGCGGCCTTCATGGAAATAGGGCTGCACCACCTGCAAGTCCGGCAAGTGCGTCGCCAGGCCCTTGGAACGGTACGGATCATTGGTCAGGATCACGTCGCCCTGTTGCAGCGGGCCGACCGCCTCGATCGTGGTCGTGCAGTCCAGGCCGACGAAGCCGGAGACGCCCAGCGCGCGCGGATAGGCGAAGAACTTGCCGTCCAGGCCCACCAGCGCGCAGCAGAAGTCGGCCGTTTCCTTGACGTAAAGGGTGCGGCCGGTGCGCTGCAGCGTGAGGCACATTTCTTCGGCAATGGAGGTGAGCTTGTTGCCGAGGATTTCGATGCTGACGGGATCGAGCTTCATGCTGCGCCTCCTTGTTCCGACGGTTGCGGTTGCAGTTGCGCCGGCCCTCGCCCTTGCGCGGGGGTGAGATGCAGGTTGCCCAGCGCATCCGTGCGCGCCTGCCAGCCGGGCAATACCAGGACGGTGGTGTCGTCCTGCTCGACAACCGCCGGGCCGTCGAACGCGTCGCCGGCGCCCAGGCTGTCGCGGGCATAGATGGCGGCGTCCTGCCAGGCGTCGCGCAGGAACACCTTGCGCGTGGCGCGCGGCGCGGGCTTGCCCTGGCCGGCGAAACGCGGCACGTTGGCCGCCGCCACCATGTGGCCGACAATGGCCAGCCGCACGGTCGACACATCGACCGGCGCCTGCGCATCGCGGAATCCATAGAGGCGTTCATGCTCGCGGTGAAAGTATTCGGCCAGCGTGGCCGCATCCAGCGGCGACGGCAGCGGATGCGGCAAGGCTACGTTCAATTCGTAGGCTTGTCCGGCATAGCGCATGTCCAGCGCCGGCCAGAACGACGGCGCGCCGGTGCTGGCCACGCCCTGCGCCTTGAGCCAGCCTGCGGCCTGCGTTTCCAGTTCCTGCCAAATGCGGCCCACCGCGCCGGCCGCGGTGTCGTCGAGCGTCACGCGCAGGCTGCGCACGAAGTCGCGGCGCAGGTCGGCGGTGGCGGCGCCCAAGGCACAGAAGGTGCCCGGTTTCAGGGGCACCAATACATGCGCCAGGCCGGCCTCCTCGGCCAGCCAGTTGGCGTGGGTGGGGCCGGCGCCGCCGAAAGGCACCAGCGCGAACTCGGCAGGATCGAGGCCGCGCTGGGCCAGGTTCTTGCGCAGTTCGGAAGCCATCTGCGCCGACGCCACCGCCAGCGCGCCGGAGGCCGCGCGCTCGACGCCATCGGCGCCATCCAGTTTCAGCGCGCCGGCGACCTTCTCCAGCGCGGCTTGCGCGCGTTCCGGATAGAGCGACATGGCGCCGCCGACAAACGCGGCGGCATCCAGCACGCCGGTGGCCAGGTAGCAGTCGGTGACGGTCGCATCGACGCCGCCCCGACCATAGGCGGCCGGGCCGGGATCGGCGCCGGCGCTTTCCGGGCCGACTTTCAATACGCCATGTTCGTCCACCCGGATCTTGGAACCGCCGCCGGCGCCGATGGCAGACACGCCAATGACCGGCAATACCAGCGGCAAGCCGCCAATGTCGGTACGCGTGACCATCTCAGCCAGGCCATGCTGGGACACGGCTATGTCGCTGCTCGTGCCGCCCATGTCGAAGGTGACGATGCGCGGCACGCCGGCCGCCGTGGCCAGGCGCGCGGCCGCCACCACGCCCGAGGCCGGCCCCGACAGCACGGTATCGATCGGGCGCGCCAGCGCCGCATTGAGCGACAGCGAACCGCCATTGGAGGCCGTCACCAGGATCGGCGCCGCTACCCCCAGCTCATCAACCAGTTCGGACAAGCGTTCGAAATAACGCTGCATCAAGGGTTGGATATAGGCGTTGAGCGCAGCGGCCACGGTGCGTTCGTATTCACGGATTTCCGGCCAGACCTGGGCCGCCGAGATGATCTTGGTGCCGGGCGTATGCGCCTCGATGTCCCGCGCCAGCGCCGCCTCCTGCTCAGGCTGGAGGAACCCGTTGATCAGCATGATCACCGCGGTATCGACTTCCAGGGCGCGGACGTCTTCGGCGGCCCGGCGGATGGCGTCGGCCTGCGGCCAGCGCGTGGCATCGCCATCGCGGTTGAAACGGGCGCCGATTTCCACCACGCGCTCGCGCGGCAGGAACGGCTCTTCCCGGGTGGCATGGAAGTCGAAGGACGATGGCATGCGCGCGCGACCGATTTCCAGCACGTCGCGAAACCCCTCGGTCACGATCAGCCCCACCCGCGCGCCGCGCCGCTGGATGATGGCGTTCAGGCCGATGGTGGTGCCATGCAGCAGCACGCCGATATCGTCAGGCTTGAGGCCATGCTTGCCGATCAGCGCAACCAGGCCGTTGCGCACCGCCAATGCCGGATCGGCGGGCGTGCTGGGTTCTTTGTGATAGGCGAGCTGTTGGCGTGCCGCATCGTAGAGGACAAAGTCGGTAAAGGTGCCGCCGACGTCGATGCCGATGCGCGCGCCCGTCGAATGGACGGAATTCAATGCAGAGGCTCCAGAAAATTGCCCCGTTTCCCATCAGCCGGGAAGCAAGCTGATCCTTGGGAATTCGAAGCAAAGTGCGAAATTTTAGGATCTGGCCATGACCAGGAGAAATGAATTTTCGGAATTAACTTATGCGATATTCGACTGTAGTCGAAGGACTCTCATGCTGCCAGCACCATTATGATCGAGTCTGGCCACCGATGCTTCCCGGCATGTTTTCGCGGTAACTTATCGGCCTCGCCCTTGTTCGCTTTTACCCGATTGACTTGATCGATTGTCAGGATCTCGCATGCGCATCGCCATTGGCGGCTTCCAGCACGAAACCAATACGTTCTCCCCCACGCCTGCCGGCTGGCAGGATTTTCTCGCCGCCGACACCTGGCCTGGCCTGTTGCAAGGCCCGGCGCTGCTGGCGGAGATGACGCCGGCCGGCGGCGCCCAGGCGCGCAATATCCCGATTGCCGGCTTCATCGGCGCGGCGCGGGATGAGGGTGCGCATACGCTGCTTCCCCTGTCCTGGTGCGCCGCCGGCCCCTCCGGCCGCGTGACCGAGGACGCCTTCGAACGCGTCGTGGCGCTGCTGCTGGAGGGAATCGCCCAGGCCCGGGCCGACGCCGTCTATCTCGACTTGCACGGCGCCATGGCCGCCGCCCACATCGACGACGCCGACGGCGAGATCCTGCGCCGCGTGCGCCTGGCCATTGGCGACGATATCCCGCTGGTGGCCAGCCTGGACCTGCATGCCAATGTCTCGCCGCTGATGGTCGACAGCGCCGACCTGCTGCTGGTCTACCGCACCTATCCGCATGTGGACATGGCCGCCACCGGCGCACGCGCCTATGCCTGGCTGGCGCGCCGGCTGCAGGGCATGCCGCGCCCGCGGGCGGCATGGCGCCGCATCCCCTTCCTCATTCCGATCTGCTGGCAATACACCGGCGCCGAACCGGCGCGTTCGCTGCGGCGACTGCAGGAAGCGCTCGACAGCGACACGCTGGCCGCCGGACTGGCCATGGGTTTTCCCGCGACCGATGCTGACAAATGCGGCCCGGCGGCATGGTCCTATGCGGCCAGCGCCGACGCCGCGCGCGCCGCGGCCGACCGGCTGGCCGCAGCCGTCGAGGCCGCCGAATCCGGTTTCGCGGGCGACATCCTTGACGCCCGCGACGCCGTCGCCCGCGCCCAGGCGCTGCTGCGTTCGCCAGGCGTCACCGGCCCGGTCATCATCGCCGACGGCCAGGACAATCCCGGCGCCGGCGGCAGCGCCGACACGACCGGCCTGTTGCGCGCCCTGGTCGCGGCCGACGCGCGCAACGCCGTCATCGGCCTGCTGGTCGATGCGCAGGCTGCGACGCAAGCGCATGCGGCTGGCGCAGGGGCCGAGGTGCGCCTGGCGCTCGGCGGCAAATCCGGGATCGCCGGCGATGCGCCTTTCGAGGCGACGTTTCGCGTCATGCGCCTGCACGGCGGCGATGTCGATGCCACCGGCAGCGTCTTCAAGGGTTACCGGCTCACGCTGGGTCCATCGGCCCTGTTGCAGATCGGCGGCGTGCAGGTGATCGTCGTTTCCCGGCCGGTCCAGCTGTTGGATCTGGCGCTGCTGCGTTTCGTCGGCCTGGCGCCGGAGAGGCTGGACATCATCGCCGTCAAGAGCGTGGTGCATTTCCGCGCCGACTTCGAGCCGCTGGCGCGCGCCGTGCTGCTGTGCGCCTCGCCGGGCGCCTTTGCGCTCGACCCGTCGACGCTGCCCTGGACCAAGCTGCCCGGCGACATACGTCGCAAGCCGGCGTCGCCCTGAGGCGCCCGGTTATTTTGCCGGCGCGATGACCGGTGCTGACGTTTGCCCCTTGGCGGGTGCATCGAACTTGAGTGCCGAGGTATAACGATCCAGGATCGCCTGCAACTCGCCGCGTTTTTGCATCGACTCCAATTGGGCGTTGATCCTGGGCAGATACTTGACGCAGGGATTGGCCTTGCTCAGGGCGATGAAATTATCCGTTGCGGTCACATACGGCTTGAGCGCCATGAAGCGGTCGGTCTGCCGGGTCTGGCTCAGATAGACCATGCCGCTGTAATAGCCGGTGATGAGATAGTCGATGCTGCCGGCATCGAGCTTGCTGAAGTTCATATAGGCCTTCTGCGCCTGTTCCACCTTGAGGTTATCGCGCAGGAACTCGTCGAAACCGCCGCCGAACTGGTTGCCCATGGTGATGGCGCCGCGCTTGCCGGCCAGGTCCTTCCAGCCTGAATAGCTGAAACTGCGGTCGCGCGCGACAAATACCGCAATCGGATTGGAGAAAAGCGGAACCGCAGTGAAAGCCAGGTATTGCTGGCGCTCGGGCGTGTTCTTCAGGGAAGCCACCATGGCCACTTCACCGCTTTCCGCATCCTTCAGTACGCGATGGAACGGCCCCACATAGCGTACCTCGAACGGGATCTCCAGCGCGGCCAGCGCGTGCGAGGCGATTTCGATGCTGGCGCCGGTCAGGCGCTTGCCGTCGTACCAGTGCAAGGGCGCATAGTCGGAATCGGCGGAAATGACGACTTTCGTGCATTCGGCCCCTTGCGCCGCCGTGGCGATGGCCGCGACCATCAGCAGGCCGGCAGGCATGAATCCCTTCATGGCATCTCCTCTGTGCCGGGCAGCGCCGGGCGCGCCTCCCGCATCCCTTGTTTTTTTCTTGGTGCGATGAAACCAGCATAACAGCAACTCGCGACAGCGCAACCGCAATCCCGCCGGCCAAACCTAAAAAATTTTTTGGTATGAAGATCAAGACACGCGCTGTTTGGCTCTCCATCCCTTTGAAATACTTGTCGCAGTTGAAAGGATGATCGCGGGCCGCCGCCCTCTCCGTTTGAACGCCCTCCTCCAAGAACGCTTCCAGGGAAATCAACCATGCGCAAGAAACCACCCGCCGATGACAAGGCACAGCCCGCCACCGGCATGCGCCGCGGATTGACATCCTACGGCGACCAGGGCTTTTCGCTGTTCCTGCGCAAGGCGTTCATCAAGGGCGCCGGCTATACCGACGATGCGCTGGCCCGCCCGGTGATCGGCATCGTCAACACCGGCAGCGCCTACAACCCCTGCCATGGCAACATGCCGCAGCTCATCGAGGCGGTCAAGCGCGGCATCATGCTGGCCGGCGGCTTGCCGATGGACTTTCCCACCATCTCCATCCATGAGAGTTTCGCCGCGCCCACCTCGATGTATCTGCGCAACCTGATGTCGATGGATACGGAAGAAATGATCCGCGCCCAGCCAATGGATGCCGTGGTATTGATCGGCGGCTGCGACAAGACGGTGCCGGCGCAGTTGATGGGCGCCGCCTCGGCCAAGCTCCCTGCGATCCAGCTCATCACCGGTTCGATGCTGACCGGATCGCACCGCTCCGAACGCGTGGGCGCCTGTACCGATTGCCGCCGCTACTGGGCCAGGTACCGCGCCGACGAAATCGACGACGAGGAAATTGCCGACGTCAACAACCAGCTGGTCGCCAGCGTCGGCACCTGTTCGGTGATGGGCACGGCCAGCACCATGGCTTGCATCGCCGAGGCCATCGGCATGACGGTGGCCGGCGGCGCCTCGCCGCCGGCGGTGACCGCCGACCGCATCCGCGTGGCCGAACAGACCGGCGCGCGCGCCGTGCAACTGGCCCACAGCGGCCTGACGATCGACCGGATCCTGACCGAAAAGGCTTTCGACAACGCCCTGCGGGTGCTGCTGGCCATCGGCGGCTCGACCAACGCCATCGTGCACCTGGCCGCCATTGCCGGACGCGTGGGCCTGGAAATCGATCTGGCCAGGCTCGACCGCATGGGCCGCGAGACGCCGGTACTGCTCGACCTCAAACCCAGCGGTTCGCACTACATGGAGGATTTGCACAAGGCAGGCGGCGTCACCACCTTGCTGCGCGAACTCAAGCCGCTGCTGCATCTGGATGCGATGACGGTCAACGGCATCACGCTGGGCGAACAGTTGGCAGCGCAAGGCCCCGGCTTCGCGCAGGACGTGGTGCGCAGCTTCGCCGATCCGATTTACCCGCAAGGCGGATTGGCGGTATTGCGCGGCAACCTGGCGCCCGGCGGCGCCATCATCAAGCAATCGGCGGCCGATCCGCAACTGATGGAACATGAGGGCCGCGCGGTGGTGTTCGATAACCTGCAGGACCTGGCCGAACGCATCGACGACGAATCGCTCGACGTCCATGCCGACGACATGCTGGTGCTCAAGAACATCGGCCCGCTGGGCGCGCCCGGCATGCCGGAGGCAGGCTACATCCCGATCCCGCGCAAGCTGGCGCGCCAGGGCGTCAAGGACATGGTGCGCATTTCGGATGGCCGCATGAGCGGCACCGCGTTCGGTTCCATCGTGCTGCACGTCACGCCCGAGGCAGCCATTGGCGGGCCGCTGGCCTATGTGCGCACGGGCGACCGCATCCGCCTGTCGGTGTCCCGGCGTGAACTTTCCCTGCTGGTTTGCGAACAGGAACTGGCCCGGCGCGCGCAAGAGCATCCGGTCGTCAAGCCCGTCGCCGGGCGCGGTTACCGCAAACTGTTCCTGGAAAACGTGACGCAAGCCGACCAGGGCGTCGACTTCGCATTCCTGCGCGCGGAAAACCTGCAGCGCAAGGATACTTAGAAGCTGTTGCGAAATGACCTGATCACCGTTCGAACTGAGCAGATCCTTCGGGGCCGTATCGAAGGCGTATCGTCCGTGAGCCTTCGATACGCGGCTTCGCCGCTCCTCAGTCCGAACGGACGGATACAACCCAACAACAATGTCGCAACAACCTCTTAGCGCACGCTCGTCCGCGCCCCGGCCAATGCCCTCACCGCCTCGTCGGCGAACACGCGCGCCAGCGCCACATGCGGCGAATGGCGCGCGGTGATCAGGCCGACGCGGCGTACCGGCGCACGGCCTGGCAGCTCGACCTTCACCAGTGCCTGGCCGCCGTCCCACAACGCCGACCAGTCGGGCAACAGCGATACGCCCAGGCCTTTGCCGACCATCGCCGCAATCGCCAGCAGGCTGTCGATCTCCAGCCGCTGATGCGGCACGATGCCATGGTCGCGCAGATAGCGGTCGGCCAGCTGGCCGCCCAGCACGTTGCGGTTGTAGCGGATGAAGGGCTCATGCCGCAGCAACGCGTGGGCGTCTTTCCCCGCGCTGCCGGCCGGCGCGATCACCACCAGCGGCTCCTCCATCAGCGGCAGCCATTCGCAGGTCTTGGGCACGGCGAACTGCGGTTCCACCACCACGGCGGCATCGAGTTCGCCGGCCGCGACCTTGCGGCACAACTCCACCGAGGCGCCCGGTTCCACGTAAATGCTGACGTTGGGATAACAGCGATAGAAACGCTGCAGCAGCGACGGCAATACGCCGGTCATGGCCGAGACGAACACGCCAAGGCGCAGTTCGCCGACCTCGCCTGCGCCATCGCGCGCCAGGGCCTGCATGTCACGCGCCGAGCGCAGCAAGGCATGCGCGCTTTCCAGCACTTTCAGCCCTTGCGCGGTGGGCCGCACGGAACGTCCCGAACGCTGGATCAGCGGTGCGGCCAGGCTTTGTTCCAGCGAACGCACGCGCGCGGCCACCGCAGCAGCGGTCAGGTCGAGCCGGCGGGCGGCCTCCGCGAGCGAACCGCTTTCCACCACGGCGACGAAGCTTTGCACATATCGGATATCCATCGGAACCGGTCTCATCCATCGTTTTAGAACTCATTCCATAAATAGGAGTGAGTTCTAGTTGTCCACGCAGTGTAGCGCGTCAAGGCGGCATCTTGTGTCCGGCCTCTGACGCCGGCATCCGCATGCCGTAGAATCGCGTCTTTGCCGCTGCCCGACCGAGGCGCAGCGGCCAACCCGATTGGCATCGTATGAACCACCATGAAACCGTCCGCGGCATCGGCCTGTCGGTGCTGGCGTCCACGCTGTTCGCCCTCCTCTCCGGCTATACCCGCCTGCTGGCGCCGCTCGACGGCCTGGACATCTTCGCCTGGCGCATCCTCTGGACCACGGTCGCGGTACTGGCCCTGATCGCCTGGCGCCGCCACGGCGCGCAACTGAAAACGGCCTGCGGCGAGATCGCCCGCGATCCCGGCAAGTGCCTCTCGCTGCTGGCCATGGCCGCCATGCTGGGCGTGCAGCAATGGCTGTTCTTGTGGGCGCCGGTCAACGGCCGCGCGCTGGAGGTGTCGCTGGGATATTTCCTGCTGCCGCTCACGATGGTGCTGGTGGGACGTTTCCATTACGGCGAGCGGCTCAATTTGCTGCAGCGCATGGCGGTACTCTGCGCACTGGCCGGCGTGGCGCACGAACTCTGGATGACGCGCGCGTTTTCATGGCCCACGCTGCTGGTGGCGCTGGGCTATCCACCCTACTTTATCTTGCGTCGCCGCATCAGGCTGGATTCGCTGCTGGTCTTCACGGTCGAACTGTTGCTGCTAGTGCCGGTCGCCGCCCTGGCGTTGGCGCTGAACGGTTCGTTCTCTCTTACGGTGCGGGAACCGGCAATGTACCTGTTGCTGCCCGGGCTGGGCATACTCAGCATGGTGGCGCTGACCTGCTATCTGCGCGCCGGCAAATTGCTGCCGATGGGATTGTTCGGCATCCTCGGCTATGTCGAGCCGGTGCTGCTGGTGCTGGTCGCCATGGCGGTGCTGGGCGAGTCGCTCGGCGCGGCCCAGTTGGGCACTTATGTGCCGATCTGGATATCGGTGGGACTCACTGCCGTCCATAGCGTGCGACTCATGCGCCGGCCGCCGAATTAAGCATGTTTTCCCTTTCAATTTTCCGGCTGCGGGCTTAACCTTCTCCCTATACTGATCCTTACGGCTGCCAGCTGGGGGGACAAAAACAGGCGGCCGATTTCAAGGGGTATTCGCATGCAAGCGATACGGCCAGGGGAACGCCAGGAAAAGATGCACCCCGTATCAAAACGCGCCAAGCTGTTTGTCGTCCTGGCCTGCGTGGCCATTACGGTACTGCATGGATGGCAAAGCTGGGGGGCGCGCAACAGCGACCTGGACAACGCCCGGATTTCCTCCGGCAACATGGCCAGGGCGCTGGCGCAACATGCCAACGATGCCTTCCAATCCATCGACGGACTGTTGCTCAACGTGGCCGACCGCGTCGCCTCCCAAGGCATGGGCAATCCCCTGGTGGCGGAGATGGCGCCGTTGCTGCATCGCCTTTCCGTTGAAATGCCTGAACTGGATGGCTTGCTGATCTGCGACGAGCTGGGCAACTGGGTCGTCAACTCCTCCGGCGAGCCGCATCAGGACGGCAACAGCAGCGACCGCCCCTACTTCATTTTCCATCGCGGCCACGACGACCGCACTCCGCTGATCGGCACGGTACTGCGCAGCCGCAGCACGGGCCGCTGGGTCATCCCGGTCTCCCGGCGCATCAACCACCAGGACGGCAGTTTTGCCGGCGTCGCGCTGGCGACGATCGACCTGGCCTACTTCACCGAGTTTTACCGCACGTTCGATGTCGGCGCCCGGGGATCCATCGGATTGCTGCTGCGCGACGGGACGCTGCTCACGCGCCAGCCTTTCGATGAAAAACTGGTCAACCGGGACTTCAGCGACAGCCGGCTGTTCCGCCAGTTGCTGCCGGCCGCCCAGACCGGCGCCATCGCCAACAATTCACGCATCGACGGCGTGCGCAGGCTGTTCAGCTACCAGGCGATCAGGAAGTATCCGCTGGTGGTTACGGTCGCCTTGTCCGAAGACGATGTCCTGGCCGACTGGTATCAGGAAACGGCGGTCTACAGCATAGGGGTTCTGCTCCTGCTGCTGCTGATCGCGACCTTCGGCTGGCACCTGATCGGCCAGATCGAATTGCGCCTGCAAGCCGAGCTCAAGGCTCTCAAAGCCAAAGACGAACTGCAGGAGTTGAACCGTACCCTGGAAACGCTGGCGCACCAGGATGGCCTGACCGGACTGGCCAACCGCCGCCATTTCGACCATGTGCTGGAGAAAGAGTACCGGCGCGCCTGCCGGGGCGGCGGCCCATTGTCGCTGGTGCTCATCGACGTCGATTTCTTCAAGCAATACAACGACATCTATGGCCACCAGGCCGGCGATGAATGCCTGCGCCAGATCGGAAAAGTGCTCAAGAACCAGGAGCGCAGGTCTTCCGATCTGGCCGTGCGCTACGGCGGCGAAGAGATGCTGTTGCTGCTGCCCAATACCGATGAAGCCGGCGCGGCGCAAATCGCTGAAACCATCCGTGCCGGCATCCAGGCGTTGGGCATTGCCCACAGCGCCAGCCCGGCCGCCGTGGTCACCGTGAGCGCCGGCGTCAATAGCATCCTGCCCGACCGGCAGCACATCCCGCCGATGGAAGAACTGCTCGGAAAAGCCGATGCCGCGCTGTACGAAGCCAAGCGCGGCGGACGCAACCAGGTGCGGCAGGCCAGGCAAACACCCGATATCGCCTGAGCCGAAAACCCGCGGCATGAAAAACGGCGCCGGCATGCTGCATGCCGGCGCCGTTTTCGATGCTGTGCAAGCCGTCCTGCGACGGCCTGCTGCTTCAAGCCCGCTTATTGCCGCTTATTCCCGTTTATTCCTTGTGATAGGAAGTCACGCGCTCCACTTCGTTCTTCGATCCCAGGAACACGGCCACGCGCTGGTGCAGTTTTTCCGGCTGGATGTCGAGGATGCGCTGCTTGCCATCGGTGGCGGCGCCGCCTGCCTGCTCGACGATGAAGGCCATCGGGTTGGCTTCATACATCAGGCGCAGCTTGCCTGGCTTTTCCGGTTCGCGGGCGTCGGCCGGGTACATGAAGATGCCGCCGCGATTAAGGATGCGGTGCACGTCGGCCACCATCGAGGCGATCCAGCGCATGTTGAAGTCCTTGCCGCGCGGACCGGTGACGCCGGCCAGCATTTCATCGACATAACGCTTGACCGGCGGGAACCAGTGGCGCTGGTTGGAGGCGTTGATGGCGAATTCCTTGGTGTCGGCCGGGATCTGGATGTCCTTTTGGGTGAGCACCCAGGCGCCCATTTCGCGGTCCAGCGTGAAGCAATGCACGCCGTCGCCGGTGGTCAGCACCAGCACGGTTTGCGGGCCGTACACGGCATAGCCGGCGGCGACCTGCCTGGTGCCGGGCTGCATGAAGTCCTTTTCGCTCGGCTCGGCCATGCCGTCCGGCGCCTTGAGCACCGAGAAGATGGTGCCGATGGAGACGTTGACGTCGATGTTGGAAGAGCCGTCCAGCGGGTCGAACATCAGCAGGTATTCACCCTTCGGGTAGCGGTTGGGGATGCGGTGGATGGTCTCCATTTCCTCGGATGCCATGGCCGCCAGGTGGCCGCCCCATTCGTTGGCTTCCAGCAGGATCTCGTTGCAGATCACGTCCAGTTTCTTCTGCACTTCGCCCTGCACGTTTTCGCTGCCGGCGCTGCCCAGCACCTCCCCCAGCGCGCCCTTGCCGACGGCGTGCGAAATCGACTTGCAGGCGCGGCCGACGACTTCGATCAACAGGCGCAGTTCGGACGGAATCTTGTTGTGCAGGCGCTGCTGCTCGATCAGGTGTTGCGTGAGGCTGATGCGTTTCATGGTGTTCTTCCCTGTTTGAAAATGATGAATGCTATGTCTGTGCGCGATTCCTGGGCTCAATCCGCCAGCGCCTTGGTGACGACTTCGGCAACGTCGCGCGACAAATCGGGCGACGACGCCACCTGTTGCAGCGCCAGGCGCATTTTCTCCTGCAGCGCCGGCGTGTATTTGCGCCAGCGGTCCAGGCTGCGCGCCAGGCGCGCGGCGACTTGCGGATTGCTGCCGTTGAGTGCGATGACCTGTTCGGCCCAGAAGGTGTAGCCATTGCCGTCCAGCGCATGGAAAGCCGAGGGGTTGCCGTTGCAGAAGCTGAAGATCAGGCTGCGCGCGCGATTGGGGTTCTTGAGCGTGAATGCGGGGTGCGCGGCCAGCGAGCGCACGGTGTTGACGTCGGCATCGCGGGCCGTGGCTTGCAGCGTGAACCACTTGTCGATCACCAGCGCCTCGCTGTCGAACTCGTCGTAGAAACCTTGCAGCGCCTCGCTCTTGCCGCTGGCGGTACTGTTGACCAGCGCCGCCAGCGCGGCCAGGCGGTCGGTCATGTTGTTGGCCTCGGCGTCCTGGCGCTGCGCCAGTGCCAGCGCTTCGGCGTCATCCAGCTCGGCCAGGTAGGACAGCGCCACATTCTTGAGTGCGCGGCGGCCGGCCGAGGCGGCATCCGGACTGTAGGCGCCGGGCGTCCGGTTGGCATGATAGGCCGCCAGCAGATCGTCGCGCAGCGCGCGCGCCAGCGAACGGCGCAGGAACTGGCGGGCGATGTGGATGGCGTGCGGATCGATCACTTCCATCTGCTCGGCGATCATGGTTTCGGACGGCAGCGTCAGCGCCAGTTCGCGGAATGCCGGATCGAGCGACTCATCGTTGAGCGTGGCGCGCAGCGCATCGGCCAGGGCGCCATCGTGTTCGATGTTGTTGAGCACGGTATCGACCGCCACCACATGGCCGGACTGGCGCGCGGCCTGCACCGCGACCGTGAGGTTGAGCAGGCGGCGCATGGCCAGGCGCTGCCCGGCTTCCCAGCGGTTGAACGAATCGCTGTCGTGCGCCATCAGGAAGGCCAGCTCGGCATCGCTGTATTCGTATTTCAGCACCACCGGTGCCGAGAAGCCGCGCAGGATCGACGGCACCGGCGCCGCATCGATGCCGGTGAAGCGGAACGTCTGCCTGGCCTTGGTCAGTTCCAGCACGCGGGTACCGGCTGCTGCCCCGGCGCCCTCGCCTTCGAGCTTGAGGGGGATGTCGCGTCCCTTGGCGTCCAGCAGTCCGACGGCGACGGGGATATGGAAAGGCAATTTCTTCTTCTGGCCGGGCGTGGCCGGGCAGCTTTGCTCCAGCGTCAGTTCCAGGGTCTTGCCCCTGGCGTCGTAACGCACGCTGGCATCGACCTGCGGGGTGCCGGACTGGCTGTACCAGCGTTCGAACTGGCTCAGGTCGCGCTGGTTGGCGTCGGCCATGGCGGTACGGAAGTCGTCGCAGGTCACGGCCTGGCCGTCGTGCCGCTTGAAGTACAGGTCCATGCCCTTGCGAAAGCCCTTGCGGCCCAGCAGGGTCTGGTACATGCGCACCACTTCGGCGCCTTTTTCGTAGATGGTGACGGTGTAGAAGTTGTTGATCTCGACGTAGGAGTCGGGCCGCACCGGGTGCGCCATCGGGCCGGCGTCTTCCGGGAACTGCGCCTGGCGCAGCACGCGCACGTCGTCGATGCGCTTGACGGCGCGGCCGCTGTCGGTGCCGATCATGTCGGCCGAGAATTCCTGGTCGCGGAAGACGGTGAGGCCTTCCTTCAGCGACAGCTGGAACCAGTCGCGGCAAGTCACGCGGTTGCCGGTCCAGTTGTGGAAATATTCGTGCCCGACCACCGCTTCGATGTTGGCGAAGTCGACATCGGTGGCGATGCGCGGGTTGGCCAGCACGTACTTGGTGTTGAAGATGTTCAAGCCCTTGTTTTCCATCGCGCCCATGTTGAAGTCGCCGACGGCGACGATCATGAAGCGGTCCAGGTCCAGCTCCAGGCCGAAGCGCTCGACGTCCCAGGCGATGCTGTTCTTGAGCGAATCCATCGCATGCTGGGTCTTGTCGAGGTTGCCCTCTTCCACCCACACCTGCAGCAGCACTTCGCGGCCGGACTTGAGCTTGTAGGTCTCTTCCTGGCAGACCAGGTCGCCGGCTACCAGCGCGAACAAATAAGACGGCTTCTTGAACGGGTCTTCCCATTTGGCGTAGTGGCGGCCGCCGGGCAGGTCGCCCTGCTCGACCAGGTTGCCGTTGGACAGCAGCACCGGGTATTTCTTCTTGTCGGCGCGCAACATGACGGTGTACTTCGCCATCACGTCCGGACGATCCGGGAAGAAGGTGATCTTGCGGAAGCCCTCGGCTTCGCACTGGGTGAAGAAATTGCCGTTGGAGACGTACAAGCCCATCAGCGAGGTATTGCGGTCGGGATGGGTGAGCGTCTCGATCTCCAGCACGGCCTTGGCCGGCGCCGCCGGAATGGTCAGCACGTGGCCGGCCAGGCGGTAGTCGCCCTTGGCCAGCGTCTTGCCGTTGACGCGCAGGGCGACCAGTTCCAGCTCTTCGCCGAACAGCACGATGTCGCGGCCGGCCGCGGCCGGGTTGCGGCGCATGGCGATGCGGGTCGCCACGCGGGTGGCGGCGGGTTCCAGGTCGAATCCCATTTCAACGGTATCGACCAGATAGTTGGGAGCGGCGTAGTCTTTACGGTGGATCGTCTGTGGCGTATCGGTGCGCATGGAGCCTGTCCGGGAAAGGAAATGAAGAAAAAACGGGCCAAAGCCGGATTTTACCAATCAACCCGCGCCTCGCGGACAGAAAGACGGCAATCGCGGCGGCGAAATCCATCCTGCTTCTGGCACAGACCTGCGCTGGCGCGGAACGTTCTTGCCTTTCCGGAAAAGCAGGGGTTGCCGCCTGTGCTGCGACGGCAACCGCTTTCGCCTGCCGCACTACTGCCGCACTACAATAGACGCCATGCTCGCCCGGGATCGAAACACGCCTGTGCCGGTCGAAGCTTCATCGCCCGACCCGGCCACGCCGCGGGCAGTTTTATCTTGATTGGAGATATGCCATGAAACACCGGCTCTTTTTATTTATCGCGGCCGCCAGCCTGCTGCTGTCGGGCTGCGCTTCCGTGGTCGAAAGCGATGTGACCGCCTTCCACGCATGGCCGGCCGAGGCCAATGGCAAATCCTACGTGTTCGCCCCTGCCAAGGAACAGGAGAACAATCTCGAATACGGCAACTATGCCCGCCTGATCGGCCAGCAGTTGCAAGCCCTGGGCTTTCGCGAGGCGGCCGACAAGAAGTCGGCGCAACTCAGCGTCAGTTTCCGCTATGGCATCAACACCGAGCAGGTGGTGGTGACCCGCCCGGCCTACGATCCCTTTTTCTATGGCCCGGCGCCCGGCTGGGGCCGTTTCGGCCCCCACCCTTACGGCTTCTACGGCCCCTACGGGCCTTTCTACGATCCGTTCTGGTACGGCGGGCCGATGCAGACCACCAGCTATCCGGTATTCCTGCGCCGCCTGCAGATCGGCATCGCCAACGCCGGCGACGGCAAGCCGCTGTATGACGTGGTGGTCGACAGCGACGGCAACCGCGGCGGCCTGGCGGCGGCCATGCCCTACATGGTGCGCGCGGCCTTCTCCGAATTCCCCGGTCCCAGCGGCGTGACCCGGCACATCAAGATCCAGGTCGAAAAAGACGGCAAACCCGCGCCATGACCTGCGCCTGAATGCCAGGCCCAACCGTGGCGGTTACGAGAAATAGGCTTCGCTGCCAAAGGTAATGGCCACGATCAGCAACACGGCGCAAATCAGCACCGCCAGCAAGCGCCCGAACCTGGGCGAGCCGTCATCCCCGGCCGGCTGCTCCGGCGGATGCCCCATCGGGTTGCTGCGCCCGGGATCGTTCTGCAAGTCACTCATGGCATTGGCCTCCAGGCCTCGCGGCAATGGTCAGGGAATCAGGATAGTCGAGCCGGTGGTCTTGCGCGCTTCCAGGTCGGCATGCGCCTGCCCCGCATCCTTGAGCGCATAGCGCTGGTTGATCTCGATGCTGATCTGCTTGCTTTCGACCATGGCGAACAGGTCGGCGGCGGTGGCGTCGAGGTCGGCGCGGGTGGCGGTATAGTTGCCCAGCGATGGCCGGGTCAGGAACAGCGAACCGCGCGATACCAGTTCCGACACGCCGAACGGCGCGACCGGGCCGGAAGCGCTGCCGAAGCTGACCATCATGCCGCGCGGGCGCAGGCAATCCAGCGAACCGATGAAAGTATCCTTGCCGATCGAATCGTAGACCACCGGCACGCCTTTTCCACCGGTGATTTCCTTGACGCGCTCGACGAAGTTCTCCGTCTTGTAATTGATGACATGGGTGCAGCCGTGCTTGAGCGCCAGCGCCGCCTTTTCGTCGCTGCTGACGGTGCCGATCACGTTCACGCCCAGCGCGCGCGCCCATTGGCAGGCAATCAGGCCGATCCCGCCGGCGGCGGCGTGGAACAGGATGGTCTCGCCGGCCTTGACCGGATAGGTCTGGCGCAGCAGGTATTGCACGGTCATCCCTTGCAGCATCATGGCCGCGGCGGTATCGAAGCCGATCGCATCGGGCAGCTTGACCAGTATGTCGGCCGGCATCACACGCTCTTCGGCATAGGCGCCGTTGGGGCGGCCGGCATAGGCGACGCGGTCGCCCACCTGGAAGCCGGCCACGCCGGGACCGACCGCCTCGATGGTGCCGGCCGCCTCTTGCCCCAGGCCGGCAGGCAGCGGCTGCGGATACAGCCCGGAACGGAAATACACATCGATGAAGTTCAGGCCGACCGCCGCGTGGCGGATGCGCACCTCGCCCGGCCCGGGTTCGCCCACCTCGACATCGACGTATTCCATCACCTCGGGGCCACCGGTCTTGCTCATGCGGATTGCTTTTGCCATGTCAGTCTCCTTTTTTCACTGGATCGATCGGGATATCGGATTGGCCGTCTCGAGACAGCCGGTTCAAATCTTCTTGCGCGACAGCAGCCAGATGCCCGACAGCACCAGCGCCGTGCCGACCAGCTGGATGCCGGTAATGGGTTCGTCCAGCAGGGCCGCGCCCATGAACAGCGTCGACACCGGCCCCACCAGCCCGGCCTGGGCGGCGGTCGGAGCGCCGATGCGCGCCACCGCGACCATGGTCAGGAACACCGGCAACACCGTGCAGAACACGGCGTTGAACAGCGACAGCTGGTAGACGCCGGCGGCCTGGACGAACAATGCGGACGGCATGCGCAAGATGAAGAACTGGATCACGCAGGCGACGGTGGACACGCACATCGCATACGCCACCAGCCGGATCGCGCCGACGCGGCGCACCAGCTCGCCGGAAGAAATCAGGTAGATCGAATAGGTGAAGGCCGAACCCAGCACCAGCGCGCTGCCGAGGATGACATTGCTGCCGCCGGTATTGAGGTCGTGCAGCAGCACCAGCACGGTACCGAAGTAAGACACGGCCAGCGCCGCCCATTCGATCCAGCCGACCCGGCGCTTGAAGAAAGCAAAGGCAATCAGCATCACGAAGGACGGCGTCAGGAACAGGATCAGCCGCTCCAGCCCGGCGGAAATGTATTGCAGGCCGAGGAAGTCGAGGAAGCTGGACAGGTAATACCCCATCAGGCCCAGCACCGTGATGCGCAGGTAATCGGCGCGCGCCAGCGGCGGTTCGCTGCGGGCCTTCCAGATCGCCACCGCGAGGAACATCGGGAAGGCGAAGATCATGCGCAAGGTGAGCACCATCACGGCGTCGACCTGGTAGCGGTACATCAGCTTGGCGACGATGGCCTTGGCGGAAAAGAAGACGGCGCCGACGATAGCCAGCAGCAAACCGCCGAGGAAGGCCTGGCGGTGGGAAGAATTATGGGCGATGGTAGAACTCATTTCATCAGTAGGCGTGAGTGCGAGCGTATCCCGTCTGGGATGGAGTACAAGGCACGAACTTGGGTCAAGACTGGGCGTCTTGATGCAAGTTCGTAACGCGGCAATCCGCCCAAATGAGCCGCTCCCTACGGGTTCTGTTCAGAACGCATTTCACGCCTACTGATGAAATGAGTTCTCGTGGTCGCGATTGTAAACCGTCCGGCGAATGGCCGCCGGACAGGGGTTTATCCGGCCCCCGCCTGCCGCTGGCAAGCGGTTCAACGTTTCTTCATCAGCGAACCCAGCACGCCGCGGATGATTTCGCGCCCGACCTGCGAGCCGATGCTGCGCGCGGCCGACTTGACCATCGCCTGCAGCGGCGAATCGCTGCGGCGGCTGCTTGCGCCGCCGCCGAACATGCCGCCGGCGGCATCCTTGAGCAAGTCGCCCAGGCCGCCGCCCTCGTCTTGCTGCTGCGGTTGTTGTGATGGTTGCGGCTGCTGCGGTTGTTGCGATTGTTGCGCCGGACGCCCGGCCGAAGCACCCCAGGCATTCGGATCGGCCGGGACGGACTGCGGCGCCGGCTGCTGCTGGGCTGTACGGCCCTTCAAGCGTTCATAGGCAGATTCGCGGTCGATCGCCTGTTCGTAGATGCCGGTCACCAGCGAAGCGGCCATCAGCGCGCGCCGCTCGTCGTCGGTCACCGGGCCGATCTGCGAAGCCGGGGTCAGCACGTAACCGCGCTCGACCACGTTGGGCCGGCCTTTCTCATCCAGGAACGACACCAACGCCTCGCCCACGGCCAATTCTGTGATGGCTTGCGCGGTATTCAACTGGGGGTTGGCGCGGAAAGTCTCGGCGGCGGCCTGCACCGCCTTCTGGTCGCGCGGGGTGTAGGCGCGCAGCGCGTGCTGCACGCGATTGCCGAGCTGGCCCAGCACGGTGTCGGGGATGTCCAGCGGGTTCTGCGTGACGAAGTACACGCCCACGCCCTTGGAGCGGATCAGGCGCACCACCTGCTCGATCTTTTGCAAGAGCGGCTTGGGCGCCTCGTCGAACAGCAGGTGGGCTTCGTCGAAGAAGAAGGCCATCTTGGGCTTGTCGAGGTCGCCCACTTCCGGCAGGTGCTCGAACAGTTCGGACAGCATCCACAGCAAGAAGGTGGAATACAGGCGCGGCGCATTGAGCAGCTTGTCGGCCGCCAGGATGTTGATGATGCCCTTGCCCGCGGCGTCGGTCTGCATCCAGTCCTCGATGTTGAGCATGGGCTCGCCGAAGAATTTGTCGCCGCCCTGCTCGTCGATGGCGATCAGCCCGCGCTGGATGGCGCCGATGCTGGCCGCCGAGATGTTGCCATATTCGGTCTTGAACTCGGCCGCGTGATCGCCCACGTGCTGCAGCATGGCGCGCAGGTCCTTGGTATCGAGCAGCAGCAGGCCGTTGTCATCGGCGATCTTGAACACGAGCTGCAGCACGCCTTGCTGGGTATCGTTCAGGTTCAGCATGCGCGATAGCATCAGCGGCCCCATGTCGGAGACCGTGGCGCGCACCGGATGGCCCTTTTCGCCGTAGACATCCCAGAATGCCACCGGGGCGGCGGCCCAGGCCGGTTCGGGCAGGGCCAGCTGGGCCAGGCGCTGCTTGAGCTTGGGCGAGGCGCTGCCGGCCTTGCCCAGGCCGGACAGGTCGCCCTTGACGTCGGCCATGAACACCGGCACGCCGATATCCGACAGCGCCTGGGCCAGCACCTGCAGCGTCACCGTCTTGCCGGTGCCGGTGGCGCCGGTGATGCAGCCATGGCGGTTGGCCAACTGCGGCAACAGGCTCAGTTGCTGCGCGGCGTTTTGTGCAATGGGAAGCGGATTGGTCATGGTCTGGGGGCTCTCAGGGCAAAAAATCGGGGAATGGCGATATGGTAAAATTCTGGCCCGATTATAGTCAGAACCTGCCCCGGAAATGTTCCTGATGTTACCGATGTGTGCGCTGATGCGTTCTGGCATTACTTATCTAGTAAGAAAGATCCAACATGGCTGGACACAGCAAATGGGCCAATATCCAACACCGTAAGGGCCGTCAGGACGAAAGGCGCGGCCGTATCTGGACCCGCCTGATCAAGGAAATCACCGTGGCCGCCCGCATGGGCGGCGGCGACCCGGACGCCAATCCGCGCCTGCGCCTGGCAGTGGATCGCGCCTCGGATGCCAACATGCCCAAGGACAACGTGACCCGCGCCATCCAGCGCGGCACCGGCGCCCTGGACGGCGTGAACTACGAGGAAGTGCGCTATGAAGGCTACGGCATCAACGGCGCGGCCATCATCGTCGATTGCATGACCGACAACCGCGTGCGCACCGTGGCCGAAGTGCGCCACGCCTTTTCCAAGTTCGGCGGCAACATGGGCACCGAAGGCTCGGTGGCCTTCCTGTTCAAGCACTGCGGCCAACTGATGTACGCGCCCGGCACCGACGAGAACGCCGTGATCGAAGCCGCGCTGGAAGCCGGCGCCGAAGATGTGGTCACCGACGAGGAAGGCGGCATCGAGGTCCTGACCGGCCCCAACGACTTCTCCGCCGTCAAGGCCGCGATGGAAGCCGCCGGCTTCAAGGCCGAAGTGGCCGAAATCACCATGAAGCCCTCGACCGAGACCGTGTTCTCCGGCGAAGATGGCGTCAGGATGCAAAAACTGCTGGACGCGCTGGAAAACCTGGACGATACCCAGGAGCTCTACACCAACGCCGTCATTGAAGAATAATCCGCCACTCCTGCTCCGTTTCTTAGCTCCGTTTCTTAGCTCCGTTTCTTAGCTCCGTTTCTTAGCTCCGTTTCTTAGCTCTGTTTCTTAGCTCCGCGCCCCAGTTCATTTTTTAAGCGAATCCACATGAAAATCCTAGTTGTCGGCTCCGGTGGCCGTGAACATGCCCTGGCCTGGTCCATTGCCAAGTCGCCGCGCATCCAGACTGTCTATGTCGCGCCCGGCAATGGCGGCACCGCACTGGACGAACGCCTGCAAAACATCGCCATCACCGACCCGGCCGCGCTGGCCGACTTCGCCGAGAAGGAGCATGTGGCGCTGACCGTGGTCGGCCCGGAAGCGCCGCTGGCGGCCGGCATCGTCAACGTGTTCCGCGCGCGCGGCCTGAAAATCTTCGGCCCCACCAGGGAAGCGGCCCAGCTGGAAAGCTCCAAGGACTTCGCCAAGGCCTTCATGAAGCGCCATGCGATCCCGACCGCCGAATACCAGACCTTTTCCGATGTGAAGGCGGCGCACGACTACATCGCGCAAAAGGGCGCGCCGATCGTGATCAAGGCCGACGGCCTGGCCGCCGGCAAGGGCGTGGTGGTCGCCATGACGCTGGAAGAAGCGCATTCGGCGATCGACATGATGCTGTCGGACAACAAGCTGGGCGACGCCGGCGCGCGCGTAGTGATCGAGGAGTTCCTGGCTGGCGAGGAAGCGTCCTTCATCGTCATGGTGGACGGCAAGAACATCCTGCCGCTGGCCACCAGCCAGGATCACAAGCGCCTGCAGGACAACGACCAAGGCCCCAACACCGGCGGCATGGGCGCCTATTCGCCCGCCCCCATCGTCACCCCGGCGCTGCATGCGCGCGTGATGCGCGAAATCATCGTGCCGACCGTGCAGGGCATGGCCAAGGACGGCATCCCGTTCTCCGGCTTCCTGTATGCCGGCCTGATGATCGACGACGAAGGCAATCCGAAGACGCTGGAATTCAACTGCCGCATGGGCGACCCGGAAACCCAGCCGATCATGGCGCGCCTGAAAACCGACCTGCTGACGGTATTCGAGCACGCGGTGTCCGGCACGCTGGACAAGGTGGAACTGGAATGGGACCGCCGCACCGCGCTGGGCGTGGTGATGGCGGCCTACAACTATCCCGACACGCCGCGCCAGGGCGACCTGATCACCGACATCCCGGCCGAGACGCCCGATTGCGTGACCTTCCACGCCGGCACCACCCTGACTGGCGACCGCCTGACCACCTCGGGCGGCCGCGTGCTGTGCGTGGTGGGCCTGGGCGACAGCGTCAAGGTTGCCCAGAAGCATGCCTATGCCGCCGCCGACCTGATCCACTTCGAAGGCTCGCAGATGCGCCGCGACATCGGCTGGCGCGCGCTCAAGCGCTGAAAATCCTGAACTCGCCGGCCGGCGCTGTTGACATGCCGGCCAGAGGAAGACCATGACCGCTCCCCCGCAAAGCATGCCGTTTTGCGGGGGAGCGCTCTTTTTGGACGGCCTCATCGCATAAAATGGCTGTTGTATTGCAACAAATGTGCGCCACGGCGAACTAATCAGCTTGCGCAGGCCCGCTCAGGATGTTGTCATCCTGGTCAGCTTCAGACGGCCTGCTCGTATTCCCGGACGAAAAACACAAAAGCAGAAAAGGAACCCCGCATGCAACAGCCTCTCCTCAACCTTGACACCCTGATCAACCTCTACCTGGTGCCTTTCGGCCTGAAGATGATTGCCGCCATCGCCATCTGGATCATCGGCGGGATCCTCATCAATACCCTGGCCAAGGTGGTGCGGCGCGTGCTCACCGCCCGCCAGTTCGAAGCCACGCTGATCAACTACGCGATTTCCGTTACCCATGTGGTGCTGCGCATCCTGCTGGTGATGGGCATCCTGGAAGTGTGCGGCATCCCCACCACCTCGTTTGCCGCCATGATCGGCGCGGTCGGCGTGGCGCTGGGCGTGGCCTGGTCGGGCCTGCTGGCCAACTTCGCGGCAGGCATCTTCCTGGTGGTGCTGCGCCCGTTCAAGGTCGGCGACTACATCACCGCCGCCGGCCAGACCGGCACCGTCGCCGACATCGGCCTGGTGACCACCATCCTTACTACCGACAACAACCTGCGCGTGGTCATCGGCAACAACAAGCTGTTCTCGGAAAACATCGTCAACTACAACGTCAACGCCACCCGCCGCACCGACCTGCGTTGCCAGATTGCCTATAACGTCAATCCCCAGGAGGCCATCGCGCGCCTGATGGAGCGCATCATGACCATTCCCAATGTGCTGGAAACCCCGGCGCCGTCGGTCGTTATCCTTGAGTTCAATGCCATCGGCACGCTGCTGGCGCTGCGTATCCATGCCTCTACGCCCAATTTCGGCCAGGTCTCCAACGATGTCCAGAATGCCATCGCCGAGGTCTGCATCAAGCAAGGCTGGCCGGCGCCGGCGACCTACCAGGTGTCGGTGCCTGCGGCGCAGCCGCCTCAGGCCTGAGCGGAAATTGCCACAAACCAGCCCGGCACCCGCCGGGCTTTTCGTTTGCCCGCCCCGGCAAAGGCCTGGCAAGGTACAATCTCAGGGTTTAGAACTCATTACGTGCCCCAGAGCGACACGCCGTGACCACCTCCCCCAACGCACAAAGCACCACCTCCTCCGTCAAGGCCTACCTGCAGGATTTGCAACAGCGCATCGTCGCCGCCCTTGAGCAGGCCGACGGCAAGTCCTTCCTGTCCGATTCGTGGGTGCGCCCCGAAGGCGGCGGCGGCACCTCGCGGCTGCTGGAAGAAGGCAATGTGCTGGAGCGCGGCGGCGTGGGCTTTTCACATGTGATGGGCAAGAACCTGCCGCCTTCGGCCGCGGCCAACCGCCCGCACATCGCCGGACGCGAGTGGGAGGCAATGGGCGTGTCGCTGGTGCTGCATCCGCGCAACCCGTACATCCCGACGGTGCACATGAACGTGCGCTTCTTCACCACCCATGCGCAGGGAGAAGAGCCGGTATGGTGGTTCGGCGGCGGCATGGACCTGACGCCCTATTACGGCTTCGCCGAAGACGCGCGACATTTCCACCGCACCTGCCGCGACGCGCTGGCGCCCTATGGCGACGATCTCTATGCGCGCTTCAAGCAATGGTGCGACGAATATTTCTACCTGAAGCACCGCCAGGAGCCGCGCGGCGTAGGCGGCATCTTCTTCGACGATTTCAACGCGCTGCCCTTCGAGGAGGCCTTCGCCATGCAGCGCAGCGTGGGCGACGCTTTCCTGGACGCCTACCTGCCGATCCTGCAGGCGCGCCGCGACATGCCCTATGGCGAGCGCGAACGCGACTTCCAGGCCTACCGCCGCGGCCGTTATGTCGAATTCAACCTGGTGTTCGACCGCGGCACGCTGTTCGGCCTGCAGTCGGGCGGACGCACGGAATCGATCCTGATGTCGATGCCGCCCCTGGTGAAATGGCGCTACAACTGGCAACCCGAGCCCGGCAGCGCCGAAGCGCAGCTGTACTCGGACTTCCTGGTGCACAAGGAATGGCTGTAATGGCACCGCCTGTGCAGGTGGCACAGCGCTGCATTGCCGTGCTCGGCGGCAGCTTCGATCCGGTGCACAATGGCCATGTTTTCCTGGCCGAGCATTTCGTGCAACTGCTCCAGCCTGACGAGCTGCGCATCATTCCCACCGGCAACCCGTGGCAGAAGCACGGCTTGCAGGCCGCGCCGAGCGATCGCGTGGAGATGGTCAGGCGCGCCTTCGATCGCCAGCAGGTACCGGTGGTCATCGATGAGCAGGAAATCCGCCGCACCAGCGCGACCTATACCATCGATACCCTGCGCGCACTGCGTGCCGAGCTGGGGCCGGAGGTATCCATCGTGTTCCTGATGGGCGCCGACCAGTTGCAGCACCTGGATACCTGGCAGCACTGGCAGGAACTGTTTGAGTATGCGCACCTGTGCGCGGCCTCCCGGCCCGGCTTCGAGCTGGCCGACGCTCACGTGCCGCCGGCCGTGAGAGAAGAATTCAAGCGGCGCAGCGCTGCGCCGCAAGAGATCCGCAGCACCACGCACGGATACGGCTACCTGGCCCTCGGGCTGGCGGTCGATATCTCGTCGACTGAAATCCGTGCCCAGCTGCAACGCGGCATCCGACCCGATTCGCTGATTCCGGGCAGGGTGCTAGACTATATCGAACAACAACATCTGTACCGAACTCAATAATGGACATCAAAAAACTGCAAACCCTGGTCGTGGACGCGCTGGAAGACGTCAAAGCGCAAGAAATCCGCATCTTCGACACCACCCACCTGACCAGCCTGTTTGACCGCGTGGCGATCGCCTCCGGCACCTCGAACCGCCAGACCAAGGCGCTCGCCTCGTCGGTGCGCGACAAGGTCAAGGCCAAGGGCGGCAATGTCATCAGCATCGAAGGCGAAGACACCGGCGAATGGGTGCTGGTCGACCTGGGCGACATGATCGTCCACATCATGCAGCCTGCGATCCGCACCTATTACCGCCTGGAAGAGATCTGGGGCGACAAGGAAGTCAAGCTGGGCGCCGCCAAGCGCACCGGCACTTCGGCCGCTGCCAGGCGCGTCGCCGATCAGGCTGGCGAAACCGCGGCCCCCAAGATCCGCCGCACCAGGGCACAGGCCGAGGCCGTCGAAGCCAGCCAGGCGCTGGACGATGACGACGACGCGCCGAAAAAGCCGGCCCGCAAGCCACGCACCACCGCCGCCACCGGTACTGCCGCCACGGCGTCCAGGCGTACCGCAGGCACTGCCGCGACCACGCGCACCACACGCACTACCACCGGCACCAAGGCCACCGCGCCCAAGACCAAGACCACCACGACCCGCAGCAGCACCGCCAAGGCCGGCAGCAAGACCGCCGCGCCCAAGACGCCGGCCGGCAAGACCGTGCGCGTGGCGGCAGCCAAGAGCGCAACCGCCAAGAAGCCTGCTGCCAAGCGCGCCAAAGCCTAAACCGCTCCGCGATCGATGCAACTGATCATCGCGGCGGTCGGCCACAAGATGCCGGCCTGGATTGAAACCGGCTTTCAGGAATATGCCAAGCGCATGCCCCCTGAATGCCGCATCCTGCTCAAGGAAATCAAACCCGTCGAACGTTCCGGCAGCCGCACGGCCGAAACCGTGATGGCGCAGGAGCGCGAGAAGATCGAGGCGGCGCTGCCCAAGGGCGCGCGCGTGATCGCCCTCGACGAGCGCGGCCGCGACTGGACCTCCGTCCAATTATCGCAACAGCTGGTGCAATGGCAGCAGGACGGACGCGACGTCGCTTTCGTCATCGGCGGCGCCGACGGGCTCGATCCCGGCTTCAAGGCCGGCGCCGACACGTTGATACGCATTTCCAGCATGACCCTGCCGCATGGGATGGTGCGTGTAATGCTGGCAGAACAACTGTACCGGGCGTGGTCGATTACCCAGAATCACCCGTATCACCGCGCCTGATGTCTATAACCATTGCCTATGGCTGAATGAAACCAGCGGACCAAAAAATCTACCTGGCCTCCAAGAGCCCGCGCCGACGCGAGCTGCTGCGCCAGATCGGCATCGATTTCGAGCTGCTGCTGTCGGAGAAGGAAGTCGATGAAAGCGTGCTGCCCGACGAGAGCCCGCTGGATTATGTCGCCCGCGTCACGCGCGACAAACTCAACAGCGCGCAGCAGACCATGATCCTGCGCCAACTGCCGCATCGCCCCATCCTCGCGGCCGACACCACAGTGGTGATCGACCAACTGATCCTGGGCAAGCCGGCCGACCATGACGAAGCAGTACGGATGATCACCCGCCTGTCCGGCCGCACCCACCAGGTGCTGACCAGCATCGCCGTGGGACTGACCATCGGCGTGGAAACCGAGGTCTGGCAAATCACCCAGCAATCCGACGTCAGCTTCGCCGAACTCGGCGCCGACGCCATCGCCGCCTACTGCAACACGCTTGAGCCCTACGACAAGGCCGGCGCCTACGGCATCCAAGGACTGGCTTCGATGTTCGTCTCCAATATCGTCGGCAGCCATTCCGGTATCATGGGCTTGCCGCTGTTCGAGACGGCGCAACTATTACAAAAAGCGGGCGTTCGAATCCTATGAGCGAAGATATTCTGATCAACATCACCCCGCAGGAGACGCGCGTGGCGCTGATCCTGCAGGGCGCGGTGCAGGAGCTGCACATCGAGCGCACGCTCTCGCGCGGCCTGGCGGGCAATATTTACCTGGGCAAAGTCGTGCGCGTGCTGCCCGGCATGCAGTCGGCCTTCATCGACATCGGCCTGGAACGCGCGGCCTTCCTGCACGTGGCCGACATCTGGGAAGCGCGGCCGCACGATGGCCAGAACGCCCCGGCCATCGCCATCGAGAAGCTGCTGCACGACGGCCAGACCGTGACCGTGCAAGTCATCAAGGATCCGATCGGCACCAAGGGCGCGCGCCTGTCCACGCAGATATCGATCGCCGGCCGCATGCTGGTCTACCTGCCGCAGGACAAGCACATCGGCATCTCCCAGCGCATCGAGAACGAAGCCGAACGCGAACTGTTGCGCAGCAAGGTGCAGGCGCTGCTGCCGCCGGAAGAGAAAGGCGGCTTCATCATCCGCACCATGGCCGAGGACGCCTCGGACTCCGACCTGCAAATGGACGTCGAGTACCTGCGCAAGACCTGGGCCACCATCGTCAGCCAAAGCAAAACCAATCCGGCGCCCACGCTGCTGCACCAGGATCTCTCCCTGGCCCAGCGCGTGCTGCGCGACTTCGTCAACGACGACACCGCGACCATTCAGGTCGACTCGCGCGAGAACTTCCGCATGCTGCAGGAGTTCGGCACGCTCTACACGCCATCGGTACTGACCAAGCTCGCGCACTACCGCGGCGAACGTCCGTTATTCGACCTGTACGGCGTGGAAGAAGAGATCGAACGCGCGCTGGGCAGGCGCGTAGATCTCAAATCGGGCGGTTACCTGATCGTCGACCAGACCGAGGCGATGACCACCATCGACGTCAACACCGGCAGCTTCGTCAACGGCCGCAACTTCGACGACACCATTTTCAAGACCAACCTGGAAGCGGCGCACGCCATCGCGCGCCAGTTGCGCCTGCGCAACCTGGGCGGCATCATCATCCTCGATTTCATCGACATGGAAAGCACCGAGCACCGCGCCGCGGTGCTGGCCGAACTGGGCCGCGCCTTACAGCGCGACCGCACCAAGATCTCGGTATCCGGATTCTCGACGCTGGGCCTGGTGGAAATGACCCGCAAGCGCACCCGCGAATCGCTGGCCCACATCCTGTGCGAAACCTGCCCCGCCTGCAAGGGCCGCGGCCAGGTCAAGACCTCGCGCACGGTATGCTACGAGATCCTGCGCGAGGTGATGCGCGAAGCCAAGCAATTCAACCCACGCGAATTCCGCATCCTGGCCTCGCAAGTGGTGGTGGACATGTTCCTGGAAGAAGAGTCGCAGCACCTGGCGATGCTGGGGGATTTCATCGGCAAGCCGATTTCGTTGCAGGTGCAGAGCGATTATCAGCAGGAGCAGTATGACATTATTCTGATGTGACCCGCCCGACGAAGTGTGACCGATACGAACCTTCAGCTGCTCTTGATATTGTTTGGCACCCATCACTGTGAATAATAACCAGAATCAGCCGGCGAACGTTCTCGCAGCCTATGTCAATTTCAGCAAGCTCCGTCTCGGGGACCGTATGGCATCGGCTTGGTACGCACAGCATCGCCGCCTGCGTACCGGCGAACGCTTCGGCGCACTGGACCAGCACTTGCTGATCCCCGAGCCCTTCCCAATGGAATTGTATTTCCCGGACACATTCACTGCGGTCAATGAAGAGCAGATCAAGTCGATGGCGCTGCCTGAATGGGATCAGACAGTACTATGGCTTAATGCCACCAACGAGTTCGGCAGACATCCGGTCAATGGATTCTTCGAGCACATACCCGATTCGGTCCTGCAAGCGGCCCAGAAACTCTCAAGTATTCGCGTTTCCCACAAGCCTTATGTACTGATGCATATTCTCGATGATGCACTCTACAATCACAAACGAAACTGGCGGCGTGAAGATGCATTGGCGGTAGCCAGGGCGCTCGAAAAAAAAGGCTGCGAAGTGATCCTACTGAATCCGGAACCGGGGAAGTTCAACGGCAACTATCAGGACATGATGGCCCAAATGCTGGCTGCCGATGCATTCATTGGCGGCGATACTGGCCCCAGCCACCTGTTTGCGCAATTATGCCCGCACAAACCTCAACTGGCGATCTATCCAGACATGAAAGAAGATCGAGAAATCTTTCGGGCACTTCAAGAATCCTTGGGACTGCCCCTACCATGGAACAGCCTTCCCAAAAAGTGCAATCTGGCGATGATTGAGCTGCAACTGGCAAGAGCAACGACACGGCGCGGCTTCAAGATCCGCCGACGTCAGTATCAACGTTTCTTCCCATCCGATGTGATCGGGGTTCTGATGCCGATGCTCAAGGCTTATCGAGGGTAAGCAACGCCAGATTCACGAAAGTGTCTGACTGCAGCCATCAGCAATGCAAGCATGATGGTGTAAAACAAAGCACATTCGCGCCATGCGAACATCACGTCCACAAGGCCATCTGCAATGTAGGACAAGCATAAGGTTGCCCCCATCAACATCGCAACTTCTGCCTGCGGCGTATGCCGCCGGAATTCCCGTAAAAAATACCAAAGCGGCACAAGATAGAGCGCCAGCAAACTCACGATGCCAACAGAACCAAACAACACTGCTGTAAACAGAAACTCGTTATGAGAATGCGGAAATGTCGCGCTATCGCGAGTAATCAGCCCCCGATCAGCCATCTCTTCGAGAGCTTTAGAATAGCCATTCACCCCCACCCCCACCAGAGGATGTTCCGTGAAGATTATGAGCGATGCCCTCCAAAGCTGGTAGCGGGCGCCCAAAGACGAATCCATATTGCTGTTCTGCCTGAGGCCATTGATATCGGCCCCCGCTTGCACAAGCCGTTCGCGCACCGTAGTAGTCGATCCATAGATCCCACCGATTACCAGCAGGATCACCAACGCTACTGCCATCTTCCGAAGCAAACGACCTCGCGGCATGAAGGCCACGCAAGTTGCTACAACAAAAATGGGAATCGCCAGCCATGCACCGCGCGATTGATACAAGTAGACCGAATACAGCCCACCGATCCCTGCAATCAATTTGAAAATCATCGATAGCAGACGAAATCTGCCTGACAATGCCCCTTCATCCCATTTGATGGACAACACGGCCAGCGCCCCCAATATCATCGCCAATTCGGTGTACGCAATAATAGGCATGAAATTAACATAATCACGAGCGACGCCTCCTTGGGTCATCAAGTATGTCTTGGCAGTTGCGATCAGGGCACCCACGCCAAACATGAAGCCAAGCCAACGGAAATGCCTGGCATCCAATTGCAGGAAGGCCCAGAACAGGACAATGAAACCCATGAATCTGATCCCGATGTTGACATCCTTCAGGGTTCCGTTACCAACCACCATCTGGTTCAGCAGGATGCACAATGTGAAAGCAGACATGGCCAGATAGACGTGCCAACACTGGCGCCATGATTTCAAATATGCAGCGATGCTCTCACGCCCTCCGATGAAAATGGCAATCAGGCCCAACAGTAGCAGCAGATAAAAACAAACGCCTGCCAGGCGGTTGACCGTCATTCCGAGAACGACAAAAACTGCTGCTACCGCAAAAAATAACTGCCTGAAAAACGACGGCATCGATGATTGTCGTGTCATATTCCCCATCTCTTCACGTATGCAATGATCGTCCACATAAACATGCCATAAGTCATCACCACTGACGTTAGCTGCGGATCCACACCAAATTTTATTTTTTTCATGTTGACCATCACACCAATTATTCTTGGCCGTATGCACATCTAGCAATAGCTCTACAGGCTCAACTATTGGCTTGCTGATTCCTTCTCAAAAACTATCGGTAGTAACTGATCGCTCCTCTCTTTTTACACGAGGCCATTAGCGATTAGCTAAACAGAAACTGTTTCCGGCTACGATTGCCCGGTCAAATCTCATCAAGCAGATCCTCGACAGATATCTCGATAACCCATCCCTTACGCGTCTTGACGCTGAGAACCTTGCTGGAGGCTGCATCAATCGGGACCCACTCCGGGCTGGTCTGGCGCATCAGGGCGATTACAGGGACGTGCACGGCATTGGCCAGATGCATGATTGCCGTTTCCACCGATACCACCAATGAACACAGTGCGAGCGTAGCGGGCAGCTGGAAGAAATTCTCGTCAGCGCTGAACAAGTGCAATCCGTCCGCGCCATCTGCAAAAAGGCGCCGTGCTTGCGCCAGTTTTTCCGGAACGCAATTGATGATGAAATGTGCCTCTTTCCATTCATCCCGTTCTCGCATGCGTTGCGCCAGTTCGATCATGCGCTCCAATGGCCAGCTGCGCTCTTCCGATTTGGAAAAAGCATTCAGGAAGACCAACCTGGCGCCTTCCCGCACGCCAGCCCTCCGCAAATCATCGCGAGCCCGTTGCTGCCATTCTTCCGGGATATCGATATAGGGAAAGCGGCGATCCTCCGAAATGGCAATACCGAACAGTTGCTCAAACCAGCCGGCATAGATAGCACTGATATGACGGCCATTGAGATCGAAGGTGCTGTAAGCAGGTATATGCGCATCCAGTTTGCGATAGGCCAAATGCTTGCGGATATCAAGAAAACGCACACGCTTCTTCTGCCCCACGACGAAACCGTTGGGACTGAGCTTGCGCGCAAGCTCGGCGTACAGGTGCCGTCGCAGGACGGCGAACGACACCACGATAGGATATTGCTCCTGCTGCGCCTGCAAGATCGATTGCTTGTAAAGCGCCGGACTGTAAGTCCTGTCGTAGATCTTGTCGAACAACCCGCACGACCTGACCCAGTCATAGAGCGAATACTTGCTCAAGTGATCCCATTGGGAAGCGTCGGAAGTACGACGTACTTCATCCACCCATAAGTGCATGCGAATATGCGGATAGGATTCAGCGAAAGCGCGGAAGCAATTCTGCATATAGGTGAAATCACCCAACGCGAGGTGGGCGACGAAGAGGATCTTGTCCGCTTTTTCAAGCAGCCCGGCAGGAACCAATTGGTCGGCCATGTGTTTTCTTTCTTATCGCAGGAATTTCAGATTACCAGCCAACATTAAGGCCTTGGAGCAAAAGGCCTCGCCTTCATTTGCGCGCGCGGCGCACCAGCAGGTAGCGCCAGTACCAGCGCAGGCTGTCCAGCCGGTTGCCACGTGCCCATTGGAAGCGCGAATGCATGCGCAGTTCCTTGTAGTTGGTCGGCTCGATATCGAGCGACTGATCCGACCACGCCGACAGCGCATGGTACTTCTGGAACAGGCGCACAGAATCATGCCCGCTCCAGACACCCCACGGCTTGACCGATCCTGCAAAGTGGATGAAGGTTGCCGCTCCCGCGGGAATGGCCAGCGCGGGGCGGTTGTTCTCCAGGTCGCCAACCAATCCATAGAGGTAATTCCAGCGTACGCCGACAAAGCGTGCGCGCCCGTCCAGCACCACATTAAGGGCATCTTGGTCGGGGAAGCGAAAATTCTCGCCGTCTTTCAAAATGGCATCGATGGTTTGCTGGGTAATCCCGGCTTCGATCCACTTCGGGATGTTGATGTACAGCATGCCCGAATTGAAGTAGCGCGGATGTTTCAGCTTGAGCGCCTCCACACGGCGCCGCGTGGTCGCCTCGGCGTCAGGCACCACGAGGGCAATATCATCCGCCAGATCAAGTCTTGCCAGTTCATCGATGCTACCCACGCAAAGGATGTCGGCATCCAGATAAAGCACACGGTCGGTATAAGACTTAAGAATGTCTGGAATCACCAGCCGCGCGAAGATGGCAGAAGAATAGTAGGACGACCTGGTGTACTGGTCGAAGCGGGAGAACAACTCCGCGTCGAGCAAATGCAGATGCACCGTGGTGCCAGGCCGCTGCGCCAGACTCTCGAAGCGGCGACGATTGTCCTCCGACACCTTGGTCGCCAGCACATGGAAGACAAAATTCCGTTCCGCATTATTGGCAATGATGGAAGCGATGGTCGCTCCCATGCAACGAAAATAGCGATCATCCACGCAAAACACCACGTGGAAGGCATCAGCATTTCCGGATTGCGCCGCCATCTGCGCGATGGCGGTCATCGCAACACCTCCAGCACTTCCTGTACGCCGATAGCGTCAACCCAATCGTTGCGCTTGGCGGCCATGATGACGGTGCTACGCTCACGATCGATCGGCGCCCACTCTGGATTCTTCCGGCGCATAAGCGCCACTACCGGAACATGCACTGCGTTGGCCAGATGCATGACGGCGGTCTCGACCGAAATGATCAGGCCGCTGCGCTGCAGGAGCGCGGGCAATTGAAAGAAGTTCTGCTGCGCGCTGAACCAATGGGTATGGGGAGGCAAACGATCCGCGACCTGCGCCTTGGCCTGCTCGATCTCCTGCGGCGTAGCATTGATCACGAACGTGGTGGCCCGCCATTCATCCTTCTGCTGCAAGGCGTTGATCAAGTCCACCACCTTGACTACCGGCCAGCAACGCTTCCTGGTCTTGGCGAAAGGATTGATGAAAACCAGGCCGGGCTTACCTGCCGCCAATCCCGGAACATCGGGAGTCACGCCCCATTGCGCCAACTGCTTTTCCGCAGCCGCATGCCATTGCTGTGGGATATCGACGAAGGGATAGCGGTCCGCCCCTTCGACCACAAGCCCGGACAACTGGCGGAACCAGTCGGCGTAGACATCGGTAATGTGGTATCCCGCAAATCCCGCGAACGGAGCGAACGATGCATCCAGCTTGCGGTAGGCCAGAAAATCAGAGGGGGCATACCAGCGCGGCTTGCGCCTCATGCCGACCACCCAGGCATCGGGCCCGCCGGCGGCGCGTGCCAGTCCGGCATACTGGGCTGGGCGCAGCGTGGCCAGCGATACCACCAGCGGATAATGTTCCGCGCGCGCCTCGGTGATTGATGCGGCCAGCAGTTGCGGACTGTAGGTGCGCCGATAAACCTTGGCAAAGAAAGGGCAGCTCTCCGCCCAATCGTACAGGGCATAGTTCTTCAGGTAACCCCATTTGGCCTGGTCGCCCGTACGCCGTACCTCGTCAATCCAGATATGCACCTTGAGATGCGGGTTGGCTTCGGCGAAAGCCTTGAAGAAGTTCTGCAGATACGTGAAGTCGCCGATCGCCAGATGAGCGATGAACAGGATCTTGTCGGCTGCAGCCAGGCGCCGTGGAGGAATGAGCGGCATTTCAGCTAGCCATCCGTTGCAATTGCGCAGGTGTGAAGCGCGGCGCACTGCCCATCGGCATGTGCAGGAACTCCATCACCGTATCAACACTGATCTTGTTAATCCAGTCATCAGGCTCGGGGGTGTACACGATATTGGTGTTGGCGGCATCGATCGGCGCCCACTCAGGATTGATCTGGCGCATCAGCGCCACCACCGGCACACGCACGGCATTGGCCAGATGCATGATGGAGGTTTCGACAGTGATGATCAGGTCGCTCTGCTCCAGCATGGCCGGCAGTTGGAAAAAATGATCATGCGCGCTGAACAGGCGAATGCGAGGAACGCCCGAGGCCTGCACTTCGCGCTGGGTACTTTCCCATTGCTCCGGCATGGTATTGATGACGAAATCCGCTTCGGCCCACTTGGGATCGCCCTGCATGCGACGCACCAGCTCAGTCGCCTTGGCCAACGGCCAGGATCGCTCCGGCGGTTTGGAAAAAGCGTTAAGGAATACCAAAGGATGCTGGCGCCGATCCTTGGCCGCAATACCCCAGTCTTCCAACTGGCGCAATGCATCGTCTTTCCACTGCTGCGGCACGTCCATGGTCGGCACGCGCTTCTCATGCGGAACCTGGATGCCGAACAGGCCGGTAAACCAGTTCGCGTAGACATCGCTCACATGCAGTGTTTTGTCATGCGAATACACTGGAATGGCGCCATCGAGCGCACCATAAATCATGTGCTTGCGGAAGTCATAGAAACGCACCCGCTTGGTCATGGCCACAACAAAACCCTTTTTACTGATCTTGCGTACCATCTTGGCATACATCGGGCGACGCGCCAGTCCAAAGGAAACGACGATAGGATAGTCCTCGGCCTGGGCCTCCCGGATCGAATCGCGCAGCACAAAAGGGCTGTAGGTCTTGGTGTAGAGCTTCTCGAACATCGGGCAGGTCTGCAACCAGTCGAACACGACGTATTTCTGCAGGTGCCGCCATTGGCGGAAGTCATAGGTGCGCCGCACTTCGTCCACCCACAGGTGGATCTTGATATGCGGATAGGCTTCAGCAAACGCCTTGAAGCAAGCCTGCATATATGTAAAGTCACCCAAGGCGAGGTGCGCCACGAACAGGATCTTGTTCGACTTCTGCAACACCTCAGGCGGGACGATCTGGCTCAACATGGGAAGCGATTTTGCGTCAACTTGTCTGGTCATGCGTTTTTCTTTGGATATTCGCCCGTGTTTCAGAGCAGTTTCTTCAATTGCTGCAACTTGACTTCATCCTGCTCGGTTCCTTCACCCGAGAATTGCAGGTGATACAGCTTGGCATAGGCACCATTCTTTTCCAGCAATTCATTGTGTGAACCAACCTCAACCACCTGGCCAGCCGACAGCACCACAATGCGATCGGCACGCTCCACCGTCGACAGGCGGTGGGCGATCACGAAGGTGGTGCGGCCTTCCATCAGCCAGTCCAGTGCCGCCTGCACCGCGCGTTCCGATTCCGTGTCCAGCGCGGAAGTGGCTTCATCCAGGATCAGGATCGGCGCATTCTTATAGATCGCACGCGCGATCGCCAAGCGCTGGCGCTGGCCGCCGGACAGGCGTGAGCCATTGTCGCCGACGACCGTATGGATACCGTCATGCAACTCCTTCATCAGGTTGCCCAGATGAGCGGCCTCCAGCGCTGCCTCGACCTTGGCCAAATCTGGATGAGGGTCGCCATACGCCACGTTATCGATAATCGTGCCATTGAACAGCACCACGTTCTGGCTGACCATCGCGATCTGTTGGCGCAGGCTGCGAAGCGAAATGTCTTCGATAGGTTCGCCATCCAACAAGATCTGACCGGATGTGGCCGAATAGAAGCCGGGGATCATGTTGACCAATGTCGATTTTCCGCCGCCGGACATGCCGACGAACGCCACGGTCTCGCCCGCATTCACACTCAAATTCACATGGTCCAGCGCCAACTGGTCGCGCTCGGGGTAGCTGAAACACAGGTTGACCAGGTCGATCTTGCCGGCAGCGCGCTTTCCCAGATTGCGGCCACCGGTGCGTTCGGTCGGCATGTCGATCAGACTGAACACTGCTTCGGCCGCGGCCATGCCGCGCTGCAGGGGACCATTGACTTCAGCCAATTGCTTCAGCGGAGTCAGCAACATCAGCATGGCAGTGATAAAGGAAACGAAACCGCCCACCGTGATCTGGCCATTGCCCGACTGGATCAGCGCCATGACGATCACGATCGCCACCGCCGAAGCCGTCATGAATTGCGTGATCGGCACGGTGGAAGAAAAAGTCTTGGTCATGCGCATGGTGTAGCGGCGCAGGTTTTCCGATCTCTCATGGAAACGCTGTTTTTCGAAATCCTGTCCACCGAAAATCTTGATGACTTGCTGGGCGCGTGTCGACTCTTCGATTACTTGGGTCAGCTCGGCGTTGACGCGCAATGAATCCTGGTTCAGTTTCTTGAGATTGCGGCTGGTGAAGCGCACCACAATAGCCAACAGCGGCAGCAAGACCAGTGTGACGATAGTCAGCACCCAGTTCAAATACAGCAGCCACGCCAACAGGCCCAGCACCGTCAACGCCGACCGGATGATAGAGGTGAAGATACGGGTCACCATGTCAGTGATGCCCTGTACTTCAAACATGATGGAATTGATCACCTTGCCGACGCTGTTGGTGGCATAGAAGGCCAGTGGAAAATCCAGCATGCGCGCGAACATCTGCCCACGCACTTCGTTCAGGATCCGCGTGGTCACCCATGTCATCAGGTAACTGCTGGCGAAGGTGGAGGCGCCACGGATGACGAAAATGCCGATCACCGCCACCGGCACCAGCCACAGGGAAAACGCCGGCTTGCCGACGAAGCCCTTGTCGAGCAGCACCTGGAAGATATAGGGAACCACCGGCTCGGTGCCCGCTGTCACCGCCATGGCGATAAAAGCCAGCACCAGGCGCCAGCGATAAGGCTTGTGCATGTGCAACAGGCGGATGAAGTGCGGCGAGATGTTCAGTTTCATTCTTTGGTTCCAAAAACGAGCGCCTGGGGTGGCGCCCGCGATATTGCATGATTGCCCGCCGTAGCTGTGGCAAGGTGTCCCGGTCAGCCCAAACCTGCGATTCTACCGTTGCGGCAGCACAAGCTTATGGTCATATTCCGAATCTCAATACTCGACAATCACCGCTTCCTTCCCAAACGAAGCCACCAGCGAACTCTGCAAGCTATCGCTGGGATTGATCCGCCAGGCATCTCCCAGCACCACCTCGCAGCCGGCGTCCGGCTGCAGGTAGCGCATTACGAACGGCAGGCCTTGCTCCTGGCGGTGGGCTGACAGCGTGTCGCGCAGCAAGGCGGTATCGACCGCTTTGTTGATCTGCACCACCATGCGCACGCCATACTGGATGCGCGCCGCGCCCAGGTCCATGACCTTTTCGGCCGAGACCCGCAATCCGCCGTTGAAGCGGTCCTCGGAAACACGGCCCTGCACCACCAGCAGTTCGTCTTCCTTGATCAGGTGCTTGAACGGTTCGAACACTTCGTTATAGATGGTGGCTTCGATCACGCCGGTGCCGTCGTCCAGCGTGCAGATCACCAGCTTGCCGCGCTGGGTCATCTGCACCCGCACGGCGGTGATGATGCCGGCCATGCTGCGCGGTTCGCGCGATGGTTCGAGGCTGGATATCTTGGTGCGCACGAAACGGCGCACTTCCTTTTCGTAAGCCGAGAACAGGTGGCCCGACAGGTAGAAGCCCAGCGCGCCCTTCTCTTCGGTCAGGCGCTGCTTGTCGCTCCATGGCGTGACTTGCACGTATTCCAGCGGCGCTTCGAGGTCGCTGTCGTCGCCGCCGAACAGGCTGACCTGGTTGGCCGATTTCTCGGCCTGCTCCGCGCTTTCCCAGGCCAGGTTGACCGAGGCTTGCAGGATGGCGCGGTCGACCTTGAAGCAGTCGAAAGCGCCGGCGCGGATCAGCGAGTCGATGGTGCGGCGGTTGATCTGCTTCTTGTCGACGCGCTTGGCGAAGTCGAACAGATCCTTGAACGGCCCGCCGTCCTTGCGCGCCTCCAAAATGGATTCGATGGCGTTCTGGCCGGCGCCCTTGACGGCGCCCAGCCCGTAACGGATCTGCGTGGCCTTCTTGCCCGGTTCGCCCACCGGCATGAAACGGTAGTCCGAGAGGTTGATGTCGGGCGGCAGGATGGCCAGCTTGCAGACGTCGATCGCGTCTTCGATCAGGATCTTGACCTTGTCGGTGTCTTCCATCGCCAGCGACAAGTTGGCTGCCATGAACGCGGCCGGATGGTGCGCCTTGAGGTAGGCGGTGTAATACGACAGCAGCGCGTAGGCGGCGGCGTGCGACTTGTTGAAGCCGTAGCCGGCGAACTTTTCCATCAAGTCGAAGATCTCGTCGGCCTTCTCGGTCGACAGGCCGTTCTTGGCGGCGCCCTCGCGGAACAGCTCGCGGTGCTTGGCCATTTCCTCGGCCTTCTTCTTGCCCATCGCGCGGCGCAGCAGGTCGGCGCCGCCCAGCGAGTAGCCGCCGATCACCTGCGCCATCTGCATCACCTGCTCCTGGTAGACCATGATGCCGTAGGTCTCGGAGAGGATGCCCTCGGTGCGCGGGTCCGGGTAGTCGAAGGCTTCGCCGTGCTTGCGCTTGCAGAAGTCGGGGATCAGGTCCATCGGGCCCGGGCGGTACAACGCCACCAGCGCGATGATGTCCTCGAAACGGTCGGGGCGCGCGTCCTTCAGCATGCCTTGCATGCCGCGGCTTTCAAGCTGGAACACGGCGACCGTCTTGGCCTTGGTCAGCAGCTCGTAGGAAGCGCGGTCGTTCAACGGCAGCTTGGCCAGGTCGAAGTCGGCCATGGCCGGGTCGAGCATGCGGATGTAGCGTTCGGCGCGGTCGAGGATGGTCAGCGTGGTCAGGCCCAAAAAGTCGAACTTCACCAGGCCGACGGCTTCCACGTCGTCCTTGTCGTACTGCGAGACCACGCCGGCGTCGCCGCCCTGCGTGTAGAGCGGGCAGAAGTCGGTCAGCTTGCCGGGAGCGATCAGCACGCCGCCGGCGTGCATGCCGATGTTGCGGGCGATGCCTTCGACCTGCTGGGCCAGGCCCAGCAACTGCTTGACCTCTTCTTCGTTTTCCAGGCGTTCCTTGAGCAGCGGCTCTTCCTCGATGGCGTCGGCCAGCGTCACCAGCTTGCCCGGCTTGAACGGGATCAGCTTGGAGATGCCGTCGCAGAAGTTGTAGCCGAGGTCGAGCACGCGGCCCACATCGCGCACCGCGCCCTTGGCGGCCATGGTGCCGAAGGTAGCGATCTGCGAGACCGCCTCCTTGCCGTAGCGGTCCTTCACGTATTGGATGACGCGGTCGCGGCCTTCCTGGCAGAAGTCGATGTCGAAGTCGGGCATCGAGACCCGTTCCGGGTTCAGGAAGCGTTCGAACAGCAGGTTGTAGCGCAGCGGATCGAGGTCGGTGATCAAGAGGCAATAGGCCACCAGCGAACCGGCGCCAGAACCCCGGCCGGGGCCGACCGGCACGCCGTTGTTCTTGGCCCACTGGATGAAGTCGGCCACGATCAGGAAGTAGCCCGGGAACTTCATCTTGATGATGGTGTTGTTCTCGAACTCCAGGCGCGCCTCGTAGCGCGGGCGCTCCTTCTCGCGCTGGGCCTCGTCCGGATACAGGTGCTTCAAGCGTTGTTCCAGGCCGGCCTTGGTCTGCGCCACCAGGAAGTCGTCGATGGTCATGCCGTCCGGCGTGGGGAAGTCCGGCAGTTGCGGCTTGCCCAGCTGCAGCACCAGGTTGCAGCGCTTGGCGATCTCGATGGTATTGGCGATGGCGCCCGGCAGGTCGGCGAACAGCTCGGCCATCTCGGCCTGCGACTTGAAGTATTGCTGGTCGTTGAAACGGCGTACCCGGCGCGCATTGGCCAGGATCTCGCCTTCGGCGATGCAGGTGCGCGCCTCGTGGGCGATGAATTCTTCGGTGGACTGGAACTGGATCGGGTGCGTGGCCACTGTCGGCAATCCCAGCCTGGCGCCCAGCGCGACGGTCTGGCGCACCTGGATATCCATGTTGGGATGGCCCGCGCGCTGGATCTCGAGGTAGTAGGCGCCCGGGAAAATCTCCGCCCAGCGCCTGGCGCATTCTTCGGCCAGCGCCAGGTTGCTGTTGTCGATCGCGATGCCGACGTCGCCCCCCTGGGCGCCGGACAAGGCGATCAGGCCGTTGCCGCCTTCCTGGCGGCGCAATGCGTCCAGCCATTCCATGCGCACTTCGGCACGGCCCTTGTAAATATTTTCCAGCCAGGCGCGCGACAGCAATTCGCACAGCTGCAGGTAGCCGTGGTGGTTTTTGACCAGCAGCAGCAGGCGCGCAGGTTTTTCGCGGTCGGCGTCGTTGGTGATCCAGATGTCGCAACCGGCGATCGGCTTGATGCCCTTGCCGCGCGCGGCCTTGTAGAACTTGACCATGCCGAACAGGTTGGCCAGATCGGTGACGGCCATCGCCGCCTGGCCATCCTTGGCGGCAGCCTGGACGACGTCATCGATGCGCACCAGGCCGTCGACGATGGAGTACTCCGAATGCAGTCGGAGGTGAACGAATTGCGGTGTAGTCATGGGGCCACATTTTACCGGAGGTTGGGAGCTCCTCTGCTCCGAATTCGCCGGTTTTTGCGTACGCAAACCCTGCTTGACAAGGCCGCGCGCAAGCCTGCCGAGCGCGGCTGCGATGCGTGCTTGATCTGCATCAGCGAAGCGCCAAATAGCTGCGAAAACGGGGCTCGCGCGTATATAATGCTGACAATTCAAAGACTTAGAGCAAACAACCATGCAGTCCCCGGATACCCCCTACGTCAACATCGCCGCCTACAAATTCATCACCTTCGACGACACGGCCGAAAAGCGTCCGCAATTCCTTGAGTTTTGCCAGAAGCACAACCTGCGCGGCACCATACTGCTGACCCCGGAAGGCATCAACCTGTTCCTGGCCGGCCTGCGCCACGAGATCGACGCCTTCCTGGCCTGGCTGCGCGCCGATGCGCGCTTCGCCGACATCGTGGTCAAGGAGAGCTTTTCCGAAAAGCAACCCTTCACCCGCATGCTGGTCAAGCTCAAGGCCGAGATCATCACGATGAAACACCCGCTGATCAAGCCGGAACAAGGCCGCGCCCCGTCGGTGGAGCCGCAGGACCTGAAGCGCTGGCTGGATCAGGGCCATGACGACAACGGCAAACCCGTGGTGATGGTCGATACCCGCAACGCCTTCGAGGTCGATGTGGGCACCTTCGAGCACACGGTCGACTACCGCATCGCCAAGTTCACCGAATTTCCGCAAGTCATCGCCGAGCACAAACCCGATTTCGACGGCAAGACGGTGGTCACCTTCTGCACCGGCGGCATCCGCTGCGAAAAGGCCGCGATCCACATGCAGAACATCGGCTATGACAGCGTCTACCAGCTCGAAGGCGGCATCCTGCGCTACTTCGAGGAAGTCGGCGGCGCCCATTACCAAGGCGACTGCTTCGTGTTCGACTACCGTACCGCGCTGAGCCCCGACCTGAAGGAAAGCCAGACCGCGCAATGCTTCGCCTGCCGCGCCGTGGTCACGCCGCGCGAGCAGTTGTCGCCGGACTACGTGCCGGGCAAGTCATGCCCGCATTGCGCGCCCAAGCAACGCGCGACGGCCGACGCCGCCCCAGCGGCCGCCGTGCAAGCCTGATCGTCCGCGCTCCGCTCCAATGAAAAAGCCCACCTCGCAAGAGGTGGGCTTTTTGCTGGGCGAAAGCCCGGTTACTTCTTGAACTTGGCGGCAGTCTCAACCACGCGCGCGCCGAACAGCTTGGCGGTTTCCAGGTCGCCCGGCAGCGGGCCTTCTTCCGGCGAGGAATCCGACGGGCTTTGCGCCATCAGGCCCGAGAAGGAACCGACGAAATTGATGTCGTTGCGCTGCGCAGCCTTGCTGTTGGCCGGCATCAGGCCGGTGCCGACCCAGATCATGCTGTGTTGCATGCCCAGCGTGAACAGGTAGTGCAGGGTCGACAGCTTGTCGCCGTTCATGGTGGCCGAGTTGGTGAAGGCGGCGCCGACCTTGTCTTTCCACTTCTGGCTGAACCAGGGCTTGGACGAGGCGTCGGCGAATTTCTTGAACTGCCACGAAACGCTGCCCATGTAGGTCGGCGAACCGAAGATGATGGCGTCGGCCGCATCCAGCGTCGCCCAGTCGGCGTCGGTGATATTGCCTTCGGCATTGATGGCGATCAGCTCGACGCTGGCGCCGGCAACCGCCGCGGCGCCGGCATGGACTGCTTCGGCCTGCTTCTTGGTATGGCCGTAGCCGGAATGGTAGACGATGGCGACTTTAGTCATGATGTTTCCTTCTCGAGTGGGAGTTTGGGTACTTCAAAAAAACCGCCGGGTGATCGGCTCCGGCGGGTACTGCAACAACAAGGTTTAACGCGGCAGGTCGAACAGTAGCACTTCGGCCTTGTCGCCGCCGTTGATCTCCAGCTTGTCGACTTCGGCCAGCTTGAGCGCGTCGCCGGCTTCCAGCGCCTGGCCGTTGACGCTCACCTTGCCGCGCGCCACGTGCACATAGCCGAGGCGCCCTTGCGGCAGCGTGTAGCTGGCGTGCTGGTCGCCGTCGAACAGGCCGGCGTACAGCAGCGCATCCTGGTTCATGCTGACCGAACCGTCGCGCCCGTCCTTGGAGGCCACCAGGCGCAGCTTGCCGTCCTTGTCGGCGGCCGAGAAATGCGCTTCCTGATAACCGGGCTCGGCGCCGTCCCGATCCGGCATGATCCAGATCTGCAGGAAGTGCGCGCCGCCAACCTGCGAGTGGTTGTACTCGGAATGGCGCACGCCGGTGCCGGCGCTCATGCGCTGCACGTCCCCCGGGCGGATCACGCTGCCGTTGCCCATGCTGTCCTTGTGGGCCAGTTCGCCTTCCAGCACGTAGGAGATGATCTCCATGTCGCGATGGCCGTGGGTGCCAAAACCCTGGCCGGCGGCCACGCGGTCTTCGTTGATCACCCGCAGCGGGCCGAAGCCCATGTGTTGCGGATCGTAATAGTCGGCGAAGGAAAAGCTGTGATACGAATCCAGCCAACCGTGGTTGGCGTGTCCACGATCGTTTGCTTTGCGCAGTTGCATCATGACAACACCCCTTTCAGTGAATTCTGTATGTCTCGGATTGATTCATACAAATTGTTTGTCGATGTAGCCACTATAGACACTATCTTTTTCTGGCATAAGGCCTAAAATTCATACGGCTCATTCAAATAATTTAAACAAGACAGATCCCACCGAGGCGCCCTCTTGAACCTGACCCTGGAATCCCTGCTGATCCTCGACATGATCGACCGCAAAGGCAGCTTCGCCGCCGCCGCGCTGGCCCTGGATCGCGTGCCCTCGGCACTCACCTACAGCGTGCGCAAGCTGGAAGACGACCTGGATGTCTTGCTGTTCGACCGCCGCGGCCACCGCGCCCAGTTGACCCCGGCCGGCCAGCAGTTGTTGCAGGAAGGCCGCCACCTGCTGCTGGCCGCCAACGATCTCGAGCAGCGCGTCAAGCGCACCGCTACCGGACGCGAAACCGAGCTGCACATCGTCCTCAACAGCCTGATTCCGTTCGGCAAGATGCGGCCGATCATCGAGGCCTTCGACCGCGAACAGTCCGGCACCCGGCTGCGCTTCACTCCGGGCGTGCTGACCGGCGCCTGGGAGAAGCTGATCGAAGGCCGCGCCAACCTGGTCATCGGGGTGACGCTGGACGGGCCGGAAATCGTGCGCACCAGCGGGCGCTTTCAGATGCATGAACTGGGTATGGTGGATTGGGTCTTTGCCGTCGCGCCCCACCATCCGCTGGCCCATGCCGCGGAGCCGCTGCCGGCCGAACTGGTACGCAGCCACCGTGCCGTGGCCGTGGGCGACAACAGCCAGTCGCTGCCGACATTGACCATGGGGCTGCTGTCCGGCCAGGAGACGCTGACGGTGGCCACGGTGGCCGACAAGCTGGAAGCGCAATTGGCCGGCCTGGGTTGCGGCCACCTGCCGCGCATCTGGGCCGCGCCTTACCTGGCCAGCGGCGCGCTGGTCGAAAAGCAGACGCTGGCGGCCAAACCCAACGACAATTTCATGATCGCCTGGCCCAAGGCGGAACAGGGCAAATCGCTGAAGTGGTTCATCCAGCATCTGTCGCAGCCGGAGGTGCAACGCTCGCTGCTGGGCCCGGTCGCGCCCGGAAGGAACGCATGAGCGGCAACGCTTACGTCGGCCGCTTCGCCCCCTCGCCCTCCGGTCCGCTGCATGCCGGATCGCTGGTGGCGGCACTGGCCAGCTTCCTGGATGCGCGCATCCACGGCGGACGCTGGCTGGTGCGCATTGAAGACATCGACGAAACCCGCACCGTGCCCGGCGCCGCCGACGGCATCATAGCGACGCTGGCGGCGCTGGGCATGCATTCGGACGGCCCGGTGCTGGTGCAAAGCCAGCGCAAGGCCCGCTACCTGGCGGCACGCGAACGACTGGGTGGGCTTGCCTACCCTTGCGGCTGCAGCCGCAAGGAAATCGCCGACTCGCGCGTGGGCATCGCCAGCGATGGCGCGGCCATCTATCCCGGCACCTGCCGCCACGGGCTGGCGCCCGGCAAGGCGGCGCGCACGCTGCGCCTGCGCGTCCCCGACGCCGGCATGCCGGGCGAGCTGGTGCGCTTCGACGATCGCTGGCTGGGGCCGCAGCAACAGCATCTGGCCAGTGAAGTGGGCGACTTTATCCTGCTGCGCGCCGATGGTTTTTGGGCGTACCAACTGGCGGTAGTGGTGGACGATGCCGAGCAGGGCGTGACCGATATCGTGCGCGGCGCCGACCTGCTGGATTCGACCGCACGCCAGATCTACCTGCAAGGCCTGCTGGGCTATCCGACGCCGCGCTACCTGCATGTGCCGCTGCTGATGAATGACGTGGGCGAAAAATTTTCCAAGCAGAACGGCGCGCAGGCGATCGATCTCCACCGGCCGCTGGATGAGTTGCAACGGGCCGCGACGTTCCTGGGATTGGATACGGCCGCAGCGCATGACAGGGAGGGCTTCTGGCGCCTGGCGCTGGCGGCCTGGGATGTGCGCTTCGGCGCCGGATGACGCGACCTAACGCCACCCGGCCGCCATCGCGATGCCACAAAAAAAGTCCGCATAATGCGGACTTTTTTGCGGACTTTACGGACTTGGATCTTGAACCGGAGCGGCTCAGCGCTTGGGCATGCCACCCAGCAGCGCCGCTACCTTAGGCTTGGGACGATTCGACTTGGGCAGGATTTCCGGCTTGGTGGATACCTCTGCGGCACCGGTCGGCTCGTAAGGCTTGAGGAACCATGGATCCACCTTTTCGCGACGCGACACCGGGGCGCCGCCGTCGCGGCTGCGCTCGCTCCGCTCGGGACGGCCGGCGCGTTCACTGCGCTCACCGCGAACGCTGCGTTCGCCGCGCTCCGCACGCTCATGGCGCTCGCGCGTGCGCGGGACGAAGCCGGCCAGTTCCGCGCGTTCGAATTTCTTCTTGATCAGCTTTTCGATATCGACCAGCAGGCGCTCGTCCTTATCGCAAAACAGCGAGATGGCATCGCCCGATGCGCCGGCGCGACCGGTACGGCCGATGCGGTGGACGTAATCCTCGGCGTTGTAAGGCAGGTCGTAGTTGATCACGCATGGCAGTTCGGCGATATCGAGACCACGGGCGGCCACGTCGGTCGCCACCAGCACTTCGATCTGGCCTTGCTTGAAGGCTTCCAGCGCGGCCATGCGCTCGGACTGGCTCTTGTCGCCGTGAATGGCCGAGGCCTTGATGCCATCGCTTTCCAGCTGGCGCGACAGGCGCGAGGCGCCGATCTTGGTATTGGAGAATACGATCACCTGCTTCAAGCCGCGCTCGCGGATGATGTGGGTGACGGCCTCGAGCTTGGCACTCTCATCCACCTTGTAGATGGTTTGCGTGACGGTCTCGGCGGTGGCGTTGCTGCGCGCGACTTCGATGGTGACAGGGTTGTTCTGGAAGCTGGCGGCCAGCTTCTTGATTTCAGGCGAGAAGGTCGCCGAGAACATCAGGTTCTGGCGCTGCTTGGGCAGCAGGTTGATGATGCGCTGCAGGTCGGGCAAAAAGCCCATGTCAAGCATGCGATCGGCCTCGTCCATCACCAGGATCTGGGTCTGCGACAGGTTCACCGTCTTTTGCTGCACGTGGTCGAGCAGCCGGCCCGGGGTGGCGATCACGATCTCCACGCCGGCGCGCAATGCGGCCGTCTGCGGCGCCATGTCGATACCGCCGAACACCACGGTCGAGCGCAGCGGCGTGAAGCGCGAATAGGCCTTGACGTTCTCGGCCACCTGGTCGGCCAGCTCGCGGGTCGGCGTCAGGATCAGCGCGCGCACCGGATGGCGCGCCGGCGATACGCTGGTGCTGGCATAGGCCAGCAAGCGCTGGATGATCGGCAGCGAGAACCCGGCGGTCTTGCCGGTGCCGGTCTGCGCCGCGCCCATGACATCGCGTCCCTGCAGCACGACGGGGATCGCCTGTGCCTGGATCGGGGTGGGATGGACATAGCCTTGCTCGGCCAAGGCCTTCAGGATATCCGGCGAAAGGCCGAAATCTTCAAAGCGGACGGCGGGTGCAGTCGATGCTGCGGACGCGGACGTGGTGTCGGACATGGTTTATTGCGAACGGTGCGACAGCGCCGCGGCAGCCTGTACAACGGCTCCGATGCATGGGGTGCATGCGCACGGGTTCAATTGCTTTCAGTGTTGAAGAGTATTACGCGAGGCCGGGCCAAATCAACGCGGCGGCTCGCTTCGGATGATGCATCTGCTGACCGGGCCAGTACCTGTTCACACCGAATCTGTGCGTGCCAACGCGCAGAAGGCGCGCCGATGGTATTGCCCGGAAGATCGCTATTATACGCCGCATCGCAACAGGCTTCATGACAGTTTGGTGTCCGCCCCTGCGAAGGCGAGGCAAATCGGCAAAAACATTGCCATTTTGACATCGATATAGACATCCAAAAAAACCGGCGCCGCCCCGTCAAGGCCGCGGCGCCTGCTTCATTGGGCCGGGAAGCCAACCCGCCCGGATCAGCCGATGGTGACGTTGATATCGAGCAGACCGTCGACATGGCCTTCCAGCCGGTCGCCCTTGACCACCGCGCCCACGCCTTCCGGCGTGCCGGTGTAGATCAGGTCGCCCGGGAACAGCTCGACCAGGCCGGACAGGTAGGAAATGGTTTCCGCCACGCTCCAGATCAGGTCGGACAAATCGCCCTGCTGGCGCACTTCGCCATTGACCTTGAGCCAGACCGCGCCCTTGTCGGGATGGCCGACCTTGGATACCGGCAGCAGCGGCGCGCACGGCGCCGACTGGTCGAAGCCCTTGGCCATGTCCCAGGGACGGCCCAGCTTCTTGGCGGCGGCCTGGATATCGCGACGGGTCATGTCGAGCCCGACGGCATAGCCGAACACCAGTTCCAGCGCCTTTTCCACCGGCACGTCGCGCCCGCCCCGGCCCAATGCCACCACCATCTCGATCTCGTGGTGATAGTCGCTGGTGGCCGCCGGATAAGGCACCACCGAATCGGTCGGCACGATGGCGTCGGCCGGCTTCATGAAGAAGAATGGCGGTTCGCGGTCCGGGTCATGGCCCATCTCGCGGGCGTGGGCGGCGTAGTTGCGGCCGACGCAATAGATGCGGCGCACCGGGAAAGGATCGCCGCCAACCACGGGAATAGTGGACTGGACAGGCGCGGGGATGGCGAAACTCATCGGGAAGACTCCGTAGTGGATGGTGGCCGGTCGAGCGGCCATTTCTGCATTTCTCAATCTATGACGGCGCGGCGCACTGGCGTCGCCTTGCCGGTGCCCAGTGTAAAAGAAAAGGCGCAGGGCTGCTTGGCACTGCCCTCACGGCCCTGCCGCCAATGCCGCCGGCCAGGAACCTGTTCCCGATCTCGCGCGGAAACAGGTTCCAAGATATAGGCGGCAATTCCGGCTGTAATCCGCTGGATAAAAAACGGCGAATTTGGGACACTTGCGGCAGCACAACGCGCGGCGCCGGGTATTGCCGGCCACTCCGCTTTTTTCATTGCAGCAGACCAAGCCTCCATATTCCTATGCGTCAACAAGCAAATGCCGCCACCATCCTGTTGCAACAGGCGCTGGCGCTGCATCAGAAGGGCCAGATGGCGCCCGCCGAAGCACTCTACAAAAAAGCGCTGGCCAAAGCGCCCGGCCACTTCGAAGCCAACTACCTGTACGGCATGCTCAAGCTGCACCAGGAGGATTGGGACGCTGCCGAAATGCAGTTGGGAAAAGCGATCAAACTCAATCCGCGGCACGTGGATACCTATTTCGACCATGCCGGCGCGCTGGAACACCTCGGCCGTGACCAGGATGCCGTCCAGAGCTACGACCGCGTCATCGAACTCAAGCCCGATTTCGCCGATGCCTTCATCAAACGCGCGCAGGTGCTGCGGCGGCTTGGGCGCAGCCGCGACGCCCTCGCGGACTGCGACAAGGCCGTGGCGATCGCGCCGGACAACGCCGAGGCCTGGTTCCAGCGCGGCAACTGCCAGTACGACCAGTTCAACTTCCGCGAATCCCAGGAAAGCTACAAGCGTGCGGTGGCGCTGCGGCCGGATTTCATCGAAGCGCTGTTCAACCTGGGCAATGCCCACAAGGACTTTTATCGTTTCGGCGATGCGCTCGAGGCCTATGACCGCGCGCTTGCCGCCGCCCCCGACTTCACCCAGGCGCATATCAACAGGGGTTACGTACTGTTCCGCCTGCACCGCCCCCATGAGGCGCTGGAAGCCTATGATCGCGCCCTGGCGCTGGACGACAGCTCCCATGACCTGTGGTTCAACCGCGCGGCGACGCTGGAAGAGCTGCGCCGCTTCGACGAAGCCAAGGAAAGCTATCGCCGGGCCCAGATGCTCGATCCGGCCACGAACTCGGCGCGCTGGAACGAGGCCTTGATGCAATTGCGCCAAGGCGACTTCCGCAACGGCTGGCAGCAGTACGAAGCCCGCTGGGAAACCCGGCAGATGCAAGACCAGCGGCGCAGCTTCCAGCAGCCCCTGTGGCTTGGCCAAGAATCCCTGCAAGGAAAAACCATCCTGCTGCATGCCGAACAAGGTTTCGGCGACACCTTGCAATTTGCGCGCTACGTGTCGGTAGTCGCGGCAAAAGGCGCCAAGGTCATCCTTGAGGTACAGCCGGCGCTGGAACGACTGATGCGCACTGTACCCGGCGTGAGCGAGGTAGTCGCCCGCGGCGGCGCGTTGCATCGCGCTTTCGATTTCCACTGCCCGCTGATGAGCTTGCCGCTGGCCTGCCAAACCTTTTCCGAAGACGCCATCCCGCGTGCGCCTTACCTGAGCACCGACCCCGGCCAATGGGCCGCTTGGCACCGGCGCCTGCCGCAAAACCGCGCCTTGCGCGTGGGGCTGGCCTGGTCCGGCAGCTCGCAGTCGACCGATCCCAGCGCGGTGGCCATCGATGCCATGCGTTCGGTTGCGTTTGCCGAGCTGGCCCCCATCGTGGAACTGGCGCGCAGCCGGGGCGGCGTCGAGTTCGTCTCGCTCCAGGTGGGCGAGGCTGCCGTCGCGCAGTTGCAAGCGCATCCGCTGCGCGACCGTGTGCACGACTTCTCCGCCCAGTTGACCGACTTTTCCGAAACCGCCGCACTGGTTGCCAATCTCGACCTGGTCATCAGCGTCGACACATCGGTGTGCCATCTCGCCGGCGCGCTGGGCAAGCCGGTCTGGCTGCTGGATCGCTTCAACGGCTGCTGGCGCTGGCAGGTCGACCGTACGGATTCGCCCTGGTACCAGAATTTCACCATCTTCCGCCAGGATACCCAAGGAGATTGGAGCGGCGTCGTAGCGCAAATGCAGGAAGCGCTGACGCTGCACCTTGCCGGCGAATAAGCCCGCAAACGCCATCGCGCCGGATCAGTCGCCGGGTTGCTTCCTGCAGGCAATCCGGCTTTTTCACGCCTCGCGCCAGCGGACTACCCATCGACCAGACGTGCGCCCGGAACCTGTGCCGGCATGCGGCCTCATAACAGGCAGGACAGGCAGGAAATTGGTTATCCTCTTCGTACCCTTTCGTATCTCTTGATACCTTTGACACAACATGGATGGCGGCGCCACCCACCGCCATCCCGCAACGACAAGGACCACGGGAATGCAGACTGGCCAACCGAGCAGCAACGCCACCACCCATGCCGGCCACGGCGAGCATGCCGACGGCCCGCGCCTGCTAGCCGATATCGGCGGCACCAACGCGCGCTTCGCCCTGGAACCCGGGCGGGGCCGCATCGAAGCCATCAAGACCCTGTCGGCTGCCGATTACCAGGAATTCACCGATGCCGTACAGGCCTACCTGCAACAAGCCGGCCAGCCGCCGGTACGGCATGCGGTAGTGGCCATCGCCAATCCGGTGCAAGGCGACCAGATCAAGATGACCAACCATGACTGGGCGTTCTCGATCGAAGCGGCGCGCCAATTGCTGCGCCTGGACACGCTGCTGCTGGTCAACGATTTCACCGCGCTGTCGATGGCGGTGCCGCGCTTGGCCGCATCCGAACTGCAGCAAGTGGGCGCAGGCCAGGCCGTAGCCGGCAGCCCCATCGGCCTGGTCGGCGCGGGCACCGGCCTGGGCGTGGGCGGCCTGGTATATGGCGGGGAGCGCTGGCTGCCGCTGGCCAGCGAAGGCGGGCATGTGTCCTTCTCGCCGGCCAATCCGCGTGAGGCCGCAATTCTTGCCTATGGCTGGCGTACTTACGAGCATTTGTCGGCCGAGCGGCTGGTATCGGGGCCGGGGCTGGAACTGATCCACCAGGCGCTGCGCGACATCGAAGGGCTGCCAAGCGAAGCGCTCAAGGCGGAACAGATCGTGGAACGCGGCCTGCGGCAAGGCGATCCGCACTGCAAGGAAACCGTCGATATTTTCTGCAGCATGCTCGGCACCGTGGCGGCCAACCTGGCGCTCACGCTGGGCGCGCTGGGCGGCATCTACATCGGCGGCGGCGTGGTGCCGCATCTGGGCGATTACTTCGCGCGTTCGCCGTTCCGCCCGCGTTTCGAGAACAAGGGGCGCATGTCGGCGCTGACAAGAAAGATCCCGACCTTCGTGATTACCGCCGACTATCCGGCCTTCATCGGGGTGTCCGCCATCCTCGGAGACAAGCTGGGCGACAAGCGCGCTGCATAACCGAAGCTAGCGGGCCGAATGCGCGGCACACCAACGTTGCCTGAGGTTCAAGGCGTTTGGCAGGCGATGTAGACGACGGGAGAGAAGAAAGAGAAGAGGCGAGCCTTGTCTGCGGCACTTGCGGGAAATGGCTGTGGCTGCTTCGTTCCCGACCTGACCAGGTTGACCATGCCACAATGCGCAGGGGCCCGCCGGGGCGAATTGTACTCCATTTCACACTGCCCCGGCCAGCGAATTCGGCATCCCGCCTGCGCCACAATGAAAAGCCGCGCAAATTGTTTATACAATTGCGCGGCTTTTTCAGTCGATGGCCATGCGGCCGATCAGATCCCCAACTGCTGCCAGATATCGTCCACGCGGCGCTTGACCTCGTCGCTCATGGCGATGGGCGTGCCCCACTCGCGGCTGGTTTCGCCCGGCCATTTGTTGGTGGCATCGATGCCCATCTTGCTGCCCAAACCGCTGATGGGCGAGGCGAAGTCGAGATAGTCGATCGGCGTGTTATCCACCATCACCGTATCGCGTACCGGATCGACCCGCGTGGTGATGGCCCAGATCACTTCCTTCCAGTCGCGGATATCGACGTCCTCGTCCACCACCACGATGAACTTGGTGTACATGAACTGGCGCAGGAAACTCCACACGCCGAACATCACGCGCTTGGCATGGCCGGCATACGACTTCTTCATCTGCACCACCGCCATGCGGTAGCTGCAGCCTTCGGGCGGCAAGTAGAAATCGGTAATTTCGGAGAACTGCTTCTGCAGCAGCGGCACGAACACCTCGTTCAAGGCCACGCCCAGCACCGCCGGTTCGTCGGGCGGCTTGCCGGTATAGGTCGAATGGTAGATGGCGTCGCTGCGCATGGTGATGCGGTCGATGGTGAAGACCGGGAACCAGTCCTGCTCGTTGTAATAGCCGGTGTGGTCGCCATAGGGGCCTTCGAGCGCGTGCTCATAGCCCGAAGGATGGTCTGCATCCGGATAGATATGCCCTTCCAGCACGATTTCGGCTGAGGCCGGCACGCGCAACTCGCTGCCCATGGCCTTGACCAGCTCGGTGCGGCTGCCGCGCAGCAGGCCGGCGAACTGGTATTCGGACAGGCTGTCCGGCACCGGCGTCACCGCTCCTAATATAGTGGCGGGATCGGCGCCCAGGGCGACCGCCACCGGATAAGGCTGGCCGGGGTTGGCGATGCAATGCTCGCGGAAATCGAGCGCGCCGCCGCGATGCGCCAGCCAGCGCATGATCACCTTGTTCGGGCCCAGCACCTGCTGGCGATAGATCCCCAGATTCTGGCGTTTCTTGTGCGGCCCCTTGGTAATCACCAGGCCCCAGGTAATCAGCGGCGCCACGTCGCCCGGCCAGCAATGCTGGATGGGCAGACGCGAGAGGTCGACATCCCGGCCTTCCCACACCACATCCTGGCAAGGCGCCGAACTGCGCTCCTTGGGCGCCATGTCCCATAGCGACTTGACCAGCGTCCCCAGGCCCAGCACATCCTTGAAACCCTTGGGCGGCTCCGGCTCTTTCAGGCGCGCCAGCAAGTGGCCGATACGGCGCAATTCCCCGATATCTTCAGCGCCCATGCCCAATGCGACCCGGTGCGGAGTACCGAAAAGATTCGCTAAGACCGGGATATTTTTCTCATCCACACGCTCAAAAAGGAGCGCCGGACCTTCCGCCCGGAGCGTGCGATCGCAGATCTCGGTCATCTCCAGATGGGAGGAAACAGGCAGGGATATGCGCTTTAATTCGCCTTTTTGTTGCAATTTGGAAATAAAATCGCGCAGATCCGTGTATTTCATACTTTTTAACAAATTTCTTTTTGCATGACAGCCGGCTCAGGTATCCCCGGCAAACGCTTGATTCTATTGATTTTTGAAGAAAGGCCACGCTGAAAATGAGACACAAAAGTTATGAAAAACAGTTTTTATAGTATTGACTCGATATAAAGTGACTTCTACAATGCGCCCACCCTAAACGAAAGGGCGTGAGCCAAGAAGCTCAACAGGCTTGAAACAATCACAACAAGCTTGCAAGGTATCCAGGGACCGGGGTCCCAGCAACACAAAGAAGTGTCATCCAAGGCGTCAGCCTTACTCCCCGAAACATCGTCATCCGACGGCACGGCCAGCAGGCCTCGCGGATGACTACTTGCCGTAACGCCTTGCGACGGTAACGTAATAGATTGCAGCAACGCCAGTCCAGCTATCCGGTCTCCACTTCTTGGCCGGCGAGCCCTGTATTTGCCGCAATAACGCAGGAGGTTCAATGTCTAACCAAGCTACCGAGGCGCCTTTAGCAGGCGCCCCGCAGATGGTTCAGCGTGCCGCGCTCTGGAATGCATCCCTGAACGCGCGCATTGGTCAATTTTTCAGCGTTGCCCACCGTGCAATCACGGTACTCGGCATCGCCGCCCTGTTCGTACTCGGGCTGATGTTCTTCAATCCGGACCTGGCCGACAAGCTGATCAGCATGTCGCCCTTCTCGGATTCGGCCGACGACGTGCAAACAGCCGACGCAGTGGCTGTGCCGCCGCTGGCCGAACTGATGTCGCCGGCGGCGCCGGTTCCCACCATTCCGGTGATCGCTGGGGCTGCCGCAACGGCGTCGGCAACCGGCCCGGCAATGTCGGCAGAAGACCGCCAGCTGCTGGGCACGCCTCGCCAGCAGAAGCTGGTGACCAGCTGGCTGGCCAAGCGTTACCGCGTGGCCAACGATGCCGCCGACATGCTGGTATCGGCCACTTACCTGACGGCACGCGACATCAAGCTCGACCCGCTGCTGATCCTGTCGGTGATCGCCATCGAGTCCCGCTTCAATCCCTTCGCCGAAAGCCCGATGGGCGCGCAGGGCCTGATGCAGGTGATGTCCAAGGTGCACCATGACAAGTTCCAGGACCTGGGCGGCATCAAGGCAGCCCTGAATCCGGTTGCCAACATCCGTGTCGGCTCGCAGATCCTGAAAGAATACGTGACCCGCGGCGGCTCCATCGAAGCCGGCCTGAAGTCCTACGTCGGCGCGGCTGACATGGCCAACGACGGCGGCTACGGCGTGAAGGTGCTGTCCGAATACCAGAACCTGAAGCAAGTGGCGATGGGGAAGAACGTGTCGATCTACACCACCGCGACCGTGAAGCTGCCGCCGGCAGCCCCGGCGGTCTCCGCCAGCGCCGAGCCCAAGCCGGCAGCCGCAAACAACGTTGCCTCGGCATCTGCCGCCAAGCCGCGGACGGAAGAACAACTCGCTGCCTTATGAGCGTGTTGCGCTTGAATATTACCGGTATTCAAAACGCAAAAAAGGAGCCTTCGGGCTCCTTTTTCTTTTCCTGCTGCCAACGCCTCGGCAGCCGACGCCATCGATATCCTCCGTATCCTCAGGCCGCCTTGCGGCTGGCGAAGAAGGTTTTCAGGCGCGCCACCGCCTCCTGCAGGTTTTCCATCGACGTCGCATACGACAAGCGGATATAGCGGCGCGCGGTAAAGGGGCCGAAATCCAGGCCCGGCACCAGTACCACGCCCGCTTCGTTGAGCATGTCGAGCGTCAGCCGGTCGGCATCGTCGGACAGCGCACTGCAATCGGCGTAGACATAGAAAGCGCCGTCCGGCACCACCGGCACCTTGAAGCCCAGGCTTTCCAGCGCCGGCACGATATAGTCGCGGCGGCGCTTGAACTCCGCCTTGCGCTCTTCATAGATGGCGATCGACTCGGCAGAGAAGCAAGCCACACCGGCATGCTGGGCAATCGATGAGGCGCAGATGAACAAGTTCTGCGCCAGCTTCTCGATCTGCGGCACCAGGGCCGGCGGCAACACCAGCCAGCCCAGGCGCCATCCGGTCATGTTGAAGTACTTGGAGAAGCTGTTGATCACCACCACGTCCTCGCCCAGCGACAGCGCCGAGAACGGCGTTCCCTCATACGACAGGCCCTGGTAGATCTCATCGACGATGGTGAAGCCGCCGCGCTCGCGCACTTCGGCCACAATGTCGCGCAATTCCCCGGGCAGGATGGAAGTGCCGGTCGGATTGGACGGCGAAGCCAGCAGCACGCCACGGGTGGCCTGGCTCCAGTGCTCGCGCACCATCTGCGCGGAAAGCTGGAAGCGGTGTTCCGGGCCGCTGGCGATCAGCTTGGCCTGGCCTTCGAAAGCCGCGACGAAATGACGGTTGCAAGGATAGCTGGGATCCGGCATCAACACTTGCGCGCCCTTCTCCACCAGCGCGGCACAGGCCAGCAACAAGGCCGCCGAGGCGCCGGCCGTGACCACGATGCGCTCGGGCGCGATCTCCAGTCCGTAGACGCTGCGGTAATGGTCGGAAATCGCCTGCCGCAATTGCGGCAAGCCGGTCGCCGAGGTGTACTGCATCTTGCCGTCGGCCATGGCGCGCGTGGCGGCTTCCACCACCGCCGGCGGCGCGGTGAAGTCGGGTTCGCCGATGCCCATGTGGATGATATGGCGCCCCTGCTGCTCCAGCACGGCGGCCTTCTTGGCCAGCTCCATGACGTGGAAGGGGGCGATGTTATTGAGGCGGGAGGCGAGTTCGTTCAGGCTCATGGAAAATCCGGGAAGCGGGTGGCGCGCCTGGGCGGCAGCGCATGCAACAGAGATGGTGCGGCCGGGCGGCCACCGGGCTTGACGCCGGCCGCCCGAGGCGCCGCGCCGCGAACAAGTGCTTAGCGGCGGCCGGCGCCGACTTCGGTGGCGCGCACTTGCGCCGCGAAGCGATCGAGCACGCCGTTGACATACTTGTGGCCGTCGATGCCGCCGAAAGACTTGGTCAATTCCACGGCCTCGTTGATCACCACTTTGTAGGGAATCTCGATGTGATGTTGCAGTTCGTAGGCGCCGATCAGCAACGCGGCATGCTCTACCGGCGACAGTTCCTTGATGGAGCGGTCGATCAGCGGCGCCAGGCCGGCGCGCAATGCCTGGGCATCGCGGATGGCGCCGTTGAGCAGCGTGTCGAAGTGTTCGGCGTCGGCTTTGTCGAAACCGTGCGCTTCGCGGATGTGGGCTTCGATTGCGCCGCTGTCCTCATGGTTGAGCAGCCACTGGTACAAGCCCTGCAACGCGAACTCGCGCGCCCGGTGGCGCGGTGTGCGATTCTTGTTCGAATTGGCGTGTTGAGATTTGTTCGACATGATGAGTGCGGCGCGAAGCCGTGAATGCTTTACTTGAATGAATACTTGAAACTGCCGGAAAAAACCGCCGCGCTGCTGCCTGTGCAGCGGCGCGGCAACGGCTTATTCCTCTTCGTCGGTCGCCTGGCCCAGCTCTTCCAGGACGATCGACAGGTTCGCCATTTCGACCGCAACGCGGGCCGCGTCGGCGCCCTTCTCGGCCATGCGCACTTCAGCCTGCTCGTCGTTCTCGGTGGTCAGCACGGCGTTGGCGATGGGCACGCCGAAATCCAGCGCGATGCGGCTGATGCCGGCGCCCGATTCGTTGGAAACCAGCTCGAAGTGGTAGGTTTCGCCGCGAATCACCGCGCCCAGCGCGATGAGCGCGTCGAACTGCTCGGTCTCCGCCATCTTCTGCAGGGCCAGCGGGATTTCCAGGGCGCCCGGCACGGTGACGTGCAGGATGTCCTCGTCGGCTACCCCCAAATGCTTCAATTCGGCCAGGCAGGCCGCCAGCAGGCCATGGCAGACGTCTTCATTGAAGCGCGCCTGCACGATGCCGATGCGCAAGCTTTCGCCATTCAAATCCGCTTCAAAAGTTCCAATGGTCATGGCTTTTCCTTATTAGGTTGTTGACTTGCGTGATTGCTGATCTTGGTCGTTCCGTACTACTTATACGCCATCGCGCGCCTGGTAACCGGTGACTTCCAGCTTGAAGCCTGCCATCGACGGCATCTTGCGCGGACTGGCCAGGAGCTTCATCTTGCACACGCCCAAATCCTTCAGGATCTGGGCGCCGATGCCATAGGTGCGCAAATCCAGGCGGTCGGCGCGCAGCGGCTTGGCGGCATTGGCGCCGCCAACCTGGTTGAGCGCACCGAACTGGTCGAACATCTGCTGGGCCGATTCTTCGCAATTGAGCAGCACCACCACGCCGCCCGGCGCGGCCTGCACCGCCTTCATGGCGGCCGCCAGGTTCCACGAATGGGTGGTGACTTCGGACTCCAGCAAATCGAGGATGGACACCGGCTGGTGTACCCGCACCAGGGTTTCCTGGCCAGGCTGGATCTCGCCATGCACCAGCGCCAAATGCGCGCCGCCGGATGGCGTGTCGCGATAGGCGATGGCCTTGAAGTTGCCGTGCACGGTCTGCATGTCGCGTTCGGCCACGCGCTCGATGATGCTCTCGTTGCGGCTGCGGTAATGGATCAGGTCGGCAATCGTGCCGATCTTCAGGCTGTGCTTCTCGGCGAACTCCATCAGGTCCGGCAGGCGCGCCATGGTGCCGTCGTCCTTCAGGATCTCGCAGATCACGGCGGCCGGCGTCAGCCCGGCCAGGGCGGTCAGGTCGCACCCGGCTTCGGTGTGGCCGGCGCGCATCAGCACACCGCCCTTTTGCGCGCGCAGCGGAAAGATATGGCCCGGGTTCACCAGGTCCGACGGCTTGGCGTGCTTGGCCGCGGCTACCTGGATGGTGCGCGCGCGGTCGGCGGCGGAAATACCGGTGGTCACGCCCTCGGCCGCCTCGATCGAGACGGTGAAGTTGGTGCCGAACTGCGTACCGTTGCGGCTGGCCATCATCGGCAGGTCGAGCTGGTCGCAATGTTCTTCGGTGAGCGTCAGGCATACCAGGCCGCGCGCATGCGTAACCATGAAATTGATGGCTTCCGGCGTGACGAAATCGGTCGCCAGGATCAGATCGCCTTCGTTTTCGCGATCTTCTTCGTCGACCAGGATCACCATGCGTCCGGCACGGAGTTCGGCGACGATTTCTTCTGTTGTAGCGAGTGGCATATGATTTTCTTTTCCCATCTGGAACCCGCTATTTTAAAGGATTGCGGGCGTCCTCACCCTGCCTGTGGCGTGCTTTGCCGCGATTTATTGATCCTGGATGGCCTGCGTGCGCGCCAACGCTTCCTGTAACAGGGCCGGATCGCCCAGCGCCAGCCTCTTCGAGTCCGACAACGTCTGGCGGAAGGCGCGCGCGCCGGGCACGCCGGCCAGCAGGCCCAGCATATGGCGGGTCATGCTGTTGAGGCGCAGGCCGCGGCCATTGTCGCCGTGCAATGCCAGCTGGCGTTGCATGTATGGCAGCATGGCGGCGATCACCTGTTCGCGGCTCGGCTGGCGGCCGCCGTCCAGGGTCGGGTAATAGCGCGCGTCGAAACCGGCCATCAGGTAAGGGTTATGGTAAGCCTCGCGGCCCAGCATGACGCCGTCCACGTGCTGCAAATGCTCGTCGATCTCGGCCACGGTCTTGATGCCGCCATTGATCAGGATTTCCAGTTCCGGGAAATCTTTCTTCAACTGGTAGGCATAGTCGTACTTCAAGGGCGGAATCTCGCGGTTTTCCTTCGGGCTCAGGCCCTTCAGGATGGCGTTGCGCGCGTGCACGATGAATGTCTTGCAACCCGCTTCGGCGATGGCGCCGACGAAATCGCGCACGAAATCATACGATTGCACGTCGTCGATGCCGATACGGTGCTTCACGGTGACGTCGATCGACACCGCGTCGCGCATGGCCTTGACACAATCGGCCACCAGCGCCGGCTCGCCCATCAGGCAAGCGCCGAACGCTCCCTTTTGTACGCGCTCGGACGGGCAACCGCAGTTCAGATTGATCTCGTCATAGCCCCATTGCTCGCCCAGCTTCGCGCTATGCGCCAGGTCGGCCGGCTCGCTGCCGCCCAGTTGCAAGGCGACCGGGTGCTCTTCCTCGTTGAAATCGAGATGGCGCGGCACGTCGCCATGCAGCAGCGCGCCGGTGGTCACCATCTCGGTGTACAACCAGGTGTGGCGCGTGATCTGGCGATGGAAGACGCGGCAGTGCCGGTCGGTCCAATCCATCATCGGGGCCACGCTGACAGTGCGTGGGGGCAAGTGTTTCTTCATGTGCTAAAGGATCGTAATCCGTAAATCGTTTCGGCCGCCGATGGGCGATCCGGCGCGCCGCATCTCCAGTGTCTGCGATGGCATGGCGGGCTGCAAGCAGGCGCCGCCGGCGGTCAATCGCCGGCCATGCACAGGGCAAATCGGCGGGCAAATAGAAAGCCCGCAAGGCTTTCGCGTTGCGGGCTGGTGTCCCCTCTATCCTCTGTGAGATAGGATTTTTATACTGCGGACACGATTCTGCACCACAAACCGACAGCCGTCATTTCGCAATGCACAAAAATAGTGCCGTGGAAATAAAACCAGCCATGCCGCCTGCGGAAATGGCCTTCCCGCGGCAACCAGGCAGCTTGATATCAATCGTTGCCACGCCAACCACAAGGCCCCATGCGCTAGGCACGTGCAGGGGAAACAAGGCAAACGCGGCAAAAAAAAAAGCCCACAACCGAAGTTGCGGGCTTGAATCCAATTCTTTAGGAGGAAATTGGAGGAGACAGGTGTAACTATATGGCAGCGCATCATAGCTGTCTGCTTTATTGTGCTGATATCTGGTATTCACAAAAAAGATATCAGCCCAGACCTGCCCCGCTCCAACGGCAACCGCACGCAGCTGCCGTTTCCCCGCATCAAATCGATTCTTCGCGCGACGCCTTCTTGCGCTCGTGTTCCTTCAGGTGACGTTTGCGCAGGCGAATGCTCTTCGGCGTGACTTCGACCAGCTCGTCATCCTCGATGAATTCGACGGCGTATTCCAGGTTCAGCTCGATAGGCGGCACCAGGCGCACCGCTTCGTCGGTGCCGGAAGCACGCACGTTGGTCAGCTGCTTGCCCTTGATCGGGTTCACCACCAGGTCGTTGTCGCGCGAATGGATGCCGATGATCATGCCTTCGTAGACCGGGTCGTTGTGGCTGACGAACATGCGGCCGCGATCCTGCAGCTTCCACAGTGCGTAGGCCACGGCGGCGCCGTCGTCCTGCGAGATCAGCACGCCGTTGCGGCGGCCGGCCAGTTCACCCTTGGTGGTATCGACCGGCTTGTAGTCGTCGAACACGTGGCTCATCAGGCCGGTGCCGCGGGTCAGGGTCATGAATTCGCCCTGGAAGCCGATCAGGCCACGCGCCGGGATGTGGTATTCCAGGCGCACACGGCCCTTGCCGTCCGGTTCCATGTTCTGCAGGTCGCCGCGGCGGCGGCCCAGTTCTTCCATCACGCCGCCCTGGTGGGTTTCTTCGACGTCCACGGTCAGGTTCTCGTACGGTTCTTCGCGCACGCCGTCAACCATGCGGAACACCACGCGCGGACGCGACACGGCCAGTTCGAAGCCTTCGCGGCGCATGTTCTCGATCAGGATGGTCAGGTGCAGTTCGCCGCGGCCCGACACTTCGTAGGTCGAGTCGTCGTTCTCGGCCTGCACCACGCGCAGCGCCATGTTGGACTTCAGTTCCTTCTCCAGGCGGTCGCGGATCTGGCGGGTGGTGACGAACTTGCCTTCGCGGCCGGCCAACGGCGAGGTGTTGACCATGAAGTTCATGGTCAGGGTCGGTTCGTCGACCTTCAGCATCGGCAGGCCGTTGGGCGCGTCCGGCGCACAGATGGTGGAGCCGATGCCGATTTCCTCGATACCGTTGATCAGCACGATGTCACCGGCCAGCGCTTCATCGACCAGCACGCGTTCCAGGCCCTTGAAGGTCAGCACCTGGTTGATACGGGCCTTGGTCGGCTTGTCTGTCGGACCGTTCATCCAGACCACGTCCTGGCCGCCCTTGACGCGGCCGGCGAGGATACGGCCGACGCCGATCTTGCCGACGTAGGACGAGTATTCCAGCGAAGTGATCTGCAGTTGCAGCGGCGCGTCCGGATCGTCCTTGCGCGCCGGCACGTACTTCAGGATGGCATCGAACAGCGGTTCCATGCTGCCGCTGCGCGCTTCCGGATCCAGGCTGGCGTAACCGTTCAGGCCCGAAGCGTAGATCACCGGGAAGTCCAGCTGCTCTTCGGTCGCGCCCAGCTTGTCGAACAGTTCGAAGGTGGCGTTGATGGCCCACTCGGCGCGCGCGCCCGGACGGTCGATCTTGTTGAGGACCACGATGGGCTTCAGGCCCAGCGCCAGCGCCTTGCGAGTGACGAAACGGGTCTGCGGCATCGGGCCTTCCTGGGCATCCACCAGCAGCAGCACGCTGTCGACCATCGACAGCACGCGCTCGACCTCGCCGCCGAAGTCGGCGTGGCCCGGGGTGTCGACGATGTTGATGTGGGTGCCCTTGTACTCCACCGCGCAGTTCTTCGACAGGATGGTGATGCCGCGTTCCTTTTCGATGTCGTTCGAATCCATCACGCGGTTATCGACCTGCTGGTTGTCGCGGAAGGTGCCGGACTGGCGCAGCAGTTGGTCGACCAGGGTGGTTTTGCCGTGGTCGACGTGGGCAATGATGGCGATGTTGCGAATTGCGCGGATATTGTTTGACATGGTGAATGTAGGTTGATGCCGATTCTTGGAAGGCGCGCATTATAGCATGCTGCGCCGCATGAAATTTAAAAAGACCTGTATTTTCAACGGCTTGCCGCCCCTTCGCGACAACCGCGAAGGAGCGGCAAAAACCGCTTTACTGCCCATTTGCATCCCCGGCCTGCGCACCTGCTCAGGCGGTGGACACCAATCGTTCCGGCGCCAGGATGGCGTATTCCTGCAACAAGCCGGTGCCCAACAGGCAACCGTCGGAAACGCGGTACACCCGCACCCGGCCGGCTTGCTCCGGCACTGCCACGCCTTCCTTGCCCAGGGCCAGCCGCTGTCCGTGCAAAAAACGACGCGCCAGTTCATCCGGCAGCTGCACGGCGGCAAAACTCTGCAGCAAGCCGTCCACCGGCAACAACATGTCCTTGCGCTGCGCCAGCTCGCCGGCCGCCTCGAGTTGCTCCAGCGTCACCGCGCCTGCCAGCGTCAGCGGGCCGACACCGGTGCGGCGCAATGCGTTCAGGTGCGCGCCGCAACCCAGCGCCTGGCCGATGTCCTCGCCCAGCACGCGAATATACGTCCCCTTGCTGCAGGTGACGCGGATAGTCAGCATCGGCGCCTGGTAGGCCAGCATTTCCAGATGATGGATGGTGACCGCGCGCGCCTCGCGCTCCAGCGTAATGCCGGCGCGCGCGTATTCGTACAAAGGCTTGCCGTCGCGTTTCAATGCGGAATGCATGGGCGGCACCTGGAGGATGTCGCCGCGATACTGCGCCAGCGCCGCTTCAATCTGTGCGGCCCCGATCTCGACGGCATGCTCGCCGATGACCTGCCCTTCGGTATCGCCGGTATCGGTCTTGATGCCAAGGTGGACGACGGCCTCGTAGGTCTTGTCGGCCTCCAGCAAATCTTGCGAGAACTTGGTGGCCTCCCCGAAGCACAGCGGCAACAGGCCGGTGGCGAACGGATCAAGGGTGCCGGTATGCCCGGCCTTGGGCGCATTGAGCATGCGCTTGGCGCGGATCAGGGCGTCGTTGCTGGAGAGGTCCGCCGGCTTGTCCAGCAGCAGCACGCCATGCACCGGCATACGCGGTGGGCGCGGCACGCGCGCCGCCGGAGCCGGGCGTTTCTTGCGCTCGCCATCCTGCTCTTGCGTTGCCTGGGGGGAGGACGATCCGTGCGCCGGTATGTTGTCTGCCATGTGATGGACGAACGGCCTGTGAGCTGCGTCGAGCGCCAGGCGATGCCGGGCATGCGCGGCCGGGCCGGCCGATTGATATGTCAATGAATGCCGCGGTCCTTGACCGCGCGCGGCATAGGACGCCAAGCCTCAGGCTTCGTCGTCCGCGTCCTTGGCGCGCGTGGCATTGGCTTCGTCGATCAGGCGCGACATTTCAATGCCGCGCGCGGTCGAGTTGTCGTGCACGAAATGCAGTTCCGGCAAGGTATGGATAGTCAGCCTGCGGCCCAATTGGGTCCGCAGGAACCCTGCCGCCTTGCGCAGGCCGGCCAGCGTGTTCTTCACCGCCTCAGGATTGTCCACCAGCGTGGTGAAGAAAATCTTGGCGTGCGCGTAGTCAGGCGTGACCTGCACTTCGGTAATGGTGATCATCCCTACGCGCGGATCCTTCAATTCGAAGGCGATCAATTCCGCCAGATCGCGCTGGATCTGGTCGGCGACGCGCAAGCCGCGCCCGGGGATGGATTTGCTGTGTTTTGCCATTGTTCAAAAAAACAATCCGCCGGTGGCTGCGCGGGAAACTCTCCCGCATTGCTGCGACGGATGTTGCTGTTGCTTGTGGAAGCGCGTTGCCAGCGCGGCCGCCGACGGGACGATCCCGCCGGGCGGCCCCGGAATTACAGCGTACGCGCCACTTCCTGCACTTCGAAGATCTCGAGCTGGTCGCCCACTTCGATGTCGTTGTAGCCCTTGAGCGAGAGACCGCACTCGAAGCCCGACTTGACTTCCTTGACGTCGTCCTTGAAGCGCTTGAGCGAATCCAGTTCGCCGGTCCACACCACCACGTTGTTGCGCAGCAGGCGGACTTGGGAACCGCGCTTGACCAGGCCTTCGAGCACGTAGCAGCCGGCGATCGAGCCGACCTTGCTGACCACGAACACCTGGCGGATTTCCACCAGGCCCAGCGCCTGTTCGCGCTTTTCCGGCGCCAGCATGCCCGACATCGCCGCCTTCACCTCGTCCACCGCATCGTAAATGATGTTGTAGTAGCGGATGTCGACGCCGTTGGCTTCGGCCAGCTTGCGCGCGGAGGCGTCGGCACGGGTGTTGAAGCCGATGATGACCGCCTTCGATGCCACCGCGAGGTTGACGTCGTTTTCGGTGATGCCGCCGACTGCCGCATGCACCACCTGGACGCGCACTTCGGCGTTCGACAGTTTCTGCAGCGACTGCACCAGCGCTTCCTGCGAACCTTGCACGTCGGTCTTGATGATCATCGGCAGGTTCTTGACCTCGCCTTCGCTCATCTGTTCGAACATGTTCTCCAGCTTGGCGGCCTGCTGCTTGGCCAGCTTGACGTCGCGGAACTTGCCCTGGCGGAACAGGCCGATTTCGCGCGCCTTGCGCTCGTCGGTCATGACCAGCACTTCTTCACCGGCCGACGGCACTTCCGTCAGGCCCTGGATTTCGACCGGGATCGACGGGCCGGCTTCGCTGATGTTCTTGCCGTTCTCGTCCAGCATGGCGCGCACGCGGCCATAGGCGGAACCGGCCAGCACGACATCGCCGCGCTTCAAGGTACCGGACTGCACCAGGATCGTCGCCACCGGGCCGCGGCCCTTGTCCAGCTTGGCTTCGATCACCAGGCCGCGGGCCGGCACGTCGACCGGCGCGGTCAGTTCCAGCACTTCGGCTTGCAGCAGCACGTTTTCCAGCAGCGAGTCGATGCCTTCGCCGGTCTTGGCCGATACCGCGATGAACGGAGCGTCGCCGCCGTATTCTTCCGGCACCACTTCTTCCGCGATCAGTTCCTGCTTGACGCGGTCGGGATTGGCGCCCGGCTTGTCGATCTTGTTGATTGCCACCACCAGCGGCACGCCGCCAGCCTTGGCGTGGGCAATCGCTTCCTTGGTCTGCGGCATCACGCCGTCGTCGGCCGCCACCACCAGGATGACGATGTCGGTCGCCTTGGCGCCGCGGGCACGCATCGCGGTAAACGCTTCGTGGCCCGGGGTATCCAGGAAGGTGATCATGCCGCGCGGGGTTTCCACGTGGTATGCGCCGATGTGCTGGGTAATGCCGCCGGCTTCGCCCGACGCCACCTTGGTGCGGCGGATGTAGTCCAGCAGCGAGGTCTTGCCGTGGTCGACGTGGCCCATCACGGTCACCACCGGAGCGCGCGGCAGCGCTTCCGCGTCGGTATGCTCTTCGCCTTCGACCAGCAATGCTTCCGGATCGTCCAGCTTGGCGGCATGCGCGCGGTGGCCCATTTCCTCGACCACGATCATCGCGGTTTCCTGGTCCAGCACCTGGTTGATGGTGACCATCTGGCCCAGCTTCATCAAGTGCTTGATGACCTCGGAAGCCTTGACCGCCATCTTGTGCGCCACTTCGGCCACGGTGATGGTTTCCGGCACGTACACGTCGTGCACCACGGCTTCGGTCGGCACTTGGAAATTGCTTTCGCGCTGGTCGTCGCTATGCGAATGGCGGCGGCCCTTGGGGCCCGAGCGCCAGCCGTCGCGGCCACCGCCGGCGCCAGTCGCGCCGCGGGCCTTCATGCCGGTGCCGCGCTTCTTGGCGTCGTCCTGCCAGGTCGAGGAGACATTGGCCGACTTGATCGACTTCTTGTCCGCCGCGACTGCCGGTTTCTTGTCCGCCGGCTTGTCGCCCGGCTTCTTGTCGGCCGGCTTGTGCAACGTGCCTTCCGATGTCTTGGCCGCGGCGGCCGGCGCCGGTTCCGGCGCCTTCACGACCCGGCGCGGCGCATTCATCATGGCCTTGATCTGCGCCACTTCGTCTTCCACCGCCTTGCGCGCGCGCTCGGCGGCGGCAGCGCGTTCGGCGGCTACCTTGGCGGCCTCGGCCGCCTTCTTCTTGGCTTCTTCGGCCGCAGCGCGCTTCTTCTCTTCCTCAGCCGGATTCGGCGCGGCCTGCGCGGCCTGCGCGCCAGCCTTGGCCTTCTCGGCTTCAATGGCGGCCTCGGCGGCCGCACGGGCGGCTTCCGCCTCGGCGGCCTCACGGGCGCGCTGCTGCTCCAGTTCGGCAGCCTGGGCCTGGGCGGCACGTTCGGCCTCCAGTTGCGCCAGACGCTCTTCCTGCGCCTTCAGTTCTGCCTGGCGGCGAGCTTCCTCTTCCTGACGCGCCTGCACCTGGTCCGGGGTTTCGGCCTGCTCGTGCGGAACCGCCGCGGCGCGCGCCGAAGTTTCCTCCGGCGTCGGTTCGTCGCGTTTGATGAAAGTGCGCTTCTTGCGCACTTCCACCTGGATCGTGCGCGATTTGCCGGTCGCATCGGCCTGCTTGATCTCGGTGGTTTCCTTGCGGGTCAACGTGATCTTTTTCTTCTCGCCTTCCGGCGAGGCGCCACGCGAACGGCGCAGGTGTTCAAGCAGGCGGTCCTTGTCTTCCTTCGACAGGGAATCGGATGCGGAGCTCTTTTCGACGCCGGCCGAACGCAGCTGGGTCAACAGCAGGTCGGCGGGCATTTTCAGCTCGGTGGCAAATTGGGCAACGTTGGTACTCGCCATTCAGTCCTCTTTTCTATGTGGCTCGGCAGATGATGTGAAGTGATGCAAAGCCTCAACGGGCTTCGGTCGCACTCCATGCCTTGGCCTGCAACGCCTTGGCGCGCTCATCGTATTTGGCATCGATGAGCTTCATTTCATCGTCGGTCACATCTTCAAATGCATTTTCAATCAGTTGGCGCGCGCGCTCGGACGGCAGGGCCAGGATCGCGCCGAACTCGTCATACGCCAGGCCGGCGAAGGCCGCCAGCGTCTTCACGCCGGCCAGGCCCAGCTTGCCGGCCAGCACACGGTCCAGGCCGTCGAAATTGATCAGTTCCTCGTCCATGCCTTCCAGGCCTTCTTCGGAAGCGATCGCTTCGGTTACCAGGGCATCGCGGGCGCGGTTGCGCAGCTCGTTGACGGTCTCTTCGTCGAACGATTCGATCTCGAGCATCTCGTTGATCGGCACGTAGGCGATTTCTTCCAGGGTCGAGAAGCCTTCCTCGACCAGGATGTCGGCCACTTCCTGGTCGACGTCCAGCTTTTCCATGAACAGCGTGCGGATCGCCGCGGTTTCCAGCGCCGACTTGTCGGCCGATTCCTCGGCGGTCATGATGTTGATCTGCCAGCCGGTCAGCTCCGCTGCCAGGCGCACGTTCTGGCCGCCGCGGCCGATGGCGATGGCCAGGTTTTCCTCGTCAACCACCACGTCCATGGCGTGCTTTTCCTCATCCACCACGATCGAGGTGACGTTGGCCGGGGCCAGTGCGCCGATGACGAATTGCGCCGGATCTTCCGACCACAGCACGATGTCCACGCGCTCGCCGCCCAGCTCGCCGGTGACGGCCTGCACGCGCGAACCGCGCATGCCCACGCAGGTGCCGATCGGGTCGATGCGCTTGTCGGCGGTAAATACCGCGATCTTGGCGCGCACGCCCGGATCGCGCGCGGCCGACTTGATTTCCAGCGAGCCTTGTTCGATTTCCGGCACTTCCAGCTCGAACAGCTTCATGATGAATTCAGGCGCGGTGCGCGACAGGATCACCTGCGGGCCGCGGGCGCTGCGGTCGATGCGCAGGATGAAGGCGCGCACACGGTCGCCGATACGCAGGTTTTCCTTCGGGATCATCTGGTCGCGCGGCAGGCGCGCCTCGATCTTGCCCGACTCGATGATGGCGTCGCCGCGCTCCATGCGCTTGATGGTGCCGGTCACCAGGGCATCGCCGCGGGCCAGGAAATCGGCCAGGATCTGCTCGCGCTCGGCGTCGCGGATGCGCTGCAGGACCACCTGCTTGGTATCCTGCGCGAAGCGGCGGCCGAACTCGACCGACTCGATCGGCTCTTCGATGTATTCATCGACTTCGATATCCGGGAACTGTTCCTTGGCTTCGAACAGCAGCACTTCCTGGTCGGGCAGCTGCAGGCCGGCCTCGTCGGGCACTACGTGCCAGCGGCGGAACGACTCGAACTCACCGCTTTCGCGGTCGATCGATACGCGGATGTCGACTTCGCCCTCATAGCGCTTCTTGGTGGCCTGGGCCAGCGCGTGTTCCAGCGCTCCGAAGACCACTTCCTTATCGACGTTCTTTTCGCGTGCCAGTGCATCGACCAACAACAAAATTTCGCGACTCATCCTTTGCGACTCCTAAAATCGACCTGTGGCACCAGGTGTGCCTTATCCACATCAGCCAGCGTAAAACTCAATACGGCTGCCGACCCATCGTTTGCTTCAAATTCCAGCATCAGGTTCTCGCCCTCGGGCTCGCGCAGCATGCCCTGGTAGCTCTTGCGGTTGGCCGTGCCCGGCATGGGCACGCGCAACTTGACGATCGCTTCGCAATCGACAAAGCGGACAAAGTCCGCCTGCTTCTTCAGGGGCCGGTCCAGCCCTGGCGAGGAAACCTCCAGACGCTCATAGGCCACGTTCTCCACAGTGAAGACGTGCACCAGCTGATGCGTCACCTTCTCGCAATCCTCGACGGTGATCGAACGCGCCTCCTCGGCAGCCGGGTCGAACGGGAAATCGATATAGACGCGCACAAGACCGCGCGCCGCCTTCTCGAACTCGACCAGCTCGTAGCCCATTCCCGACAGGGTGGATTCAATCAACTCCAGCAATTGCAAGACTATTTCTCCGTAATGGCATCGGCACGCCCCGCCAGGGACGCCGATGTCGAATCTGTTCAGCAAAAAAAAAAATGGGCATCCGCCCATCTTTTGTTATCTCTTGCGCAACACCGAGATCACATCACGCGAACCTCCCTTCATCCATCTAACTCATGGCGCTGGCGGATCTTTCAATGAATTAGCACATATGCGATTCGCGGCGGTTGCGTTTAACTTGCGCATTATACTCGATTACGGTATGCGCAGCAATTCAAGATTGGGGCGAAATGCGCCGGGCGCGACAGCAACGCCCGGAAAAAGCGCCTCGCAAACCCGCCGGGCGCCTCAATTGCCTTGCAGCAACCAAACGCCCGGAACGGGAGCGTCAGCGCGTACGGCGGCGCGTCATGCCAGGCAGGCCGGACAATGCAAAGCTGCCGGCGCCGCCACGCTGCGGGCGGTTGTTGCGACGCTGGCTGCCGATGTCCGGGAAACCCAATGCGGTTTGCAACGGATCGGGCTGGCGGCTCTTCTGCTGCCCGCCCTTGTTGCCGCCGCCGTTGCCATTGCCGTTATTGCCGCCATTGCCGCGGCCACGCTGTTGCGGACCGCCCTTATTGCCCTGCATCTGGTTGCCGCGCGGGCCGGCGTTCTTGGGGTTGCCGCCCGTGCGCTGCTCGCCGCCGCCCGGCTTTTCCAGGCCGCAGGCGGCCAGCAGATTGCGCACGGCGTTTTCTTCCAGCTCTTCCCAGCGACCGCGCTTCAAGGTCTGCGGCAACGTCATCGCCCCATAACGGGTGCGGATCAGGCGCGATACAGTCAGGCCGACCGCTTCGAACATGCGGCGCACCTCGCGGTTGCGGCCTTCGCCGATGGTCACGCGATACCACTTGTTGACGCCTTCGCCGCCGCCGTCGGCGATACGCGAGAACTGCGCCAGGCCATCGTCGAGCTCAACGCCGTGCAGCAGCTTCTGGCGCATGCCCTCTTCCAGCTCGCCCAGCGTACGCACCGCGTATTCGCGCTCGATGTTGTAGCGCGGATGCATCAGCCGGTTGGCCAGATCGCCCGAGGTCGTAAACAGCAGCAGGCCTTCGGTATTGAAGTCGAGACGCCCCACGGCCAGCCACTTGCCCGCCTTCATCGTGGGCAGGCGGTCGAAGACCGAATTGCGGCCTTCCGGATCGGAATGGCTGACGATTTCGCCGGCCGGCTTGTGATAGACCAGCACGCGCGGCGGACGCTTGGAAACCTTGCGCTGCAGCAGCTTGCCATTGATGCGGACCTGGTCGGTCGGCAGGATGCGCTGTCCGATATGGGCCGGTTCGCCATTGACCGACACGCGGCCGGCGACGATCAGTTCTTCCATGTCGCGGCGGGAACCGAGGCCGGCGTCAGCCAGCACCTTGTGCAGCTTGGGCGCATCGTCCTCGGCGGTCAGGTCGCGGCGGCCGTTCTTGCCGCGCAACTGGTGCGGATGACGGTTCTGGCTCTTGCCGCCGTCTTCCCGGTCATAGGCTTCGGAGGTAACGAAGGAAAAAATGTCGTCCGACGGTTCGGCCGCGCGCAGGCCCAGCTGCGGCGCCTTGGGCTTCTTGTGTCCCTTGTCGAAAACATTCTTGCCTTGCTGCCCGTGGTTCGGGTTCTGTGCCTTGAACTGGCCGCGCGGCTCCTGGACAGCGCCTGCCTCGGGCGCGCCGCCTTTTTGCTGGGCGCTGGCTTCGGCACGCTGGGCCGCACGGTTGTTGCGCAGGGCGCGGGGGCCGCGCACGCCGCGGCGGGCCGGCTTGGCCCGGTTCGGATCGGCCGGCGCGTCCAGCAACACCGGCGGCGCCACGATCTCTTCACCGACGGTGACGATGACCTTGGGCGGCTCCTGGGCCGGCGCATCGATTGCCAGGCTCAGTTGCTTGGCAGGCTTGACAGGCTTGGCCGTCGCCGGCTCTTCGGGCTTGTCGGCTTTCTTCACGCGCGGCTTGGCGGCGCGCGGCTTTTTCTCCGGCGCCGCCGTGTCGGCAGGCGCCGCAACGGCCTCAGCTGGCGCGGCCGCCTCTTCGCTCACGGCCTTCTTGGCCCGCGGCGCGCGCTTCTTGGGCGCCGGCGCCTCGGCATCGGCCGCAATCGCCACAGGCGCGCCAGATTCTGCAGGCGCCGCCACTGCGGCCTTGCGGGTGCGTTTTTTCACCGGCTTTTCGGTCGCGGCGGCATCAGCCGCAGCAAGCTCAGCGCTTTGCTCGTCTTTGGAACTAATTGGTTTCATTCTTCGAATCTTGATTGTGCAGACCCGGCTCGGCTTTATCTTCCCGCTCAGCGGCCTGGTCAGTGGTGTCGATGTGCACGCCGGCCGCTTCATCGGCGGTCTCGAGGGCGTTTGTGCCTGTTACGGCAACGTCTTGTTCAAAAGGTTCTTGCGTTTGTTCGGTATGCTGCGCCTGGTCTGCCACTTCCCCGTCCTGGGGCGCGGCGGCATCGCTATTTGCTTCGGCCTGCGCGACGGCGACGCTGGCGGCGTCCTCGCCGGGAAGCGGCTCGCCCAGCTCCAGCTGGCCGCTGTGCGACGCCTCATCCGCGCCGCCCTCTTCTCCGCCTTCCAGCGCGGCCGCCCCGCTGCCTTCCAAGGCCTGCAATTCCAGCAGCGCCCCTTGGACTGCCGCTTCGCCGCCGACCGACTGCAACGGCGGCAGCTCTTCCAGCGAAGTCAGCCCCAGGTCGTCCAGGAACTTGCGGGTCGTGGCAAACAGGGCCGGGCGTCCCGGCACGTCGCGATGGCCGATCGATTCGATCCAGCCGCGGTCTTCCAGCATCTTGATGGTTTGCGAATTGACAGCCACCCCGCGGATTTCTTCAATGTCACCGCGCGTCACCGGCTGGCGGTAGGCGATGATGGCCAGCGTTTCCAGCGTGGCGCGCGTATATTTCGGCGGCTTTTCCGGATTCAGCCGTTCCAGATAGACCTTCATCTCCGGACGGCTCTGGAAGCGCCAGCCGGTCGACAGGCCGGCCACTTCCACCCCTTTGTCGGCCCAGTCCGCACGCAGTTCTTCGAGCAACTGCCGGATGACATCAGCGGTGATCTCGCTGGCTTGGTCGCTTTCCGGGTCGGCGTACAGCTTTTTCAGGTCATTGATCGATAAAGGCTCATGCGTGCAAAGCAATGCTGTTTCGAGGACTTTCTTCGCCTCTGCAATATTCATGTACGACTCTTGTGCGTCTTGTTAAACAAAAGTTTGGCTTGCACCGGGCCCGGCGGCATGGTTGCGCCGATCCGCGGCGCCGCCCAAGGAACCGTCACTCGCAAACCTGCTGCGCTGTGCTTGATGCTGTTGGTGCTGCTTTCCGGCGCCCGACTTATAGGAGATTGAATGAGCTGGAAATTAAGACCCGGGCAAATCGGCATCGCGGTGGCATCATGCTTTTGCCAAACCGTCACGTCGCGGGTTGCTGACGACCGATCTGCACCATTTCAACTATCGACTTTGCATCATGGAGCCATTATTGGCCGCACAGGTTGCGGCGGTCTGGCGCAAAGTTGAAAAAGTACTGCGTGGAGTGTAGCACAAACATTTCCGGGCATGGCGCTTGTTGCGGCGCCTACACAATTATTTGCAGCCGCCGTCAGGGCCGCCGGCATCACCCCGGGCGCGACGCTTCCTGGCGCAGGCGCTCGGTGAAGTCGGCCACTGCCATCGGCTTGCCAAAGTAATAACCCTGCACTTCGTCGCACCCGTTCTCGCGCAGGAATGCATGCTGTTCCTCATCCTCCACCCCTTCGGCGATCACCCTCAGGTTGAGGATATGCGCCAGCGAGATCACCGCCTTGACGATGGCCGCGCTGTCGGCATCGCGGGCGATGTCGCGCACGAAGGACTTGTCGATCTTCAAGGCGTCGACCGGGAAACGGCGCAGGTAACTCAAGCTGGAATAGCCGGTGCCGAAATCGTCCACCGATATCTGCAAACCCAGGCGCTTGAGCGTGTTCAAGGTCGCCACGGTCTTCTCGGCGTCCTTCATGACCACGTTTTCCGTGATTTCCAGCTCCAGCCAGGAGGCCGACAGGCCGCTCTCGGCCAGCACGTTGGCCACGAACTCGGGCAAAGCCTGGTTCATCTGGCGCGGCGACAGGTTCACCGCCACCGGAATCGGCGGCAGGCCGGCATCCTGCCAGGCCTTGTTCTGGCGGCAAGCCGTGCGCAGCACCCACTCCCCGATCGGCACGATCAGCCCGGCCTCTTCGGCGAACGGGATAAAGCGGTCGGGCGCAACCATGCCCTGCTCGGGCGACTCCCAGCGGATCAGCGCCTCGGCGCCGATGATGCGGCCATCCTTGAGGCTCAACTTGGGCTGGTAGAACAGCTTGAATTCCTGCTGGTCCAGCGCGCGGCGCAGGCTGATCAGCATTTCCAGGCGATTGCTGACCTGGGTATCCATCCATGGCGCAAAGAACTGGAAGTTGTTGCGGCCCTGCTCCTTGGCCTTGTACATGGCCGAATCCGCCTTCTTGAGCAGGGTTTCGACATCCTTGCCATCCGTCGGGTAGCGGCTCACGCCGATGCTGGAGGTGATGTGGAACTCGCGCTCCCCCGCCTGCCAGGGACGCGACACCGCCGCCAGGATGCGCTGCATGACCTCGGCAATGCCGACATCGCCCTCGGTCTGGTTCTGCAAGACCAGCACAAACTCATCGCCGCCCTGGCGCGCCACCATATCGCTGTCGCGCAGGCATGACAGCAGGCGCTGCGCCACTGTCTTGAGCAGTTCGTCGCCGACCTGGTGCCCGAGGCTGTCGTTGATGTACTTGAACTGGTCGAGGTCGACGAACGCCACCGCGGTCAGGCCGCCCTTCTGGCGCGCGCTGTGGATGGCGCGCTGCAGGTGCTCGTGCAGCATATTGCGATTAGGCAACCCGGTCAGCGCATCGTGCGTGGCCTGGTGGCGCATCTCCGCCTCGTACAACTTGCGCTCGGTGATGGCTTCCACCGTGCCTTCGTAGAACACCAGGGCGCCGGCGTCGTCATAGACGGCCCGGGCGTTTTCGGAAATCCAGATGATGTCGCCGTCGCGCCGGTAGACGCGCGACTCGAAATTGGAGACCGAACCATGCTCTTCCATCAAGCGCATGAACTCGCTGCGGCGATCGGGCTCGACATAGAGCTGGTGGCGTATATCGCGCAGGCTGACGATCAGATCCTCCGGCGACCGGTAACCGTAAATGCGCGCCAGTGCCGGATTGACGGCGATATAGGTGCCGTCGGGCGTGGTCTGGAAAACGCCCTCGATGGCGTTTTCGAAGATGCTGCGATAACGCCGCTCCGCCTCCTGCAACGCCTGCGCCGCCTCCTTGCGCTCGGTCACGTCCTGCATGAAGCCCTCCAGGGCCTCGACCTCGCCGGCGGCATTGCAGATGCCCACGCCGCGCCCCCATACCCAGCGGATCGCGCCCCCGGCATGCACGATGCGGTACTCGACATCGAAGCGGCGGCGCAAGCGCACGCAATCGTCGACATGCGCGCGCACCATCTGGCGGTCATCCGGGTGAACCAGCTCAAGGAAGGAAACGCGCTGGTTCAGCAGCAGCTCTTCAGGCAAATACCCCGTCAATTGCAGGCTGCCTTCGCTGACGAATTCCATGGTCCATTGGGCATCGTCGCGGCAACGGTAAACCACGCCGTCCAGATTGGCGAGCAAGGTCTCCAACAGGCGCGGCGAGCGTGGAATCGATTGGGCAGGCGTGTTGTCGTGGTCGGAAATGACCGGTGAAGCTGCTGTTTTCATAAAAACATTGCGTGTCTCATCCCGCCGCGCAAGTAAAAGTTATCAATTGCCCCCCTTCCCCAGGCGGCTTCGTTGTACTGATTCACTCAAGCAATAAAGATGCCATTGACCCGAACACCGGGCGGCAGCGGCATTCAACCCCACCGTCTGGGAAAATCGCTTGGAAAGACCCCTCAATTCGACGCAAGCGCGAGCTCTGCCGCGGCGTTAGAATCCTGCAAACATCGCCGGCGGCATCGGCTCAACAACAACTACGAGCGGACTTTCATCATGTGGGCAAATCGTTATTTCGTATTCTGGCTCGTCATTCTCCTGACTACCGCCCTGGCGCTGCTGGCCGCAGGCCAGTACATCAGCTGGGGCTGGGCGCTGCTCCCCCTGGTTTTTTCCGGGATCGGCATCCGCGACCTGCTCCAGCGCAAGCACGCGGTCTTGCGCAACTACCCGCTGATCGGGCATTTCCGCTTCATATTCGAATCGATCCGGCCGGAGATTCGCCAATACTTCTTTGAAGGTGAAATGGATGGCCGGCCGTTCTCGCGCAAGAAACGCAGCATCGTCTACCAGCGCGCCAAGGCGGATGTCGACAGCCGCCCCTTTGGGACCGAGATCGACATGCAGCAAGGCGGCCACGAGTGGATCGGCCATTCGCTGTCGCCCACGCAGATCGCCAGCCACGACTTCCGCGTGACGGTCGGAGCAGGACGCGCGCAACCGTATTCGATGTCGGTGTTCAACGTTTCCGCCATGAGTTTCGGCTCGCTCTCGGCCAATGCCATCCGCGCGCTCAACCACGGCGCCAGGAAAGGCAACTTCGCGCACGACACCGGCGAAGGCTCGGTCTCGGCCTACCACCGCGAGTTCGGCGGCGACCTGGTGTGGCAGATCGCCTCCGGCTACTTCGGCTGCCGCAACGCCGACGGCAGCTTCGATGAAGAGAAATTCGCGGCACAGGCACAGGCGCCGCAGATCAAGATGATCGAGGTGAAACTCTCCCAGGGCGCCAAGCCCGGCCATGGCGGCGTCTTGCCGGCCGCCAAGATCACCCCGGAAATCTCCGCCACCCGCGGCATTCCGATGGGAGTCGATTGCATCTCGCCGGCCACCCATTCATCGTTTTCAACGCCCATCGGCCTGCTGCAATTCATCGAAAAGCTGCGCCAGCGCAGCGGCGGCAAGCCGGTCGGCATCAAGTTGTGCATCGGCCATCCATGGGAGTTCTTCGGCATCGCCAAGGCCATGGTCAAGACCGGCATCGTCCCCGACTTCATCACCGTCGACGGCTCCGAAGGCGGCACCGGCGCCGCGCCACTGGAGTTCGTCGACCACGTCGGCATGCCGCTGCAGGAAGGCCTGCTGATGGTGCACAACACGCTGGTGGGCATCGGCCTGCGCGACCAGGTGAAGATCGGCGCATCCGGCAAGATCATCACCGCCTTCGACCTGGCGCGCACGCTGGCGCTGGGGGCCGACTGGTGCAATTCGGCGCGCGGCTTCATGTTCGCGCTGGGCTGCATCCAGTCGCAAAGCTGCCACACCGACCGCTGCCCGACCGGCGTGGCCACGCAAAACGCCACGCGCGCCCGCGCCCTGGTGGTGCCGGACAAGGCCGAACGCGTCTACCGTTTCCACCAAAGCACCTTGCATGCGCTGCAGGAACTGGTGCAGGCCGCCGGGCTGCCGCATACCTCGGCGCTACGGCCACACCATATCGTACGGCGCATCAACGACCACGAAGTCCAGCTGATGTCGAACGTGCTGAAGTACTTGCAACCCAACGATCTGCTGGATGGCAACTATCGGTATCAGGTGTATGAGAAATACTGGCCGATCGCCAGGGCGGAGAGCTTCCACCCGGAATTCTGAAGCGCCGGCGGCACAGGCCCGCGCCCGCTTCGCGAAAGCGGAGCGACAGGCGAAGCGGAAAACAAAAATGCCGTTCGCATATATCGAACGGCATTTTTCAATTCACCAGCGGGCATGCAGGCGATTGCCCGCCTGCTCACTTGCGCTTCATGAAGAAGATGAACTCGTGGTCTTCATTTTGGACTTGCGACAGCAGGTCATTGCCCGTTTGCTTGGCAAAGGCCTGGAAATCACGCACCGAACCGGTATCGGTGGCGGTGACCCTCAATACCTGGCCGCTGCACATGTCGGCCAGCGCCTTCTTGGTCTTGAGTATCGGCAGCGGACAGTTCAAACCGCGCGCATCCAATTCCCGGTGAAATTCTATGGTCATTACAGCGACTCAATATGGAACACAACGGAAACGATTTTACTGCAAAGATGCGCCGAGTTGATGCATCGCACAAGAACTGTTGTATTCGCCGCACTAAGCTTGTGCAGAAGCAACTAAACCGCGTCAGTGCGAGACTTCCGGCGTAGGGATCGGTGTCGTCGAACCGGCGAATTCCACATACTGCACCGGCAGCTTGCGCGCTCGCATCCAGTCCGCCACGGCATGCCCGGTGCCGGCCGGCCAGGGCCGCAAGTCGGCCGGATCCGACAAGCGATATTCGACCAGCTCCGGCGACAGCTTGATGGCGCCGGTCGCCTTGACGTAGTAGGCGATGATCAACTCATTCTTGCGAATGAATTCATAGACGCCGATCAGGCTGATTTCCCGGGCGTCGAGATCGGTCTCTTCCTTGATCTCGCGCGCGATGCCCTCCTCCGGCGTCTCGCCGCGCTCCATGAAACCGGTGATCAGCGCGAAGCGGCCTTCGGCCCAGGCCGCATTGCGGGCGGTGAGCATCTTGCCGTCGATTTCAACCAGCCCGGCCAGCACCGGCAGGGGATTGTCCCAATGGGTCCAGTGCCCCTGCGGGCAACCCAACCTCACCTTGCCCGCTTCGCCCTCATCGGCGCGCAGCACCAGGTCGGTGGCGCAGACCGGACAGAACTTGAAATCGCTCATGCAAACCCCGTCATCGGTCAGAACTTGGCGCCGACCCAGTCGGCCACGCCCTTGAGCGCGCCGGGCAGGCCGGAAGGATCGGTGCCGCCGGCTTGCGCCATGTCGGGACGGCCGCCGCCCTTGCCGCCGACCTGCTGGGCGACAAAGTTGACCAGTTCGCCGGCCTTGACCTTGGCGGTGGCGTCGGCGGTGACGCCGGCGATCAGGCTGACCTTGCCGTCCTTGACCGAAGCCAGCACGATGGCAGCGCTCTTGAGCTTGTCCTTCAACTTGTCCATCGCCTCGCGCAGGGTGGCGACATCGGCGCCTTCCAGCGTCGCGGCCAGCACCTTGATGCCCTTGATGTCGACGGCCTGGCTCACCAGTTCGTCGCCCTGGCTGGAGGCCAGCTTGGATTTCAACGCGGCCAGTTCCTTTTCCAGCGCCTTGACCTGGTCCTGCACCTGGCCGATGCGCGGCAGCAGTTCTTCCGGCTGGGTCTTCAAGGCTGCGGCGGCTTCGGCCACGCGGTTCGACAGCGACTGCACCAGCGCCAGCGCGCCTTCGCCGGTGACGGCTTCGACCCGGCGGATGCCGGCGGCGACGCCGCCTTCGGAGACGATCTTGAACAGGCCGATGTCACCGGTGCGCGCCACGTGGGTGCCGCCGCACAGTTCGGTGGAGGTGCCGATCGAGAGCACGCGCACTTCGTCGCCGTACTTCTCGCCGAACAGCGCCATGGCGCCCGCGGCGATGGCGTCGTCATAGCCCATCAGCCTGGCGCTGGTGGCGGCGTTGGCCAGCACTTCGCGGTTGACGATCTCTTCGACGCGGCGGATTTCCTCGGCCGTCATCGGCGCGTTGTGGCTGAAGTCGAAACGGGTCTTGTCGGCATCGACCAGCGAACCCTTCTGCGACACATGGCTGCCCAGCACTTCGCGCAAGGCCTTGTGCATCAGGTGAGTAGCCGAGTGGTTGCGCATGGTGCGCGCGCGCTGGTCGGCGTCGACCCTGGCGGCGACAGTGTCGCCCACGGCCAGGCTGCCCTTGATCAATTGGCCGTGGTGACCGAACACGTCGGCCTGGATCTTTTGCGTATCGGCCACGGCGAACAGGGCGCCGGCCGGCGCTTCCAGCACGCCGGCGTCGCCGCTCTGGCCGCCGGACTCGGCATAGAACGGCGTGGCATCAAGCACCACGATGGCGTCCTGGCCGGCATCGATCTTCTGCACCGGGCTGCCGGCCACGTACAGCGCGAGCACCTTGGCCTGCTGCGCCAGCGACTCATAGCCGACGAATTTGGTCTTGTCGCCGGCGTATTCGATGGCGGCGGCCATCTTGAACTTGCCGGCCGCGCGCGCGGTGCTCTTCTGGCGCTCCATGGCGGCGGCGAAGCCGGCCTCGTCCAGCTCGACATTGCGCTCGCGGCAGATGTCGGCGGTCAGGTCCAGCGGGAAGCCGTAGGTGTCGTACAGGGTGAAGGCGGTTTCGCCATCCAGCTTGCCGGTGTTGGCGGCCAACGCGGCTTCCAGGATCTTCATGCCGTGTTCCAGCGTTTCGCCGAAACGCTCTTCCTCCTGCTGCAAGACCTGTTCGACGCGCGCGGCGGCTTCCGGCAATTCCGGATAGGCCGCGCCCATCTGTGCCACCAGGTCCTTGACCAGTTTGTAGAAGAACGGCTTGGTCTGGCCCAGCTTGTGGCCGTGGCGCAGCGCGCGGCGGATGATGCGGCGCAGGACGTAGCCGCGGCCTTCGTTGCCGGGGATGACGCCGTCGACGATCAGGAAGGAAGTCGCGCGGATGTGGTCGGCGATCACCTTGAGCGAATTGTTGGCCAGGTCGGTGGTATTGGTCTCGCGCGCGGCGGCCTTGATCAGCGCCTGGAACAGGTCGATCTCATAGTTGCTGTGCACGTGCTGCAGGATCGCGGCCAGGCGCTCCAGGCCCATGCCGGTGTCGACGCAAGGCGCCGGCAGCGGGGTCAGCACGTATTCGCCGGTCTTGGGATCGATCTGGCGGTCGAACTGCATGAACACGTTGTTCCAGATCTCGATGTAGCGGTCGCCATCGGCGTCCGGGCTGCCCGGGGGGCCGCCCCAGACGTCCGGGCCGTGGTCGTAGAAGATTTCCGAGCAGGGGCCGCAGGGACCGGTCTCGGCCATCTGCCAGAAATTGTCGGAGGCATACGGCGCGCCCTTGTTGTCGCCGATGCGCACCACGCGCTCGGACGGCACGCCGATTTCCTTGGTCCAGATGTCGTAGGCTTCGTCGTCGGTCTCGTAGACGGTGGCCCACAGCTTCTCGGCCGGCAGGCCGTAGACCTTGGTCAGCAGCTCCCAGGCCCACTTCAGCGATTCGCGCTTGAAGTAGTCGCCGAAAGACCAGTTGCCCAGCATCTCGAAGAAAGTATGGTGGCGCGCGGTATAGCCGACGTTTTCCAAGTCGTTGTGCTTGCCGCCGGCGCGCAGGCAGCGCTGCACCGAAGCGGCGCGCACGTAGTTGCGCTTGTCGGTGCCGAGGAACACGTCCTTGAACTGAACCATGCCGGAATTGGTGAACAGCAGGGTCGGGTCGTTGCCCGGAACCAGGCTGGACGAGCGGACGATGGTGTGTCCTTGGGATTCAAAGAATTTCAGAAACTTGTCGCGAATTTCGGCTGAGTTCATGGTTCGAAGGCTGGTAAAAAACGGTGCAAAAAGTGATTGCGAATCGGCGATTATACGTGATACTGCGCGCGATACCGCACGCGACAAGCAAGCGCGCCGCCTCCGTCAAGGGCGTTGCCGGCCGGACACTGCCCGGCCGGCGGATCCGGGTCATCCCGGGCTGCCGGACAAGCGGCGAGACAACACGCCGGCGAAAAAAAACCCGCCGGAAAACTCCGACGGGTCACAGGTTCGGCTCCTCCGGACGGTGCGCTGCATTGCGCCATCCGGATCCTTAACAGCCAGCCTTCCCCTTCCCTTCAATTCTTGCCGCCGGCATACCGGCCGTGCGGCATCAATGCGATCAAGCCGCATCAAACCCCAATCAGGCGCCCTTGTTGACGGGCATGGCCTGCTTGGCGTGCTTTTTATGCTTTTTGTGCTTTTTAGCGTGCTTCTTGTGCTTGGGCGCCGGTTTGGCTGCCGGCGCTTCGGCCGCCGGGGTTGGAGCCGGGGCGGGCTGTGCCATGACCGGCAGTGCAAAGGCGGCAACGAGTACGGCGGCCAGCAGTTTATTGATCTTCATCGTTTTCCTCATCTCAGTGTTATGTTCTTCACAAGTCCACCGGCGCGCTCTTAAGCCGGCCTTGTGTCTCCTTAACGCACTTTCATTGCGGGACGTTGACAATGCCAGTGCTGCGTCCCGGCCGTCCCGATGCGAACGGCACAATGATCATAACCAGCCCGTCCCGCATCCGGTCCTCCGGTAAGAACAGGATTTGCCGCCCATTTCGCCGCAGGCCTAATAAGCATCGGCGCGGATCAGGTCGATACGGTCCGTGCAGAAGGCATCCACGCCCCAGTCCATGATCTGCGCCGCCCGCGCCGCATCATTGACGGTGTAGCAGAACAAGGCATAGCCGGCCTCCTTGACCCGGCGCGCCAGTTCCGGCGTGAGGTGGCGATGGTTGGTGTGCAGGGCGACGGCCTGCAGTTGCTGCAGGTGCGCTTGCCAGTCGTCGGCAAGCGTGTCCATCAGAAAACCGCGCGGCAGGTCGGGCGCGGCCTCCCGGGCCGCCATCAACGCGTCGAAAGAAAACGACGACAGCACCGGCAACGCGGCCGCCTGGGCCGACGCCGGATCGCCGCGCCAGGCTTCCAGTGCCGCGCTGAAGCGCCGCCCCACCGCCAGCGCGGTCAGCTCGCCGGTACGCGCCGCCTGCGCCGGGGCGGCGGGCTTGATCTCGACGTTCATCCAGATGCCATGCCCGATGCAGAAATCCAGCCCCTGCTCCAGCGTGCAGATGCGCTCGCCGGCAAATGCGGGGCCATGCCAGGCGCCGGCATCGAGCTCGCACAGTTGCGCCCAGTCGGTCTCGGCGATCTGCCCGGCGCCCGGCAGCGTGCGGCCGCGCTGGGGATCGTGCATCAGGATCGGCACTTCATCGCGGGTCAGCATGACATCGAACTCCGCAGCACGATAGCCGAAGCGCAGGCCGGTGCGAAAACCGGCCAACGTGTTTTCCGGCGCCAGCGTGCCGCCGCCGCGATGGGCGAGTACCTTGGGATAGGGCCACATGATCGTTCTCCATTATCGATACGGCGCATGGCGCAGATCGCGCCACGCTTGCCGCGCTTTGCGCCATCGCTCCGGCATTTCGTCGCCGGCCGCTGGCGCATCTTGGCGCCTGCGACCAGGATCATACGCAACCTGGGCACCTGCCGCCACGGATTGTCGCGCCGCGAAGTGCTACCCGGCCGGGGAATCGGGGTACTATTTCACGCCCGGGCGTTTTCGCCCCTTTCCCCGCCCGCAGGAAGCGGCGATGATGCAACGCCAAGTGCGTCGCGCTTTACCGGCCTTACCCGAACTGCCTGAACGAATGAATCAACAAGACACTTCCGTCCCGCCCCGCCTTGTCCTGCTGTTGCGCGAACTGGTGAAATCGCTGGTGCCCACGCTCGTCATCAACCTGATGTGCGCGCTGGCCGTGACCTATCTCATGCGCATCGGCGGCAGTTTCTACGAAAACCTGCAGGTGGCGATGTGCATCGGCATCCTGGCGATGGTGCTGATCAACGGCACGCGACTGGCGATCTGGGGCGACGGCGAACCGCACAAGCTCGGCTTCGCCCTCTCGCTGCTCGTGCTGGCGCCGCTGTCGGTGCTGCTGGGACGCCTGCTGGCCAGCCACCTGATGGGGCAACCGATCCTATCCCTCCTGCCCGAGCGCAGCGACAACATCATCGGCGTGATCGTGCTGACCTTCCTGGCCTGCTTCGGCGCGGCCCTTTTCTTCTGGAACCGCGAGAAGATGACCGCGCTGCAAGCCCATGCCAGCCAGGTCGAAAAGCAGGCGGTGCAGGCGCAATTGCAGATGCTGCAGGCGCAGATCGAACCGCACATGCTGTTCAATACCCTGGCCACGCTGCAAACCCTGATCGGCTCCGAGCCATTGCGCGCGCAGCAGATGCTGGACCAGTTGATCCATTACCTGCGCACCACGCTGTCGGCATCGCGCGCCGACAGCACTTCGCTGAAGAAGGAATTCGACCTGATCAAGGCCTACCTCGGGCTGATGTCGCTGCGCATGGGCATGCGCCTGTCCTATACGCTGCAGCTGCCGGAAGAACTGGGGCGCCTGCGCCTGGCGCCGATGCTGCTGCAGCCGCTGGTGGAAAACGCCATCAAGCATGGCCTGGAGCCCAAGGTCGAAGGCGGCAACTGCACGGTGCGCGCCGCCCTGCACCAGGACATGCTGGTGCTGAGCGTGTTGGACACCGGCGTCGGGCTGGCCACCGGCATCAGCTTCAACAGCCCTTCTCCCAAATCCGAACTGGCGGCGCTGACCGGCAGGAAAGAACCGGAGATCGGCATGCACTTCGGCCTGGACAACATCCGCGAACGCCTGTCCACGCTCTACGGCCCGCTGGCCGAACTGATCCTCACCCACAACGTGCCGGCCGGCACCATGGCGCAGATCACGATCCCGCTCAAGGCGCTCAAGGCGGTGCACCGCCCTGCCAGGGGCATGCGCGCCGCCGGCCATTGAAGACGAACGCCATGCCATCCATCTCCGCCCTCATCGCCGAAGACGAACCGCTGCTGGCCGCGGCGCTGCAACAGGCGCTGGCGCGCGCCTGGCCGGAACTGGGCACGGCACCGGTCGCCGCCAATGGCATCGCCGCGCTGGAGCAGGCGCTGGCCCTGCTGCCGGATGTGCTGTTCCTGGACATCCGCATGCCTGGCCGCAGCGGGCTGGAGGTGGCGCGCGAGCTGGCCGACGCCTGGCCGCCGGCGCGGCCGTTTCCGCTGATCGTGTTCGTCACCGCCTACGACAACTATGCGGTGCAAGCCTTCGAACAGGCCGCGGTGGATTACCTCCTGAAACCGGTCAACGATGCGCGCCTGGCGGCCACGGTGCAGCGCCTGAAATCCTTGCTGCAGCAGCGCGCCGCCGGCAGCGCCGATGAGCACCTGCAGCGCGCACTGGCGCAATTGCGGCGCCTGGCCGCGCACGACGCGGAAGAGCCGTCGCCGGCGCCGCGCCTGGACATCATCCGCGCCGCGGTCGGCAACCAGGTGCGCATGATCCCGGTCAACGATGTGCTGTATTTCGAAGCCACCGACAAATACGTCAATGTCGTCACCGCCGAAGGCGAAGCGCTGATCCGCACCAGCCTGCGCGAACTGATCCCCCGGCTCGATGCGCAGCAGTTCTGGCAGATCCACCGGGGCACGGTGGTGCAGGTGCGCCATGTGCAGGCCGCGGTGCGCGACGAGGCCGGCAAGTTATCGCTGCTGCTGCGCAACCGCCCCGAAAAACTGGCGGTCAGCCGACTGTTCGCCCACCTGTTCAAGCAGATGTAAGCCGCTTATCAGCCCGGCTTGGCCACCATCAGCCAGGCCGCCGCCAGCGGCATCAAGGTCGCCGCCGATCCGGCCACCGCCCATACCCGCGCCAGCCCGCGATAGGCGGCCGGAACCGCAGCCCCCGCCGGCAAGGCATTGAGCAGGCGCGCCTGTTTCCATTGCACGGGAATGAGCACCGTCAACCACAGCACGCCGGTGGCGACGAACAGCGTGTAAGCGGTTTTGAGCCAGAAGCTGCCCGCGACGCCGCCGAACGCCGGCGCCATCATATGGCCCGCCGCCGCCAGCAAGACGATGCCGCCCAGCGTGAAAACCACATCCGCCCAGTTGGTCGCCTTCACCGCGAAGCGGATCACGGCCAGCTCGCCGCTGCGGTCGGCCAGCGTTTTCCAGAAGGCGGTGACGATGATATTTCCGAGGAAAAGCACGGCCCCCAGCAGATGGATGGCCTTCAAGGTTGTCAGCGACATGGCGGGCTCACTTTGATCGAAATGGAGACAGATGCGCCAATGTCGCACGACAGCCGGCGCCGCGCCAGCGCCATGCGACGAGGCGCCGCAAACGGGCGGTGAAAAACAAATGGCGGCGACCGGAATGCCGGTTGCCGCCATGAAAAGCGCCATCAAAGCCCGCCAAGATGGGTTAGTGCGAATCCGCCTTGGCATCCGCCCGATATTGCCTTGCGGATATCCCCATCCCGATCGGGACGCTATCGGGCGTCTTAACGGCCGTAGTAATACCCCGGCCCATAATACGGCCGGTAGTAATGCGGATGCGGCGGACCGGCCGGCACCACCACGCAGGCCGACAAGGTGGCCGCCGCCACACCGGCGGCCACCAGCAATTTGATGAGTCGTTTCATGATGCCCTCTCCTTTATCCTGTGACGGGCCCGGCAACGACGCGGGCCATGCCGGCAGATTGCCACCCGAGCCCTGTCACAGGTAATTCGCAGCCGTATCATCTGTAACAAGAAAGCCGCGGCCGATTCGCCCGAGGCCGGCAAATTTTCGCCGCGGCACCAGCGCAAAGCCCAATGCAAGCAGGCGCGCTGCGGTAGAATGCTTGATCCGCATAAATAGGCATTCTCCCGATTCATCCCATGAGCAACGAACTGAAAAACGGACATTCACCGGCCCCCTCGACCAATTTCCTGCGCGGCATCATCGAATCCGACCTGGTTTCCGGCGCCTACGCCGGCCGCAGCGGCAAGCAAGGCGAGGCACTGCCCCAGGTGATCACCCGTTTTCCGCCCGAACCGAACGGCTACCTGCACATCGGGCACGCCAAGTCGATCTGCCTGAACTTTGGCCTGGCGCACGATTACGCCGGCCGCTGCCACATGCGCTTCGACGACACCAACCCGGAGAAGGAAGAACAGGAATACGTCGACACCATCCTCGACTCGGTCAAGTGGCTGGGTTTCTCGTGGGAGCATGAGGGCAAGCAGCACCTGTACTACGCCAGCAACTACTTCGACACCATGTACGCCGCCGCGCAGGCACTGATCCGCCGCGGCCTGGCCTATGTCGACGAACAGAACGCCGAGCAGATGCGCGAGAACCGCGGCACCCTGACCGAACCCGGCAAGAATTCGCCGTGGCGCGACCGCACGCCCGAGGAATCGCTGCGCCTGTTCGAGGAAATGCGCGACGGCAAGCACCCGGACGGCTCCATGATCCTGCGCGCCAAGATCGACATGGCCAGCCCCAACATGAACCTGCGCGATCCGGCCATCTACCGCATCCGCCACGCCACCCACCACAACACCGGCGACAAGTGGCGCGTGTACCCGATGTACACCTTCGCGCACCCGATCGAGGATGCGCTGGAAAACATCTCGCACTCGATCTGCACGCTGGAATTCGAAGACCAGCGCCCGTTCTACGACTGGCTGCTGGACCGCCTGGCCGAGGAAGGCTTATTCAAGCGCCCGCTGCCGCACCAGTACGAATTCGCGCGCCTGAACCTGACCTACATCATCACCAGCAAGCGCAAGCTGCGCCAGCTGGTGGACGAGAAGATCGTCTCCGGCTGGGACGACCCGCGCATGCCCACCATCGTCGGCCTGCGCCGCCGCGGCTATACGCCCGAGGCGATCCGCCTGATGTCCGAACGCACCGGCGCCTCCAAGAACAACAGCTGGATCGACTACAGCATCCTGGAAGGCGCGCTGCGCGACGACCTCGACCCCAAGGCGCCGCGCGCCGTGGCCGTGCTGCGCCCGTTGAAACTGATCATCGACAACTTCCCCCAAGGCCAGAGCATCGACTGCAGCGCGCCGGTCTACCCGCCGGCCCATCCGCAGCACGACACCGAACAGCGCCATTTTCCGATCACCCGTGAATTGTGGATCGAGCGCGAGGACTTCATGGAAGAGCCGACCAAGGGCTACTTCCGCCTGTTCCCCGGCAACAAGGTGCGCCTGCGCTACGGCTACGTGGTCGAATGCACCGGCTGCGACAAGGACGAGAACGGCAACGTCGTCGCCGTGCACTGCAACTACTTCGAAGACAGCAAGAGCGGCACCGAAGGCAGCTCCAACTACAAGGTCAAGGGCAACCTGCACTGGGTCAGCGCCGAGCACGCGCTGGCCACCGAAGTGCGCCTGTACGACCGCCTGTTCAGCGACCCGCACCCGGACGCCGGCGGCAAGGATTTCCTCACCGCGCTGAACCCGAACTCCAAGGAAGTGATCACCGCCTACCTGGAGCCGACGCTCAAGGCCGCCCTACCGGGCGACATCTACCAGTTCGAACGCCACGGTTATTTCGTGGCCGACCGGATCGATTCGGCCGAAGGCAAGCCGGTGTTCAACCGCGCCGTGACGCTCAAGGACAGCTGGGGCAAGTAAGCAAGCAAGGAAGGCGGGTGAACAAGCACCCGCCGCACGCTGGCCGCGCAATCGATTCCGGGGACGCGCGGCGCGGCATCACAGGCATACCGGCGACCGCACGGGCCGGGCAAGCAAGAGGGGAACAAGCTCATGTTCGAGCAGATCAAGATCCAGCGCATGTCGATGGGCACCATCTACAAGCTGCTGGCTATCGGCACCACGTTTTCGCTGGTGCCGTTTTCGGTATTGATGGGGGTGCTCTCGCTGTTCGGCGCGCAGACCATCACCTGGGACGGCAAGCACCTGATCGGTTATGACGGCCTGGTCGCCTCGCCCTTCATCGGCCTGTTCCTGTCGGGCTTCATCACCCTGTTCCTGGGCACGCTGTGCACCATCGGGCTGTGGCTTTATTCGCTGTGGCGCCCGCTGGCGCTGCGCGTGGAACCGGTCGACAACCTCGACATCGACCGCCTGATCCGCGAGAACGAAGAAGCCATGGCCGAACGCGACTGATGGGCTGACGGCCGCTCCGGCAACCAGCTCACCAGATCTTGAGCCACTTGAGAAAGGCCACGGTAGCCACGCCGAGGCCGAGCATCACCGCCATCACCATCCAGAACGAAGCCTCGTCATGCAGGCCCGGCAACCCCGCCACGTTCATCCCGAAAATCCCCGATACCAACGTGGCCGGCATCAGCAGCGCGGTCAGGATCGACAGCGCCATCAGGTTGCGGTTCATCTGCTCCGACATCTGCGAAGCGATTTCCTCCTGCAGCAGCTTGGCGCGCTCGTACACCGCTTCCACGGTCGAATGCAATTCATTGAGTTCGTCCAGCGCGTGGGTCAGGTCCTCCAGCGCCTCGGGGGCCACCCAGGATGGCCGCAGGCGGTTGAACTGGCTCAGGATGCGGCGCTCCGGCGCGATGAAACGGCGCAGTTCGGCCAACTGGCGCCGTATGCTGCCCAGTTCGGCGCGGTCTTCCGAGCGGCGGTCCGAGAGCACCGAAAATTCGATATCGTCCACCTTGTCGTTGAGGCTGTCGAGCCGCGCATTGAAACCGTCGGCCAGGCAACGCAACAGCTCCGCGAACAAGTCCATCGTGTTGTCGAAGCCGGCGCCGTCGAGCACCTTCTGGCGCAGCAGGTTGGTCGAACACAGCGGCTGCGTGCGCAGCGTCAGCAGACGTGTGCGGTCGAGGTAGAAATGCAGCGCGCCCTTCTCGGTGCCGGTGTCGCCGATCTCCATCTTCATGTCGGTGAGCGTGCCGTAGACGCTGTCGGCCGTCATGTGCAGACCGGGATGGGTATCGCTGCTGAGAAGGAACTCGGTGATGTGCTCAGGCACACCGCTGTGGTGCTCCATCCATTGCCGGATCTTCACATCGGCGGTCTTGACATGCAGCCAGGTAAACTCCGGCCCCGCGGGACGATGGTCGATCACCTCGTTCCATTTCATCTGGCGCGCGCGGCTGTCTTCGAAGCGGAAGGCGCAGATGAATCCGGCCGGCTCATAGAGCAGATGCAAGGCTTGCGGCGTTTCCGGCGGATTGTGCATGGATGGACTGGGCGGCATGAAAGTCGAGGCATTCTACAAGCCGACTTTGACAAATTTGTGACAGGCCGGTGACTGCCGTCGACGCACACTTGGGCTTGCGCATGCGGCCGCGTATCGCCGCAGCCGGGCCTGCCCCGTCGCCCGTCCCAAGGCGCCGCGCATCCGGCCGCTGGAAATGGCCAGCCGGCGGTAGCGCCGCCCTCAACCAGTCATTCAGTAATTGAGGTTGCGATTGGCGTAGGCTTCGCGCGCGATGTTGCACACTTTGATCTGGGCCGCGTCCATACCCGAAGTGCCGTTGAGCGAGCACTGGTCGGCGACCGACTTGGCTTCGTCCAGATGCTGGCGGAAATAGGTGTAGTCCTTCTTGCCGGCGAAAGCATCGCATGCGCACAGCAAAGGCAGCATGACGCACAGCAGTGCGGACAAACGGATGGTGGTGCTCATTGGAATTCCCCTTGTAAAACGCAGGATCTGATGAAACCGTTCGCCCCTGCGTGGACGCCTTGCCCGGATCGTCTCCGGTGTCGCCCGCGTCCGGCGCCCTCCCACGGGAGCCGGTTTCTGGTCGTATCGCGCTGCGACGCCGCAAAGTATAGTCAGCAAAGTTGAATTGCTCAATGGAAATCTTTTGCCGATTTGATGTCGCGCGACGTCCGCTCCAGGAATCCCCCGGATCGTTGGCAAACGCGCCATGAAACTTGAAAGAGACACAAAAAAACGGGCCGGTCGCCATGACCGGCCCGTTTCATTTCCGGCAAGCGCGGCCTTCGCCACGCGCCTGGTTCAACTCATCCGCGACGCTTGAGCAATGCGTAAAGGATGATGGCGCCGAAGGTGGCGGTACCGATGCCGCCCAATGCGAAACCGCCCAGCTTCAACGTGAAGTCGCCCGCGCCCAGCACCAGCGTCACGGCGGCCACGATCAGGTTGGTATTGTTGGAAAAGTCGACCTTGTTCTCCACCCAGATGCGTGCGCCGGACACCGTGATCAGGCCGAACACCACGATCGACACGCCGCCCAGCACCGCGCCGGGAATGGTCAGGATGACCGCGCCGAACTTGGGCGAGAAACCCAGCAGGATGGCGATCACCGCCGCCACCACGAACACCAGCGTCGAATAGATCTTGGTGACCGCCATCACGCCGATGTTCTCGGCATAGGTGGTCACGCCGGTGCCGCCGACGCTGCCCGAGAGCATGGTCGCCAGGCCGTCGCCGACGAAGGCGCGGCCCATGTAGCGATCCAGGTTCTGGCCGGTCATGGCCGACACCGCCTTGATATGGCCCAGGTTCTCGGCCACCAGGATGATCGCCACCGGCGCCAGCAGCGCCATCGCGCCGGCCTGGAATACCGGGGTGGCGAAGTGCGGCACGCCGAACCAGGCGGCGTTGGCCACGGTGGAAAAGTCGATCGGCTTGCCCAACCCGGCGCCATTGGTCAGGATGGCGTAGATGACATAGGCCAGCAGCAAACCGACCAGGATCAGCAGGCGCTGCAGCATGCCGCGCGTAAATACCGCCACGAAACCCACGCACAGCACCGTCACCAGCGCCATCCAGGAATCGAAGCTGTTGCCGGATACGCCCTTGACCGCGATCGGTGCCAGGTTCAGGCCGATCACCGCCACCACCGAACCGGTCACCACCGGTGGCATCAGGTTCTCGATCCAGCGCGTGCCGACCCAGCCCACCACCAGGCCGATCACGGTGTACAGCGCGCCGCAGGCGATGATGCCGCCCAGCGCCACGCCGAGGTTGGGATTGGGGCCGGAACCGGCGTAGCCGGTCACCGCGATCACCAGGCCAATAAAAGAAAAGCTGGAACCCAGGTAGCTCGGCACGCGGCCGCCCACCAGCAGGAAAAACAGCAAGGTGCCCACGCCCGACATCAGGATCGCCAGGTTGGGATCGAACCCCATCAACAGCGGCGCCAATACCGTGGAGCCGAACATCGCCACCACGTGCTGCACGCCCATGGCCACGGTCTGCGGCGCGGGCAAGCGTTCATCGGCGGCGATGACAGCCCCCTGGCCGTCATGGGTGCCGCTGCGCAGCCGCCATTGGGGAAAATAAGAGCCCGACATGGATATCCTTTCGTTATGGTTTATTGGATCGTGGGCTAGTGTATTGATGGCCGCTTCAAATAACAATTAGGCAGCAGGCCGGGCACGATAAAAAATGCAAAAAGATTTGCGCGACGGAAGATGCTGCCGCACGGCGGTGCAGGAAAACGGCGGTGGTGCACCCGCCGCCCCAAAACGGCGAGGACGCCACGCCTTGGCGCGGGAATGCCGACGCGGCTGGCCGCCGCCTGCACATGGGCATGTTTCTTGCGAAACAAGTAACGATAGCGTCGCGCTCCCGCGGGCGCCGCCTGCCCTATTCCCGATGTCGATGCCGATGATGAACCTGACCACGCCCGCCTTGCTGTTCCCGGCCACCTCGCTGCTGCTGCTGGCCTATACCAACCGCTTCCTGGTGCTGGCGCAACTGATCCGCAACCTGCAGACCCAGCACAAGGACGACGGCCGCGACCTGGTGATCCGCCAGATCCTCAACCTGCGCAAGCGCATCGTGCTGACCCGCTACATGCAGGCGCTGGGCGTGTCCAGCTTCATCATGTGCGCCGTCTCGATGTTCCTGATCTTTGTCGAGCACGGCCACCTGGCCGAAGCCTTCTTCGGCATCAGCCTGTTCTTGCTCGTGTTGTCGCTGCTGGTATCGTTGTGGGAAATCATGATCAGCACGCGCGCCATCGAGATCGGCCTGGAAGACATGGAGCAGAAGCTGCGCCAGGCCGCCGCGCGGCGCGCCGCCATCGCCGATGAGAAACCCGTCGCGTGAAGCGAATTCACCGGCTGCGCAAATTTTGTTGACCGCGCCCGCCGTCGGAAAATGTGATAATCCTTTAGGACCCGTTTCACAATGAAACGGGTTCTAAGCGCTGCGCCAGGCTGCCACGGCCGGCGCCGGCGTCACTTGATCGACTATGGAGACCCACATGATCCTGGAACTGGCGGACATCCGCATCCAACCCGGCAAGCAAGCCGAATTCGACGAAGCCATCACGCGCGGCGTGGCGCAGACCATCGCCAAGGCCAAGGGTTATCTCGGCCACCAGGTGCAAAAGGGCATCGAGTCGCCCGAGCGCTACCTCCTGATGGTGCAGTGGGCCACGCTGGAAAACCATACCGTGGACTTCCGCGAATCGCCCGCCTTCACCGAATGGCGCGGCATCGTCGGCCCGTTCTTCGCCGGCCCGCCGCAAGTCGAGCACTTCTCGCTGCTCAACGCATCGGCATAAGCCGCCGCTCCCGCCGCTGGCCATTTGCCGGCGGTTTGCGGAACAATTGCGTGCAAAACCTGACTAAAAACCGCGAGCAGGCCGGCGCGGCAAGCACAACCAGCAAGGCGCCGCCTGCCCACACACTGCCATGACAAGACCGGCGCGCAACTTGCCGCACGCCAGGAACAGCCGGATGACCAGATTACCCCGTTTGCATTTCCCTTCCGTCCACACCCGCCGCCGATCCCGCCTGCTCGCAGGCGCCTCCACCCTGGCCGCGGCGCTGGCGCTGGGCGGCTGCAACAACTTCAGCGGCGAAGAACAGCGGCAAGCCGACGTCATCAGCGCTTTCTACACCCTCCACCTCAAGACCAACGCGCCCGGCCTGCCCCCGGCCGATGAGCTGCGGCAATACCAGCCACTGGTGAGCCGGGCGCTGTACACCCTGCTCACCCAGGCCGAAGCGGCCGACGTCCGTTACCACACGATGGTCGGCAACCAGGCGCCGCCCATCGTCGAGGGCGACCTGTTCACCTCGTTGTATGAAGGCGCCACCTCGTTCTCGGTCAAGTCCTGCGATAGCGACGACCAGCGCTCCTCCTGCCAGGTCGCGTTCGAATACAAGAAAGACGGCGCCGCAGAAGCATGGAACGACAAGATCCTGCTGGTGCGCGAAGACAACCGCTGGCGCATCGACGATATCGAATTCATCGGCAACGACCAGTCCTCGCAACGCGAATATCTGAGCGACACCCTGGCCGACGCCATCAAGGAAGCAGAATAAGTGCCGATAAATGGCCAGGCGCCGGCAAATTCCGGCCTTGTCCGAAAAGAAACCCCGGCCGCCCGATGGCCGGGAATTGGCGGCGTTTTGACGATGTGTTCTCGGCCTCCCGCGGTTCGGAAAAGGCATACACTTGCCCGCAAGAATACTTGTCGCCTTGCTACCGGATCACTGCAGCCACGCAAGAACGGAACCGTAGACGGGCGGCCCAGGGGAGAATTGGAACGTGAAGCGGATCGGGAAAATATTTATCGTCGCAGCCAGCCTGTTGCTTGCCGCATGCACCAGCAATGAAGAAAGCAAGGCCAAGGAACTGGTATCGGATTTCTACCGGATGCACCAGTCGGCCCGCCCCTCCGGCGCGCTTACCCTCAACGAACTGATCACCTTCCGCCATTTCCTGTCGGTGCCGCTGTTCAACCTGCTCAAAGATGTCTCGGTCGCCGAAGAGGCGCGCTCCGCGCAGTCTGCCGCCGCCCCATTGCCGCCGCTGCTCGAGGGCGACATCTTCACCGCCAATCCCGGTGGCGCCTCCACGTTCCGCGTCGTCCAGTGCGACATGCAAAAGCGCGAAAGCGAATGCTCGGTCGAACTGATCTACAGCGACGCCAAGCTCAAGGCTCCGGCCAAGTGGGTCGACAAGGTCCTGCTCACGCGCGACGCGCGCGGCTGGATCATCGACAACATCCAATACGCCGGCGGCCAAGCGCCCATGCGCAACGGCAACCTGCAAGACACGCTGCTCAAACTGCTCAAGCGCGACGCGGCGCCGCTGCAATAACTCTGCCGCAATCACTCGAAAAGTCTCCAATCTTCCCGCTGACGCGCCACTGCGGCGCGTCCGGCCACCAACACGCTCTATAATCGCGCGATCGACATTGGATCAAGACGCCCAGTCTTGATCCAATGCCGCGCCTTGCACTTCATCCCAAACGGGGTAATCCCGCACTCACGCCTATTGATGAAATGAGTTCCAACGCCGCGATGTCCAACCACACCTTCCTCTGGCACGACTATGAAACCTTCGGCGTAATCCCGCGCCGCGACCGCCCGGCGCAGTTCGCCGCCGTGCGCACCGACGCCGAACTCAACGAGATCGGCGAACCGATCATGGTCTACTGCAAACCGGCGCCGGACTATTTGCCCGATCCGGTCTCCTGCCTGATCACCGGCATCACGCCGCAGACCTGCCTGGAGCGCGGCCTGCCCGAGCACGAGTTCGCCGCGCAAATTGAACGCGCACTGGCCGAACCCGGCACCATCGGCGTGGGCTACAACACCATCCGTTTCGACGACGAGGTCACGCGCTTCATGTTCTGGCGCAACCTGATCGATCCCTATGCGCGCGAATGGCAAAACGGCTGCGGCCGCTGGGACCTGCTGGACGTGGTGCGCCTGTGCTACGCGCTGCGCCCGGACGGCATCGTCTGGCCGACCAGGGAAGACGGCAGCGTCAGCTTCAAGCTGGAACATCTCTCCAAGGCCAACGGCCTGCTGCACGAAGCGGCGCACGACGCGCTGTCCGACGTGCGCGCCACCATCGCGCTGGCGCGCCTGATCCGCGAGAAGAACCCGCGCCTGTTCGACTTCGCGCTGGCGCTGCACAAGAAAGACAAGGCCGCGGCCGAGATCGGCCTGCCGCAGAACAAGCCCTTCCTGCACGTGTCGGGCATGTTCCCGGCGACGCGCGGCTGCCTGGCGCTGATGTGGCCGCTCGGCATGCATCCGACCAACAAGAATGAAGTGATCGCCTGGGACCTGGCCAGCGACCCGGCCGAACTGGCCAGGCTGGACGCGGCCACCGTGCGCGAACGCATGTTCAGCAAGGCCGACGCCTTGCCCGAAGGCGTCACGCGCCTGCCGATCAAGAGCATCCACCTGAACAAGTCGCCGATGGTAGTCGGCAGCCTCAAGACGCTTTCCGCGGCCCGCGCGGCCGAGCTGGGCATCGACATCGACGGCGCCTTGCGCAATGCCGATATCGCCGCCGCGCTTCCCGATCTGGCGGCACTATGGCAGGACGTCTTCCACCGCGAAAGCGATGGCGCGCCCGATGTCGACGAAGACCTCTACGGCGGCTTCATCGGCAATGGCGACCGTCGCCAACTGGCGCAGTTGCGCGCAATGCCGCCGCAGGAACTGGCGCGCGCCAGCGTCTCCTTCGACGACGCGCGCCTGGACGAAATCCTGTTCCGCTACCGCGCGCGCAATTTCCCCGAGACGCTCAGCGCCGAAGAAACCCAGCACTGGGAAGAACACCGCGCGGCGCGCCTGTTCGAAGGCAAAGGCGGAGCCCGCACCATCGCCCAGCTGTTCGAACAGATCGACACGCTGCAAGAGCAGGCCGACGACGAACGCGCCCAGGATATCCTCGGCGCGCTGTACGACTATGCGGAGATGATCGCCCCCGCCAACGGCTAAGAGACGAACCGGCCGCTCAGCGCGGCCGATCCGATCAAACCCGCTCCACCGCCACCGCGGCCTGGTCGATGATATCGACCACCGCGTGCAGTTCTTCCTTGCTCAACGCCCCCTTGGCCAGGCGCGTATGCAGCGCCATGCGAAAGTTCTGCACCGCGCGGCGCAGTTCGGGCGAGTCGGCATCAGGGCGTTCCTGCCGGCGCATCTCGAACTTGCGCAACACCTGCTGCAGCAAGGCTTCATTTGCCTTGAGGTCGGCCTCGCCTTCGGCACTGATGCGATACAGTTTCTTGCCGCCCTCTTCCGCCGCCACCGTGGCGTAACCCATTTCTTCCAGCAGCGTCAGCGTGGGATAGACCACGCCCGGGCTCGGACTGTAGCCGCCGCCGACCAGTTGCTCGATGGCCTTGATGATTTCATAGCCGTGGCGCGGCTTCTCCTGCAGCAGGTGCAGCATCACGATGCGCAATGCGCCCTGCTCGAACATGCGCGCGCCGCGGCCGCCTTCGCGGCCGCGCGGGCCGCCCTCATCGAACATGCCGCCTGCGCCATGATGCGGACGGTCAAAACGGTGATGCTTGGGGCCGTGGCCTGCACGCGCCATCAAATGTCTGAACATGGTGCTTCCTTTTCATCTGTAGTGTTCATCTGGTGTTGCGCCTGAATGGCGCCCGGGTACGGGCTTGCGGGAAGCCCTTCATCGATCGATGAACATAAGATATATCTTAGAAATAGCAAAATCAAGATATATCTTAATAATATTTTTTATTATCGAAAAGGAAATATCGAAACAGGGAATGCCCATCGTCAGCCCGGCGACACTTGCTCCCTGCCAAAAGTGGTAAGTTGGCGCGTATCGGGCGCACACGCACCCGGCAAAAAAGACATCGACAAGGAGATCACCATGCCCCAACCGCCAATTGGCCGCTTTCCCGTTCCCGAACTGAAAGACCTGCCCGAAGATATCCGTGCGCGCATCCTGGCCGTTCAGGAAAAGTCCGGCTTCATCCCCAACGTCTTCCTGGTGCTGTCGCACCGTCCCGACGAATTCCGCGCCTTCTTCGCCTACCACGATGCGTTGATGGACAAACCCGGCAAACTGACCAAGGCCGAGCGCGAGATGATCGTGGTCGCCACCAGCAACGCCAACCAATGCCAATATTGCGTCGTCGCCCACGGCGCGATCCTGCGCATCCGCGCCAAAGACCCGCTGCTGGCCGACCAGGTCGCCATCAACTACCGCAAGGCCGACATCACGGACAAGCAAAAAGCCATGCTGGACTTCGCCATGAAGGTCTCAGCCAGCGCCTGGGCCGTCAACGACGATGATTTCGCCGAACTCAAACGGCACGGCTTCGGAGAAGAAGAGGCCTGGGACATCGCCGCCATCGCGGCCTTCTTCGGCATGTCCAACCGCCTGGCCAACGTCACCAGCATGCGCCCCAACGACGAGTTCTACCTGCTGGGACGGGTGCCGGTGCAATAAGCGCCTGTCAGCGCACGCCGCCATGCCAGCGCGCCACCAGCGCCAGGCACTCGCGCAAATCGCCATGCACCAGCTCGCAGGCATGCGCCAGCATCAGGTTGCGCGGCAAACCGAAGTCCTCGATCAGCATGCCGTCGCGGCAATAACCGGGCTCGGCATGCGGTATCTGACTCAATAGATCGGCCTGCGGCGTGTTATAGCACCACACCTTCTTGCCGCGGCCGACGGCATAACCGACCTCGAACACCGTCCCCGAATCCGGCTCATGGCCACGGAAGTTGGACACGTTCGCCACCACATAATCCGCCGAATCGATCAACGCCATGTTGAGATCGAAGATAGCGCGCGACACCTCCGCCTTGCTCTGCCCCGTGACTTCATCATCCCCCGGACACAATGCCGCCAAACCGAGTTCGGCGCACCACTGCCTGATACGTTCCTTGTGCTGCGCATAGTCGCGCTGGAAGACGTCGGGGCCGGCCATGTAGATGCGGGGATGAGTCATGCAGAATCCATAGAACGATTGAGAACAGAGCGATGGAGAATACGCGAAATTCCGAATGGAATCATGTGAAGCGCCGAACCAACGCGTAGATACGACAGCGACCAAAAACACCGAAGCCGCAGGCGAGCAGCAAGCACCGCAAAGCCGAAGGCGAGCCGGACAAGAAGTCCGCATCTAACCAGCCGCCGGCGCGGGAACCCCGAAGGGGCTGGGTAGTTGCCTTGTTGGAGCAGTGCTCCAACCCTTTCTTTGCTTACTTTCTTTGGCGGAGTGTATAGACCGGAGACATGGGTAACAAATGTGCCGGGACATAGGTAACACTTCAATCGTAGGCACTGTTTTGTCGTAAATCAATTTTTGCGAAGCGTTGATGAGAGAAGTACAGGTCGTACACCCCATCCAGCGAAGGATGCGGCCGTGCGGCAATCCGATGTCGGTGCAGGGCATTCGATACCTTGAAGCGCTTGCCCTGAAGCACGATCTTGCCGTCCCATCCGACCTCCAGCACCAGATCTGTTTGCGCGTACTCAACTGGTGGCAACGTTTGAGCGTAGGCAATACGGCTAGGCTGGTAGCGCGTGGCTGGCGTGTGCATGGCCAGCGCCTCATGCGGACGCTCGTGGTTGTAGATATGCCGCCAAGCATTGAAGGCTGCCTGCGCTTGTAGAAAATCGCGGTAGTGTCTGCCACGCAGAATCTCGCATTTGAGGCTGCGATGGAAGCGTTCATTCTTGCCATTGGTCTGAGGATGGGCTGGCCGGCTGTGGCTGATGCCAATGCCCAGCTGGATGAGCCAGATCGTCAGTTGCGTGATGCCGTGGGCCGATTTCGAGGTGCTCCCCCAGAGGGCACCGTTGTCGGTGTTGATGCGCAGGGGCATGCCATAGCGGCGGAACACGTCTTCCAACGCCGCCTGTACTTGCGTCCGATCGGGCCGCGCACGGCAGTCAAGGTGATGTTGTAGCGAGAGTGGTCGTCGATGATGGTCAGCGGATGACAGGTGCCCGCACCGGTTTCGAAGTGGCCCTTGAAGTCCATTTGCCACAGTTCATTGGGCCGGGCGTGTTCGAAGCGTTGGAACGGCGTACTGTCGGCGCTGGCCTGTGCATCGATGAGGCCATTGCGCTGGAGGATGCGGGTAATCGTGCTGGGGCTGGGAATGCCTTCGTGGCCCAGATCCAACAGGCGGCGATGCAGCTTGCGTGCGCCCCAGGCTGGATGCTGGTGGCGCAGTTCGATGACCCGGGTTTCGATCTCGGAATGGGTGCGTGCCGGACTGTTGAGTGGGCGACGCGAACGATCCGCCAATCCGTTTCGGCCTTCTTCGGCCACACGATTCAACAGTTTGTAGCCGGTCTTGCGGCTGATGCCGAAACGCTCGCACAACAGGCTGATGTTGGCGTCTTCCTGACGGGCCAAGTTCGTAAACTCTTCTCGCAGTGACATGATGTCAACAGTTCTCCAGGGCATGGTGGGCCATCCTTTGGGCTTCGTTTCGAACCCCAAAAGTGTTACCTATGTCCCGGTACACGTGTTACCCATGTCTCCGGTCTATACAGCGAGACAAGAAAAGTGAGCGGCTGCCGGCTGAAGCAATGCTTCAGCCCCCCCCGGCGCTCCCTTCCGACCGGAGAAAGAAAAGCATAAAGCCAGTACATCGACCAGCAGCAAGAGCAGACTATACAAAACAAAAAAACATCAAGCCAATATACCAACACGCAGCAAGACCTCCCCCAAGCCAACCGCACCAGTTCATCCTCAAATTGACGCGCCCCGGCTTCCCCTCCCCGACCACGACAACAACCGCGCCGTCGCCGCACAATGGCTGGACGATAACCGCCAGCGCTGGACCCGCGTGAAATAATTGCAAGCGCGCGCGCCCGCCGCCGCGTTACCATCTGGCGCAGACAACAACATCAAGGAGACCGGCGATGAGCGCACAAGATCACGCATCCCAACCCATCCTGCTGCGGGAAGACAGGCAAGGCATCACGACCCTGACGCTGAACCGTCCACAGCAATTCAATGCCCTTTCCGAAGCCATGCTCGATGCGCTGCAAACGCAGCTCGAGCAACTGGCCGCCGACGACAGCGTGCGTTGCGTGGTGCTGGCCGCCAACGGCAAGGCATTCTGCGCCGGCCACGACCTGCGGGAGATGCGCGCCACGCCGCAGATCGGCTACTACCAGGATTTGTTCCGCCGCTGCAGCCGCGTGATGCAGGCCATCCAGGCGCTGCCGGCGCCGGTGATCGCACGCGTGCACGGCATCGCCACCGCGGCGGGTTGCCAGCTGGTCGGCAGCTGCGACCTGGCAGTCGCCTCGCACGCTGCGCGCTTCGCGGTGTCCGGCATCAACGTCGGCCTGTTCTGCGCCACCCCCTCGGTGGCCTTGACGCGTAACGTGCCGATCAAGCGCGCCTTCGAGATGCTGGTCACCGGCAAGTTCATCGAGGCGCAGACCGCATCCGACTGGGGCCTGATCAACCAGGCGGTGGAACCGGAGGAACTGGATGCGGCAGTCGCCGCGCTGGCGGCACATATCGTCGCCAAGAGCCCGGTGTCGGTCCGCTACGGCAAGGCCATGGTCTACCGCCAGAAGCAGATGGCGCTGTCCGACGCCTACGACTATGCGGCCGATGTCATGGCGCGTAACATCATGGAAGACGATGCGATGGAAGGCATCGATGCCTTCCTCGAAAAACGCGCGCCCAAATGGGGGCCGCCGGCGTAAACGGCGCACTGTTTTTTTTATGGCCTGTTAACGCTGCGCACGCAAAGTTTTACCCGGATTAAACGCCGCCTTGCCTAAGCTGAATGCTCCTCAACCCGTGGAGCTTCCAGCATGAACCGCAAGACACAACAAGAACAGCAAACCCGCTTCCCGCAACACCCACCGCTGGGCCGTCGCCGCCTGCGCAACGCGCACCTGGCCGGCCTGGCGACGCTGGCCGCCGCCGGCGCGCTGCTGGCCATCGCCGTGATCGCTCCGGCGCAGGCCGCCGAGGGCACGGCAGCCGCAGAATCCGCAGAAATCGCCAATGTCTCGCCGCTGCACCTGAGCGGCAACCTCGGCGTGGTCAGCCAGTACGTCTTCCGCGGCACCACCCAGACCGACAAAAAACCGGCCCTGCAAGGCGGCTTCGATCTCACGCACGACAACGGCCTGTACGCCGGCATCTGGATGTCCAACGTCAGCTGGATCTCCGACGCCAACCCGGCCGCCTCGGCCGGCCTGGAAGCCGACCTCTACGCCGGCTGGAAGCCGGCAGTCAGCGACTGGCTCAACGCCGACATCGGCGTGCTGCACTACGCCTATCCCGGCAGCTATCCGGGCGGCATGACCAAGCCCGACACCACCGAGATCTACGCCGGACTGGATGCCAGATGGATCGCCTTCAAGTATTCGTACAGCACCGGCAACACCTTCGGCAATGCCGATACCAGCGGCAGCAGCTATGCCGACCTGTCGGTGAACCATGAACTGTTCGCCGGCATCATCGGCATCGCCCATATCGGCCGCCAACGCTATACCGGCCCGAATTCCGCGGCGCTGTCCTATACCGACTGGAAACTCGGCGTCACGCGCGACTTCTCCGGCTACGTATTGGGCCTGGCCTATACCGATACCAACGCCGCCGACGCCGGCTACACCATCCGCGGCAAGAACATCGGCAGCAGCCAGGTGGTGCTGTCGCTGAACAAGGCGTTTTGAATTTGAGAAGCCGGCACAAGGATTCCCCTCATGCGTACCCCAAGTTCCCCGAGACTGCACCCGCTCTCCCCGCGCCACTTCTTCCTGCGTACCGGCCACCGTCGCTACTATCGCTGCGCACTGGCCGCGCTGCTGCTCTGCATCGCCTGCGCCGGCCTGTTGCCGCTGGCCCAGGCGGTCGTCCCCTATCGCTCTCCCGACGACTACGGCCCCTCGTCGCAGGCGCAACAGCACCGCGGCGACTGCCGCCGCCAGGTGCGGCAAGCGCTGGATGGAAAGATAGAAAGCGAGGATTTCGTCGCCCGCGCCGGCCGCGAATATTTCAGCTACGTGGTGCGTCAGAACCTGCGCAAGGTGATGTTCATCTGCGATGCGCGGACCGGCGAGATACGCAGGCAGATCGATATATGGGGGGATCTTTAGGTTGCACCCGATGAGACAGCAGCAAGCCGGCGGGTAGACAAAACGGGGAACTGGCGGCAAGATGCGGCATCGTTTCCAACCCGGGCCGACCCGCATGCAAACCGACTACAGCGCCATTCTCCAGTGGATCTATCTGTTCAACTCCCTGGCCTTGATCCACCTGGCCTTCAGGCAGTTGATGAAGCGCCGCAAAGGCCGGCAGCTGGACCAGCAGATCAAGGCGGCTTCCTCCGGCCAATGGATCGGCGCCGCGCCCGATGCCCTGGTTCGCCAGCTCGGCGCGCCGGCCAGCCAGGGCGCGCCCGATCAAGGCCAGGGCACCTATGTCTGGCAGGGCGAGCGCCATGTCCTGGAAGCCATCTATCGCGACGGCCAATGCACCGGGATCGAAACGCGCCAGCATGCCGGCGACCTGTTCCCCAATCTCAACACCTACTTCAACTGCGCCGTGCTGGCCGCATTGGCATGTTCATGGAAATTCCTGGCGGCGCAAAGCGGCGCGCAAGACGCCGGTGAAGCGCTACCGGTCTCAGCGGCGGCCAGGCAGTATGCGGTCAACTTCGTGCTGTTCCTGCTGGGCGCCTGGATCGTCTCTTTCGGCTTGAAACGCCATCAATTGCTGCTCTGCGCCGGCTGCATCGTCATGGCGCTGCTGAGCCTGCCCCTGATCGACTGGCCGTAACAAGCTGCGGCGGGAACAGGCTCACTCGCCCACCACTTCGGCCACCCGGTAGCCCACCCCGATCTCGGTCAGGATATGCACCGGCTGCGCCGCATCCCGCTCCAGCTTCTGGCGCAGGCGCTGCATGTAGATGCGCAAGTAATGATGGTCTTCCGCATGCGACGGCCCCCAACCGGCCACCAGCAATTGCCGGTGCGTGATCACGCGGCCGGCGTCGCGCAGCAGGGTGGCGAGCAGGCGGTATTCGATCTGCGTCAGGTGCAGCGCCTCGCCGTTGCGGGTGACGCTGCGCGCCGGCAAGTCGACCAGCACATCGCCCATGCGGTAGCGGCCGCTGGCCTTTCCTTCACCGGCGGCGCGCGCGTGGCGGCGCAATTGGGCGCGCATGCGGGCCAGCAGCTCGGGCATGCCGAAGGGCTTGACCAGGTAGTCGTCGGCGCCGGCGTCGAGCGCGTCGACCTTTTCCGACTCCTGCGTGCGGGCCGACAGGATGACGATGGGCACGCCGCTCCAGCCGCGGATCTCGGTGATGACCTGCTTGCCATCGAGGTCGGGCAGGCCGAGGTCGAGGATGACCAGGTCCGGCTTGCGGGTGCCGGCTTCGGTCACGCCTTCGCGCGCGGTCCTGGCCTCGTGGACGATGAAGCCTTCCTGCTCCAGCGCGCTTTTGACCAGCTTGCGGATATGCGGGTCGTCTTCGATGAATACGATGTTGCCTGCGTGTTCCTGCATGTTCTTGTCCTCATTCCTCGGGGAGTGCCGGCTGCACTTCCACTGGCAGGGTAAAGCAGACCGTGGCGCCCGGCCCGGCCTCCTGCGGCGCGATCCATATCCGGCCCTGGTGGGCTTCGACGATGGCGCGGCAAATCGCCAGGCCCAGGCCGACGCCGGGCGTACTCGACTCGTTGTCGCCGCGCGTGAACTTCTCGAAAGCGTGTTGCGCCATGGCCGGCGGAAATCCCCGGCCATGGTCGGATACGCTCACCTTGACCTGTTCGCCGCTTTCCGTCGCCTCGACATGGGCGGCGATGGCAATGCCGCTGCCCGGCGGCGAGTACTTGATGGCATTCTCCACCAGGTTGGCGAATACCCGCTCCAGCAGCACCGCATCCACCCGCAGCAGCGGCAGGTCGGCCGGCAGGCGCGTTTCCACCGTGCGGCCTTCGAGCGCCTTGGACAGCAAGCGCAGCGCCGAACCGGCCACTTCCTCCAGCGCGTTCCACTGGCGGTTCAGCGTCACCACGCCCGCCTGCAGGCGCGCCATGTCGAGCAGGTTGTTCATCAGCCCGACCATCTTCTGCGACTGTTCGCCGATGGTGCGCGCCATGGCGCGGGCGTCCTCGTCCAGCCGGGGAGTGGCGGCCAGCACGTCGGCGCTGCCGACCAATGAGGTCAGCGGCGTGCGCAGGTCGTGCGAGATGGCCGACAGCAGCGAGTTGCGCAGGCGCTCGGACTCCATGCTCACCAGCGCGTCCTGCGCCACTTCGGCATAGTGCAGGCGTTCGATCGCCATGGCAATCTGCGAACAGAAGATCTCCAGCATCTGGCGGTTTTCAGGCAATGCCAGCTGGGCGGCGGCAAGCTGGCGCTCTTCTTCGTTCGCCCCCTCGATGGCAAAGGCCAGCACGCCGCGCGTGCGCATGGTGGCCGTCAGCGGCAGGTACAGCGCGGCGGCCGAAGGCAGCGTGGCGGTACCCTTGCCGGCCGGCTGGCCATTGTCGTAGACCCATTGCGCCACGCCGGCGTCCACGCTCCTGAGCACATGGACGCCGCCCGCTTCCTGCGCCGGCTCGGCCGGGCGCAGCTGGTTGGCGCTGTCGGGCAAGAAAAAGGCAATCCGCGCCCCGAACACCGCGGCCAGATGGCGGCGGCCGATCTCCAGGATCTGGTCCAGCGTCAGCAGCGCCGACAATTCCTTGCCCAGCATGTAGAGGTTGGAGGCGCGCGCCTCGCGCTGCATGGCCACGCGCGCCTGGCGCCGCAGGCGCGCGGTAAGCGAACTGATGAACAGCGATACCGCCAGCATCACGACCAGCGTCAGCAGGTATTGCGCGTCCGATACCGAAATCGAGAAGCGCGGCGCGACAAAGAAGAAATCGAAGGACAGCACCGACAGCACCGACACCAGCGCCGAGGCCGATCGCCCATAGCGCATCGCCACCAGCATCACGCCGACCAGATACAGCATGATGACGTTGGCCGGATGCAAAAAGTCGTTGAGCACGAAAGCCAGCGCCGTGGTGACGGCGCAGCTGACCGCCGCCCAGGCATAACCGCGCGTGCGGCGGCGGCGCGTGAGCAAGGATTCGGCGACGCTGGCGGCGCTGTCATCGCGGCCGGCATCCTCGCCGCGGACATCATGCCGGGCGCGCGGACGCGCCACGGCATAGATGTCGAGTTCTTCGCCCATGGCGGCGATACGCTGCGACAGCGAACCGCCGGGGCGGCGCAGCAGCCGGCGCCAGCCGCCGCGTTGCTGCCCCACCACCAGCTTGCCGGCATTGCGCGCGCGGGCGAACTGCAGCAGCGCCGCGGCCAGGTCGTCGCCGCTGATGCTGGCGGTTTCCGCCCCCAGCGATTGCGCCAGCTTGAGATAAGCGACCACGCGTTCGCGCCCGGCCATTGGCCGGCGGCTGTTGGCCAGGTCGACATGCACCGCCAGCCATTCAGCCTGCAGCTTGGCCGCCAGGCGCGCCGCCTCGCGGATCAGGCGTTCCTCGCCGGCGCCGCTGCCGATGGCCACCACGATGCGTTCGCGCGCCTGCCATAGCTGGGCGATGGAACGGTCGGCGCGGTACTCGCGCATGTCGGCGTCGACGCGGTCGGCGGTGCGGCGCAGGGCGATCTCGCGCAGCGCGATCAGGTTGCCCTTGCGGAAAAAATTGCGCCCGGCCTTCTCGGCCTGCTGCGGCAGGTAGACCTTGCCTTGCTTCAGACGCGCCAGCAGCTCATCGGGCGGGATATCGACCAGCATGACGTCATCGGCCTGGTCGAACACGTGATCGGGCACGGTCTCGAACACGCGGATGCCGGTGATCTGGCCGACCACGTCGTTGAGACTTTCGATGTGCTGGACGTTCAAGGTGGTATAGACATCGATGCCGGCGCGCAGCAGTTCATCGATGTCCTGCCAGCGTTTGGCATGGCGCGAGCCGGGCACGTTGGAATGCGCCAGCTCGTCCACCAGCATGACCTGCGGCTTGCGTTGCAGGGCGGCGTCGAGATCGAATTCGGGCAACTGGCGGTCGCGGTAAGCCACCATCTTTATCGGCAAGCGCTCGATCCCCGCCAGCTGCGCCTCAGTCTCGGCGCGGCCGTGGGTCTCGACTACCCCGGCGACCACGTCGATGCTTTGCGCGCGCAGCACCTGGGCCGCCTCCAGCATGGCGAAGGTCTTGCCCACGCCGGCCGAAAAGCCGAAAAACACCTTCAGACGACCGCGGGCCTGGCGGTCTTCTTCGCGCATTACGCGTTCGAGCAGGTCGTCTGGATTGGGGCGGGTGGTCATTTTTGATGGGTGTTTTGGAGCATTGTAGTTGGTTCTTTGGGTTTTTTTGGGTTGCTCTGGGTAGTCTGCTCTTGCTTCATGCAGATGTACTGGCTTTATGCTTTTCTTTCTCCGGTCGCAGCGGAGCGCCGGGGGCGGCCCGGCAGCCGCTCACTTTTCTTGTCTCGCCAAGAAAAGTAAGCAAAAGAAGGCGACGCAA
>NZ_VIUO01000003.1:0-529841 GCF_007828355.1 Herbaspirillum sp. SJZ099 | reverse complement strand
CACCGCAGGCTACGCTGCCGGCAACAACCCCAGCACCACTGCGGCTTGCCGCTTAGACTAACTTTAAGTCTGGACCAGTTGTTTCAGGCCGGTCAGCGCCGGATCTCGCGATGGGCGCCGTCGTAGGCGATGCTGGTCATCTCATGCAGCACGCTACCATCAGCTTGCCGGCGGTCGATGATTTCAGCGGTGGTGTTGCCTTGGGCGTCGTAGCCGTAGCGGATCACTTCGCCATTGGCCAGCGTCTGGCTGACTCTGCGGCCAGCGGCGTCGTAGGCGTGGCGGGTAATGCGGGCGACATCCGCGCCGCTGCCTTCCACCGTCTCCTGCGTCAGCAGGTGCAAGCCGTTGTACTGGTAGCGCGTGGTCTGGCGTATTGCTTGGCCAGTATGGTCGGTGGCGGTGGGCAGCAAGGTCGCCGTCTTGCGGCCTTGCAGGTCGTATTCCCACTGGGTGGTGTTGCCAATGGCGTCGGTTTTAGCCATCAGGTCGCCATTGGCGTTGTAGGAACTGCGGGTGACGGCGTCGCCACTCTGTTCAGTCAATTGACCGTTGGCCTGGACGCTGGCGTTGCCGGCATTGCGGCGGATCTCGGCGGTTTGCCGGCCCAGGGCGTCGTACTCAAAGCCGGTGATACGGTCGCGCGCATCGGCGGCGAGCCGGGCCTGCAGGTCTTGCGCATCGCTGCTCTCGGACCAGGGATTGGCAGGATCCAACCGCTGGGCATAGGCGTGCTGGCGCAGCACATTGCCGGCGGCGTCGTATTGCCAGCCAATGGCATAGCCGGCGACATCGATGGCGAGGATCTTGCGTCCCAGCACATCGTAGTACAGATAGCTGCGCCGGCCTTGCGCATCCTGGTTCATCACCGCCTGGCCCAGGCCGTTGTAGGCGGTGCGGGTGACGATATCTCCGGTCTGGTAGAGGAAATTACCAGTGCTGCTGTCGAGCTCGGCATAGCCCACTTGCGCCTGCAGGGTTTCCAGCAATTGGCCATTGGCGTCGTAGGTAAAGCGCAGCTCGCGGTAGCGGTTCTCGTTGACGGGAACGGGCAAGGTGTCGCCGGCCGGCAAGTCGATCAGGTCGACATAGCTGCGCTGCACGGTCATGTTGCCGGCGGCATCGTATTGGCGGGCGATATAGGCCCCGGTCGGCCCCACTTCGCCGATGACGCGGTTGGCGGCGTCGTAGTAGTAACGGGTGGTGTGGCCGTTGGCGTCGGTCTTGGCGATGAGGTTGCCGAAGCTGTCGTAACGGGTGGTTTCGGTTGGGGCGACCTCTTGCCAGCCCTGGCCGGCCACGTAGATGCGCGTGCTTTGGCTGATGCGGTTCAGGGGACGGCCGGCGGCGTCGAAGGTATAGCGGGTAATGCGTTGTTCGGCCAGGCCGGCGGCTTCGATGGTTACGGTACGGTTGCCGAAGGCGTCGTAGCCGAAACGGTTGACGATGGCTTGCGCCAGGCCATCGCGACCTGGCGCCTGCACCGGCAGGGTTTCGCTGACCAGGCGACCCAGCGCGTCGTAGGCGTACCAGGTCGTGCCGCCCAGCTTGTTGGTGAAGCTGATGCGACGGCCATGGGTGTCGTAGGTGGACGTTTCGCTGTGGCCCAGGGCGTCGGTGCTTTGGATCAGGTTGCCGGCGGCGTCGTAGGTGTAGCGCGAGACATGTATCTGCCTGTTCGCTAACGCTTGCATGATCGCAACTTGATCGCCACGATCCACACTGTCTGCCAGCGCTTCCCGATATGTCACCAGATCGGTAATGCGCCCCGCCGCGTCATAACGCGTTTCCTCCACATGGCCCAAGCCGTCGATCTTGAAGCGCAGACGCCCGGCAGCATCGTAGTGGCGGTATTCGGTGCGATCCTGGGCCGAGGCGACGAGCGCTTGCAGTTGCAGCTTGCCGTCGGCGTCGCGCACCACGCTGGCCGCCTGGGCATGGCGCACGGTCTTGATGATATTGCCGTTGGCGTCATGGCTGTGGTGCGTTACATACCCCAAGGCATCGGTGCTGTATTGGGCACGGTTGGCCGCGTCGTACAGGGTGGTGACGCTACGATCGGCAGCATTGGGCTGCAGGGCCGCCGCCATGGCCGCTTCCGTCAACGGGCCCGGCCCGGCATGCAACGACCGGGCGTAGCCGATCTGTTGCTGTAGATTGCCGTTGGCGTCGTAGCGTCGTTCGGTCACGCTGCCTTGGGCGTCGACCTCGTAGCGCAGGCGCCCGGCCATGTCGTGGACGTAGCGCGTATGGCGGTCTTCGCCGCTGGCCTGGAGCTTGCCGGCCAGCGCCGCTTCGTCATCCCCGGCATCGGCAGCTACTGGCCGGGCGTAGGCGATCCTCTCACTTAGCTGGCCGGCGGCGTCGTAACGCTGTTCGGTCACGTTGCCCAGGGCGTCGATGCTGTAGCGCAGCCGGTTGCGGCTGTCGTAGACGCTGCGCTCAACAAGGTCGTCCGCATGGCGGCCGATGTCGATGGCCCCACCGTCGCTCAATGCCTGGCGCTGCTGCGCCGTCAACAAGGTAGCGTACCGGGTCTTGCCGGTCACATTGCCGTTGGCGTCGTAGTCGAAGCGGGTCACCGCGCCGCTGGCGTCGATCTGCTGGTGAATGCGGCCCTGGGCGTCGTAACGGGTCCATTGACGCAGGTCGGCGGCATCGGCCTGCACCAGCGCATCGAGGTCGGCCAATGTCCGGGCGGAGGCCAGTTGGCGGGCATCGATGCTGCGCGCGTACCGGATGACACCGGCGACACGGCCACTGGCGCCATCGTAGACGTTCCTTTGCACCGCTCCCAGCGGGTCGATGGTCAACACTTGCCTGTTATTGGCGTCGTAGGCGTAACGGGTCAGGTTGCCGCTGGCGTCGGTGACGTACGTGAGGTTGCCGGCGTCGTCGTAGCGGTAGCGGCGCGTCAGCTTCAGGCGGTCCGGGTCGATGGTTTCTTCGATGCGGCGCCCGGCGTTGTCATAGGTGTACCGGGTGACATTGCCATTGGGCTGCGTCGTGCGGAGCACCTGGCCGCTGGCGTCGTAGTCGTGCCGGGTCGTCAGCGCCAGGCCGTCGGGGTCGACCGTCTGCGCCACCAGGCGGCCCGCCGGGTCATAGCTGAACTGCGTCACCTGTCCGCCCGGTTGCGTCACGCTCAACTGGCGGCCTTGCCCATCGTAGGCATAGCGCGTCACCAGGTTCAGCCCGTCCGGATCGACCGTGCGGGCAATCACCCGGTTGGCCGCGTCGTAGCCCAGTACCGTGCGCCGGCCGGCTTCATCCACCGTTTCGATCAGGCGGTTGGCGGCGTCATAGCGTTGCGTGTGGGTCTGGCCGCCGTGCTCTTGGGTAATCAGGTTGCCGTTGGCGTCGTAGCGGAAACGGGTCACATGGCCGCGGCCGTCGGTGACTTCCTGTTGTTGGCCATGACGGTTAAATGTGGTGGTCACCGTCACGCCGTCGGCCGTGGTGACGGCGCTGCTGCGTTGGGCGGCGTCGTAGCGGTAACGGGTGAGACGGCCCCGGTCGTCGTGGCTGACGATGCGGTCGAAGGCGTCGTAGGTGCTCATCACCCGGCCGCCCAGCGCGTCGGTGAGCACGATCTGCCGGCCCAGGCGGTCGTATTGATGGCCGGTGACGTTGCCGCGCGCATCGGTGCTCTGGATGACCCGGCCCCAGGCGTCGAATTGGCGGCGGCTCGTCAGGTGCAGCCCGCCCGCATCCTGCACCGTGTGCGTGACCAGGCCACGCCGGTCGCGTTCGCTGGTGTGGATAACGCGGCGCTGGCCGTCGATGCGCTCTTCGCGTACCGTCTCGCCGAAGCTGTTGTAGCTGTAGTGCGTCTGTAGTCCGGCGGCATCCTGCTGCGCCAGCAGCAGGCCCTGGCTGTCGTAGCGGTAGGTATGCACGCTGTTGCCGGCGTCTTGCCGCAGGGCCGACAGCGCCGCTTCCAGCGTGCTCAGGGACAGTCCGGCGGCCAATGCCTGGCGATCCAGGCGACGCGCGTAGCGGGTCGTGCCGACGATCTGGCCGAAGGCGTCGTAGCGCGTTTCGGCCACTTCTCCCAGGGCGTTGATGGTGTGCGTCAAGCGGCCGGTCGCGTCATAGACATAGGATGTCCGGTTGCCGTTGGCGTCGGTGCTGGCGGTTGTGCGGCCCAGGGCGTCATAACTGTGGCGCGTGCCGTGCTCTTGCCAGATGCGCTCGATCTGTTCGGCCGTCATGCCTTCTTGCAGCAGGGCCGCGCCCTGGGCGCTGAGTTCGGCGATCTTGCGCCCTTGCAGGTCGTATTGCGCCAGCCGGCTGATGGCTTCGGGGGCGCCGACCGCGCGCGTGGTGGCCACCACATTGCCCATGGCGTCGTAGCGGTAGCGCGTGATGTTGCCCTGGTAGTCGGTTTCTTCAATGAGGCGGTTGCTCGCGTCGTAGCGGCAGGAGGTGCTGCGGTCTTGCGCATCGGGCGCCGGACGCAACGCGGCCAGGCTGTTGCCGGCATTGGCCGCCATGGCGTAGCGGATGCGCCGCGCCACGTTGCCGTTGGCGTCGTAAATCGTTTCGGTGAGGTAGCCCAGCGCATCGACCTGGCCGACGACTTGCCCGCGGGCATTGTAAATACTGCGCTCAAGCGTCTGCCCGCCCTCCTGGACGGCGGCTTGCAGCGCCACCAGATCGCCTTCATGCAGGCGTTGCGCCACGGCTTGCCCATGGCGCAGCGCCTGCGTTTGCCGGCCGGCGCTGTCGTAGGTCCATTCGCTGAGGTAGCCGGCCGCGTCCAGCGTGGCTATCCGCAGGCCGTCGGCATCGTAAAAGTGGCGCGTGCTGCGGTCTTGCGCATGCGAGGCGACCATGATGGCGCTGTCGTCGGGCCGCTCGCCCAGGTGCGTGATGTCGATCAGGGTGGCGTGGCACGTGCTGCGCACCAGCCGGCCGGCCGCATCGTAGTGCAGCGTGGTTACCGCGCCGTGGGCGTTGATCTCCTTGGCCGGGCGGCCGGCCGCATCGTAGGTGCGCAAGGCCAGGCGGTCCTGGGGGCTGCGGGCCGGGCGCAGCGTCTCCAGCGCCGGCACCCCGCTGTGCGGCAGCAGCGCCGTATCGATGCGCGTGGCGTAGGACAGGCTGAACGTCAACTGCCCGGCGCCGTCGTAGCGGTACTCGCTGAGCAAACCGGCCGCATCGAGATCGGCGGCCTTGTTGCCTTGGGCGTCGTAGAAGAGCCAACTGCGCGCCCCGCTGGGGTCTTCGCGCATGACCAGCCGTCCCAGGGCGTCGTAGGTATGCCGGGTCGTGCCCAGATCCTGGCCGGCGCCGCTGTGCGACACCGTCAGCAGGCGGCCTGCCGCATCATAGGTGCGTTGCGTGGTCAGGCCGTTGGCGTGCACCGTGCTGCTGGTGCGGCCGGCGGCGTCGTAGCGCGTCAGGGTCACTTGCCCCTGCTCGTCGCGCACCATCTCCCGGCCCAGGCCGTCATAGCCGTAGACAGTGGTGCCGCCATTGCCGTCGATCGTCTGCAGCAGCCGGCCGGACTGGTCGTAGACATAGCGCAGCACGCTGGCGCCGGCGGCTACGCCCTGGCCGGCCTGGTCCAGCGCGGCATAGCTGGTCTGGCGCATCAGCTGGCCGCGCGCATCGTATTCCAGGTCGGTGCGGGTGCCCTGGTGCGCCGGCTGGGCCGCGGCCCAGGCCGCCAGCGCGGCTTCGTCCGGCGCCGGCTGCCGCGCGAGATCGAACAGGCCGGCGGCCCCCTCCTGGGCATAGCGCAGGATGGCGCTTTGGTCGCCCTCGGCGTTGTAGCGGTATTCGGTCACGCGTCCCTGGGCGCTGATGGTGAAACGCACCTGATCGCCCTCGCCATAGACATGGCGGGTGGTGTGCGATGCCGTCTGGCCCGTCGCATTGCGCTGGCTCAGAGTTTCCGATACCAGCCGGTTGCGCTGGTCGTAGCGCCGCTCCACCAGGTTGCCCAGCGCATCTTCTTGCGCCACCTGGTTGCCGTTGTCGTCGTAGCGCATGACCGTGGTCCGCCCGGCGCCGTCGGTGATGGAGACCACGTCGCCGCGTGCGTTATAGGCGTAGCGCACCGTGCTGTCGCCTTGCGCCACGTCGGTCAGTTGCCCGGCGGCGTCGTAGCCGTAGCACGTCTGCTGGCCCACGGCATCGGTGACGATGGTGCGCCCGGCCTGGTAGGCATAGCGCGTCGTGTGGCCCAAGGCGTCGGTGACCGAGGCGATCCGGTAGGCGTCGCCCTCCTGCACATAAGTGAAGGCCAGGCTGCTGCCGTCGGCCTGCGTGATGCCCGACAGCCGCTCGCTGTGGCCGTCGTAGCGGTAGCGCGTCACATAGACTTGGCCGTCGGCGATGTCGTTATCTTCGGGACTCAGGTCGACGATGGCTTCGGTGAGCCGGTGCTGCGCATCGTAGCGGTAGTACAGGCGCGTGCCGTGCCGGCCTTCGGCCGTCTCCACCCGCACTTGCACCAGGTTCTGGCCATCGTAGACGTAATGCGTCTTCTCGCCCGAGGGCAGCGTGACCGTACCCAGCCGCCCCCGGCTGTCGTAGTCGTAGCGCGTGGTGTGCCCTTGCGCATCGCGGCTGCTGCGCAGGCTGCCGTCGCCAGCGTCGTAATGCTCTTGCCGGCCCGCGCCGTCGCGCCAGACATAGCCCGTACCTTCGCGCACGATCTCCCGGTAGGCGCCGCCGCCGTCGGTACTCACATAGGCTTGCCGTCCGGCATCCCACTCATGGCGTGCCTGCGCCCCGTCGCGCTCGGTGCGTAATACGCTGCTGCCGGCCTGGCCCCAGGCTCCCGTCAGCGTCAGCGTGCGTCGCCCGCCGTTGATGGACCAGTGCAGCGCCCCATCCGCCAACTGTCCCTGGCTGTTGTAGGTGCGCAGCGACTGGTACGCCCCGCCGCGCCCGGCCAGCTGCTCGTCCAGATCCTGCACCACCAGGTTGCCCGTGGCCACGTTCATGTACACCCGCTCGCCGCTGCTGCCCTGCCGCGCCTGCCCGCCTTCGCTGCGACCCAATACCCCCAACGAACCCAGGGACAGCCCCAGATGATTGCCACTCACGATCGCTACCATGTGCACTCCGCCTAATTGTTCTCTCTTCCCGTGCCTGTGCAACGGGGCTTGGCAACGTATCCAGCGATTGACGGAAATGTTTAGCGAATGAAGAGTTTGGGTGGGAAAAATGGTAAAAAAGCAATATTGACGTTGAATTTATTCGCGGTGGCGCCGTGTGGGGCAAGGAAGGGGTACCGGCAAGAGAGGGGGCGAAGACGAGGTAAAATACAGCTTGTAGACAAGCCGCCGCACCGGCCGCAAAAATCCCGCCAAAACCCTTTATAATTCAGGGTTTTGGAAGTTTTTTGCGGAGTTAGTCATGCCGATTTACGCGTATCGCTGCGAAGCGTGTGGTTTTGCCAAGGATGTCTTGCAGAAGATCTCCGACGATGCGTTGACCGTTTGCCCGTCCTGCAACAAGGACAGCTTCAGGAAGCAACTGACCGCAGCCGGTTTCCAGTTGAAGGGTTCCGGCTGGTATGTGACCGATTTCCGCGGCGCCGGCAGCGGCACCGCCAACAGCGTGGGCGCTACCGGCACCGGGCTGGCCTCGGGCGAGGCGGCCGCGAGCGCCGGTTCCACGCCAGCGACGGCCGCCCCCGCTCCGGCTGCAGCCCCCGTACCTGCTGCGGCGGCTCCGGCTGCAGCCCCTTCGACCCCGACCGCTTCTTCTTCCAGCGCCAGCTGAGAAGCAGCGTCACCGACCCCGACCCATGCGCAAATATTTCATTACCGGCCTGCTGATCCTGGTGCCCCTGGCCATTACGCTCTGGGTGCTCAACCTGATCATCAGCACGATGGACCAGTCGCTGCTGCTGCTGCCGCCGAGCTGGCGTCCGGAATCCCTGCTGGGCTTCTACATCCCCGGCCTGGGCACCATCCTCACGCTGCTGATCATCTTCCTCACGGGCCTGGCCGCGCGCAACTTCATCGGCCGCCAGATCGTCTCGGTGTGGGAAGGCATCCTGACCCGCATCCCGGTGGTCAAGTCGATCTATTCCAGCGTCAAGCAGGTGTCGGATACGCTGTTCTCGTCGTCGGGCAACGCCTTCCGCAAGGCGGTGTTGATCCAGTACCCGCGCCATGGCTCCTGGACCATCGCCTTCCTGACCGGCACGCCGGGCGGCGAGGTGAAGAACCATCTGACGGGCGACTACATCAGCGTGTACGTGCCAACGACCCCCAACCCCACTTCGGGTTTCTTCCTGATGTTGCCGCGTGCGGAATCGATCGAGCTTGAGATGTCGGTCGACGAGGCGCTGAAGTACATCGTCTCCATGGGCGTGGTGGCCCCGGAAATGCTGGCCGACAAGAAAATCATCACCGAACCGGCGGCGCCCCGCAATTGATGGGGCGGCCGGCGCCATCGCGCCGGCCAGCCCCGCCTTCGCTCCCAATCAATACCTCGAATCACACAAGAACACTGTCAACGGAATCAGAACCATGTCCATGCGAACCCAATACTGTGGCCTCACTACCGAGGCATTGCTCGGCCAAACCGTCAGCCTGTGCGGCTGGGTGCACCGTCGCCGCGACCACGGCGGCGTGATCTTCATCGACCTGCGCGACCGCGAGGGCCTGGTGCAGGTGGTGTGCGACCCGGACCGCGCCGACGTTTTCAAGAACGCCGAAGCGGTGCGCAACGAATTCTGCCTGCGCATCACCGGTGTGGTGCGCAACCGTCCTGAAGGCACCACTAACGCCAACCTGAAGTCGGGCAAGATCGAAGTGCTGTGCCACGAGCTGGAAGTGCTCAACCCGTCGGTCACGCCGCCGTTCCAGCTGGACGACGACAGCCTGTCGGAAACCACCCGCCTGACGCACCGCGTGCTGGACCTGCGCCGTCCGCAGATGCAGAACAACCTGCGCCTGCGCTACAAGGTGGCGATGGAAGTGCGCAAGTTCCTGGACGCGCAAGGCTTCATCGACATCGAAACCCCGATGCTGACCAAGTCGACCCCGGAAGGCGCGCGCGACTACCTGGTGCCCTCGCGCGTGAACGCCGGCGAATTCTTCGCCCTGCCGCAGTCGCCGCAGCTGTTCAAGCAGTTGCTGATGGTGGCCAACTTCGACCGCTATTACCAGATCACCAAGTGCTTCCGCGACGAAGACCTGCGCGCCGACCGCCAGCCTGAATTCACCCAGATCGACTGCGAGACTTCCTTCCTGAACGAGCAGGAAATCCGCGACCTGTTCGAAGGCATGATCCGCCTGGTGTTCAAGAACGCGCTCGACATCGACCTGCCGAACCCGTTCCCGGTGATGGACTTCGCCACCGCCATGGGCATGTACGGCTCGGACAAGCCGGACATGCGCGTGAAGCTGGAATTCACCGAACTGACCGATGTCATGAAGGATGTCGACTTCAAGGTCTTCTCCGGCGCGGCCAACAGCGAAGGCGGCCGCGTGGTCGGCCTGCGCGTGCCGGGCGGCGCGGAAATGCCGCGTTCGGAAATCGATGCCTATACCCAGTTCGTCGCCATCTACGGCGCCAAGGGCCTGGCCTACATCAAGGTCAACGAGAAGGCCAAGGGTCGCGACGGCCTGCAGTCGCCGATCGTCAAGAACATCCATGACGCCGCCCTGGCCGCGATCATCGAAAAGACCGGCGCGCAAGACGGCGACCTGATCTTCTTCGGCGCCGATAAGGCTAAGGTCGTCAACGACGCCATCGGCGCGCTGCGTGTGAAGATCGGCCACAGCGACTTCGGCAAGAAGAACGGCCTGTTCGACGACCAGTGGCGTCCGCTGTGGGTGGTCGACTTCCCGATGTTCGAATACGACGAGGACAACCAGCGCTGGGTCGCGCTGCACCATCCGTTCACCTCGCCCAAGGATGGCCACGAGGACTTCATCTCGACCAATCCGGGCGCGGCCATCGCCAAGGCCTATGACCTGGTGCTGAACGGCTGGGAGCTGGGCGGCGGCTCGGTGCGTATCCACCGCGCCGAGGTGCAGAGCAAGGTGTTCCGCGCGCTGAAGATCGACGACGAGGAAGCGCGCCTGAAGTTCGGCTTCCTGCTGGACGCGCTGCAATACGGTGCGCCCCCGCACGGCGGCATCGCCTTCGGCCTGGATCGCCTGGTGACCATGATGGCCGGCGCCGAGTCGATCCGCGACGTGATCGCTTTCCCCAAGACCCAGCGTGCGCAGTGCCTGCTGACCCAGGCGCCGTCGGCGGTCGACGAGAAGCAATTGCGCGAGCTGCACATTCGCCTGCGCAATGCCGAGCCGGCAGTCAAGGCATAAGAACCCGTTCAATATCTTCTTGCCCGCTGTTTTGGGCATAATGAAAGGCGCCGGTTTCCCCGGCGCCTTTTTTCTTTTGCGAGTGCAATGAACGACCGTCCCTACAAGATTCCCGAATCGGTGCTGGTGGTGATCCACACCGCCGAACGCGAAGTGCTGCTGATCGAACGCGCCGACAAGGCCGGTTTCTGGCAGTCGGTGACCGGCTCCAAGGACACGCCGGAAGAAGACCTGTCGGAAACCGCCCGACGCGAAGTGCAGGAAGAAACCGGCATCGTGGTGGCGGCCGCAGGGGCACAATCCCGGCAAGCGCCCGGGAATGCCTTGCCGGCGGCCAACCTGCGCGACTGGCAACTTTCCAACATCTATGAAATCTATCCGGTCTGGCGGCATCGTTACGCGCCCGGCGTGACCAGGAACACGGAGCACGTTTTCGGGCTGCTGGTACCGCGCGATATTCCGGTGACGCTGGCCCCGCGCGAACACACGCGCTACCAGTGGCTGCCGTACCGCGAAGCGGCCGACCGCTGTTTCTCGCCTTCCAATGCGGAAGCGATCCTGCAGTTGCCGGCCTATATGCAAGCTTGAGTGCAAGGCCGAGCCGGGCAGGGTGGCGGGCCGAACAAGAAAGGTGTCCCATGAAGTTGCGTGTCGCGACATACAACATCCACAAAGGCGTGACTTCGTTCGGCGGCCGGCCGCGCATCCTGGCGCTCAAGCAGGCGCTGGCCCAGCTCGATGCCGATATCCTGTTCCTGCAGGAAGTGCAGGGCCGGCACGACCTGAACGCCTTGCGCCACGCCTCCAACTGGCCGCAGCTGGGCCAGCATGAATACCTGGCCGGCGAAACCCATCATTCGGCGTATGGCATGAATGCCGTGTACGACCACGGGCACCACGGCAATGCGCTGATTTCGCGCTTCGCCATCGCTTCCATCCGCAACCAGGATGTCTCCGACCATGCCTATGAATCGCGCGGCATCCTGCATTGCGTGGTGCCGGTGGAGGGCGTCGACGTGCATTGCTATGTGGTCCACCTCGGCCTGTTCGCCGGCAGCCGCCGCCGCCAGACGGCGGCGCTGATCGAGGCGGTGCGCTCTTCCTCGCCGCCCGATGCGCCGTTGATCATCGCCGGCGATTTCAACGACTGGACCAACCAGCTGAGCAAGCTGCTATATCAGCGCCTGGGCGTGATCGAGGTGTTCGACCAGCCGCTCACCAAGGGGCTGATGCAGAGCCTGCGCAGGATGGGCGGATTGTCGGCGCCGATCCGTCCGGCGCGCACCTTTCCGGCGATGCTGCCGTGGCTGCGGCTGGATCGGATTTACCTGCGCGGCTTCAAGGTCGAGACCGCGCAAGTGTTGAGGGAAGGACCGTGGACGCGCTTGTCCGACCATGCGCCTATCGTCAGCGAACTGCACTTGGCGTAGACTTGGAGTCGCCAGCAAAACGCTGCGGGCTGCGTTGCGCCGGCGGCTCGTGGAAGCTGTCTGCAGTACGCCTTTGCTGCCGTTGGCGGTTCGTCCCGACTGAACAGAACCAAGAAAAAAGTCCCGCATGCGCCATCTGAATTTCACCGACGGCAACGAGATTGCGCTGCTGCACAGCGGCGCAGGCTACTACCCCGCGCTGATCGCCGCCATCGACGCGGCGCGCGTGGAGATCTACCTTGAAACCTATATCTTCGCCATCGACGACACCGGCATCCTGGTGCGCGACGCATTGCAGCGCGCGGCCCGGCGCGGGGTGGTGGTGTATGTGATCAACGACTGGCTGGGCACCGGCCGCGTGCAGACCCGGCAGCTCAAGCAGACCCTGGCGGGAGCCGGCGTGCAGCACCGCTCCTTCAACCCCTGGTTCAGGCGCGGCGTGGCGCGCAGCCACCGCAAGCTGTGCGTGGTGGACCGCCAGGTGGCTTTCGTCGGCGGGCTCAACATCAACGACGATTTTCTGTCCGACCGCGATTTTGCGACGGTGCTGCCGGCGCCGCGCTGGGACTTCGCGGTGCGCATCACTGGCCCGCTGGTGCATGAGATCTATCGCGAGATGGATGCCCAGTGGCGGCGCGTGGGCCGCATGAAGCTCAAGGCGCGCTGGGAGAATTTCAAGCGCCTGCGGCATCGCCTGGTGGTGCCGGTCCATGGCGCGGCCCAGGCCGCGCTGGTGGTGCGCGACAACTTCCGCAACCGACGCACCATCCAGCACGCTTACCTGCAGGCCTTGGGGCACGCGCGCGACAGCGCTTTTCTGGTCACCCCCTATTTCGCTCCGGGGCGCAAGATGCGGCGCGCGCTGGAACAAGCGGCGCAGCGCGGCGTGAAGGTGACCTTGCTGCTGGGCGTGGGCCAGTTCGCCATGCAGGATGCGGTGGCGCATTCCTTCTATCCCAAGCTGCTGGGCGCCGGGGTGCGCATCGTCGAATACATCAAGACCGATTTGCATGCCAAGGTGGCGGTAGTGGACGACAAGTGGTCCACGGTCGGCTCCAGCAACTACGACGGCCTGTCCCTGTTCGTCAACCAGGAGGCCAATGTGGTCATCCAGGACCCGGCGTTCTCGCGCTACCTGAGGGAAGAGATCGAGGCCGGCGCCGCCGAGGGGCGCGTGATCCACCTGTCCGACTTCACGCATGCGCCCTGGTACAAGCGCGCCTGGTATGGCGCCGCCTTCCTGCTTTACCGCACGGTGATCCACATCATCACGCTGGGGCAGGACGCCTGAGGGGCGGCAGCGGCGGTTGCCGGCGCCTGGATGGCGCTGCGCAATGTACGCAAATACCGAAAATTCACCGTATCGCATTCCATGATGAAATGGACTAAGATGGCCCTCCGGGTTTCCCACGGAAGGTCGCGTGGCTTTCCCGCCAATTCAATAAAAGGAGCGCATTATGGATGACGTCGTCATTGTTGCAGCACAGAGAACAGCAATCGGTAAGTTCGGCGGTTCCCTTTCCAAGATCGCCGCCGCCGATCTCGGTGCGCAAGTCATCAAGGCGTTGCTGGCCAAGACCGGCATCAAGCCGGAAGCCATCAGCGAAGTCATCCTCGGCCAGGTGCTGACCGCCGGCGTGGGCCAGAACCCGGCGCGCCAAGCGGTGATCAAGTCCGGCCTGCCCGACATGGTGCCGGCCTTCGTGGTCGGCAAGGTCTGCGGCAGCGGCCTGAAGGCGGTGCAACTGGCGGCCCAGGCCATCAAGTGCGGCGACGCCCAGATCGTCATCGCCGGCGGCCAGGAAAACATGAGCGCCTCGCCGCATGTGCTCAACAATTCGCGCGACGGCTTCCGCATGGGCGACGCCAAGCTGACCGACACCATGATCGTCGATGGCCTGTGGGACGTCTACAACCAGTACCACATGGGCATCACCGCCGAGAACGTGGCCAAGAAGTTCGACATCTCGCGCGCCGAGCAGGACGCCTTCGCCGCCGCCTCGCAGAACAAGGCCGAAGCCGCGCAAAAGGCCGGCAAGTTCAAGGATGAGATCGTCCCCATCGAGATCAAGGGCAAGAAGGAAACCGTGCTGTTCGACACCGACGAGTTCGTCAAGCACGGCGTGACCGCCGACGCGCTGGGCGCGCTGCGCCCGGCCTTCGACAAGGCCGGCACGGTGACCGCCGGCAACGCTTCGGGCATCAACGACGGCGCCGCCGCGGTGGTGGTCACTTCCGCCAGGCTGGCGGCCGAGCTGGGCCTGCCGGTGCTGGCGAAGATCAAGTCCTACTCGTCGGCCGGCCTCGACCCCAGCATCATGGGCATGGGCCCGGTGCCGGCGTCGCAGCTGACCCTGAAGAAGGCCGGCTGGAACCCGCAAGACCTGGACCTGATGGAAATCAACGAAGCCTTCGCGGCCCAGGCCATCGCCGTCAACAAGCAAATGGGCTGGGACACCGGCAAGATCAACGTCAACGGCGGCGCGATTGCGCTGGGCCACCCGATCGGCGCCTCCGGCTGCCGCGTGCTGGTGACCCTGCTGCACGAGATGGTGCGTCGCGACGCCAAGCGCGGCCTGGCCAGCCTGTGTATCGGCGGCGGCATGGGCGTGGCGCTGGCGGTTGAGCGCTGATCCCGGCCCGGGTCTGGCATGAATGGAAAGCGCCGGCGATTCGCCGGCGTTTTTCTTGCCCGGCCGCAATCGCCGCCATCCCGGCGCAGGCCGGCGCATGCGCCGTACAATCCACATCACGCGACATCGCATCATTACCCGCAGGATAACCATGGACACCATCCGCATCGACAAATGGTGCTGGGCCGCACGCTTTTTCAAGACGCGCTCGCTCGCCACCGAGGCCATCGAGCGCGGCCGCGTCAGGCTCAATGGCGAGCGCACCAAGCCCGCGCATAGCGTCAAGGCCGGCGACAGGCTGGCCATCGATAACGGCGCCACCGAATGGGAAGTGGTGGTGACCGGCGTAGCCGACAAGCGCGGCTCGGCCGCCATCGCCGCCACGCTCTACAGCGAGACCGAAGACAGCCTGCGCCGCCGCGCAACAGAGGCGGAGCGGCATCGCCTGTTCCGCGAACCCGCCGCCGAGATCAAGGGGCGGCCGACCAAGCGCGACCGCCGCCTGCTCGACCGCTCCTCATCCTGACCGGTCGCCGCCGCCCGTTGTAAGATGGAGAAGATTTTCCCGGCCAATCTTAGAACCTGTTCAGAGTAGGCGCAGATGTCCCAGGCAGTCCTGTTCCAACCGACCATCCGCAAAGAGTGCCCGCCAGGCGCGTGCGTGTGCGAGCGCGAGCAGTTGATGGACCGGTTGCATTCGGAGGCGGCGCGGGTGCTGCTGCTGACCCGCGAGGAAGAAAAGCGGCTGATTGAGCGCATCATGCGCATCGGTTCCTACGAAGACCTGCTGCATATCGGCCGGCTGATGCGGAAGAACTTGGGCATCGTCCTGCAGATCGCCCCTGCCGCGCTGGAGGTGCGCAGCGTGCGCGGCCTGCAGATCCGGCTGGCCGAACAGCCCGGCCTGTGCCGCAAGACCCGCGAAACCGTCCCGGCCGCCATCCGCAAATGCCTGGAAAACAATCCCGCCATCGTCTACGCCATCCTGGACGCCCATGACCTGCTGGGCGGCTCCGCATCCGCCCCGCAAGAAGGGGCGGACGGGCCCTGAGTTTTCCCGGCGGCAAGCCCGGCGCCGTTGCACGCCGGCTTGTCCGGTTCACGCCGATTTTTTGTTTGACATTTACGGCGCGATGAATAATAGTACGATCGTTCGAATAAATTCCGGAAGCATCGTGCCGCAAAGGGCAGACCTGCCTATCCGAACCGTTCCCGCCGCCTTCCACGCGGCGGATACCAAAGAGACAATGATGACAGAGACAAGCAAGGCGACGACCGCCACTCCTGCGACCACCCGGCCGAAATTCCTGCGCAAGGGCGAGCAGACCCGCGCCGCCATCCTCGACGTGGCGCTGGAGCTGGCCAGCCGCGACGGCCTGGAAGGGCTCACCATCGGCCTGTTGGCCGAGAAGATGAAGATGAGCAAGTCCGGCGTATTCGCCCATTTCGGCTCGCGCGAAGACTTGCAGATCGAAGTCGTGCGCCTGTACCACAACCGCTTCGAGCAGGACGTGTTCTACCCGTCCATCAAGGAAGTGCGCGGCCTGCCGCGCCTGGAAGCAATGTTCGCGCGCTGGGTCAAGCAGGTCACGGTCGAAATCGCGCTGGGCTGCATCTACATCAGCGGCGCGGTCGAGTACGACGACCGTCCGGGCGCCATCCGCGACCACCTGGTGGCAATGGTCCAGGCCTGGCGCGATGCGCTGGAGCGCTGCATCAAGCAGGCCATGGAAGCCGGCCACATCCGCGCCGATATCGACGTCGGCCAGATGGTCTATGAAATGTACGGCCTGATCCTGGCGCTGCACCACGACGCCCGCTTCCTCAATATTCCCGGCAGCGTCGAACGCGCCCAGGCCAGCTTCGACCGCCTGATCGACAGTTACCGCCCGCTGGACAGCAGCGCCAAGACTGCCGCCGCACCCGCCAAGAATTCCAAATCGGCTGCCAAAAAAGCCGCCTAACCTGTTCCGGAGACATACATGCCCCAATACAACGCCCCCCTGCGCGACATGCAATTCGTCCTGCACGAGCTGCTCAAGGTCGAAGAGGTATTCAAAGAGTTGCCGCCGCACGCCGAGACCAACCGCGAGCTGATCGACCAGGTGCTGGAAGAGGGCGGCAAGTTCACCTCGCAGGTGCTGTTCCCGCTGAACCATTCGGGCGACCGCGAAGGCTGCCATTTCGACCGCGAGACCAAGGCCGTCACCACCCCCAAGGGTTTCAAGGAAGCCTACAAGCAGTACGTCGAAGCCGGCTGGGCGGCGCTGTCCTGCGACACCGAATATGGCGGCCAGGGCCTGCCGCTGACGCTGAACAATTCGTTCTACGAAATGCTCAATTCAAGCAACCAGGCCTGGACCATGTATCCCGGCCTGTCGCACGGCGCCTACGAGTGCCTGCACGCGCACGGCTCCGACGAGCAGAAGGCGCTGTACCTGCCCAAGCTGGTCTCGGGCGAATGGACCGGCACCATGTGCCTGACCGAAGCGCATTGCGGCACCGACCTGGGCCTGTTGCGCAGCAAGGCCGAGCCGCAGGCCGACGGCTCCTACAAGATCACCGGCAACAAGATCTTCATCTCGGCCGGCGAAAACGACGTCTCCGACAACATCGTCCACCTGGTGCTGGCGCGCCTGCCGGATGCGCCGCAAGGCTCCAAGGGCATCTCGCTGTTCATCGTGCCCAAGTTCCTGCCCAATGCCGACGGCTCGCTGGGCGCGCGCAACCCGATTTTCTGCGGCGCCATCGAAGAGAAGATGGGCATCCATGGCAACGCCACTTGCCAGATGAACCTGGACGGCGCCACCGGCTGGCTGATCGGCCAGCCGCACAAGGGCCTGCAGGCGATGTTCGTGTTCATGAACGCGGCCCGCCTGGGCGTGGGCATGCAAGGCCTGGGCCTGACCGAAGTGGCGTACCAGAACGCCCTGGTGTACGCCAAGGATCGCCTGCAGATGCGCAGCCTGACCGGCATCAAGGCCGCCGACAAGCCGGCCGACCCGATCATCGTGCACCCCGACGTGCGCCGCATGCTGCTGACCGCCAAGGCCTTTGCCGAAGGCGGCCGCGCCTTCACCTCCTACGTCGCGCTGGAGCTGGACAAGGAACTGTCCCACCCGGACGAGCAGGTGCGCAAGGATTCGGCCGACATCGTCGCGCTGCTGACCCCGGTGATCAAGGCCTTCCTGACCGACAACGCCTGGATCGCCACTTCCGAATGCCTGCAGGTCTACGGCGGCCACGGCTACATCGCCGAATGGGGCATGGAGCAATACGTGCGCGACGCCCGCATCAACATGATCTACGAAGGCACCAACACCATCCAGTCGCTGGACCTGCTGGGCCGCAAGATCCTGATGGACAACGGCGCCAAGCTCAAGAAGTTCGGCGCGCAGATCCAGGCCTTCGTCGAAGAGAACGGTACCGACGAAGCCATGTCCGAATTCATCACGCCGCTGGCCGACATCGGCGACAAGGTCACCAAGCTGACCATGGAAATCGGCATGAAGTCCTTCGCCAACCAGGATGAGGCCGGCGCTGCCGCCGTGCCTTACCTGCGCGTGGTCGGCCATCTGGTGTTCTCCTACCTGTTTGCCCAAATGGCCAAGATCGCGCTGGAAAAGCAGGGCTCCGGCGATACCTTCTACATCGCCAAGCTGGCCACCGCGCGCTTCTACTTCGCGCGCCTGCTGCCGGAAACCGCGATGCTGATCCGCCAGGCGCGCTCCGGCGCGGCCAACCTGATGGCGCTGGACGCGGATTTGTTCTGAGTTGTCGAGTAAGGACGCGGGGCGGCCAGTTTGGCGCCTTGCGACATTGATCTGCCGCAATAAGATAAGACAAGGCCGTGGCATGGCGTCATGGCCATGTCACCCCGGCACGGCATGCTGTAGAAAGCGGTCGGAAGGCGTACAGTAACGGCACGCCTTGCGCCACGTTTTGCATTGCCCTGCCCCGAATTCATGTTTGAAGCATCAGCAAAAAAGGAGACTTGCGTGTCCAATTTCATCGTCAAAAAAGTGGCCGTGCTCGGCGCCGGCGTCATGGGCGCCCAGATTGCCGCGCACTGCATCAACGCGCGCGTGCCGGTCGTGCTGTTCGACCTGCCGGCCAAGGAAGGCCCGAAGAACGGCATCGTGCTGCGCGCCATCGAGAACCTGAAGAAGCTCAGCCCGGCGCCGCTGGGCAACAAGGATGACGCGGCCCTGATCCAGGTCGCCAACTACGAGGACGACCTGGCGCAGCTGGCCGGCTGCGACCTGATCATCGAAGCCATCGCCGAGCGCATGGACTGGAAGCACGACCTGTACAAGAAGGTCGCGCCGCACATCGGCCCCAACACCATCTTCGCCTCCAACACCTCGGGCCTGTCGATCAACGCGCTGGCCGAAGGCTTCGACGCCGAGCTGAAGGCGCGCTTTTGCGGCGTGCACTTCTTCAACCCGCCGCGCTACATGCACCTGGTCGAGCTGATCCCGACCACCTCCACCCAGCCGCAGATCCTGGACAAGCTGGAAGCCTTCCTCACCACCACCCTGGGCAAGGGCGTGGTGCGCGCCTTCGATACGCCGAACTTCGTGGCCAACCGCATCGGCGTGTTCGGCATCCTGGCCACCGTGATCGAAGCCGAGAAATATGGCCTTTCCGTGGACGTGGTCGACGACCTCACCGGTTCCAAGCTGGGCCGCGCCAAGTCCGGCACTTTCCGCACCGCCGACGTGGTGGGCCTGGACACCATGGGCCACGTCATCAAGACCATGCAGGACAACCTGAAGGACGACCCGTTCTATGCTGCCTATGCCACGCCGCCGCTGTTGGCCAAGCTGGTCGAGCAGGGCGCGCTGGGCCAGAAGAGCGGCGCCGGCTTCTACAAGAAGGTGGGCAAGGATATTCTGCGCATCGACCCGGCCAAGGGCGACTACGTCCCCGGCGGCGCCAAGGCCGACGACATCATCGCCCGCATCCTGAAAGAAAAGGACCCGGTCAAGCGCATGAAGGCGCTGCACGATTCGACCAACCCGCAAGGCCAGTTCCTGTGGGCCATCTTCCGCGACGCCTTCCATTACATCGCGGTGCACCTGGAGTCGGTCGCCGATAACGCGCGCGACCTCGACTTCGCCATGCGCTGGGGCTTCGGCTGGAGCGTCGGCCCGTTCGAGACCTGGCAGGCCTCCGGCTGGAAGCAGGTCGCGCAGTGGGTCAAGGAAGACATCGACGCCGGCAAGGCGCTGTCGAGCGCGCCGCTGCCGGATTGGGTATTCGACGGCCGTGATGGCGTGCACAGCGCCAAGGGTTCGTACTCGCCCTCCAGGAAGGCCGATGTGGCGCGTTCCGAACTGCCGGTCTACCAGCGCCAGCCTTTCCGCGCGCCGCTGGTGGGCGAAGGCGCAGCCGACGGCAAGACCGCCGGCACCACCTTCTTCGAAGACGACTCGGTGCGCATCTGGCACCAGAACGACGAAGTCCTGATCCTGTCGTTCAAGACCAAGATGCACGTGATCGGCCAGGGCGTGATCGACGGCATGAACAAGGCCGTCGACGAAGCGGAGAAAAACTTCAAGGGCCTGGTGATCTGGCATCCGGATGCGGCCGAAGGCGGCGCCTTCTCGGCCGGCGCCGACCTGCAGTCGATGCTGCCGCTGTTTATGTCGGGCGGCGTCAAGGCTATCGAGCCGGTGGTGCACCATCTGCAGCAGGCGCACCAGCGCCTGAAGTACGCCAGCGTGCCGGTGATCGCCGCGGTGGCCGGCCTGGCCCTGGGCGGCGGCTGCGAGCTGCTGCTGCACACCGCCAAGCGCGTGGCCTCGATCGAGTCCTACATCGGCCTGGTGGAAGTGGGCGTGGGCCTGATCCCGGCCGGCGGCGGCCTGAAGGAAGCGGCGGTGCGCGCGGCGAAGGAAGCCAAGGGTAACGACATCCTGCAATTCCTCAAGGAATACATGCTGGCCGCGGCCACCGCCAATGTGTCGAAATCGGCGCTGGAAGCGCGCAAGCTGGGCTACCTGCGCGAAGACGACGTGATCGTGTTCAATCCCTACGAGCTGCTGCACGTGGCCAAGGTCGAGGCGCGCGCGCTGTTCGACGCCGGCTACCGCCCGCAACTGCCGCCGCAGGTGCCGGTCATCGGCCGCAACGGCCTGGCCACCATCATGGCGCAACTGGTCAACATGCGCGACGGCGGCTTCATCTCGGCGCACGACTACAAGCTGGGCAAGATGATTGCCGAGACGGTCGCCGGCGGCGAAGTGGAAGAAGGCAGCATCGTCAACGAACAATGGTTGCTCGACATCGAGCGCAAGTTCTTCATGGAGTTGCTCAACAATCCCAAGACGCAAGAGCGGATCATGGGAATGATGCAAACCGGCAAACCAGTGCGTAATTAAAGAGTCTGGTGACTGGAACGCGTTGCACCCATCCCCACCCTAGCCCTCCCCTTGAAGGGGAGGGGACGTGGAGGTGGTGAATTGAGATCGAAACTCCCTCCCCTTCAAGGGGAGGGCTAGGGTGGGGATGGGTTACGCAGGAGCAGTTCCAATGCAAGGCCAAACCAACGCGTTCACGAAACAAGCAGCAAAGGCGTTGCGCAAGACGATGACCGAAGCCGAACAGCGTCTGTGGCATCGCCTGCGCGGCCAGCAAATGGATGTGAAGTTTCGCCGTCAACACCCCTTTGAAAATTATGTATTCGATTTTGTCTGCCTGGAACGGCGCCTGGTAATCGAAGTGGACGGTTCGCAGCACGTCAACAATCAGCATGACGAGCAACGAACCCAGAGATTGAATCAGGCTGGCTTCACGGTTCTGCGTTTTTGGAATAACGAAGTATTGAATGAGACGGATGTGGTCGTTCAGGAAATCTGGAATGCCTTGAACCCATCCCCACCCCAGCCCTCCCCTTGAAGGGGCGGGAGCCCAAGGAGATTTGTAATGAGTAAACAACTGCAAGACGCCTACATCGTCGCCGCCACCCGTACCCCGATCGGCAAGGCGCCGCGCGGCATGTTCAAGAACACGCGCCCGGATGACCTGCTGGTGCGCGCCATCCAGTCCGCCGTGGCGCAAGTGCCCGGCCTGGATCCGAAACTGATCGAGGACGCCATCGTCGGCTGCTCCTTCCCCGAAGGCGCGCAAGGCCTGAACATGGCGCGCAACGCCGTGCTGCTGGCCGGCCTGCCCAATACCATCGGCGGCGTCACCATCAACCGCTACTGCGCCTCCGGCATCACCGCGATTGCCATGGCGGCCGACCGCATCCGCGTCGGTGAGGCCGATGTCATGATCGCCGCCGGCGCCGAGTCGATGTCGATGGTGCCGATGATGGGCTTCCACCCGTCCATCAACATCAACGCCTTCAAGGATGAGAACGTCGGCATGGCCTACGGCATGGGCCTGACCGCCGAGAAGGTGGCGCAGCAGTGGAAGGTGTCGCGCGAAGCGCAGGACGAGTTCTCGCTGGCTTCGCACCAGAAGGCGATCGCCGCCCAGCAGGCCGGCGAGTTCAACGACGAGATGACCCCGGTCGAGATCGTCGAGCGCTTCCCCAACCTGGCCAGCGGCCAGATCGACATCAAGACCCGCACGGTGAACCTGGACGAAGGCCCGCGCGCCGACTCCAACATCGCCGCGCTGGCCAAGCTGAAACCGGTGTTCGCCGCCAAGGGCAGCGTCACCGCCGGCAACAGTTCGCAGACCTCGGACGGCGCCGGCGCGCTGATCATCGTCTCGGAAAAGATCCTCAAGCAATTCAACCTGACCCCGCTGGCGCGTTTCGTCTCCTTCGCGGTGCGCGGCGTGCCGCCGGAAATCATGGGCATTGGCCCCAAGGAAGCGATTCCTGCGGCACTGAAGGCCGGCGGCCTGACCCAGGACCAGATCGACTGGATCGAGCTGAACGAAGCCTTCGCCGCCCAGGCGCTGGCGGTGATCGGCGACCTGGGCCTCGATCCGTCCAAGGTCAACCCGATGGGCGGCGCCATCGCCCTGGGCCACCCGCTGGGCGCCACCGGCGCCATCCGCGCGGCCACCACCATCCACGCCCTGCGCCGCAAGAACCTGAAGTACGGCATGGTGACCATGTGCGTGGGCACCGGCATGGGCGCGGCCGGCATTTTCGAACGCGTGTAAGCGACGTCCGAAGCCGACCATCCCCAAGCCGCACTGCTCGCGCCGTGCGGCTTTTTCATCGTCGTTACTGAATAACAAAGACACAGCAGGAGACCCATGGATATCCAACTGAGCAAGGAAAACGGCATCCTCACGATCCACTTCGATCGCGAAGCCAAGAAGAATGCCCTCACCGCCGCCATGTACCAGCAACTGGCCGATGCCCTGAAGGAGGCCGAGGCCGACAGCGCGGTGCGCGCCATCCTGTTCACCGGGAAACCGCAAGCCTTCTCGGCCGGCAACGACCTGGAAGATTTCCTGAAGAACCCGCCCAACAGCAAGGACGCGCCGGTGTTCCAGTTCCTGTGGCAGATCAGCCATGCCGCCAAGCCCATCGTGGCCGCGGTGTCGGGCGTGGCGGTGGGCATCGGCACCACATTGCTGTTGCATTGCGACCTGGTCTATGCTGCCGACAATGCCCGGTTCTCGCTGCCGTTCACGCAATTGGGGTTGTGCCCGGAGGCGGCCTCGTCGCTGTTGCTGCCGCACCTGGTCGGCTACCAGCGCGCCGCCGAGAAGCTGTTGCTGGGCGAAGCCTTCCTCGCCGCCGAAGCGCAGGAGATGGGCATCGTCAACCGCGTGCTGCCGCTGGAAGAGCTGCTGCCCTATGCCCAACAGCAGGCCGCCAAGCTGGCCGCGCTGCCGGCCGGCTCGATCCGCGTCACCAAGCAACTGATGAAGAAAAACCGCGTGGCCGCCACCGAGCAGCAGATGACGGCCGAGATCGAGCACTTCGCCAGGATGTTGACCGGGCCGGAGGCCAAGGAAGCGTTTACCGCTTTCCTGGAAAAGCGCAAGCCGGACTTCAGCAAGTTCGTCTGAGAAAAAACCTGGGGAAAGGTCATCCGGAAAGTAAAAATGCCGCTGGCGTCAGCGGCATTTTCTTTGGAACATCCGGCATCCGGAGAGAGACGCTCAAGCATGCCCGCCCGGATTGCGCCCATGCTTGCGCAGGTACATTGCCTTGTCGGCCGCTTGCAGCAGCGCGTGGAAATCGCACATCTCGGACGGCGTGACGGTAGCCGCGCCCAGGCTGATCTCGATCTCGGTGTGCGGCCATTTCACCATCGATACCGCGCGCTTGATGCGCTCTGCCACCTGGTGGGCGCCGATCTCTTCGGTGTCGGGCAGGATCAGCGCGAACTCATCGCCGCCGTAGCGCGACAGGAAGTCGCTGGCGCGCAGGGGCGAGCGCAGCACGCGCGCCAGTTGCGCCAGCAGCGCATCGCCGGCCGGATGGCCGTAGGTGTCGTTGTATTGCTTGAAGTAATCCACATCCACCATCAGCATCGACAGCGGACGCGCATTGCGCAGGTGGCGCGTCCATTCCTCGCGCAGGCGCAGGTCGAAGCTGCGACGGTTGCCGATGCCGGTCAGGGCATCGGTCAGCGTCTGCTGCTCCAGCTTTTGCATGGTGCGGCGGCTGTCGAGCTGGCTTTCCAGCTGGCGGCCCAGCTTCAGGAAGGCGTCGCGCTGGGAGGGCGACAGCGTGCGCGCCTGGCGATCCATCACGCACAGCGTGCCCAGCACGTCGCCGTTGGCGGCCACCAGCGGCACCGCGGCGTAAAAGCGCACCTGGGGCGGATTGTTGGCCAGGGCCGATTCAGCGAAGCGGCTGTCGGCGCGCAGGTCGGCAATCTCGGCCAGTTCGCGCGGGCGGCGGCCGGCGGCTTCGCATACCGAGAAATCCACCGCGGTGCGCGACACGCCGGTCTGGCCGGGGAAGCGCCACCATTGGTTGCGGATGTCGCTGCGGCCGTTGGCCACCGACACGAAGGGCTCCTGCAAGCCGATGTCGGCATGCAGTTGCGTCATCATGCCGAACGGGGCATCGCACAGGTTGCAGGCCAGCGAGATGAAGTCGGCCAGCATCGGCTCCAGCCAGGCGTCGGCTTGGCCGCCGTTATTGGCCAGTGGGATGCGCGAGCCGGAGACGGTGCGCTTGAAGGCGCTGTCGGGTGTGAAAAAGGAGCGCAGGTTTCTGGTCATGGTGCGAGTCAGATGGTTAATCTGCCGGAATGTGATTGACAAGCCATGTACTGAGGCGAAGTCCCAGGGGCGGATGTTTTATCCGTTGCGGCAAGACACGGGACGGTTCCACGTTCGCCTTTTGTTTTTCGACTGTTTGCGAACGCGCCTTATTGCCTTGCAACATCAAATTAGCAGATGGGATTGCGAAGTAAACATGCTGGAACATCCTCTTACAATTTAAACCGGCTTGTAGCAGAAACGATGTATTTTCAATCATATTGGCCGACATTGGCGTGATCATCGTGACAATTGGCGCTTTGCCATCAACCCGGCAATGTATCTTCAAGAACCGACAGTACGCTTTTGCGCTGTTGTTGTGGGTAGGATGACGGCGCTAACGCGTGTCGGAAAAGTCTGATATTGCGAAGCAGCATGGCATCGAAAACAATGTCGCCCGTAGGCGACAAGCTCGCATGTTGAACCCGGGTTTCCCCCGGCATGGGAATGTGGACGGACAGGCTTGCCAACCGCCGCCGACAAAAATAAACTCTGCCGTTTCGTTCTTCGTTTTTGAAAGCAGAGATGTCGACCCAGCCCAAAGCAGGCGCAGTCCTGTTTGCCAAAGATGTAGCCCGCCTTGCCGCATTCTATGCGCAGGTGCTGGCGGTGGTGCCCAAGCATGCCGAGTCCGAGAAGGTGGTGATCGAAGCGCAGGATTTCCTGCTGGTGATCCACGCCATGCCGCCGGCCGTCGCCGCCAAGGTGCAGATCGCTACGCCGCCGGTATTGCGTGAAGCGGTCCCCGTCAAGCTGTTCCTGCCGGTGCGTTCGCTGGCGCAGGCGCGCATCGGCGCGCAGGCCCAGGGCGGCGGCGTCAAGCCGGTCGAGGCCGAATGGAGTGCGGCGGATTTCCGCGCCTGCGACGGCTTCGATCCCGAAGGCAACGTGGTGCAGTTCCGCGAAGCGCTGACGCACTGACACTGGAACGCTGAACTCCGCGTCGGTTTCCGCATGAAAGCAGCCGTGGCGACTGGCGTCGGCACGGCTGCTTGTCGGTACGCCTTGTCCGTCCCCTTCCGCTCCAGGACGGAAGGGGACGGACAGGTTGTTACAGCTTCAGCTTTCCGTAAATCTCGCGCTGCATGTCGCTCACGTCCGCCGTGATCTGCACCTGCATTCCGTCCGGCCATTCCTGCTCTTTTTGCACGGTCGCCACCAGCAGGTCGGTGATCTCTTTCTTCACTTCCAGCGTCCGTCCGGAAAGGATGGTCAGGCGCAGGTGCAGGAAGGCGCGCCTGGCTTGCGGCTGGGTGCCGACGACATAATCGTCCAGCCGGATGGCGCGCGCCTTGATGGAGTTCTCGTCGAAGTGGCCGCTGCCGACCAGCGCCTCATTGAGGCGCAGCAGGGTGGCTTGGGTGTCGATGTTGAGGTTGTCGGTATATTCAAGAAAGAGATGGGGCATGGCGGTTCCCGTCGTTAAAAATCTGGAGTGAAGAATGCAGGCGCGGTTCAGTGCGCCAGGTAGGCGGACAGTTTGCCGAGGTCGATATTGCCGCCGCTGACGATCACGCCCACGCGTTTTCCCTGCAATTGCGCGCGGTGCTTGCGCGCCGCCGCGAAGGCCAGGCAGCCGGTGGGTTCCACCACCATCTTCATGCGCTCGGCGAAGAAGCGCATGCAAGCCACCAGTTCCTCGTCGGGGACGGTCAGGATGTCGTCGACATCGCGCTTGATGACGGCAAAGGTGTATTTGCCCAGGCTCTGGGTCTGGGCGCCGTCGGCAATGGTCTTGGGCGTGGCGATGCTGACCAGGCTGCCGCTGCGCAGGGATTGCTGGCCATCGTTGCCGGCTTCCGGCTCCACGCCATAAATCTTGCAGCCCGGTGCCAGGGCGCGTGCCGCCAGCGCCGCGCCCGAGAGCAGGCCGCCGCCGCCCACGCAGACGAACAACGCATCCAGCGGGCCGGTTTCTTCCAGCAATTCCTTGGTAGCGGTGCCCTGGCCGGCCATCACATGCGGATGGTCGTAGGGCGGGACCACGGTCAATTTCTTTTCTTCGGCCAGGCGCGCGCAGATCTGTTCGCGGTCTTCCGTGTAGCGGTCGTAGGTGACGACGTTGGCGCCATAGCCGCGGGTGGCCGCCACCTTGGCGGCGGGCGCGTCCAGCGGCATCACGATGGTGGCGGGAATGCCCAGCAGTTGCGCCGCCAGCGCCGTGCCTTGCGCGTGGTTGCCGGAGGAAAAGGTGATCACGCCGGCGCGGCGCTGCGCCTCATCGAATTGCGCCAGCGCATTCATCGCGCCGCGGAACTTGAAGGCGCCCATGCGCTGGAAGTTTTCGCACTTGAAGAACAGGCTGGCGCCGAGCTCGGCGTCGGCGGTGCGCGAGGTCAGCACCGGCGTCCGGTGCGCCCAGGGTTTGATGCGCTCGGCCGCCAGCAGGACGTCGGCGAAGGTAGGCAATTCGGTGGCGCTTGAAACGGGGATCACGGCAGCTTCCTTTCGATCGGAGATGTCATTAGGGATGTCGGAGGGGAAAGCTTCAATCCCGCTCGTCGTTGTAGACAGTGGCACGCGATACGCCCAGGTGGGCGGCGACCACCTCGGCCGCGCGCCGCACCTCCATGCAGCCGGACTCGCGCAGTTCGCGCATCAGCGCGCGCCGCTCGTCGGCCTTGAGGCTGCGCGGCGTGGCCGACAGGCGCGCCGCGAAGGCGTCGATCTTGTGGCGGATCGCCTGGGCGCCGGTCGGCTCCAGCGTTTCCGCCACGCGCGCGTTGCCGTCGATGCCGCCGAACTGGCGCAGCATGCCTTGCAGCGCGCCGAACAGGGTCAGGTCGATGTTCATGCACAGCGCCGCCACGTACTTGCCGTCGGCATCCTTGATGCCGACCGACGTGCTCTTGGCCTGGCGGCCGTCGGGCAGGCGGTTGGCGTAATTGGCCAGCACTTGCGGATAGGATTCGTCGGCGATGCGCGCCAGCCCCAGTTCGGTGGTGGCGTCGCCCACCTCGCGGCCGGACAGGTTGTTATGGATGGCGACAATGGAATGGTCGGCATCGCGCAAGTCGTGCAGCACCACTTCGCAAAAGGGGGCGAAGGTCTCGCCCAGGCCCTGGGCGACCTGCCTGAGCTGCGACATCAGCAGTTCGTGGTCGGGGCGGGGTGGCGGGGCGGCCTTTTTCTTGCGGGCGTCGGTTTTCATGATGCATACATATTATCTAAAATTAGATTTTATGTATAGATGCCGTTTTACCCGATCCTCGCGGAAATAAAAAAGCGGCAGCCCGCAGGCTTGCCGCCGATGTCGCCTTGTCGTTTTTCTTGCCTGGATGCCGTCGGCTATTCCTTGCCTTTGACCGGTTTCGGATACTGCCGCAGCACATCGATCGCCTCGGCATAGGGCGAGCTCCAGGTCTGCTCGTGCAGCTCGGCGATGCGGTGCGCCATCTTTTCGTCGTGCAGCACCACTTCCAGGTTGCGCGACTTGTCGAGGTAGCCGCCGGCCCAGTTGCTGGTGCCGATCCAGGCGACGCGCCCGTCGATGCTCATGGCCTTGGTGTGGATCACCCGGGCGAACGGGATGAAGCCGGTGGAGGCGCGCGGCAGCGTGACGATGCGGATTTCCACGTTGGGCAGCACGGCCAGGCTTTGCAGGTAGCGGATCGCCGGCTGTTCGGTATTCCAGTTCGACACCATCAGCTTGATCTTGACGCCGCGCGCGGCTGCGGCGCGGATGGCATTGTCGATCACCGCGTAGTAAGGGCGGGTGCGGTTGGGGCCGTAGGACAGCGGGGCGTAGTCCAGCAACTGCACGCGCACTTCTTGTCTGGCGCCGGCCACCAGCCGCACCAGTTCGCTTTCCGAGTCGCCCACGCCGGGAGGATTGAAGGCGTTGGGGCTGGCCACCAGGTAGTTGCCGCGGCTTTCGTCGGCCAGCACGGTGGCATGGTTTTGTATTGCCGGCGCCTGGCCGGCCGCGATCGCGGCTTGCGCTTGCCAGTCGATCTCGAAGATCTGCTGCACCTGCGCGGCGATGGCGGCATCGGTGATCTTCAGGCCGGTCTCATGGATGTGCGAGAACGAGCGCCAGTCGAAGTTCTGGCTGCCGACATAGGCGCTGGCGCCATCGACCACGAAGTACTTGGCGTGGATGATGCCGTTGCCGGTCATCCTGGAATAATCCAGTTGGCGGAATTCCAGGTTGGGAATGCGCTTGAGCTGCTCGATGGTCGCCGCCACCGAGGCGAACTCGCCCTTCTTTTCCATCAGGAAGCGGATCTTCACGCCGCGCCGTCCGGCCGCGTCGAGGTGGGCGATGATGTCGCCTAGCGCCTCGCCGTCCTGGCCGGCCACGTAGAACTGGCCGAAGTCGATCTCGCGTTTTGCGCTGTCGAACATCTCTTTCCACACCAGCGCGGCATCGCGCAGGTCGGGGGTGCTCAATGTGGTTTCGCGCGGCATGGTATGCACCAGCTCGAAACCGGGAATGGCGAATTCGGCGTGGGCCTGGCCTTGCAGCGACAAGGCCAGGCCAATTGCCGTGGCCAGCCTGGATAACAGGCGTAAGGGGTGATGCATGGGGTCTCCCGGTTGCTGGCGTGGTCGGGCGGTCAGGCGATATGCAGTTTTCCGTGCGCTTGCTGGACGCTGGCTTGCTGTTCGGCGGTACGGCCGACGCAGGCGCGCAGCATCAACACTTTGAGGTGGTCGTTGATGCGTTCGATGCGTTCCTGGAACAGGTTGAAGAAGAACATGCCGACCACCGCGATGCCGATGCCCAGCGCCGTGGCATACAGTGCGGTGCCGATGCCCTGCGACACCTGGCCGGGATCGGACACGCCCGAGACGGCCAGCGCCTTGAAGGTGTCGATGATGCCGAGGATGGTGCCCAGCAGGCCCAGCAGCGGCGCGGCGGTGACGATGGTGTCGAGGATCCACAGGCGCTGCTGCACTTCGCCGCGCTTGGCGATGTAGACCGATTCGCTGAAATCTTCCAGGTCCTTCTCGCTGTGGAGGTTGTGTTTTTCCGACAGGATGTCGGTGACCAGCGCCAGCGGCAGGCTGGGGCGGGCGGTCAGCGCGGCAGGCAATTCCTGCACATGCTGCACGGCGTGGGTCATCGCCTTTTCCAGGCCGGTGGCGCAGCGCATGGTGTAGCCGAAAAACAGTCCGCGTTCGACGATGACGAAGATCGCCAGCGCAGCGCAGGCATACATCAGGTAGAAAGCCAGTTCGTGGAGTAATTGCATGTTCATGATTGCCTCTTTTGCAGGTATTCAGGGCGGCGGCCCTTGCGCGCCGCCGCCCCTGGGGTTGGCCGCGATCAGAAATCCGCGGTCAGCGTGACGGTGAAGGTGCGCGGGGCGCCGATATAGAACGATGGCGCGGTGCCGGCGATGCTGCCCACCGCGTTGGCGTTGGTGGTGAACTGGCTGCCGCTGCCCGAGCTCAGGTTCAGGTATTGCTTGTCGAACAGGTTGTAGAGATTGAAGCGCAGGGTCGGTTTCTTGAGCCAGGAGGTCGACGCAAAGGTGGCGCCGGCGCCGGCATTGAACACGGTGTAGCCGCCGATGGCGTCATCGTTGACCAGCGTGGTGTAGCGGTTGCCGGTGTACTTGGCCTGGCCGAACACATACCAGCCGTCCTGCTGGTATTGCAGCGCGAGGCCGGACAGCCAGTTCGGCGTATCCGGATACTCCTTGCCGCTGGTGGGCAGCGAGTTGCTGGCGTCAACCTTCATGTTGTCCTTCATCTTGCTCTTGATGTAGGACAGCGAACCGTACAGCGACAGGTTCCTGGTCAGCGCATAACCGGATTCCAGTTCCAGGCCCTTGGAGGTCGAGTCGCCGACGTTGTAGTCGGTCTTGGTCGCGGTCTCCGGGTTGTAGGCGGTGGCGATGCGGTTGCGGTAGTCGATGTAGAACACCGAGCTGGAGAAGGTCCACTTGTCGGTGTTGTAGCGGTAGCCGAGGTCGTAGTTCCAGGAGGTCTCCTTGTCCACCGGGACGTTGCGCACGGTGCCGCCGGTATAGGCGCCGTTGACGAAGCTGCCGCCCGAGATCAGGCCGAAGTAGGAGAAGTTGCCAGGCGCCTTGAAGTTCTTGGCGGCGTTGAAGAACACCGACTGCGCCTGGTCGAGCTGGAAGCGCACGCCCACGCTGGGCAGCAGGTCGGAGTAGGACTTCTTCACCGTGTAGAAGCCGCCGGCGCTCTGGCTCGGGTTGTTGGTGAAATCGCGGTCGATGCTGGAATAGCGCGCGCCGAGCTGGACGTTGAGCTTGTCGTTCATCAGGCTGATGCTGTCCTGGAAGAACGCCGACTTGCCGGTGCTGATGGTGAGCGTGTCGCGATATTGCACGACGCTGCCGTCCTGGTTGCGCAGCCACAGGTCGGGATTGTTCTGCCACATGTCGGCGATGTTGCCGTTGTTGTCGATGGTGGTGTACTGGCCGGTTTGCTGGTGGCGCGCGCGCTCGTACCAGTAGCCGAACATCAGCTTGTGGTTGTCGATCTGCTGGTTGTACTTGAGCGTCACGCCGGGGCGATAGGTGCGGGTGCGGCTGCCTTCGTAGGCGAACACGGTGTCCCTGGTGTCGCCGTCGCCGTTGACGTCGCGCACGCCGCCGCCCAGCAGGTTGCCGGCATTGCCTTCGGTGATGGTCTGCAACTGGTTGCCGCCGGTGCCGAAGCCGTACCAGAAATAGGGGCTGACATCGACGCTGGCCGTCGGGCTCAACTGGAAGTGGCCGTTGACGGTTGCCAGCCAGTTCTTGAACGGGTTCAGGTTGTACGCGTAGTACAGGTCCTTGTTGCCGGTGTTGATGCCGGCGTTGGGCGCGTAGGTGCTGTCGTTCTGGGCCGTGCCGTTCACGCCCGGCTGGTGCACCGGCACCTTGGTGCCGAAGTCGTAGTTGGGGCCGAACTGGGCGATCTGGGCCTTGGTCAGCGAACGGTAGTTGTTGTTGATCGCGTTGTTGTACATGAAGCCGGCATCGATGAAGCTGCCCTGGCCGAGATCGAGCTTGCTGTTGAAGTCGATGTGCTGCTTGTCGGCGCCGCCGGCGCCCTTGAACTTGTCGGCCGTGGTCTTCGAATACGACAGGAAGAACTTGAAGCGGTCATTGAACAGCTTGCCCGAGTCGAAACGCACATAACGCTTCCACAGGCTGTTGGAGCCGACCGAGGTGGAGACGCGCACGCGCTGCTGGTCTTCCGGCGCGCATATGGTCATGCCGATGTTGCCGCCGGAGGCGCCTACGTGCGGCGCTTCGGTATCGGTCGAGCCCTGGGTGACGAAGATGTCGCACAGGTTTTCGGCGTCGGTGTATTCCTGCGGGTAGACCGCGAAGCTGCCGGAGTCGTTGACCGGGGCGCCGTTGATGGTGAAACCCAACTGGTCGCTGTTGAAGCCGCGCACGCGGATGTTGCCGCCGAACAGGCCGCTGCCGTCCTGGTCGTAGGTGTTCACGCCCGGCAGCAGGCTGATCATCTGGTACGGGTTGCCGGTCGGGCTTTGCTTTTCCATGTAGTCGCGATTGACCGAGCTGCGCGCCTTGGGCGACTCTTCCTGCTGGATCAGGCCGGTGGCCTGGGCGGTGCCGCCATTACCTTGCACGGTCACGGTGCCGACGTCGGTGGTGCCGGCGGTTTGGGCGTAGGCGGCCGTGCCGGCCGCCATGAAGAGCCCGGAGATCAGCAGCGATAGCCGGGTAAGTTTGCAGTGCATATTATTTCCCCTGAGAGTGATGGTGATGCATTTGTAGGAATACCGCCGCCGGGCCCGGCGGCGTTGGAACTATCCGGAAACAGGAATGAATTCCAGGTCGGCGGTGAAGCGATGCGTGTTCTCTCCGCTCCAGCTGCCTTCCGGGAAGGCGGCGAAGGCGGCGCGGTTGATGGTCTTGCGCGCGGCGTCGTCGAGCAGCATGGAATTGGACGATTCATCGATGCCCAGATCGACCACCGAGCCGTCGCGCTTCAACACGAACCAGACGCGCACCTTGCCTTGCGGCCTGAGCTGGCTGGCTTCGCGCCCGGTCGGATAGCGCTTGATGCTGTTGAGATGGGCGCGCAGTTTGGCCACGTATTGCGATTCGGCGTTGGCGGTATTGGGTTGCGGCGCAGGCGCCGGCTGTGGGGCCGCCGGTTGCGGGGTCGCGGCAGGTGCGGGCGCCGATGCCGGCGCGGTGCTGGCAACCGCTGGGGGGAGCGCCGCCAATGGCGCGGGCGCCTGGGTCAGCGGGCGCTCCTGGGTTGGCGGGGCAGGCGTGGGTTTGGATGCCGGCACGGGTTTGGCCTGCGGCTTGGGCGGTTCGACCTTTTTCGGCGGTTCGGGCGGCGGCGGAGTTTCAATCTTGGGCGCCGGCAGGGCTTCTTCGAACAGCGCGATCTGCATCGGCGTCGGGTCTTCGTGGCGCTTGAGGCGCGTGCTTTGCTGCACGCCGGCCAGCACCAGCGCCAGCAGCACCAGCAGCGACGGCAGGCTTGCCAGCGATTCGCGGAAGCGGAAAAGGAAAGGCGTGCGCATGGTCACTGCTTGCGGGTGGCGATCGAGATCGAATCGAAGCCGCCGTGCTTGAGCTGGTCCATCACGTCGACCAGCTTTTGCACTTCCACGCCGCGGTCGCTGTTGATGATCAGGTTCAGCTTCTCGCCTTCCTTGGGGATCTGCTTGAGGCGTGCCACCAGGCCGTCGACAGGCGTATCCTGGCCGTCGACCTGCAGCGCATCCCTGGTGATGGTGATGATGGCCTTGGCCTGGGGCTTGAGGTCTTGCGCGGTGCTGGAGCCGGGGAGCTGGGTCTTCAGGCCGAGCGCGGGGATCACATTCATGCTGATGAGCACGAAAAACACCAGCAGGAACATCATCACGTCGATCATCGGAATGATCTCGACGCGGGCTTTTCGTTTCTTGGGTTCATCCCAGCTACGCATGCTGCAACTCCTCGGAAGCATTGTTATACGATCCATAACGATATAAGTTTTATAGCGATGCGCAGCGTACCGAGAAATTATGTCGTGCGTATTACATCAACCGGGTTGGTGTAAGGATCTGTTGGCGAGGAAGGCGCGGACTTACCTGCGCGGCAAGCGGATGAAGGACAGCAGGAATTTGAACAGATAGGCAACGATGATGGAGCCGGACAGGTCGCCGATCGACATCACGATCAGCCCGCTCCAGAAATGCGGGGAGACGCCGCGCATGACGAACCAGATCAGCTGGAACAGCGGGTTGGTCAGCGCATACAGCAGGATGCAGGTCATCAGCCGGGTGGTGGTCAGGTTCGCCAGCGAGCGCCGCAAGTCCATGCCCGAAAGGGTGAAGCGGTAGGCGAGATAAGGCGCCGCCGCCGAGATCAGGCAGTAGCCGGCCGCCGTGATGGGGTCATGCGGGAACAGCCGGTAAGTGGCGGCGGTGGCCAGCGAACCCAGCAGCAACCCGGCGCAGCCGGCTTCGGCAAACAGCAGCGTGCAGATCAGCCGCACGCCGGCCGGCAGGTAGATCCAGGCGATGCCTTCGGTGAATTCGGTCTGGCGGAACAGCCATTCATTGAGGCTGTAGAACAGGAAATAGCAAATGGCGGTGCCTGCCACGGCGGCAAGGTGGGCGCGCAAGGTCGACTGGGGATTGGGCGAGGCATCCATGACGGCGCGTATGTTACCGATTTCCATGCTGCCCTGCAGCAGGCAATCCCGCGCTGTGGTGAAATCGCCCGCACGGCGCGGCGGAAAAGCGGGCAATGTTGCGCGATGGCGGCGGCGCGCGTATGATCCGCTATCGAATCTGGAACAATCTGGGCCAGATCGGCTGCCAGCAGCGATATAGCGAAACTAACAACGCGAAACTGACAACGCGACATCAACAGCGTGGCTATGGGTAAAGACAAGAGGCCTGCGGATATCTATCTGCGTTTCCTGCAATTGGCCGATGCATTACGGGGATTGCCTTCCTTGGCATCGCTGGATCCGCTGGAAGACCGGATCCTGGCGTTCATCGCCCGTGCCGGCCAGGAGCAGCAGCGCCTGTCGGTGCGCGACCTGATGGCGCAGAGCGAATTCGGCTCGCCGGCGATGCTGCATACCCGCCTCAAGTCGATGCGGGAAAAAGGCTGGATCGTGCTGGCCGACACCGAAGACCCACGCCGCAAGCAGGTCGAACTGAGCCAGGCCGCCTGGCTGCATTTCGACAAGCTCTCCAAATGCCTGGTGCAGGCAACCCGCAACGCCGACGACTGAATTCCCGCGCGCCATCGCCTGCGCGCATTTTCTTGCCATCCCCGCATCACCTCCCGCATCGTCACACGGGCGACGCATCCGGCCGCCGCGCGCGACGCCTTTGCCGCCTCCCCACGGTTTTTTCCTGGTCAACATGCCGGTCAACTTCGACCTGCAGGAAAGCGGCAGCGGGTTTTCGCCAATGATGCCGGAGCGGCAAGCGCGTCGCTCCGGCATTGTCATTTGGCGGGCGCGTATCGTGTTGCCGACAAGGAAACATGGCCCGGCGGCATGTTGCTTGCTTTGAACACGGCGGCAATGCCGTGCAGACAAGCATGCCCCTTTTCTATATGATTGCCGGCCCAAAATGAAGGAGTAATCGATGGCCAACGCATGCGGGGTGGATTTCGGCACCTCCAATTCCACCGTCGGCTGGCTGCGTCCCGATGCGGGCCAGTCCCTGCTGCTGCCGCTGGAAGACGGCCGGGCGACGCTGCCATCGGTGGTGTTCTTCAACGCCGACGAAAACGAATTCAGCTACGGCCGCAGCGGCCTGAACGAATACCTGTCCGGTTATGAAGGCCGCCTGATGCGTTCGCTGAAGAGCCTGCTCGGCTCCGGCGCCATCGACGGCCAGACCGAGGTCGGCGGCCGGGCCTTGCCTTACCGCGGCCTGCTGGCGCAATTCATCGGCGAACTGAAGAAGCGCGCCGAACGCGCCGCCGGCACATCCTTCTCGCGCGTGGTGATGGGGCGTCCGGTGCATTTCGTCGACGACGACCTGGCCGCCGACCAACTGGCGCAGGATACGCTGGAAGAAATCGCGCGCAGCGTCGGCTTCACCGATATCGAATTCCAGTTCGAACCGATCGCCGCCGCCTTCGATTACGAGTCGCGCATCGGAGGCGAAGAGCTGGTGCTGATCGCCGACATCGGCGGCGGCACCTCGGACTTTTCGCTGGTGCGCCTGTCGCCGCAGCGCGCGGCGCGCCAGGAGCGGCGCGACGATATCCTGGCCAACGGCGGCGTGCACATCGGCGGCACCGACTTCGACAAATATTTCAGCCTGTCCTGCGTAATGCCGTTGCTGGGCCTGGGCGGTCGCCTGGCTGGCAACGCCGAGGTGCCCTCCAGCTATTACTTCAACCTCGCCACCTGGCACACCATCAACCAGCTTTACACGCGCAAGACCTGGCAGCAATTGCAGGATGTGGCGCGCGAAGCGGTTGACCGCGAGCGCTTCGCGCGCCTGCTCGACGTGGTGGAACAGCGCTGCGGCCACTGGCTGGCGTTGCAGGTGGAAGGCGGCAAGATCGCCCTGTCTTCGCAAGAGTCGGCCACGCTGGACCTGCAGCGCCTGCGTCCGGCGCAAACGCTGGAACTGAACCGCGCCGATTTCGATACCGCCGTCGAGCACCTGGTGCAATCGGTCGAGCAGACGGTCTCGGGCCTGCTGCGCCAGGCCGGCCTGCGCGCATCCGATATCGACAGCGTGTTCTTCACCGGCGGCTCTTCCGGCGTGAACCTGCTGCGCCAGCGCATCGGGGCGCTGGTGCCGGATGCCAAACATGTTGAGGGGGATTTGTTTGGCAGTATCGGGAGTGGTTTGGCAATTGATGCTGCGCGTAAGTTTGGCTAGGGGCTATTGTTTTTTGTGGGCGTAGTCTGCTTTTGCTGCTGGTCGATGTACTGGTTTGATGTTGTTGAGTAGTCTGGTCTTGCTTCATGCAGATGTACTGACTTTATGCTTATCTTTCTTCGGTCGGAACGGAGCGCCGGGTGCGGCCCGGCAGCCGCTCACTTTCTTTGCTTCGCCAAAGAAAGTAAGCAAAGAAAGGCGCCCCCTAAGTGCCAGCCCCTTCGGGGTACCCGTTGGAGTGCCATGAAAAATGGGCGAGGCAGAGTCGCTACGCTCCGACTGCCTCGCTGATCCATTTTTCATGGCACTCCAACGGCTGGCCCACAAGGGGAGAAAACCTGGACGCCTCGCCTGCGGCATCGGGGATTGGTACAGAGAAGCGCTGGCGTCTCCTGAACAATGACCGATTCCCTCGATTTTTCGCAAGTACCGCGATGCCGAAGGCGAGCCGGACAAGACGTCGCATCTAACCAGCCGGCGGAGCGGGCAAAAAAATGGATCAGAAAAGCAGTCGGAGCGAAGCGACTCTGCTTTTCCCATTTTTTTGCCCGTTCCGTCGGGAACCCCGAAGGGGCTGGGTAGTTGCGTCGCCTTCTTTTGCTTACTTTTCTTGGCGAGACAAGAAAAGTGAGCGGCTGCCGGGCCGCCCCCGGCGCTCCGCTGCGACCGGAGAAAGATAAGCATGGAGCCAGTACATCTGCACGTAGCAAGAGCAGACTACCCAACAAAACCTCAATTCAACACATCAACACGCAGCAAGACCAAACTACCCAAAGCTCGTACACCAACATAGCCCAATGCCATTCAACGATTAAGCATTTCATAAAATCATGAAACCGGCAGCACGGCTATCCATATACAATGCGCCGATCGTGACTCCAGGATGGCCCGCCCGCACTTCATGAGACCTTCTTCCGAATCCTTCGTGCGCCGCGTGCGCAGCAAGCTTGATGAACTGTCGGCTACCGAGCGCCAGCTGGCGGATTTCCTGCTGGAGTTTCCCGGCGAGCTGGCCAGTTATGCCGGCAACGAGCTGGCGCAGTTGGCCGGCGTGTCGCCGTCGACGGTGAGCCGCTTCATCCGCCACATCGGCTACGACAGTTATGAAGAGGCGCGCCGCCACGTGCGCGAGGAGCAGGAAGTCGGTTCGCCGCTGTTCCAGCCATCCTCGGGCGCGGCGCGCCATGTCAGGTCGGTGGCGGCGCATTTCCAGCAATCGCAGGCCAACCTGGCCGGCACCTTCGAACGCCTGTCCGACGCCACCATGGCCGAGATCGCCAAGGCCATCGCCGGCGCGCCGCAGGTGCTGGTGTTCGGCAGCCGCAGCAGCCATGCCTTCGCGGTCTACCTGCGCTGGCAGATCATCCAGGTGCTGCCGCGCGTGACCGCCATCCCCGGCCCCGGCGAGACGCTGGCCGAACATACTGCCGGCCTGAGCGAGCGCGATTGCGTGATCGTGTTCGGCACGCGCCGCCAGACGCGCCAGATGGAACGCGTGCTGGATGCCGCCAGCCGCGCCGGCGCCCGCATCCTCTATATCAGCGACCAGGCCTCGCCCGATTACGCCGGCGCCACCTGGTCGCTGCAATGCCAGTGCCGCGGCCCCGGTTCGCTGGATAACCACGTGGCCGTGATGGCCCTGTGCGACCTGCTGGCCACCATGGTCATCGACGCCAGCGGCGCGGCCGGGCGCAAGCGCCTGGCGGCCGTGGAGCAGGGGCATGACGAGCTGGACGACTTCGGCTGAACGTTTCTCCCTCCAGTTTCCTGCCTGGAATTGGGATTTCAGCATGCCGGGCAGATTGAATCCCCATTTTCTTCCAGGCGCCGCACGCTGCCGGTGCGGCGGCGCGGCCGGCTTCACCAATTGAAGGCGGCCAGCGTCGGGAAGACTTGCGCCCGGGCAAAGGACTCTCCCGTCTCCCATCCTGCGGATTCGGCGCGATTGCGCCTCCGGCGTGGGTTTTGCGCCATCCGCATCAGCGCCATTGCGACAATGGCATACCAGCCCCGATGCTGGCACGGCGATTGCTTTATGCCTCTCAGGAATGAAATTTAAATTTCAGTAAAAAATTAATTCTGAAATTGTTATTCCATTTGTCGACGCGGTGGACTAAAGTAAGTTACGCAGCGGCGGCCATATCGGTCGCCGGGTTCCACAGCCATGACGCAGTAGCAAGAATCGAAGCATGACTTTCGTTTGCCATCCCACGCACGAGGAGCTGACCATGGCCGGACCTACACTTTCATCGCCGGATACTCCGCGCATCGCCGAGCTGGACGGCGCGCTGGACAAGATCGGCGTCACCCGTTCGCACCACACCATCATTTTCCTGATCCTGATCGGTTGCCTGTTCGACAGTTTCGAGCAGAACGCCATCGGTCTGGTCGGCCCCATGCTCAAGCAGCAATGGGGGCTCACCACCGCCGACATCGGTTTGCTGAATACCGTCACCTTCGCCAGCGCCGCCATCGGCCGCATCGTCTCAGGCCTGGTGGCCGACCGCTACGGCCGCCGCGTGATGCTGAGCCTGGACCTGTTGCTGTTTACGCTGGGCGCCGGCATCTGCGCGCTGGCGCCGGACCTGACGGTCATGGCCATCGGCCGCGCCATCGTCGGCTTCGGCCTGGGCGGCGAGATCGCCATCGCCGTCACCATGCTGGCCGAGTTCTGTTCCAGCAAGTTCCGCGGCACCGCGGTGGGGCTGGTCAACGTGGGCGCCGGCGGCCTGGGCAACTTCCTGGCGCCGGCCTTCGGCCTGCTGGTGTTTACCCTGTTCCCAGGCGAGAACAGCTGGCGCTGGCTGTTCTTCTGCCTGATGGTGCCGGCCCTGCTGGGCGCGTTCTACCGCCGCTATATCCCGGAAACGCCGCGCTTCTTGCTGTCGCGGCACAAGATCGCCGAAACCAACCGGGTGTTGTCGCGCCTGGCCAGCGGCAAGCTGTCCGGCCCCGCGCCTGAAGCGACGGCGTGGATCGCCGACGATGGCCGCCGCGAGCAGGCCGCGCGCGTGAAGGTGCGCTCGATGGAGATCTTCCAGGGCCCGCTGGCGCGCCGCACCGTGCCGCTGTGCATCGCCATCTGGATGACCTATGGCGCGCAGATCTCGGTGCTCACGCTGATGCCGACCATCCTGGTCAGCCTGGGCTACAGCATGTCCAAGAGCCTGCTGTTTACGATGGTGATGCAAAGCGGCAGCCTGCTGGGCGCGATCGCCGCCTCGGCCTTCGGCTTCCATATGCCGCGCAAGCGCGTGCTGACCGTGGGCGCGGTCTGCGCCTGTGCGGCGGCGCTGGCGATCGGTTTCGTGGCCAAGAACATCGCCATGATCCTGGTGGCCGGCGCGGTGTTCCAGTTCTTCGTGCTGCTGTTGAACACTACCATCTGGATCTTCGCTCCAGAGCTGTATCCGACCCGCGTGCGCGCCTTCGGCACCGCCTTCATCCTGGCGACCGGCACGGCCGCCGGCGCCTTCATGCCGCTGGCGGCGGGGCGCCTGTTCGACGCCTTCGGCTTGGCCGGCGTGTTCGGCATGATCGCGGCGATGTACGGCATCTTCACCATCGCGGTGCGTACCGTGCCGGAAACCTACGGCAAGTCGCCCGACGCGCCGCTGGCGGATGGGCCGGTGCAGGCCCCGGCCGAAGCCGCCGCGCTCGTTGGCCGCGGTTGATGCCGCCGCATTGAATCTACTTAACCCGAGCCGAGCATGCGCCATATCCTGCTGATCAATCCGAACTCTTCTGCTGCCACCACCGAGATGATGGTGGCCATCGCCGCCGCCGAACTGCCGCCGGGCTTTTCGGTCAGCGGAGTGAGCGCGCGCAGCGGGCCGGGCATGATCGTCAACAGCGCCGAGCTGGAGGCGGCAGCGCCCGAGGTGGAGCGCAACTGGCAGGAGTTCGGCCGCCAAAGCGCCGGCGTGATCGTCAGCGCCTTCGGCGACCCCGGCATCGAGCGTGTGCGCGCCGCCGGCAAGACGCCGGTGGCCGGCATTTGCGAAGCGTCGATGCTGGAGGCGGCGCAGGGCGGCCGGCGCTTCGGCGTGGCGACGGTGACGCCGGAACTGGCCGACGCCATCGCCGCCAAGGCGCAGCAACTGGGGTTGGGCGGCCTGTACACCGGCATCCGCCTGACCGCGGGCGATCCGCGCGCACTGGCGGCCGACCCGCAGGCGCTGGAACAAGCGCTGGCGCAGGCGGTGCGGGAATGTGTGGAACTGGATGGCGCGCAGGCGGTGGTGATCGGCGGCGGACCGCTGGGCCAGGCGGCGATCGCATTGGCCCGGCGCTTCACGGTGCCGGTGATTGCGCCGATTCCGGCCGCCGTGCGCGACCTGCTGCGCCAGCTGGACCTCGTCGATGCGGCGGCCGCGGCCTGAGTGTCCAGGGGGGGCTTGTTGACAGGCCCTAGAGCATCGCCAAAGGCAGCTTGCGGCGCGGCGGTGGGAAGGCGGCGTCGAGTTCCCTGAGGTCGGCGTCGGCCAGGGCAATGTCGAGGCTGGCGCGGTTTTGCCGCACGTGCTCCTGGCTGGCCGCCTTGGGGATGGCGATCACGCCGGGGCGGCGCAGCACCCACACCAATGCGACCTGCGCCGGCGTCACGCCATGCCGCTGGGCGACGGTGGCCAGCGCGGCATTCTTCAGGATGCGCCCCTGTTCGATCGGCGAGTAGGCCATGACGGGCACGCCGCGTTCCAGCGATTGCGGCAGCAGGTCATATTCGATGCCGCGTCGCGACAGGTTGTACAGCACCTGGTTGGTCAGGCACTGGTTGCCGTTTTCTTCTTCCAGCAATTCATCGATGTCGTCGGTATCGAGGTTGCTCACGCCCCAGCCGCCGATCTTGCCCTGCGCCGCCAGCGCCTGCATCGCCTCCACCGTGGCCGACAACGGGTGCGAGCCGCGCCAGTGCAGCAGGTACAAGTCGATGCGGTCGGTGCCCAGGCGTTTCAGGCTGGCTTCGCAGGCGGCGATGGTGCCGCGCCTGGAGGCGTTTTGCGGCAGCACCTTGCTGACCAGGTAGACCTGGTCGCGGCGGCCGGCGATGGCGCGGCCGACGATCTTTTCGGCGCCGCCGTCGGCGTACATCTCGGCGGTGTCGATCAGCGTCATGCCCAGCTCCAGTCCGGCTTGCAGCGCCTTCACCTCGGCCGCCGCATGCGCGGCCGACTCTCCCATGTTCCATGTGCCCTGGCCCAGGGCCGGCACCTGGTCGCCATTGCGCAGCTTGACCAGCGGGATTTGCTTCATGCGTCCTCCTCTTGATAGGAATGCGCCGCCGGCGATGCCTTCACCCGATCCGGCGACGAAAATGCATTAGACCCCATTTTGGCTCCGGCTTCATCCCGCACCGCACATCGCATGGCGCCAATGCATGGCGGCAACTTTTCGATGGTTTTGTGGCGCCATGCCGGCGCCGCGATTGTGGCCGCGAGCAACTGCTGGCATGATCGCACCAAGAAAAAATCCAGGGGAAATCATGTTGCGTCGTTTGCGTCAGGCCTGCGCCAAATATTGGGCGCGCTGGTTGCTGGCATTGGTGCTGACCGGTGTGGCGGCTGCACAGGTGGTCGGCATGCTGCCGGGCGAGTGGGTGGGGCGGCTGGACCTGTTCTTCTACGACTTGCGCATGCGCGTGGCCAAGGCCGAGCTGGACCCGCGCATCGTCATCGTCGACATCGATGAAAAAAGCATCGCCGACATCGGCCGCTGGCCCTGGAGCCGCGACGTGGTGGCCGAGCTGGTCCGGCAGATGACGCAGACCTACCAGGCGCAGTCGGTCGGTTTCGACGTGGTGTTCGCCGAACCGGACACCAGTTCCGGCTATGCCCGCCTGGAAGAATTGGCCCAGGGCGAATTGAAGGATGTGCCGCAATTCACCCGCCAGTTGCAAAGCCTCAAGCCGCAGATGGACTACGACGCGCGCCTGGCCGAAGCCCTCAAGGGGCAGCCGGTGGTGATGGGCTACAACCTGTCCAACGAAGCCGGCGCCATCGCCAAGGGGCAACTGCCGGCGCCGGCCTTCACTGTGGCCGATCTCGGCGGGCGCCGGCTGGACGTGACGCACTGGCGCGCCTACGGCGCCAACCTGCCGCAGTTGCAGCAGGCGGCGCGCTCGGGCGGCTTCTTCAACCCGCTGCCCGACGAGGACGGCCTGATCCGCGCGGTGCCGCTGGTGGCCCAGGTCGGGGACAATTTCTACGAATCGCTGGCACTGGCCACCGCGCGCGTGGCCCTGAACGGCAAGCGCATCAAGCCGGTGTTCCTGCAGAACGACGCGGTGCTGTCGGACGAACAGTTGCGCGACTATGGCGCGCTCGATTCCATCGCGGTCGATGTCAAGCCCGAGCCGCTGTTCATCCCGGTCGAACGCCACCTGACCACGCTGGTCACCTACCGCGGCCATGGCGGACCGGCCGGCGGCGCCTTCCGCTATGTGCCGGCGGTGGACGTGCTCCGCGGACGCGTGCCGCACGACCAGCTGGACGGCCGCATCATGCTGGTCGGCACTACCGTGCCGGGCCTCAACGACTTGCGGGCCACGCCGGTCAGCCCGGTCTATCCCGGCGTGGAAGTGCACGCCAACCTGATCGCCTCCATTATCGACGGCGAGTTCAAGCAGCGCCCGGAATTCGCGGTCGGCTACGACCTGGTGCAGATCCTGGTGATTGGACTGGCGCTGGGCATCCTGTTGCCGATGCTGGGGCCGCTCATGTCGATCCTGCTGACGGCGGCCGCCGGCGCCGGCATCGGCGCTTTCAATTTCTGGCTGTACAACGCCGGCGGCCTGGTGCTGCCGCTGGCCACCGCCTTGCTGCTGATCGCCGCGCTGTTCGTCTGCAACCTGGGCTGGGGCTACCTGTTCGAATACCGCAACCGCAAAGCCATCGTCAACCTGTTCGGCGAATACGTGGCGCCCGAACTGGTGGCCGAGATGGCGGCCAATCCCGAGAGCTACAACATGGAAGGCGAGATCCGCGAGCTGACCGTGATGTTCTCCGACGTGCGCGGCTTCACCACCATCTCCGAAAGCCTGCAACCCAACGAGCTGCGCGAATACATCAATCTCTACCTGACCGCCATGTCGGAAGACATCCGCGGCAACCGCGGCACCCTGGACAAGTACATCGGCGACGCCGTCATGGCCTTCTGGGGCGCGCCGCTGGCGCTGCCCGACCACGCCGTGCGCGCGGTCGCCACCGCGCTGAAGATGCAGCAGACCGTCATCGCGCTGAACCGGGAGTTCGCCAAGCGCAACTGGCCGCCGCTGAAGATCGGCATCGGCGTCAATACCGGCTCGATGCGCGTGGGCGACATGGGTTCCAGGATCCGCAAGGCGTACACGGTCATGGGCGACACGGTCAACCTGTCTTCGCGGCTGGAGTCGATCACCAAGGTCTACGGCGTAGGCGTGCTGGTCGGGCAAGCCACGCGCGATGCCGCGCCGGGATTCGCCTACCGCGAGCTGGACCGCGTGCGCGTCAAGGGCAAGAACGAACCGGTGCCGATCTTCGAGCCGCTGGCGCCGGACGGCGAACTCGATGCCGGCCTGCGCGCCGAGGTCGGGCAATGGCATGCGGCGCTGGGGGCCTTGCGCGCGCAGCGCTGGGATGAGGCCGAGCGTGCGATTCTCGCGCTGCAGGAAAAATCGGCGCATGGCCTGTATGCGTTGTATCTCGGGCGCATCGCCCGTTATCGCAGCGAGCCGCCTCCCGCCGATTGGGATGGCGTCACCACGTTCGACACGAAATAAAACGACGATAAAGGCGTGACAAGCGTTCAAGCCGGCAATGACTTGATGCATCTTTGCGCGAAATCATCAGAATAGTTTCCAGGCAGACAAAAATCCGACGCGTGAAAATGCCGTCGCGGCAGAGCGGGTGTGTTTTTTGATCGAATCTTGTCGACGCTGAAGAACCGAATCCCTATACTTTACATACGTCAAGAAAGGCTCATGCCGCGCAAGGGTTGGGCCGTTACTGACGATTCTGCTTCGAGGGGATTCCACCGCTTTCAATTTGCCATGCGCCGCAACGCAGCGGATGGCGCGCGCGTTTTTGCGCATCGGAGCGAGGATATTCCGGCGGCGGGGATCCAGGGAGACAGCCGAGACGGCACGATCCGCCGCGCCAGCGTTGCGTACTTGCGTACATGCATTCAAGAAAAAAAAGGGGAGGCGGGCCATACAGGCAACCGCTCGCACATATGATGAAACGCGGCTTTCAGCATTGTTTGATGGGGATGGCGCTGGCGACCACAGCGCTGGGGGCGATGGCGCAAGCTGCGCCGCAGGCGGCCGTGGCCGCTGCCGAGCCAGCCGACGAGCGCTTCGAGATCAAGCGTTTCCAGATCGATGGCAACACCCTGCTCACGGCGCAGCAGATCGAACAGGCTGTCGGGCCGTTCACCGGCGCCGGCCGCGTCTACGGCGACATACAGCAGGCTTTGGAGGCGCTGGAAAACGCCTACCGCCAGGACGGCTACAGCACCGTCCTGGTCCATGTGCCGGAACAGGAGCTGACCTCCGGCGTGGTGCGCCTCCAGGTGACGGAGGCCGCGATCGGCAAGGTCACCGTGGTCGACAACAAGCACTTCAGCGAAGCCAACATCCGCGCCAGCATTCCGGCATTGCAGCCGGGCATGGCGCCCAACATGCGCAAGATTTCGGAATCGCTGCAACTGGCCAACGACAACCCGGCCAAGCAGGCCAGCGTCGAGCTCTCCAACTCCGAAGCCGAAGGCAAGATCGACGCCAAGGTGACGGTGACCGACAATGACCCGTTCCGGGTGATTCTCACGCTGGACAATACCGGCTCCCCGGAAACCGGCCAATGGCGCACCGGCGTCGCCCTGCAGCATTCCAACCTGTTCAACCGCGACCAGGTCGGCACGCTGGCCTACACCACCTCGCCCGACAGCCCGTCGGGCTCCAAGGTCGACCTGTATTCGCTGGGTTACCGCCTGCCGCTGTACGGCATCGGCGACAGCGTGGATTTCATCTACGGTAAATCCAACGTGACCAGCGGCACCTCGCCCACGCTGGGCTCGCTGTTCGGCTTCACCGGCAAGGGCGATGTCTACGCGCTGCGCTGGAACCATTTCTTCGCCCGCAGCGGCGAATGGACCAGCAAGCTGGTGTTGGGCGCCGACTACAAGAAACTGGGCTCGACCTGCAGCTTCGCCGGCATCGAGCTTTCCACCTGCCAGCCGTATTCCACGCTGCCGCTGTCGGCCACCTATAGCGCACAGCGCCAGGGCGTGGGCCAGATCCTCGACTACAACATCGGCATCGCGCGCAACTGGGCGGTCGGCCCCAGCTACACCAGCACCAGCGGCCGCACCGACCGCTATTCCTTCATCGCCGGCAACCGCGACACGACCGACAACTTCGTCATTGCGCGCGGCGGCGTGTCGCTGCTCAAGGCGTTCGCCAGCGACTGGCAGATGCGCCTGGCCGGTACGGCCCAGTACGCGCCCGATCCGCTGGCGCCGGCCGAACAGTTCGGCCTGGCCGGTTCGACCGCCGTGCGCGGCTTTTCCGAACGCGCGGTCGCGGCCGACAGCGGCATGATCGTCAATGCCGAAGCCTATACGCCGGAACTGCTGGCCAAGAGCGAGCTCAAGGGCAACCTGCGGCTGCTGGCGTTCTACGACATCGGGCGCGGCTACAACAACAAGACCGCCGGCAGCGCGCTGGCATCCAGCATGACGGTGGCCAGCCTCGGTTTCGGCGCGCGCTACAACGTGGGGCGCGATTTCAACCTGCGCCTGGATGTCGCGCGCGTGTCCATCGCCGGCACCTCGCCAACAGAAAAACGCGGCGACCTGAATGCGCACCTGAGCGCGACCCTGGGGTTCTGACATGAAAAATACCGTACCCACCTCCGAAAGCCAGGGCGCCTGCGGCGCGCCGCCTGCCATCGAATTGTTGCCGCCGTCGCTGACGGTGCGCCTGGGCAAACGCCGCCTGACCCTGAGCTGGCGCGCACGCAAGCCCCTGCCGTCGCTGTTGGGCCGCCTCCTGCTGCGCTCCTGGCGCCAGGTGCTGGCGCCGGTGCTGCGGGTGTCGGTGTCCGCAGCCGCAGTGTGCGGCGCCTGGCAGACCGGCGCGTTGGCCGCCGCGCCGGCGCCGGGCACGCTGCCCGCCGGCTGGAGCGTGGTCAACGGCAACGTGGTGTTCACGCAGAACGGCGCCACGCTCAACATCAACCAGCTCACGCCGCAGGCGATCGCCACTTTCCAGTCCTTTTCGATCGGCTCGGACGCCGTCGTCAACATCAGCCAGCCCGGTGCGGCGGCAGCCTTCCTGGCCAAGGTGACCGGCGGCGATATTTCGCAGATCTACGGCAAGCTCACCGCGCCGGGCCTGGTGGCGCTGTACAACCCGAACGGCATTTTGATCGGCCCCGGCGGCACGGTCGATGTCGGCCGCTTCATCGCCTCCACGCTCAACATCAACGACAGCGATTTCCTGGCCGGCAAGCTGACCTTTTCCAGGCAGGGCGCGGTCGGCTCGGTGGAGAACCAGGGCACCATCAAGTCCGCCACCGGCGGCAGCGTCTACCTGATCGGCAGCAGCGTGACCAACGGCGGCATCATCCAGAGCCCGCAGGGCGAGGTGATCCTGGCCGCTGGCGAAACCGTGACCCTGGCCGACACCGCCACGCCGGGGGTGACGGTGAACGTCACCGGCAACACCGGCAATGTCACCAACCTGGGCGCCATCACCGCCGAAGCCGGCCGCATCGGCATTGCCGCCGGCCTGATCAGCAACAGCGGCACCATCAGCGCCTCCAGTGTGGTGCGCGAAGGCGGCCGCGTTTTCCTGCGCGCCTCGCAAAACCTGGCCACCACGGCCAGCTCACGCATCAGCGCCGACGGCACGGCCGGCGGCAACGTGACGCTGTATTCGGATAACAAGGCCTTCATCGACGGCGACGTATCGGCCATCGGCGCGCCGGGCCGCGGCGGTTTCGTCGAGACTTCCGGCCTCAAGCAGCTGGACGTGGTCAAGGTGCCGACCGTGGGTTCGGGCGGCACCTGGCTGATCGATCCGTACGACCTGACGGTGGTGTCTTCCAGCAGCGCCCCGATCCAGGGCGGGATGTGCGGCACGGTGTATGCGGTGGGGTCGAGCGATGGCGGCACCGAGATTCTCAACAGCACCATCAACGCCCAGCTCAACCTGGGCGTCAATGTCACGCTGACCACCGGCAACGGAGGCAATTCGGGCGACGGCAATATCACGATCAGCGCGGATATCGTCAAGAGCGCGGGAGCCGCGGCAAACCTGACGCTCAACGCCGACAACAATATCAACATCAATGCCAACATCACCAGCACCTCGAATGGGCTGGACCTGGCATTGAACACCCGGCATAACGATTACAGCAATGTCGAGGGCGTCAGCCGCGACATCTCCATCGGCAACGGCGCGCGCGTGATCCTCAACGGCGGCACGATGACCGTCTCCGATGGCGGCGGCAAGCAGGGCAACGGCAACCTGTTGCTCGGCAACGGCAGCATCGTGATGGGCACGGGCGACACGCTCAATGCGGGCAATGTCACCATGGGCAGCAGCGGCCTGCTCAGCCTTGGCGGCACGGCGACGGTCAACGTGACGAGCCTGGCCAGCGACGGCGCCGTCACCGGCAGCGGCACGATCAAGACCGCGCAGGGTTTCTTCAACAACGGCACATTGGCGCCGGGCGGCGATGGCAATGTCGGCACCCTGAACATCGATGGCAACCTGACGCTGGGCAGCGGCAGCAAGCTGTTGATGGATGTCTCCAATGCGGGTTACGACCGGATCAACTTCCTGAGCTGCGGCACGGTAAGCCTGGGCGGCACGTTCCAGACGCGCTTGCTCAACGGCTACACGGCATCGGTGGGCACCGTCTATCAGATGTTCAATATCAGCGCCGGCGCGCAGTTCGCTCCCGGTTCTTATTTCCGCAACGTGACCGGCGACGTGCTGACCATTGGCGGCAACAAGCAGATGATCAAGGCCACCACGGAAAATGGCCTGACGCTGGCCATGGCCGGCTCGGCCACGCTGGCCGCCAACGGTAGCGATTCCGACTGGGGCAGCCTCGCGACCTGGGGCGGAGCCGGCTACATTCCGACCCAGATCGATACCGTCGTCATCGATAGCTGCATGACCGCGCACCACGGCATGGGCGCCGACACCATCGACAAGCTGGTGCTCAACGGCGGCAGCCTGGATATGTATGGCGGCAGCCTGACCGTAGCCACCTCGACCTCGGGCAGCGGCAGCATTTCCGTGACTTCGCCGATGAATGCCGATGCGACCACGCTCACGCTCAACAATGCCGCTACCGATGCCAATGTCTACGTCAATAGCGGCAACCTGGTGCTCGGCGGCGATACGCGCTTCTACGGCATGGAGGTGCGTGGCGGCAACGTCACCGGCAATTCCGGATCGCGCCTGATGGTGTCGGACGATTTCTACCAGAGCGGCGGCAACATGAGCCTTGCCGATGCCGCGCTGAGTTCGGCTTCCGGCACGCTGACGGTGGGCAATATCACGGCCAACAACCTGGTGCTGGAAGCGCGGAACGGCGATATTTCCCAGTACGGCAGCAGTTGTATGAGCATTGCCACCTCGCTGCACGTGACCAGGCAACTGATCGCCTCGGCCACCGGCAATATCAGCCTGGATGGCGCCACCAGCAACAACCAGATTGCCGCTTTTGCCGCCAGCAGCAGCGGCCAGGGCAACATCAGGCTGCTCAACCATCTCAATACCGATGACGCCAGCGTGGTGACCGTCAATGGCGTCAATGCCGCCAACGGCAGCGTCAACATCGAGAACTATGGCGCCATGCGCACGGCGGCGATCGGTTCGAATGCCGACTTCCTGGGCAGCTTGCCCGCGGCGGTCGACGGCACGCCCACCAGTGCCGCCACCAAGCTGGCCATGCTGGGCATTAATGGCGCCGGCCTGGTCAAGACCCGCGGCGCCGGCGCTTCGGTGAACATGTCGACGCACAGCCCGTTGACCATCGGTGCGGGCGGCGTGGACGCCAGCGGCGACATCGTGCTGACGGCGGGCAGTTCGGCCAACAGCGGCGCCGACAACCTGATCATCAATGGCCCCCTGTCTTCGCAGGGCGGCAACGTTACGCTCGCCGCCGGCAACAGCATCGCCCTCAACGCCAATGTGACGACCTCGGCGCCGGGCCTGGCGACGTTGTCGGCCCCGGCGTTGAGCTACGCACCGGGGGTGAGCATCACGGATGCCAATGGGGTGCGCATACCGGTACCGCTTCCGCCTCCGGTCGACCCGATTCCTGTGGTGACGCCGGCTGGACCGTCGACGGCGCTGGTGGATAGCATCAACACCCTGATTGCGCTCGTGACGCAGACCATGGCGCAGACTTCCGGTTCGGCCGGGCAGGTCAGCATGACGAGCGGCGACCGTAGCGGTACGGGCAAGGAAGACGCAAAGGGCGCCATTGCAGAAGAGAGGGCAGCGCCCAAGGTAGCCAAGCTGTATTGCAATTGATGCGCCGGATCGTATGGTTTTCCCGGGCGCCGGCTTGCGGCCCCGGTTTTCAGGACTCAGTATGAAACCGTTGAATTATTCTCGTTGGGCAGTCATGGCGCGGCGGCTGGCCGGGTGGTGGATGGCATTGGCATTGCTGGCCGCCGCCGGTGCGGTGCAGGCGCAGGCGGTGGGGAAGGTGACGCACCTGTCGGGTCTGCTCACGGCCAGGCATGCCGACGGCACGCGCACCGTGCTGGCGGTGAAGTCGGCCATTCTCCAGGGCGATACGCTCATTACCGAACGCGAGACGTATACCAGGGTGCAATTCCTGGACAATGCCGAGATCGTGCTGCGCCCCGGCAGCGAGGTGGTGGTGGCCAAGTATGTCTACGACGAAAAGAAACCGGAAAACGATTCGGTGGCGATCAACCTGGTCAAGGGCGGCTTGCGCGCCGTGACCGGCCTGGTCGGCAAGCGCAACCATGATGCGGTCAGCTTCGACACGCCGACGGCGACGATCGGTATTCGCGGCACGACTTTCATCGCCCAGTTCTGCTCGAATAACTGCGGTGCGGCATCGCCGGTGTCGGGAGCAGGGTCGTTGCCGGCGCCGTTGCCTTTGCCGCAAGCGGCGCCAATCCAGATGCCAGCACCAGCAGCAACAGGGGCAATGACAGCAGAAACAGCATCAGCAGGCGCGGCACAAGCCGCAGCACAAACCGCAGCACAAACCGCAGCAAAAGCTGCAGCCGCGGCAATACCAGCAGCAGCGCCGGGATTGCCGCCGGGCTTGTATGTGCAGGTATTAGATGGCCTGATTAACGTGTCAAATCGGGGAGGCGCGCAGAATTTTAGTGCGGGCCAGTTCGGCTATACGCCTAACCTCACGACCCCGCCGGTCATTCTGCCGCAGAACCCCGGCTTGAAGTTCTTGCCCCCTCCGAGTTTCAACAGCACTCCGCCGGTCGGTCAGCAGACTGGCGCGGGTAAAGCGGTCGATTGCGTGGTGCGTTGAGTCTAGAACGCCAGGATGACGCCCGGCGCCAGCATGCGTGGCTGGTGCGGGCTGTTGCCGGCGGCGATTTCGCGGGCGATCTGCTCCTGCTGGCTGGGCTTGGCATGGGTCACCAGCACCTCCGGCCGCGCGCGCAGCTTTGCCAGTTCGGCCAGCAGCAGGCTGGGGCACAGGTGTTTGGACAATAGGGCCAGCTCGCGCTCGCGGTCGGCGAAAGCGGCCTCGATGATCAGGTAGCGCAGGTCGCCGACGGCATTGAGGGCTTCCCACAGCGGGTCGCAGATGCAGGTGTCGCCGCTGAAGGCGAGCGAGGCGCCGCTGGCCTGGTTGTGCAAGTGATAACCCACCGCCGGCACGGTATGCGTGGCCGGCAGCGGGGTGATGCTGCGCATGCCCAAGATCACGGCCTGGCCGACCTCGATGGCGGCAAAGCGCAGGAAGGGATTGTCCGGCGTCGGGATCTGGCTGAAGTCGGGCCAGATCTGCCAATTGAAGATGTGCCGGCGGATGATGTCCAGCGTCTCGCGCGTGGCGTACATGGTGACCGGGCGCTCGCGCAGTTCGCCCACGCTGTCGACCATCAGCGGCAGGCAGGCGATATGGTCCAGGTGGGCATGCGTGATGAAGACATGGTCGATCGCGGCCAGGCGTTCCAGCGGCAGGTCGCCCACGCCGGTGCCGGCGTCGATCAGGATATCGTGATCCACCAGCAGGGAAGTGGTGCGCATGCCGTTTCCGCCGATGCCGCCGCTGCAACCGAGAATTTCTACGCGCATTGTGACTTGCCGTCCGATATAGTTATAGGCTGGAAGGCCGCCCCAGTGCGGCTGCCGATCGTTGGTTGCAACCCGGAAACCCCCGTCCGGACTGGGTTTGCGAACAATGTGGCAAACTATGCAACAGTGGTCGATGTTAAGTGATCCGCGCCCCTAAATCAACGAAAAGAAACCGGGCAAACAGGGCGGACTCTTCCATTCGTAGCCGGTATGATCTACCCGGAAATGTTTCAGTAAGGTAAGCTAAGGAATTGCAGGCGATTTAGGCCCGGGCTTGCCGCAATCTGCGGCGCGGGCGGGCTTTAAAATCCCCGGAATGCGAGTAGAGTGTCCGGGGAAAACACCGGATTTTGCACTCTGGCCGGCACACGCGGAAAACCGTAACGGCAGGCCCTGGCCACCCATCCACCGCAGCATCGGCAACCGCCATGGACAAGCACCGAGACATTTCCTACCGGCTGGACCAACTGACCGAACTGAGCATGGCGCTCAGCAACAACCGCGACCTGCCGTTGCTGCTCGAACGCATCCTGCTGACCGCCATGGACATCACGCAAGCCGACGGCGGCACCCTGTACCGCATCGACGAAAGCGACAACAGCCTGCAGTTCTACATCTCGGTCAACGGCAGCCTGAAGATGCACCAGGGCGGCAGCAGCGGGACGGCGATCTCGATTCCCAACATCGCGCTCAGGCTGCCCGACGGCGCGCCCAACCTGTCGGCGGTGGCCGCCTATGCGGCCAACACGCGCAAGTCGGTCAACATCCCCGACGTGTACCAGGCGCAGGAGAGCACCGGCTTCAATTTCAACGGCATGCGCATGTTCGACGAGAAGTACGGCTACCGCTCGCAGTCGATCCTGACCGTGCCCATGCAAGATCACAGCGGCGAGCTGCTGGGCGTGCTGCAACTGATCAACGCCACCGACCGCTCGGCCGGCAAGACGATCGCGTTCTCCGAGACCGACCAGCACTTCATCGAAGCGCTGGCCTCGCAGGCCTCCATTGCGATGACCAACCAGCAACTGATCCACCGCCTGGAAAACCTGTTCGAGAGTTTCATCAAGCTGATCAACATCGGCATCGGCGAAAAGTCGCCGCACACCGGCCGCCACTGCGAGCATGTGCCGGAACTGGCGATGATGATCGCCGAGGCGGCGCATGCCGCCACCGAAGGCCCGCTGGCCGATTTCCGCATGACCGAGGCCGACCGCCGCGAGCTGTGGGTGGCCGGCCTGCTGCACGACTGCGGCAAGATCAGCTCGCCCACGCACATCGTGGAAAAGTCGACCAAGATGGAAACCATCTTCGACCGCATCCACCTGATCGACACCCGTTTCGAGGTCTTGAAGCGCGACGCCGAGATCGGCGTGCTGCAGGAGAAACTGGCGCTGGGCGCGGCGCTCACGCCGGAAAAAAGCGCCGAGCTGGATGCGCGCCTGCAAGCCGAGATCGCCCTGATGGACGACGAGCGCGCATTCCTCCACAAGAGCAACATCGGCACCGAAGGCATGAAGCCGGAAGACCAGCAGCGCGTGCTCGACATCGCCGAACGCCAATGGCGCGGCCCGGATGGCCGGATGCGCAAATTTCTGGACGAGGAGGAAGCCGGCAACCTGCGCATCCGCGCCGGCACCCTGAACGACGCCGAGCGCCAGATCATCAACAACCACATCGTGATCACGATCAAGATGCTGGAGTCGCTGCCCTGGCCCAAGCAATTGCGCAACGTCACCGAATACGCCGGCGGCCACCACGAGCGCATGGACGGCAAGGGCTATCCCAAGGGCCTCACGCGCGAGCAGATGTCGATACCGGCGCGCATCATGGCGGTGGCCGACATCTTCGAGGCCGTCACCGCCGCCGACCGTCCCTACAAGCGCGGCAACACGCTCAGCGAGGCGGTCGAGATCCTGGCCGGCTTTCGCGCGCGCAACCACATCGACCCGGACCTGTTCGACATCTTCATCCGCAACAAGGTCTACCAGCAGTACGCCGACAAGTTCATGCATGCCAGCCAGATCGACGAGGTCGACCTGTCGAAGATTCCAGGGTACGGCGGCTGAGAAGAAATCCGGGGGGGGCCGGTAATGTGGTTTAGCCATGACGAAAATAATTGCTGTCGTCCTGACGAAAGTCAGGATCCAATGTCGTTCAACGGCCATCGGTATGCAACGAAAGCCACTGGGCCCTGACTTTCGTCAGGGCGACGGGAGAGGGTTTTCGTGTCGACTGAACGGCATTCTGGCCGCCGGTGGGGTATGCTGGCGGCTGCAGGAGTCCCCCCCCCATCGCCCATTGCATGACAGCGCATCGAGGAACCGTCATACGTGTCTGAAGCAGTAATCCGAACAACCCAACCCGCCGGTGGCAAATCCGGTAACTTCATCGGCCGCCATTGGCGCGGCGACTATTCCCTCGCTCGTTCCTACTGGCTGCATACGGTGCTGTTGTCGTCGCTGCTGCCGGCGTTCTCGATCTCGCTGCTGGCGCGGCTGACCAATGACATGCCGGCGCGCTACGGCGTGGCCGGGGTCTTGGCCATCGCCGCCTTCAGCTACCTGGCATGGATCTGGGGCGTGCGCGGCTGCTGGATGTCGGCCAGCCGGCATGTGGCGCGCGGCGGGCGGCGCTGGGCCGAAGTCGCGGTCAAGGTGCTGATCGTGTTCGGCGCCATCAGCCTGGTCTCCAGCACCTGGCGCGCTTCCCATTCCTTCCGCGAACAGTTCGACATCGCCCGCGGCAAGCAGCTGGGGCCGCCGGTGGTCTACCAGTTGCGGGTCGACGGCAAGTCGGTCCTGCTGCAAGGGGGCATGAACGACGGCGCCGCCGACGGCCTGGAGCGCCTGTTGCAGGCGCATCCGTCGGTCACCACCGTGGTGCTGTATTCGGCCGGCGGCTGGGTGCGCGAGGGCCGGCTGGTGGGCGATGTGATCCGTCGCCGCGGCCTCAATACCTATGTCGAGCAGGAGTGCTCGTCTTCGTGCACGCTGGCCTTCATGGCCGGGCGCGACCGCGCCATGGATCCGCGCGCGCATATCGGTTTCCATACGCTTTACACGGTGGGCGGCGACGACCGCATCAACAAGACGTTCGACCGCAACCTGACCTTCGACACCTACGGCAAGCTGGGCCTGCCGCGCGACTTCATCGCACGCATCGCCGACACGCCGTCCAACAAGAGCTGGTATCCCGAGCAGGGCCAGATGCTGCAGGCCGGCGTGCTGACCCGCCTGGCGCCCGGCGGCGAGACTGCGCAACTGGCCACCATGGCCACCTCGCGCGATGTCCTGGAAGAGGAGTTCAAGAAAGGCGCGTTGTTCGACATCATGGCGCGCTACCACCCCAAGGATTTCGCGCACATGGTCGACCTGGCCTGGACGCTGGCGCAGGCGCATGCTTCCGATGCCGAGATCCTGGCGGTGGGGCGCGAGCAGGTCGGCATCCTCAGCCGCAAACTGTTGCCGATCGCCTCGGACGAGTCGTTGCAGCAATTCCAGCAACTGGTGCTGGACCAGGCGGTGGCGCTGCGCGGCATCAGCGCGGCGGCATGCACCGAACTGATCTATCCGCGTTCACGTGCCGACGCCGCGGCCGGCCGCGAGACGCCGCAAGCGGTGTTGCCGCAGGAATTCGCCAACCGCGAGATGGCGATGACGCAACGCCTGTTGCGCGACGCCGATCCGGCCAACGCCGTTCGCTTCACGCTGGGCGAACGCACCCGCGTGATCCGCCGCGCGCTGGCGCCGCTGTCGCAGGAACAGCTGCGGCTGCTGTCTTCGCCGGAGCGCCGCCAGGCTGATCCGGATGCGACTTGCGATGCTTCGATCTCTTATCTGCGGGCGGTCAATGAACTGCCGGTTGAGGAGCGCAAGATTGCGTTGCGGGTGTTGTATTCGCGGGTGGATTAGTTGTATTGGTTTGATGTTTTTTTTGGGGTAGTTTGCTCTTGCTGCTGGTCGATGTACTGGTTTGGTGTTGTTGGGTAGTCTGGTCTTGCTTCATGCAGATGTACTGGTTCTATGCTTCTCTTTCTCCGGTCGGAGCGGAGCGCCGGGTGCGGCCCGGCAGCCGCTCACTTTCTTTGCTTCGCCAAAGAAAGTAAGCAAAGAAAGGCGCCCCCTAAGTGCCAGCCCCTTCGGGGTACCCGTTGGAGCGTCATGAAAAATGGGCGAGGCAGAGTCGCTACGCTCCGACTGCCTCGCTGATCCATTTTTCATGGCACTCCAACGGCTGGCCCACAAGGGGAGAAAACCTGGACGCCTCGCCTGCGGCATCGGGCTTGGGAGGGGAGTTGCGCGTTGGCTCCATTTTCTGAACCAAGCCAGTCGCAAGCACCGCGATGCCGAAGGCGAGCCGGACAAGACGTCGCATCTAACCAGCCGACGGAGCGGGCAAAAAAATGGATCAGAAAAGCAGTCGGAGCGAAGCGACTCTGCTTTTCCCATTTTTTTGTTCGATCCGTCGGGAACCCCGAAGGGGCTGGGTAGTTGCGTCGCCTTCTTTTGCTTACTTTTCTTGGCGAGACAAGAAAAGTGAGCGGCTGCCGGGCCGCCCCCGGCGCTCCGTTCCGACCGGAGAAAGAGAAGCATAGAGCCAGTACATCGACCAGAAGCAAGACCAGACTACCCAAAAAACAATGCAACCCCCACACACCAACCCCCTCAAAGCCCGCAACGTGTCTACCTTCCATAGCCGTTGATACACAATAAAAGCCGCTGGTTCTCTTATTGCGTTGCAGTAAAATGACGCCTTCATCGCATGCCGACGACCGTCGGCTATGTTCTACACTGACCAGACCTACATCCGGCCCGCCATCCGCGGCAGGCCTTCGCCTCCGCCATGACCGATGCCGCCGTCTCATCCTCGCCCACTCCCTCACGCCTGCGCGACTTCCGCCAGAACACGCTGGCCGGCCTGACCACCGCCTTCGCCCTGGTGCCGGAGTGCATCGCGTTCGCCCTGGTGGCGCAGTTGAACCCGCTGATGGGGCTGTATGGCGCCTTTTTCATCTGCACCATCACCGCGCTGTTCGGCGGCCGGCCGGGGATGATTTCCGGCGCCGCCGGTTCGATGGCGGTGGTGATCGTGGCGCTGGTGGCGCAGCATGGGGCGCAATACTTCCTGGCCACGGTGCTGCTGTCAGGCCTGGTGATGGCGCTGTTCGGTGCGCTGCGCCTGGGCAAGCTGGTGCGCATGGTGCCGCATCCGGTGATGCTGGGTTTCGTCAACGGCCTGGCCATTGTGATCGCACTGGCGCAACTCGAACACTTCCGCCATGCCACCCCGACCGGCCCGGTATGGCTGCAAGGCACGCCACTGGCCATCATGCTGGGCCTGACCCTGCTCACCATGCTGATCACCTGGCTGTTGCCGCGCGTGACCCGCGCGGTGCCGCCGGCGCTGGCGGCGATCCTCGGCGTCGGCTTGCTGGTGCAACTGACGGGACTGCATACGCCGACACTGGGCGACATGGCCAGGATCGCCGGCGGCCTGCCGCTGTGGCATTTCCCCGAGGTGCCGATGAACCTGGAGACCTTGCGCATCATCGCCCCGTACGCGGTGCTGATGGCCATTGTCGGCCTGCTGGAAACCCTGCTTACTTTCAACCTCACCGACGAGATCACCGCCAGCCGCGGCCAGCCTAATCGAGAATGCCTGGCGCTGGGCGCGGCCAATGTGGCGTCGGGCCTGTTCGGCGGCATGGGCGGTTGCGCCATGATCGGCCAGACCATGATCAACCTCGGCTCGGGCGGCCGTTCGCGCCTGTCCGGCGTGGTGGCCGGGGTGATGATCCTGATGTTCATCCTGTTCCTGGCGCCGGCCATCGAACGCATCCCGCTGGCCGCGCTGGCCGGCGTGATGTTCGTGGTGGCGCAGGAAACCTTCGCCTGGGGCTCGCTGCGGGTGCTGGGCAAGGTGCCCAGGAACGACGCCATCGTGATCGTCGCCGTGACCGTCATCACCGTCTTCACCGACCTGGCCGTGGCGGTGCTGTGCGGCATCGTGATCGCCGCGCTCAACTTCGCCTGGGAACATGCGCGCGAGATCCGCGCCGACGTGACGGACAATGCCGATGGCTCGCGCACCTACCTGCCGCACGGCACGCTGTTCTTCGCTTCGACTGCCCACTTCCTCGAACTGTTCGACCCGCAGCGCGATCCGCAGCAGGTCGTGCTGGATTGCCGCCATCTGCGGCTGGCGGACCATTCGGCGATCGCGGCGATGCAAACGCTGAGCGAACGCTATGCCAGGGCCGGCAAGGGCTTGCGGCTGGAATCCTTGTCCAGGCGTTGCCAGGCGCTGTTGCAGCGGGCCGGCGCGGCATAAGGAGGTTCGTCGGCAAGGCCGGCCGTTCTTCCTTGCGTCGTTCGCCGGTGTGAACTTTGTCAGTGCCCGCCGCGCATTTGAGACTATTCCTATCGTGCCGCGCGGGCGTCTGGCCTAGACTGCGATCCTGTCGTTTATTTTCGCCGGGATCGGGACTTCGCCATGTTCATGTCATCTTTGGGGCGCCTGTTGCTGGTCGCGGCGGCGCTGTGTATGTGTTCTTTCACCGCGCGGGCGGAGTGTCGGCAGGCAGAGACTGCTAGTGTGATGGTGGACATTCCAAGAGAGGCCATATCGATACCGTCCAATGCCAAGGCGGGTGATGTCCTTTACGACCGGATCGTGCCGTTCCAGATTGTCTTCGGGCAAGCCCCACTCCATCTGCAATGCTCCGGTCCCACGCCTAACTATCTGTTTTTATTCAACGATTGCACGAGCAAGATATGCATGACGGAGAATGCCTCCATGGGGATCACTGTCGACCTGGACCTACCCAATTATGAGCCCGGTTGGCAGCGGTACAGGCTGCCGGATGGCGACTTGTCAGAGCCGATCAATGTCAAGGCGCGGGTGCGGGTCCACGCGTTGAGGGATTCCAGGGGCCTCAACAGCGGTACCGTGTTCTACTATGGTCGCGGCCCTACGGCCATATCGGCGTGGCCCCCCATATCGAGCAGGGGAGCGACCGGTTGGTACTTCAGGACAAACGGTCTTTATGCGGTCCGAACGACCTGTGAGATGACGGCGCCCGACGTGGTCACCCTGCCCACAGTGGCGAGCAAGGAGCTGACGGGAATAGGTTCGACCGCCAAACCCAAGGACTTCAATATCACCCTCAATTGCTCCGGGGAGCGACAAGTATCCGACATTGGCGTTGCCTTCAGTCCGGCATATAGGCATCCTTCCGGTGCGCCGGGGGTGATCGCCACGGATATCGGGAACGACAACGCCAACAACGTCGCCTTCCAGATCATCAACAAAACGACGCAAAGGCCGATCGAATTCGGCCAGCTTGAGCGAGGTACCCGAATGGTCAATGGCACCGCCCAGTACCCCTTCACCGTGCAGTACTACCAGACCGGCGCGACCATCGCGCCAGGGCCGGTACGCGGGCGTGTGGTGGTGAGGGTCCAGATGCAATAGCGGATCAGCGCGCGGTCGGGCCTCCTGGCCCTTTGGCGAACGGCTTGCTTCGGAAGAGGCGGGTCGTTTTCTTTTTACGGGTGCCGGTAGAGCGCATTGGGTTTGAGATTATTCTCATGGTGGGATGCGCAGGATATTTGGACAATCTAGGCTTTCCCCAGGAGCGAGTCGTGTTGTCCAAACCTAATCGCTTACCGGCCGCCATGCTGCTTCTGTTGACCGCCGGTTCCGCTTACGGTGCTTGCACTCTCGTGCGAGTGCCTGCTGATCAAGAAATCCAAGGCCAGGAAGTGATTTATACATTTCCGAATGGCCGTGTTTCGATTCCGCGCAATTTACCGGTCGGAAGCGTTATTGCGCGTGCGCCGATTCGCAGTATCACTAGAACTGGCCAGGCTTTGCAATGTCAACCGGGAGATCGCGTACGAGAGACTGTTAATGCGGCCACGGATACTCGTAATGATGGAATCAACGGCTATCTGAGAAGGGGAGACGGTTCCATGACCGATGCCGGAGTCGCTTATCGTGTCCTTCAATCCGACGGCAATCCTATGCAGTTGACCAGCGTTTCGGCGTGGCCAACGAATGGAGGGGCTTGGGGGTCATCAGCTGCGCTTGTCAGAAGATACGCTGCGGAAATCGTACTGGTGAAAACTTCGGATGTCGTCCATTCCGGGACGGTATTTTCGGCGGGACTCAAGCGGCGTATCAATGCTGTCGATTTTAACAATGCTGCCGGCGGCCGCCTGGTTGCGGCCACGATGACAACTACCAACAGCGTGACAATCGTGCCGCAGACCTGCGAGATGACATCCCCGGCAACGGTGTCGCTGGGCAATCACCGCAGAACGGCATTCACTGGCGTAGGCAGCACCACGCCGACCACCTCCTTCAGGATCAGCATTGACTGCACCGGCGTACAAACCGCCGTTCACATGACCATGAGCGATCCGAGCAATGTCGCCAATCGCAGCAGCACCTTGCCGCTGACGAGCACGTCGACCGCCTCGGGCATCGGCGTCCAAATATTGCGCGGTTCGACCGATACGCTGGTCAGTTTCGGCCCGGATTCCGCAGTCGCAGGCAACCCGAACCAGTTCAAACTGTTCGATGCGACTGCGGCTACTCCTACCCATATCGAGACTTTCAGGGTGCGTTACGTGCAGACTGCGGAGAAGGTAGAGCCGGGTACGGCTAATAGCGTGGTTACCATGACCATGTCTTATCAGTAGCATTGGGTGCGACAGCCGGCAGGGTGAATGCCGGTGCCGAGGTCAATTTCCCCTTTTTATTAATCACGCCATTTATTCAATCAATACCGAGCTCAGTGATGGCCGGCTTGTATCGGGATGATACAAGCCGGGGTTTTATTGTCTTTTTGAAACAAAAGACAAATATTATTTGAGATTATTCTCATATGAATACGAGAAACGAATTGGCAAACTGAGGTCACTGCATCAAGCAAACGAAGTCCGCATATCGCGGGACTTTGCCTATTGGAGGGGCAACCATGAAAAAATCAATCGCCTTTATGTGCATCGGCATGCTGCTGTGTTCCGCCGCTGTATCGGCGGCGCCCAGTACCGAAGTAAAGGTCAGCGGTAAGGTGACTCCGGCCGCTTGTTCGCTCGAGATTGGCAATAGGGGTTATGTGGTCTATGGGCTGATTGCCAGTGCCAGCATCAACAAAACCTCCAATACGACATTGCCGACCCAGAGTGCAAGTTTCTCGATTACATGCGATCAACCGATAAGAATCGCGCTGTCCTTCACGGACAATCGCGCAGGCAGTAAGGTGCCGGGCCTGTTCCGGTACACCAATGCCGCGTATTCCGGCTGGTACGGGGATCAGGCGATGTATGGGCTGGGCACGGTTGGCAACAAGAATATCGGCGCTTTCCAATTGGGTCTTGCCAATGTCAGGCATGACCGCGGCAATACTTATGGGTTGATATCGACGTCGAGCGCGGCCGATGCCCACTGGGGTTATAACTCTACCAACCTGCTCGCCACCGGCGAGTGGTATGGCTGGGGTGGCTCCACGGTAGCCCCCCTGAAAACCATCACGGGCGAGCTGACGGTGACACCGGTGTTGGAACAGGGCCAGAATTTGCCGACCGGCGAAGAAATCAACTTTGACGGTTCGGTCACGATGGAGGTGCGCTACCTCTGAGCGCGATGGCCGGGCGCGGTCATGGCGTGGTGTGGCAGGTAGGAACATCGGGACATTCCGCTTGCGCGGATGACGTCCGCCATCCGTTCGCCTTAAAAAAAGCCCGCCAACGGCGGGCAAGTACCACGGGAAATTGTTGAATCCGTCACGGCCCGCATCGCAGGATGCGGGCCGTTTCCTTTGCGCGGCCTACAGGCCGAGATAATCCATCTTGCCCAGCTTGACGCCCCGGTGGCGCAGGATGCCGTAGGCGGTGACGACGTGGAACATGAAGTTGGGCAGGCCGAACTGGGTCAGGTAAGCCTGGCCGCTCATGGCGTGTTCCTCGCCGCGCAGCATCATCTTGACCTTGCGTTCTTCCTGGCCGTCGATGGCGTCGGCCGGGATGCCTTCGAGGAACACGATGGTCTTGTTGATGCGCGCCTGCAGTTCGTCGAAGGTGATTTCGTCGTCCGGGAAGTTGGGCGCGGCCAGGCCGGACAGGCGGCTGGCGGTGGCCTTGGCGGTATCGCTGGCGCGCTGGATCTGGGCCGACAGCGGATACATGTCGTCGAACAGGCGGGCACCGGTCAGTTCGGCCGGTTCCAGCTTGTGTTCGTCGGCGTGCTGCTCGGCCTTGTCGAGCAGGGTGGACAGGGTTTGCAGGCCGCGGATGAGGAACGGGATGCTGGCTTGGTGCAGGGTGATGGGCATGGCGTTTTTCCTTTCTGTGCTGCCGTCTCCGTTCTTACGGGGACGGCAGCGTTCATTTTGCGGATGACAATTGGGTGGCCGCAGGCAACTCGCCCCAGCCGCCGCCCAGGGCGCGGATCAGGTTGACGGTCGAACGCGCGCGTTCGCCATCCAGTTGCACCGAGACGCGTTGCTGCTGCAGCACGGTGCGGTCGGCGTCGATCACGTCGAAATAGCTGACCGCGCCTTCCCGGTATTGCGTGTGCGACAGCTTGGCGGCGCGCGCCGAGGCGGCCACGGCTTCGTCCTGCGCGCGGTTCTGGTCGCCCAGGATGCGCAGGTTGGCCAGGTTGTCTTCCACTTCGCGGAAGGCGTTCAAGACCGTGCCGCGATAGCTGGCGACCTGTTCCTCGTAACTGGCGCGGGCGCGGTCGACCCCGGCCTGGCGGCGGCCGCCGTCGAACAGCGGCATGCTCAACGCGGTACCCACCAGCGGGCCCAGCAGGAAGGTGCGGCTGGACCAGTTGAACAGGTCGCCCAGCTGGGCCGACTCGTAGCCGAGGCCGCCGGTCAGGTTCAGGCTGGGGAAGAAGGCCGACTTGGCCACGCCGACGCGGGCGTTGGCGGCGGCCATCGCGCGTTCGGCGGCGGCGATGTCCGGGCGGCGTTCAAGCAGCGCCGAGGGCAGGCCGGCCGGGATGCCGATCGAGATGCGCGTGAGCGGACGGGCCGGCAGCGAGAACTCGGCCGGTGTGCTGCCCAACAGGATCGCCAGCGCGTGCTCGGCGCTGGCGCGCTGGCGCATGATGCCGAGCGCTTCCGATTGCGCCGAGGCCAGTTCCGATTTGGCGCGCGCGACGTCGACCTCGCTGATGTCGCCCTCGTCGAAGCGGCGCTGCACCAGTTTGAGCGACTGGCCGCGCAGCTCCACGGTGCCGCGGTACAGCTCCAGCGCCGCATCCAGCTCGCGCACCTGGAAGTATTGCTGGGCGACGTCGGCCTGCAGCGCCAGCAGCACCGAATGGAACAGCGCTTCGCTGCGCTGGGCGTCGGCGGTGGCGGCATCGACGTTGGACGAGACGCGGCCGAACAGGTCGACTTCATACGACACGCCGACCTGGGCGCGGTACAGCGTGAACGGCTGCGTGTTGGCGTCGGCCGGCAAGCCTTGCGAAGCCGGGGAGGGGCGCTGGCGGGTGGCGCCGATGCCGGCGTCGACCTGCGGGAAGTAGCCCGAGCGCGCATCGCGGGTCAGGGCGCGCGCCTGGCCCAAACGGGCCGCGGCCGCCTTGAGGTCCTGGTTGGCTTGCTGGGCGCGCTCTTCCAGCGTGTTCAGGCTGTCGTCGTTGAAGATTTTCCACCATTCTCCGCGGGCGATGTCTTCGGCCGGCTGGGCCGCTTTCCATTGGCTGCCGTTTTCGCCGGCGGCTTCCTTGAAGGCGGCCGGGGTATCGACCGAGGGACGCTCGTAGGTCGGCGCCACCGAGCAGCCGGCCAGCACCAGCAGTGCGGCCAGCAGCGCGGAGCCGATCCGCGCCGGGCGCAGCAGGCGGCCGGCCAGGCCGAGGCCCGGGGCGGGGGAGTTCATGTTGATTGCATTCATTTTTCTACTCCAGAGAAATCAGCGGTCTTCCTGCGAACCGGGGGCGGCATGCGCGGCCTGCGGCACGTGCGAGCCGGCGGTCATCGGCGCCTCATGGTGCGAGGCCGAGTGCAGCTTGCGGCGGTTCAGGGTGCGCAGCAGCACGTAGAACACCGGGGTCAGGAACAGACCGAACAAGGTCACGCCCAGCATCCCGAAGAACACCGCGATGCCCATCGCATAGCGCATTTCCGAACCGGCGCCGGTGGAGGTCACCAGCGGCACCACGCCCATGATGAAAGCGATCGAGGTCATCAGGATCGGACGCAGGCGCAGGCGGCTGGCTTCGATCGCGGCTTGCACCGCGGTGCGGCCCTGCATTTCCAGTTCGCGGGCGAACTCGACGATCAGGATCGCGTTCTTGGCCGACAGCCCCACCAGCACCATCAGGCCGATCTGGGTGAAGATGTTGTTGTCGCCGCGGGTCAGCCAGACGCCGGTCAGGGCCGCCAGGATGCTCATGGGCACGATCAGGATCACCGCCAGCGGCAGGGTCAGGCTCTCATACAGCGCGGCCAGCACCAGGAACACCAGCAGCACGCTGATCGGGAACACCCATACGCCGGCATTGCCCGCCAGGATCTTCTGGTAAGTCAGGTCGGTCCATTCGAACTTGATGCCGCGCGGCAGGGTCGCCGCCGCCACGCGTTCGGCCGCGGCCTGGGCCTGGTCGCTTGAATAGCCCGGCGCCGGGCCGCCGTTGATGTCGGCGGCGGTATAGCCGTTGTAGCGCACCACCATTTCCGGGCCGAAGGTCTGCTTGACCTTGACCACCGACGACAGCGGCACCATTTCGCCGGCTTCGTTGCGGGTCTTCAGCTGCAGGATGTCGTCGGCCTTGGCGCGGAACGGAGCGTCAGCCTGGGCGCGCACCTGGTAGACGCGGCCGAAGCGGTTGAAGTCGTTCACATACAGCGAGCCGAGGTAGATCTGCATGGTGTTGAACACGTCGGTCACCGGGATGCCCAGTTGCTTGGCCTTGATGCGGTCGAGGTCGACGTCCAGTTGCGGCACGTTGATCTGGTAGCTGGAGAACATCGGGCCCAGCGCCGGTTCCTTGGCGGCGGCCTTCATGAACTCCTGCGCGGCTTTGTCCAGTTCGGCATAGCCCAGCGCATCGCGGTCTTCGATCTGCATCTTGAAACCGCCCAGCGTGCCCAGGCCCATCACCGGCGGCGGCGGGAACACGGCGGTGAAGGCTTCTTTGATGCCGCCGAACTTCTTGTTGAGCGAGGCGGCGATGGCGTTGCCCGACAGTTCCTTGGACTTGCGTTCCTCGAAGGGCTTCAGGCCCACGAACACGATGCCGGCCGAAGAGCTGTTGGTGAAGCCGTTGATCGACAGGCCGGGGAAGGCGATGGCGCTGTCCACGCCGGGTTCCTTCAACATGATGTCGCTCATCTTGCGCATCACGTCTTCGCTGCGGTCGATCGAGGCGCCGTTGGGCAATTGCGCGAAGGCCACCAGGTATTGCTTGTCCTGGCCCGGCACGAAACCGCCCGGCACGATGTAGGCGATGCCCACGGTGGCCGCCAGCAGTATCGCGTACACGCCCATGGTCGTGCCCTTGCGCTTGATCACGCCGGTCACGCCGCGGCCGTAGTTGTCCGAGGCGCGGTTGAAGAAGCGGTTGAAGCGGACGAAGAAGCCGCCCAGGAAACGGTCCATCACGCGGGTCAGCCAGTCCGGCTTCTCGCCGTGGCCCTTCAACAGCATGGCGGCCAGCGCCGGCGACAGGGTCAGCGAGTTGAAGGCCGAGATCACCGTCGAGATGGCGATGGTCATGGCGAACTGCTTGTAGAACTGGCCGGTCAGGCCGGTCATGAAGGCCAGCGGCACGAACACCGCCACCAGCGTCAGGGCGATGGCGATGATCGGGCCCGAGACTTCCTGCATGGCGCGGTAGGTCGCTTCGCGCGGCGAAAGGCCGGCGGAGATGTTGCGCTCGACGTTTTCCACCACCACGATGGCGTCATCGACCACGATGCCGATGGCCAGCACCATGCCGAACAGCGACAGCGCGTTGATGGTGTAGCCGAAGCCCAGCATCAGCGAGAAGGTGCCGATGATGGAGACCGGCACCGCCAGCAGCGGAATGATCGAGGCGCGCCAGGTCTGCAGGAAGATGATCACCACGATCACCACCAGCAGGATCGCTTCCAACAGCGTATGCACCACCGCTTCGATGGAAGCGCGCACGAACTGGGTCGGGTCATACACGATGCGGTACTGGACCGAGCTGGGGAAGTCGGCCGAGAGTTCCTTCATCGCCGCGCGCACCTGGGTGGACACGTCCAGCGCATTGGCGCCGGGCGCCTGGAAGATCGGGATGGCCACTGCCGGCTTGTTGTCCAGCAGCGAGCGCAGGCCGTATTCGGAGGCGGCCAGTTCCACCCGGGCGACGTCGCCCAGCTTGGTCACGGCGCCGTCGGGCGAGCCCTTGAGGATGATGTCGCGGAACTCGGCTTCGGTCTTCAGGCGGCCTTGCGCGTTCACGGACAGCTGCACCGGCACGTCGGGCGAACTGGGCGAGGCGCCGATCACGCCGGCGGCCACCTGCACGTTCTGCTCGCGGATGGAGCGGATCACATCGGAGGCGGTCAGGCCGCGCTGGGCCACCTTGTTCGGGTCCAGCCACACGCGCATGGCGTAGTTGCCGGAACCGAACAGGCCCACTTCACCCACGCCCTGGATGCGCGCCAGGCGATCCTTGACGTTCAGGACCGCGTAGTTGCGCAGGTAGGTGGTGTCGTAACGATTGTCGGGCGAGATCAGGTGCACCACCATGGTCAGCGTGGGCGAGGACTTGATGGTCGTCACGCCCAGCCGCTGCACGTCTTCCGGCAGGCGCGGCAGCGCTTGCGCGACGCGGTTCTGCACCAGCTGCTGGGCCTTGTCGGGATCGACGCCCAGGCGGAAGTTGACGGTGATGGTCAGGTTGCCGTCGCTGTTGGCCTGCGACTGCATGTACAGCATGTTTTCCACGCCGTTGATCTGCTCTTCCAGCGGCGAGGCCACGGTTTCGGCGATCACCTTGGGGTTGGCGCCGGGGTACTGCGCGCGCACCACCACCGAGGGCGGCACCACTTCGGGATATTCCGAAATGGGCAGCTGGAACATGGCCAGCACGCCGCCCAGCAATAGCAGTACCGACAGCACGCCCGCGAAGATCGGGCGGTCGATAAAGAATTTTGAGATATTCATGTTCAGGTTCCTTCAGCTTTTCTGGATGTCAAAGCTGTTGTTTTTCTTGAAAGCGATGGCACGGTTGATCCGGGGCGGCCTCAGGCCTTGCCGCCGGCCGGCTGGGCCTGCGCGTCGGCGGTCTTGGCTTGCGGCTGCATCGGCACCACGGTCGGCGCGATGGCGTCGCCCGGGCGGATGCGCTGCAGGCCGTTGACCACGATGCGCTCGCCGCTCTTGAGGCCGTTCTCCACCACCACCAGGCCATCCAGGCTGGCGCCGACGCGCACCTGGCGGTAGATGGCGTGGTTGTCCTTGTCGGCCACCATGACGAAACGCTTGTCCTGGTCGGTGCCGAGCGCCTTTTCATCGATCAGCACGGCCTCGTGCGGGGCGCCGCCGCCCAGGCGCACGCGGGCGTACAGGCCGGGGATCAGTTGGCCGTCGCCGTTATCGAACACGGCGCGCACGCGGATGGTGCCGGAGGCGGGATCGAGGCGGTTGTCCACCGAGCCGACCTTGCCCTGGCGCGAGTAGCCGTCCTCATTGGCCAGGCCGAGGTAGACCGGCACCGCGGTGCCGGCGGCGCGCGCCGGGTTGACGTACTTGAGGAAGCTTTGCTCATCGACGTCGAACGAGGCGTAGACCTTGGCCACCGAGACCAGCGTGGTCAGCGGCGCGTTGGCCGAACCGGGGTTGACCACGTTGCCGACCGTGACCTCGGCGCGCGAGATGCGGCCGGAGACCGGCGCGGTGATCTGCGTGTATTCCAGGTTCAGGCGGGCGGCGCGCACGGCGGCCTTGGCGGCCTGCACGCTGGCGGCGGCTTCGCGCGCGGCGTTCTGCTTTTCTTCAAAGTCGCGCTTGGCGATGGCGTTGTCGCCCAGCAGGCGCTGGCCGCGCGCCAGGTCCGCCGAGGTATAGCCGGCGCGCGCCTCGGCGCCGGCCAGCTGCGCTTCGGTACGGGCTACTTCGGCGGCATAGGGGCGCGGGTCGATGGTAAACAGCACATCGCCCTTCTTGACCAGGGCGCCATCCTTGAAGTGCACCTGGGTCAGCGTGCCGCCGACCAATGGGCGCACCTCGACCCGGTCGACCGCCTCGATGCGGCCGGAGTAGGCTTGCCAGTCGATGATCTGCTTGCTGACCACCTCGGCCACATCGACCGGGGCAGCCGGCGGCGCGGCCGGGGCGGTGCTGGCGTTGGCCGAGATGCCGACGGCGGAAATGGCGCCGCCGACCGTCAGGGCGATGACGGCCAGCACGGTGGCGGTGAGGGCGTAACGGCGGCGTAGTGTAGTAGAAGTGTTCATGTTCTTGTCCTCAGAGAGTGGGAGATGGTTGAAGGTTGAACGGCGTATAGTCGGTGTCATTGCTATCGTCGCGATGCGCGCGGGCAAAGCGGCAGCGCAGGAAATTCACGATTTCCTTGAGCAGCGGGATATGGGTGCGCAGCGCGCCATGCGTGATGCCGCAAAAGCGCGACACCTGCGTATGCACGCCGGCGCGGATCAGGCCGGAGGCGTATTTCTCGGCTTCCGGGCACAGCACGTCGCGCTCGGCGGTGGCGATGAAGGCTGCCGGCAGGCCGGCCAGCCGGCTCACTTCCAGCGGCGCCGCATACGGGTGCAGGCGCTGCATGGTCTGCGGCAGGTACTGGCGATAGGAGGCGGCGCAGCGCTCGACGGTCAGGTCCGACTGCAGCCGCGCGGCGTCGCCGACCAGGCGCATGCTGGGGTCGAGCATCGGGCTGATCAGCACCTGTGCGGCCAGCGGCTTGGCGCAGCGGTCGCGCACCATCAGCGTCAGGCTGACCGCCAGGCTGCCGCCGGCGTCATCGCCGGCCACGACCATGCGGTCGACGTCGGCATTGAGTTCATCGGCATGCTTGCAAGCCCATACCGCGGCGGCATAGGCATCTTCCGGCGCGGCCGGGAACGGCTTGGCCGGCGCCAGCGAATAACCCACCGACAGCACCACGCTGTCGCTGTAGCGGGCGATGAAGCTGGCCGGCGCATCGGCGTCGTCGAGCGAACCGCTGACGAAGCCGCCGCCGTGGAAGTACATCACCAGCGGCAACGGGGGGCGCTGGCCGGCGCCAGCTTTCTGCACCGGCTGGTACAGGCGCACCGGAATGCGCCCGAGCGGACCGGGAACGAAAAAATTGCGGATATCGAGGGAATGCGAGCCGTCCATGATGTGCGCCTGGGCCGAAGCCCTTTGTCGGAGAGTGAGGCGGATTGTGCGCCACAGCACGGTCTCAAATAAACTCATATAATCCAACAACACTGTTCGCCAAGTTCGAACAATCGTGGGGTCGATATTCGTCATAATTCGGCCCAGGATGAGGCTGGCGGCCAGGTCGAGCTGCTTGCCAAGCGGGCGTGAAAGCCGCTTCCAGCCTTGGGAGGCGACTGCCGCCTTATCTGTTTTCTGGTGAATTTTCTGGTTTTTGAGTCGGTTTCCGCGGCGATTTGGCTGCATGACCGAAAGGAGAGAGCAATGGACCGTTTCCAGGCCATGCAGGTGTTTACCGCCGTGGTGGATGCCAACAGTTTCACGCGAGCAGCCGATAACCTGAACCTGCCGCGCACCACCGTCACCACCATCATCCAGGGCTTGGAAAGCCTGCTGCAGGTGCGCCTGCTGAACCGCACCACGCGCCGCATCAGCCTCACGCCCGACGGCGCCGCTTACTACGAGCGCTGCGTGCGCATCCTGGGCGATGTCGAGGAAACCGAACAATCCTTCCGCAACGTCACGCGCGGGCCGCAGGGCCGGTTGCGCATCGACGTGCCGGCCTCGGTCGGCCGCCTGTTGCTGCTGCCCAACCTGTGCGACTTCTATACCAAGTACCCGGACATCGAACTGGTCATGGGCATGGGCGACCGCCCGGTGGACATGGTGCAGGAGGCGGTCGACTGCGTCATCCGCATCGGCGAGCTGCAGGATTCGTCGATGGTGGCGCGCCGCATCGGCACCTTCCAGACCGTGACCTGCGCCGCACCGGACTACCTCGAGCGCCATGGCGTGCCGCACACCCTCGAGGATTTGCAGCAGCACAAGTCGGTGCATTACTTCTCCAGCCGCACCGGCCGCACCATCGACTGGGATTTCGTGGTCGACGGCGTCACGCGCGAGGTCAAGATGGACGGCAAGCTGTCCGTCAATGACGGCGACGCCTATGTCGCTTGCGCGCTGCAGGGCTTCGGCATGGTGCAGGCGCCGCTGTACATGGTGATGCCGCACATCGAGGAAGGCCGCCTGGTCGAGGTGCTGTCGCAATGGAAGCCCGCGCCGCTGCCGATCTCGGTGGTCTACCTGCACAACCGCCATCTCTCGCCCAAGGTGCGCGCCTTCGTCGACTGGGTCGCCGAGCTGTTCTCCACCTGCCCGCTGCATCGCGCCTGCACCATGGGCATGGAAAAGGTCGAGGGCGAATGCCGCTTCGTCAGCAAGGACGAGGCGACCACCGTGCGCAACGTGGTCGCGCAGCACAACATCGCCGAAAGCGTGTTCTGACGCACGCGCGCACGCCAGCGGCGTGCGGTGGATCTCGCTGGGGCTGGGATTGTTCATCGCTGGCCTTTCTTTGTTTTTCTGTCCTGCGGGTTGCTCGCGCCGGCACTGCTCCCGCAGGCTGCGCGAGGCGGTCTGCATGGATCGGAAAGCGTCATCCCCGCCGGCGCGATGTCGGTGAGGATTCTGGAAAACGGGATTGGTGAAGAAGCGGCACGCTGGTCTGCGCCGGGTTTGCGGGTGCTGCTGGCGGCCTTGGGGCCGGGCTATCGCGTGGCTGCGGTGCTCGCCTCGGTGGCGGGCCGGCACGGTCTGCATCGTGAATAAAGGTGTTCTTGGCTTGGGGAGGATTATGCTGGATCGCAGCAAATCTTTCGTGCCGAAAGCTGCCGATTTCCTGCCCGATTCTACAAAGTCAGCGATGATTGGGCAGTTTTGCGGAAAAACCGCATAATGAGCCTGCTCATGTCCCCTGTATCAAATAAAGGCTTGGGCAAGCATGTTTTCCCTTGCCGCAGATCGCGAGCATACCTAATCCTGCTGATTTTTTGCCTATTCCTGCAATCTGTGTGGCGGAGAATCAGGCAAATCGGCGAATTGCGCTAAGCTGGTTCCCATCTGATACCGGAGCCGCCATGGACCTGAATGAACACGCCGTTTTCGAACCCGCCGCCGGCGTGGCGGGGGCGGAGCATGCCGCTGCGCCGGCGCAGCCGGACGATGGCGCGCGCTTCGACGCTATGCGGCACGAACTGCTGCAACTGATCGGGCGCTACACCGAAGGCATCGAAGGCACCCTGGAAACCGCCATCGAGGGCCTGGGCGTGCACCGCATCACCTGTCCGACCGGCCCCAAGCATGCGGTGCAAAAGCCGGTGTTCGCGGTCATCGCGCAGGGCTCCAAGCGTGTGCTCATCGGTGACGAGGTCTATGAATACGACCCCATGCATTACCTGGTGGCCTCGGTCGACCTGCCGGTGGTGGGCAAGGTGATGATCGCCAGTCCCGACGCGCCTTATCTCGGCCTGCGGCTGGAGCTGGATACGCGCGAGATCGGCGCCCTGATCGGCGATGAGGACCTGCCCCAGGCCGTGGTTGCCGATACCGCCGCGCGCGGCATGTACGTCAACCGCCTCGACGCCGCGCTGCTGGACGCGGTGCTGCGCTTGCTGCGCCTGCATGAGACCCCGCGCGACATTCCCATCCTGGCGCCGATGATACGGCGCGAGATCCTGTACCGCCTGCTGATGAACGGCCAGGGCGCGCTGCTGCGCCAGACCGTGCTGCAGGACAGCCAGATGAACCGCATCGCCAAGGCCATCCGCCTGATGAGGGATGGCTACGCGCAGCCGTTGCGGGTGGAAGACATCGCGCGCGACGTGCACATGAGCGTGTCTTCGTTGCACCACCACTTCAAGCTGGTGACGGCGATGAGCCCGCTGCAGTACCAGAAGAACCTGCGGCTGCAGGAGGCGCGCAGGCTGATCCTGACCGCCGACATGAGCGTGGCGCTGGCCGCGCATACGGTGGGTTACGAGAGTTCCTCGCAGTTCAGCCGCGAATACAGCCGCCTGTTCGGCGCGCCGCCGCTGCGCGACAAGCGCCGCTGGCAGGAAGAGGAAGCGGCGGTTTCCCCGTAGTCCCCGGCCCGGCGCCTGCAGGCTCGGCGGCGCGGCGCTAGAATCCCCCCATGCGCCGGCACGGCGTCTGTGCCGTGCCGGCGTTCCTTATTCTCATTCCACCTGATTGGAGACAGCATGCAATATCGGCGACTCGGCAAGAGCAACCTCAAAGTCTCGGCGCTGTGCCTGGGATCGATGATGTTCGGCGACCAGACCGACATCGAAGAATCCGGCCGCATCGTCGCCTCGGCGCGCGAGCATGGCGTCAACTTCATCGACACGGCCGACGTCTACACCAAGGGCCGTTCGGAAGAGCTCGTCGGCCAGCTGCTCAAGGGCCAGCGCCAGCACTGGGTGCTGGCCAGCAAGCTGGGCAACCCGATGAGCGACGCGCTCAACGAATCGCATTATTCGCGCAGCTGGATCGTGCGCGAGACCGACAACATCCTGCGCCGGCTCGATACCGATTACCTCGACATCCTCTACATGCACCGCGACTACCAGGATGAGAACCTCGAAGAGGCGGTGCAGTCGCTGGGCGACCTGATCCGCGCCGGCAAGATCCGCGGTTTCGGCGTGTCCAACTTCCGCGGCTGGCGCATCGCCGAGATCGTGCGCCTGTGCGAGAAGCATAATGTGCCGCAGCCGCTGGTGTGCCAGCCTTACTACAACCTGCTGAACCGCCAGCCGGAAGTGGAAATCCTGCCGGCCTGCGCCAACTACGGCCTGGGCGTGGTGCCTTACAGCCCGATCGCGCGCGGCGTGTTGACCGGCAAGTACGCGCCGGGGCAGCAGCCGCCCGAAGGCACGCGCGCCGGGCGCGGCGACAAGCGCATCCTGGAGACCGAGTTCCGCGAAGAGTCGCTGCTCATCGCGCAGAAGCTGCAGCAGCATTGCGCGGCGCGCGGCGTCAAGCTGGGACAGTTCGCCACCGCCTGGGTGCTGGCCAATGCGGCGGTCAGCAGCGTCATCGCCGGACCGCGCACGCTGGCGCAGATGGAAGATTATTACGATGCGGTCGAGCTGAAGATCAGCGCCGAGGAAGAAGCGCTGGTGGACAGCCTGGTGACGCCGGGCCATGCCTCCACGCATGGCTACAACGACCCCAACTATCCGTTCTTCGGGCGTCTGATGCGGGGATGATGGGCGGGGACGGTCGTGCAAAAAGCCGCTGCAAGCAGCGGCTTTTTTGCGCGTGTTTGAGGCAGGCCGGCTTCAGGTCATGCGTTGCCTGATGGCGCGCCCCCGCTTTTTGGGTAACTCTGCCTGCACGTCGTCGCCCTCCGGGCGTTCGACGCTGCACAGGTGCAGCAGCATGAAATGGCTTTGCAGCGCCGCGTCGCGTTGCGGGCTGCAGGAGGCGGCGGCAGCAGCCGATGGCGCGGCCTCATCGGCAGCGGTTGCCGGCGTGACGAGTGCGGCTGGCGCCATGCCGTCGATGCTCTGTTTCCCGATAGGGGCCGTGTCGCCGGCGCCGGCCAGTCGCAGGCACAGCGCGGCGAGCATGATGCAGGCCGCCGCCAGCCAGGTGAAGTCCCTGTTCATGGCGCGCGCGATGCATGCGGCGCGTTGCCGCCAGGCGGCGATTGAGGATGGGTCGGAATGAAATGGCGATGTCGGCATGGTGGCTCCCCTGGCGGGAACGGATGCGCATCATCCATCCCCCGTTTCCGGAAAATTATCCGGCGGCGGGGGTGGGGTTCCTATAGGACGATTCTCAAATTAACTTTGCGCGGGGATCGTCATCCGGGGGATGGCGCCTTTCATCGTTTCAAGGACTTGCTTGCGGGCATTGTTCATGCCGATGTCGAAGAATTTTTGCCGGGTTCAGCGCAGCGCCGCGATCCGGCGGGCGGCTTCCGCCTTGAGCTGCTGGATGTCGGTGCCCGGGACCACCAGATCCATGCCCAGGGCCTTCATGCGCTGGGCCATGTCCATGGTGCCGGCGAAGATTCCCACATACTTGCCTAGTCGCTTGGCCAGCGCCACCAGCGAGCCGATGGCGTCGTTGAGTTGCGGCGCGTCGTAGGCGTCGGGCGCCAGGCCCATCTCGATGTTGAGGTCGGCCGGGCCGATGAAGATGCCGTCCAGGTCGGGCACGCGCAGGATCGCTTCGGCGTTGGCGAAGCCCTGGTTGGTCTCGATCATGGCCAGCGTGAGGATGGTGCGGTTGGCATGCGTGAAGTAGTCGCTGCCGCCGTACATGAAGCCGCGCGCCGGGCCGTAGCTGCGGCCGCCGCGCGGCGAGTAGTGGCAGGCGCGCACGAAGCGTTCGGCGTCTTCGGCGGTGTTGATCAGCGGGCAGATCACGCCGTAGGCGCCGGCGTCGAGCAGTTTGTTGATCTCGCCCAGGCCGTTTTCGGAGCAGCGCACCAGCGGCACGGCATCGGTGGTGGAGATCGCCTGCAGCATCGGCACCGCCGATTCGACCGAGAACAGGCCATGCTGCAGGTCCACCGTCACGGCATCGTAGCCGCTGTTGGCGACCACTTCGGCCAGCAGCGAATTGCCCATCGATACCCAGCCGCTCAAGGCCATGGTCTTTTGCGCGAACAGGGTGCGCAGCCGGTTTTCCCGCATGTTCAGTCTCCGTTGGTATGTTGTTCGTCAGCCGCCTTGATGGCATGGCCTTATGTTAACAGGCCCTGGATGCAACGGCGGTTCCGCGCCGACGCGGATGCCAGCGAAAATGGCGCGCCGCCAGCAGCGGTGCGCCATTGCGGGCCACGGTGAAAGCTTCTCAGGCGGGCGTGAAACTTCTTCAGCCTGCGAAGCGGAACGGCGCGGGGTCGATCGCCGGCTTGCGTCCGGCGATCTGGTCGGCCAGCAGTGCGGCGCTGCCGCAGGCCAGCGTCCAGCCCAGCGCGCCCTGGCCGATGTTGAGATAGAGGTTCTTGACCGGCGAGGGGCCGACCACCGGCACGCCGCTGGGGGTGGCGGGCCGGAAGCCGGTCCATGGCGACAGCGCGGCGTCTTCGCCCAGTGCGCAGGCCGGGAACAGTTCGCGCACGCCTTGCTTGAGTTCGTCGATGGCGCGCTGGGGGATGGAACGCTCCATGCCCACCAGCTCGACCCGGCCGGCCACGCGCAGGCGGTCGCCCAGGCGCGCGTAGACGATCTTGCGCGAGATGTCGGTGATCGAGACCTGGGGCGCGGCGTCGCGGCTGGCAGCATCCTGCAGCGGCACGGTGATGCTGTAGCCCTTGAGCGGGTAGAGCGGCAGCGACAGGCCGACGCGGCGCGCGAAGGCCGGGCTTTCGGGGCCGAAGCACAGCACGAAGCTGTCGGCCTCGATCCATTCGTCGCCGGCCTGCACCGCGCGCAGGGCGCCGCCGTCGGTGCGCACGTTGGCGACGCTGGCGTTGCCGATGAAGCGGAAGTTGGCGTCGGCCTGCATCGAGGCCACCAGGGCGCGGCAAAACTGCGGGCAGTCGCCGCTTTCTTCGCTGGGGGTGTAGACGCCGCCGGCCCAGTCGCGCGCGGAGTTGCCCAGCGCCGGCTCGATGGCGATGCAGCGCGCCGCGTCCAGCACTTCCTGGTGGCAGCCGAATTCCGACTGGAACCGGACCTGTTTGCGGGCGCTGTCCAGGCCGGCATGGTCGGTGTACATCACCAGCTTGCCGGAGGTCTGGTAGTCGAATTGCAGGTCCAGTTGCGCATTCCATTGCTTGAGCTGGTCGCGGCTGAAGAAGGCCAGTTGCAGCAGTTCGATGGTGGTGCGACGCACGCGCTCGGCGTTGCAGCAGCGCAGGAACTCGAACAGCCAGCGGTACTGGGCCGGATCGAGCGTGGGTTTGAAGGTCAGCGGGGAGTCGCTGCTGAACATGTAGTAGGCCCACTTGGACCAGACCGAGGGATCGGCCAGCGGCGCCACGTAGGAGTAGCTCAGTTGCGCGCCGTTGCCCAGGCTGGTGCCGTCGCCGGGATGTGCGCGGCCGTCGACCAGGGTGACCTGATGGCCGTCTTGCAGCAGGCGGTAGGCGGTGGTGACGCCGATTACGCCGGCGCCCAATACGCAGATATGCATGGTGTTGTTGATTGTTCGGAGTTGGTTGCGGATATCCCTGGCGGGAGGAGTGCGTCTGCCGCTACCCGGCATCATAGAGGGCAACTATACGAAGATTCGATGACAGTGTCATATGCATAATCGGCATGATCGCCGGCGCGCATGCCGCGGCGGCCGCACAGGCCGGTCTTGTGCGCGCGTGCAAAACGGTTTTGCGGGCGGCGCCCGCGGCGCCGGGCCCGTGCTGCGTTACAATAGCGGCCGATGCAGACCAGACAGCCGCTGGCCGCGTCCGCAAGGGCGCGGCGGGAGGAAGGTCCGGACTCCACAGAGCAGGGTGACGGTTAACGGCCGTCCGCCGAAAGCCGGCGCAAGCCGGTATAAGGCGAGGAACAGGGCCACAGAGACGAGCGTATTAAGTTACGGTGAAACGCGGTAACCTCCACTCGGAGCAATTTCAAATAGGCACGCGGTGATGCGGCTCGCGGAGCGTGCGGGTAGAAAGCTTGAGCGCCGGAGCAATCCGGCGCCTAGAGGAATGGCTGTCATAGCGGGCAACCGCCGTAACAGAATCCGGCCTACCGGTCTGCTTCATTGATTTCCGGATCCCTTCCGGCGCCACGTCGGAAGGGGTTGCAACGGCAGCTCCCAATAACAACACTGCGGCCCGTGAAGAGACTGCGGGTTCCGCGCGAGACACGTCAGGATCCCTCATGACCCAACCGGTTTTGTTTGAAGAACTGGCCACGCAGAACGGCCGCCGCATCGGCGTAGCCACGCTGGCTTCCGAAAAGACCCTGCACGCCATTTCGCTGGAGATGGTGAACCTGCTCACGCCGCAGCTGCGCCAATGGCAGGCCGACCCCGGGGTGGCGCTGGTGATCCTGCAGGCGCAGGGCGAAAAGGCCTTCTGCGCCGGCGGCGACTTGCAGCAGCTGTACCGCACCATGCGCGAGCACCATGCCTCGCCCGAGCGCGGCGACATCCGCGGCAACCGCTATGCCGCCGAATTCTTCGAGCATGAATATCGCCTGGATTACCTGATCCACACGTTCGACAAGCCCATCCTGTGCTGGGGCCACGGTATCGTCATGGGCGGCGGCATCGGCCTCATGGCCGGCTGCAGCCATCGGGTGGCGACCGAGAAGTCGCGCCTGGCGATGCCGGAGATCACCATCGGCCTGTATCCGGACGTGGGCGGCAGCTGGTTCCTGTCGCGCATGCCGGGCAAGACCGGCGTGTTCCTGGCGCTGACCGGCGCCTTGCTCAATGCCAGCGACGCGGTGTTCGCCGGCCTGGCCGATTACCGTATCGCGCAAGCCGGCAAGCAGTCCGTGTTCGATGCGCTGCTGGCGCAGCCGTGGGGCAGCGGCGACGACGCCGAGCTGCTGGACCGCACGCTGGCCGAGGCGCAGGCCGCCTCGTTGGGCGATGAGGCCATCGCCTTCGCGCCGTCCAACCTGCGCAGCCATTTCGACCGGATCGAAGCGCTGTGCCGCAAGCCGACGCTGCCCGAGATCGTCTATGCCATCCTGGCGATCCAGACCGACGACGCCTGGCTGCAAAAGGCCATCGCCACCCTGCGCGCCGGCGCGCCCGGTTCGGCCTGGCTGGGGTATGCGCTGCAAAAGCGGGTACGCCACCTGTCGCTGGCCGAGGTATTCCGGCTGGAGTTCGTGGTTTCGCTGCATTGCGCGACGCGGCCGGATTTTGTCGAAGGCGTGCGCGCGCTGATCATCGAGAAGGACCAGAAGCCGGCATGGCAACCGGCCACGCTGGCCGAGGCGACGCCGGCCTGGGTCGAGGGTTTCTTCGACGATCCGTGGAGCAAGGAGACGCATCCGCTGGCCGACCTTGGCGCCTGAGCCGTTCGGGCGGAGAGCGTCGAAAGAAGAACGCCGTTGCGCCGGGTCCGGTGCAACGGCGTTTTTGCTTTGGAAAGGCGGCGCCGCCGCCCTCAGAGACCCAGCTCGGACAGGCCGGGATGGCCGGCCGGGCGCGGGGCGGAGCGATCCCAGTGGAACTTGCGCTCGGCGGCGGCGATCGGCAGGTCGTTGATCGAGGCGTGGCGGATGCGCATCAGGCCGTTCTCGTCGAATTCCCAGTTCTCGTTGCCATAGGAACGGAACCAGTTGCCCGAGTCGTCATGCCATTCGTAGGCGAAGCGTACGGCGATGCGGTTGCCTTCATGGGCCCAGACTTCCTTGATCAGCCGGTATTGCTGTTCACGCGTCCATTTCTTCGTGAGGAAGGCGATGATCTCGGCCCGTCCGTTGACGAAGTCGGCGCGGTTGCGCCAGCGGCTGTCTTCGGTGTAGGCCAGCGACACCCGTTGCGGGTCGCAGGAATTCCAGGCGTCTTCGGCCGCACGCGCTTTCTGGATGGCGGTGTCGCGCGTGAAGGGAGGTAGAGGGCGTTGCGCGGGTGTGGTCATGGCAGAACTTCCTGTGGAGTGTCCGGCGGCGCCGGCATGGCTTGCCTGGATTGGCGGTGCGAATCGATTGTAGGGACGATGGCGGGACAAAGGCAACCGCAAGATCGGTCTTTTGCCGGATGGATGCGCTGTGCTTGGCGCGCGGGACGGCGGCTGTGCTTTCCTTGTTGTGCAACGGCTTGTGGCGCGGATGGTGCGCTACAGGCGTACAGGTCGGTGACGCGCGGGGCTTCGGTGCGGCGGGGGTGCGGCGGGGGTGTCGCAGCATGCCATTTGAATGCCATGAACCAGGTTCATGGCATTCAAATTCGGGAATTATTTCTTCTTCTTGTTCACGGCTTCTTTGAAAGCCTTGCCAGCCGAGAACTTGACCGTGGTCGCTGCGGCGATCTTGATCTCTTCGCCGGTTTGCGGGTTACGGCCGGTACGCGCTGCGCGCTTGCCAGTCGAGAAAGAACCAAAACCAACCAATTGCACTGTATCGCCCTTGGTAACGGCCTTGATGATGTTCTCGATGACGGAGTCCAGCGCGCGCTGGGCAGCAGCCTTGGAGATTTCGGTGTCGGCGGCGATAACGTCAACCAATTCAGATTTGTTCACTTTAAAATTCCTTTCACTGTTAAGGTGCCGAGATTTTAGCACTGTAATACGGCGAATCAGCAAGCCCTATCTGCGTTTGAGCCGATTTGACTTGCGCGGATCGCCCTCGATTGAAAAATATCGATGCATTCAAACCGCTTTGTAAAAAACTGTCTTCGCTCGATATCTCCAAAACCGTGGATAGTAAAAGTAGCGCAGCGCTTTAGTCAAAATAAAAAATGGTGCTGATGGAATTTCGAGAACTAAAGCGCCCGCACAAAATCAATTCCGATTTTTCCATTGCTCGCAAAATCCATCCCGGCATCCGTTCGCCGAAGCGGTGCGTTCCGGGTTGCTCCAATCCGCTGCCGGCGGCCCGGTCATCGCGCGCAAATCCGCGTCGTTACGCAATCTTGTCGATAAACACATGTGTATATCTCAGGTTGCACATTCAATGTAAATCCTAAGTCCTTCATTTTTCTCGGGAAACTTCCTTAAACGGTGTTTTAAGGAAGTGCGCTAAGTCTTTGACTTTATTAGCAAAATCCCGGTTTTTTCCCTGGTATACCGCTTGACCTGTATTAGTGCATCCTCTAAAGTGGGCGGCAGTGTCAAAAAGTGTTTTTTTGTGGGAGATTTTGCGAATTTATTTGCATTCGACTCCTGTCTCAAAACACCCGATCAGCTATTTCACTCGCCGCGGCGAACAGGACCAACACAGTGTTTCAGGGCGCGTCAGCACTCAATCTCGATGCCAAAGGACGGATGACCATTCCGGCCAGGCATCGTGACGCCCTGATGGTGCAGTGCGAAGGGCGCGCCACGCTGACCCGCCATCCGCACGGCTGCCTGCTGTTTTTCCCGCGTCCGACCTGGGAAGCGCATCGCGAACAGATCGCCGCCTGGCCGATGTCGGCCCGCGCCTGGCAGCGCATCTTCCTGGGCAATGCTTCCGACGTCGAGCTCGACACCGCCGGCCGCATCCTGGTCGCGCCGGAGTTGCGCGCCGCGGTCGGCCTGCAGCGCGACGTGATGCTGCTGGGCATGGGCAGCCATTTTGAAATCTGGGATGCCGCCAAGCTGGCCGAGAGCGAATCGGCCGCGGTCGCAGCGGGCATGCCCGATGTGTTGAACGATTTTTCCTTCTGACGGCAGGCACGATGACATTGCAACCGGTGCCCGAGCTGCAGCACCGCACCGTGCTGTTGGAAGAAGCGGTCGATGCGCTGGCGATCGCCGGCGAACGCGCCGACGGCGTGTATCTGGACGGCACGTTCGGGCGCGGCGGCCACAGCCGCGCCATCCTGGCCAGGCTGGGCGCGCGCGGCAGGCTGATCGCATTTGACAAGGACCCGTTGGCCATCGCCACGGCGCAGCAGATTGCCGATCCGCGGTTCGAGATCGTGCACGACAGTTTCGCCACGCTGGACGAGGCGCTTGCCGCACGCGGCATCGCGCAGGTCGACGGGGTATTGATGGATTTGGGCATTTCGTCGCCGCAGGTGGATGACGCCGCGCGCGGCTTCAGTTTTCGCTTGGATGGCCCGCTGGACATGCGCATGGATACCACGCGCGGCGTGTCGGCAGCGGATTGGCTGGCAACGGCGGACGAACAGACGATTGCAAAGGTGATACGAGATTATGGGGAAGAACGGTTTGCTCTTCAGATTGCAAAGAAGATTGTTGCTCGCCGGGCAGTCGAGCCAATTTCAAGCACACGACAGCTTGCCGCGCTCGTGGCACAAGCCGTCAAAACCCGCGAGAAAGGCAAAGACCCGGCCACTCGTACCTTTCAGGCTGTACGGATTTTCGTCAATCAAGAGCTTGAAGAACTCGAAATAGGGCTGGAAAAGGCGTTTCGGCAGATGGCGCAGCACGGGAGATTGGTTGTGATCAGCTTTCACTCGCTGGAAGATCGCATCGTCAAGCAGTTCATGGCATCCAAAGCCCATGCGCCGCAGCCTGACCGCCGCCTGCCGATCCGCGCGGCCGACCTGCCGCGCCCGGCGGCGCGCCTGTTGGGGCGCGTCAAGCCGGGCGATGCCGAAGTGACGGCCAATCCGCGCGCCCGTTCGGCCGTGATGCGCAGCATCGAGCGCCTTGAAGCCGCAGGAGCCCAGCCATGACCGGGCGCCTGTGCATTCTCCTGACCGTCATGCTGGTGGGGTGCGCCCTGTCGGTGGTCAGCTCCCAATACAAGGCGCGCAGCCTGTTCATCGAGCTGGAACGCGCGCAAACGGCGTCGCGCCAGCTCGATGTCGATTGGGCGCAGTTGCAGTTGGACCAGTCCACGCTGGGCAAGAATGCCCGCATTGAAGAGCTGGCCCGGCGCGACCTCGGCATGGTGCCGCTGACGCCGGCCCGTACCCAATACCTCACCGTGGGGGGCAAATGACCCGCATGCCCCCGCGCACCACGCTCTCCGGCGGCCGTGTGGCCGCCTCCAAGGGGGTGGCGTTTTCTTCCAATCCGATCCTGCAGGTGAAGCTGCCGGCCTGGCGGTCGCGCTTCGTGCTGTTCGTGCTGTTTGTCGCCTTCGCGGCGCTGGCGGCGCGCGCGCTGTGGCTGCAGGGCGTATCGACCGATTTCCTGCAAAAGCAGGGCGCGTCGCGCTACGCGCGCACGCTGGAGTTGCCGGCCACGCGCGGCAAGATCACCGACCGCAACGGCCAGGTGCTGGCCTCGTCGGTGCCGGTCAAGGCGATCTGGGCCATTCCCGAAGACGTGCAGGCCGCGCCCAAGGACAAGCTGCGCGAACTGGCCAGGCTGCTGGAGATGAGCGACGCCGACCTGCGCAAGAAGCTCGATTCCGACCGCAGCTTCGTCTACCTCAAGCGCCAGGTGGAGCAGGACACGTCCGACAAGATCGTCAAGCTCGGCATTCCCGGCATCGAGACCCGCAAGGAATACAAGCGCTTCTACCCCGAGGGCGAGGTGATGGCGCACGTGGTGGGCTTCACCAACATCGAAGACGCCGGCCAGGACGGCATGGAGCTGGCCGCCCAGAAGACGCTGGCCGGCGTGACCGGCAGCCGCCGCGTCATCAAGGACCGCCTGGGCCGCATCGTGGAGGATATCGAGTCCATCCGCGATCCGCACGACGGCCGCGACCTGACCTTGTCCATCGACAGCAAGATCCAGTACATCGCCTTCACCCAACTGAAGGAAGCGGTCGACAAGTTCAAGGCCAAGGCCGGCGGCATCATCGTGGTCGATGCCAAGACCGGAGAAGTGCTGGCATTGGCCAACATGCCGACCTACAATCCAAATGACCGCTCGGTGCTGACCGGCGCGCAGTTGCGCAACCGCGTCGTCACCGACACCTTCGAGCCGGGCTCGACCCTCAAGCCGTTCACCGTGGCGCTGGCGCTCGATACCAAGCGCGTCACGCCCTCCACGGTGTTCCAGACCGCGCCCGGTAAGATGACCATCGGCACTGCGACCATCGGCGACTCGCATGCCCACGGTCCGCTGACGGTGGCGCAGATCATCGAGAAATCGTCCAACATCGGCACCGCCAAGATCGCGCTGCAAATGCCGCCGGAAGAGATGTGGGAAATGTTCACCACGGTCGGTTTCGGCCAGCAGCCTAAGTTCGGCTTCCCCGGTGCGGTAGCCGGCCGCGTGCGTCCCTATAAATCCTGGCGTCCGATCGAACAGGCCACGATGAGCTACGGCCACGGCATTTCGGTGTCGCTGATCCAGCTGGCCCACGCCTACCTGATCTTCGCCCGCAACGGCGACATCATCCCGCTGTCGTTTACCAAGGTGAACGATTCGCCGATCGGCCAGCGCGTGATCTCCGAAAACACCGCGCTGCAGATGCGCCGCATGCTGGAAACCGTGGTCGCCCCCGGCGGCACGGCGCCGCAGGCCCAGGTGCCGGGCTATCGCGTGGGCGGCAAGACCGGCACCGCCTACAAGATCGAAGGCGGCAAGTACGTGCGCAAGTACGTGGCCTCGTTCACCGGCATTGCGCCCATGTCCGATCCGCGCCTGATTATCTCGGTGATGATCGACGAACCTCAGGGCCAGCACTACGGCGGCCCGGTGGCAGGCCCGGTGTTCGCCAACGTGGCCGCCAATGCGCTGCGCGCGCTCAATGTGGCGCCGGACTCCAGCGTGACCAACATCATCATCCCCAAAGAACCGCTTGAGGAGAGCATGTAATGGCCCCGCAAGCGCCCGACATCAAGAACATCGTCAACTGGCTGCGCTCGGACGCGGCCATTGCCGCCGATGCGCAACTGACCGCGGACTCGCGCCGGGTGGCGCCGGGCGACGTGTTCTTCGCCTACGTGGGCGATGCCGACGGCCGCTCTTATATAGAGGATGCGGTCGAGCGCGGCGCCGCTGCCGTGGTCTATGAAGCGGCCGGCTTCGCCTGGCCGCAGCATCTCGGCGTGCCGGGCCTGGCGGTCGACGATCTCAAGGCATTGGCCGGCGACATCGCCGCCGACTGGTACGGCCATCCGGACCAGGACATGTTCATCGCGGCCGTCACCGGCACCAACGGCAAGACTTCCTGCGCCTGGTGGCTGGGCTCTGCCTTGTCGCGCCTGCCCGGCGCGGGCCTGGCGGGCGTGGTCGGCACCCTGGGCGTGGGCACCTTCCTCGGCGGCCGCGCCCAGGCGTTCGATGTCACCGGCTACACCACGCCGGACGCGGTGCTGTTGCAGCGTAATCTGGCGATCCTGGCCAAGGCCAAGGTCGGCGCCCTGGCCATCGAAGCCTCCTCGATCGGCCTGGCGCAGGGCCGCATGAACGGCATGCACGTGGATGTGGCGCTGTTTACCAATTTCACCCGCGACCATCTCGACTACCACGGCGACATGGCGTCCTATGAAGCCGCCAAGCGCAAGCTGTTCGAATGGGATGGGCTCAGGCATGCGGTGGTCAACCTCGACGATCCGATGGGCGTGCGCCTGGTGCCACTGGTGCAGGCGCGCCAGGTTGCGCTGATCGGCTATGCGCTGGAAGACAGCATTCACGGACCGGTCGCGGGGGTTCCTGTGCTGCGCGCCAGCGGCATCCGCAGCAGCCATGCCGGCACCGTGTTCCAGGTCGATTCGCCATTCGGCAGCGGCCAGGTCAAGACCCAACTGGTGGGGCGATTCAATGTCAGCAATGTGCTGGGCATCATGGGCGTGTTGCTGGCCAAGGGCCTGGCCTGGGATGCCGCAGTCGCGGCCGCCGGCGCCCTGAGCGCCGCTCCCGGGCGCATGCAGCAGTTCGGCGGGCCGGATGTGCCGCTGATCGTGATCGACTACGCACACACGCCCGACGCGCTCGACAAGACCCTGGCCACGTTGCGCCAAGTGGCGATCCAGCGCGGCGGCCAGCTGTGGTGCGTGTTCGGCTGCGGCGGCGACCGCGATCCGGGCAAGCGCCCGCAGATGGGCCAGATATCCGAGCAGGCCGACCATGTGGTGCTGACCAGCGACAACCCGCGCAGCGAGGATCCCAAGGCCATCATCGACCAGATTCGCGCCGGCATCAGCCGTATCGAGCCGGTGATCCTGGAAGACCGCGCCGGCGCCATCCTGTGGGCGATCCGCCATGCCACCAAGGCCGACGTGGTGCTGCTGGCCGGCAAGGGCCATGAGACCTACCAGGAAATCGCCGGCAAGAAGCTGCCCTTCCTCGATGCCGACCATGTCGCGCTGGCGCTGGCTGCGCGCTCGACCATGATGGGGGGCGCATGATGCGGTTCGCATTCAATCAGATGCTGGAGTGGATCCGCGCCGCCGAGGCGGCCGCTTCCGCGCACCATGTGCCGGCAGTGGCCAATGCCCCGGCCGGCGCGCTGGAACTCAACGACGTGGTCACCGACAGCCGCGCGGTCAAGCCCGGCAACGTGTTCGTCGCGCTGCGCGGCGAGCGTTTCGACGCCCATGATTTCCTCGATGCCGTGGTCGCGCAAGGCGCCGCCGCCGTGGTGGTCGAGCGCGTGCCGCCGGGTTTGTCGGTGCCGGCCATCGTGGTTCCGGATACGCGCGCGGCGCTGGGCCAGATCGCCCACGGCTGGCGTTCCTTGTATAAGGTGCCGGTGATCGGCGTGACCGGCAGCAACGGCAAGACCACGGTCAAGGAAATGATCGCCTCCATCCTGGCCGCCGCCTTTGGCGAGGACGGCTACCTGGCTACGCGCGGCAACTTCAACAACGAGGTCGGCGTGCCGCTGACGCTGTTCCGCCTGGCGCCGCCGCATCGCGCGGCCGTCATCGAGATGGGGATGAACCATCCGGGCGAGATCGCCGTCTTGTCGCGCATCGCGCAACCGACGCTGGGCCTGGTCAACAACGCCCAGCGCGAGCACCAGGAATTCATGGCCACGGTCGAGGCCGTGGCGCGCGAGAACGGCGCGGTGATCCGCCATTTGCCGGCCGACGGCGTGGCGGTGTTCCCGGCCGACGACGATTTCACGCCGCTGTGGCGCGAAGAAGCCGGCGCCCGTCGCGTGCTGACCTTCGGCTTGAGCCAGACCGCCGATGTCGGCGCCGTCTACCAACCCAGCGCCTTCGGCAGCACGCTGCAGGTGACGGTCAAGGACATCGCGGCGGCGCCGGCGCACTTCAAGGTGGAGCTGGCCGCGGTCGGCGAACACAATGTGCGCAACGCGCTGGCGGCGGCGGCTTGCGCGCTGGGTGCGGGCATCCCGGTGGATGCCGTGGCGCGCGGGCTGGAAAGCTTCGCTCCCGTCAACGGGCGCCTGCAGCGCAAGACTGCCAAAAGCGGCGCGCTGGTGATCGACGACACCTACAACGCCAATCCGGATTCGGTGCGCGCCGCCATCGATGTGCTGGCCGGCATCGACGGGCCGCGCGTGCTGGTGCTGGGCGACATGGGCGAGGTCGGCGACCAGGGGCCGCAATTCCACCGCGAGATCGGCGCCTATGCGAAGAGCCGCGGCATCGCCCGCCTGTTCGGCCTGGGCGAACTGATGCGCCACGCGGTGCAGGCATATCAGGAGACACCGGGCGAAGCGACGGCGCAGGCCGTGCACTACGCTGACATCGATGCGCTCAATACTGCGGTCGATCAAGCCGCGCTGCAAGGACTGGGCGCGAGCATTTTGGTAAAAGGTTCACGCTTCATGAAGATGGAGCGAGTTGTACAGCATCTGGTCAACGTTGAATCCGTCACGCAACATCAACAGGAGGCCCATTAGCATGCTGGTCTGGCTCGCTCAGAATTTTCAACAGGATTTCGGCTTCTTGCGCCTGTTCAGTTTCATTACTTTCCGCGCGGTGTTCGCTACGCTGACGGCCTTGCTGATCGGCATGATCGCCGGTCCGGCGGTGATCCGCATGTTGACGCGCATGAAGGTCGGCCAGGCGGTGCGCACCGATGGCCCGCAGACCCACCTGATCAAGTCCGGCACCCCGACCATGGGCGGCGTGCTGATCCTGATCGGCATCGGCGTCTCGACCCTGTTGTGGGCCGACCTGTCCAACCGTTTCGTCTGGATCGTGCTGATCGTCACGCTTGGCTTCGGCGCCATCGGCTGGGTCGACGACTACCGCAAGGTGGTGTACCGCGACCCGCAAGGCATGCGCTCGCGCGAAAAGTATTTCTGGCAATCGCTGATCGGCCTGGTGGCGGCGTTCTACCTGGCGTTCTCGGTGTCCGAAGTGAGCAACATGAAGGTGCTCGAACTGTTCGTGGCCTGGGTGCAGTCCGGCTTCAGCCTGGACCTGCCGCCCAAGGCCGACCTGATTGTGCCGTTCTTCAAGAGCGTGAGCTATCCGCTGGGCGTGTGGGGCTTCATCGCGCTGACCTATTTCGTCATCGTCGGCACCAGCAACGCGGTCAACCTGACCGACGGCCTGGATGGCCTGGCCATCATGCCGACCGTGCTGGTGGGCGCCGCGCTGGGCTTGTTCGCCTACCTGACCGGCAGCGCCAACTACGCCAAATACCTGTTCATCCCGCACATCCCCGGCGCCGGCGAATTGCTGATCTTCTGCGGCGCCATGGGCGGCGCCGGCCTGGCCTTCCTCTGGTACAACGCTTACCCGGCGCAGGTGTTCATGGGCGACGTCGGCGCGCTGGCGCTGGGCGGCGCGCTGGGCACCATTGCCGTGATCGTGCGCCAGGAGATCGTGCTGTTCATCATGGGCGGCATCTTCGTGGTGGAAACGCTGTCGGTGATGATCCAGGTGGCCTATTTCAAGTACACCAAGAAACGTTTCGGCGCCGGCCGCCGCGTGTTGCTGATGGCGCCGTTGCACCATCACTACGAACAGAAGGGCTGGAAGGAAACCCAGGTGGTGGTGCGGTTCTGGATCATCACCATGATGCTGGTGCTGGTGGGCCTGTCGACGCTGAAGCTGCGTTGAGTGGAGTGAAGATGGGGCGCACGGCGCCCTTGGCGGTTCAATGAAGTGATCGATGAGATCGAAGTGAAAGAAGTGGGCAGCAAACGATGAATTACTCGGGCAAACACGTACTGGTGCTCGGACTCGGCGAGTCCGGCCTGGCCATGGCGCGGTGGCTGGTCTACTGCGGCGCCGGCGTGCGCGTGGCCGATACGCGCGGGGAGGCGGCATTGGCCGAACGCCTGGCCGCCCTGCGCGCCGACGCGCCCGATGCCCAAGCCGTGCTGGGCCGCCCGTTGTCGCCCGAACTGCTGGACGGCGTGGATTTCGTCGCCGTCAGCCCCGGCCTGGCGCCGAACGGCGAACTGGCGCCGCTGATGCCGGCCATCGCCGAGCGCGGCCTGCCGTTGTGGGGCGAGATCGAATTGTTCGCCCAGGCGCTGGCCGCCTTGCGCGAAGAAACACTGTATAAGCCCAAGGTGCTGGCCATCACCGGCACCAACGGCAAGACCACCGTGACCAGCCTGACCGGCATGCTGTGCCAGCGCGCCGGCCTGTCGGTGCGGGTGGCGGGCAATATCAGCCCGGCCGCGCTGGACGTGCTGCGCGAAGCGGTGATCAAGGACAAGGTATTCCTGGCCGAACTGGCTGAGCAGGATGCCATCGCCGCCGCCGAAGCGGCACGGCAGGCCGAGTTGGCCGAGGTGGCTGCTCAGGAAGAGGCAGAGGCTGCCGAAGCTGCCCGGCGCAAGCAGGCCGAGGCGCGCATCGAAGACGCTGCGGCCAGCTCGGCCCCGGCTCCGGCTCCGGCTTCAGAAGCAACTCCGGAAGCAGCGTCGCCGGCCGCCAACGATGCGCAAATGGACATGGACATGCTGCCGCAGGATGGGCAGTCGGATGCGCCTGAACCGGCTGCCGCACAAGCGCTGCACGAAGAACAGGATACGCCCGCCACCGAAATCGGCGCGGGCGTCGAGCACCTGTCGTCGGAAGCCGCCAATGCCGGACAATCCGCAGACGCCGGCTGGCAAACAGATGCCGGCGGCAATGCGGCCGAGGCGATGAACCTGGACGATTTCATGGCGGTGTCGCGCACGGCCGAAGAGCATGCGCTGGCCGAAGTGCCGCCGCCTCCGCCGCCGGAACCGACCTACCGCGGCTCGATGCCGCAGGCCTGGGTGCTGGAGCTGTCTAGCTTCCAGCTGCATACCACGCACAGCCTGCAGGCCGATGCCGCCACCGTGCTCAACCTCACGCAAGACCATCTCGACTGGCACGGCAGCATGCAGGCCTATGCCGCCGACAAGGCGCGCATCTTCGGTGCGCACACCGTGCGCGTGCTCAACCGCGACGATGCGCTGGTGATGCAGATGGCCGAGGCCGGCGCGCCGGTTTCTTCATTTGGGCTGGATGAGCCGTCCGCGCCGGACAGCTTCGGGCTGATCAACGACAACGGCATGCTGTGGCTGGCCAATGCCTTCGTGCATGAAGACGACGAGCAGCCGGAAGGCAAGCGCCGCCGCAAGCAAAAGGAACTGGCGCCGCCGCCGGTGACGGTCAAGCGCCTGATGCCGGCCGACGCGCTCAAGATCCGCGGCGCGCACAATGCGATGAATGCGCTGGCCGCGCTGGCCCTGTGCCGCGCCGTCGATTTGCCGATGGCGCCGCTGTTGCATGGCTTGCACGACTACACGGGCGAACCGCATCGGGTGGAACTGGTGGCGGTGGTGCAGGAGGTCGAGTATTACGACGACAGCAAGGGCACCAACGTCGGCGCCACGGTGGCGGCCTTGAACGGGCTGGGCCTGGGCGGCCGCCCCAATCGCATCCTGTTGATCGCCGGCGGCGACGGCAAGGGCCAGGATTTCTCGCCGCTGGCGCTGCCGGTGGAGAAATACGGCCGCGCAGTGTTCCTGATCGGGCGCGACGGCCCGGCCGTGCGCGTGGCGCTGGCCGACACCGGCGTCGAATTGATCGATTGCGCGACCCTGGAAGAGGCTGTGCAAAAGGCGGGCGATATGGCGCGCGCGGGCGAGATCGTCCTGCTCTCGCCGGCCTGCGCCAGCCTGGATATGTTCCGCAACTACGCGCACCGGGCCGAAGTCTTCGTGGACTCGGTGCGTGAACTGGCGCTGTCGCGCGGCGAGGTGATCGCATGAAGCTCGGACTGTCATCACTGCGTGGATGGCTGGGCAGCGTGAAGGAAGCTGCGCCGGCTGCCGCCGGCCGCCTCAAGGGCGGCGCGGGCGGCATTGGCGTACGTGGCGGCAGCGTCGGCTTTGAGCAGCGCTCGCGCATGATGGAGTACGACCAGCCGCTGATCTGGGTAGTGCTGCTGCTGATGCTGTTCGGCATGGTGATGGTGTATTCGGCCTCGGTGGCGCTGCCCGATTCGCCCAAGTACGCCGCCTATTCGAATTACCACTTCCTGGTGCGCCAGGCGATCTTCATCGTGATCTCGCTGGTGGCCGGCGCGCTGGCGTTCCGCGTGCGCATCGAGACCTGGCAGAAATGGGCGCCGTACCTGTTCGCCGGCACCCTGATCCTGCTGGTGCTGGTGCTGGTTCCGGGCGTGGGCAAGGGCGTCAACGGCGCCAAGCGCTGGTTGTCGTTCAAGGTGTTCAACTTGCAGCCATCCGAACTGATGAAGCTGTTCATCGTGCTGTATGCGGCCGATTACACGGTGCGCAAGCAGGCGGTGATGCACAAGCTGGTCAAGGGTTTCGTGCCGATGGCCGCCGCCGTCGGTTTCGTCGGCCTGCTGCTGCTGCTGGAGCCCGACCTGGGCGCCTTCGGCGTGATCGTTTGCATCGCCATGGGCATCCTGTTTTTGGGCGGCATCAACGGCGTTTGGTTCGGCGGCATCAGCGCCATGCTGGGCGGCGTGTTTACCCTGGTGATCGTGACTTCGCCGTGGCGGCGCGAGCGCATCTTCGCCTACCTCAATCCGTGGGAAGAAGAAAACGCGCTGGGCAAGGCTTACCAGCTGTCGCATTCGCTGATCGCCTTCGGCCGCGGCGAGCTGTTCGGCGTGGGCCTGGGCAGCAGCGTGGAGAAACTGCATTACCTGCCGGAAGCGCATACCGACTTCCTGCTGGCGGTGATCGGCGAGGAACTCGGTTTCGCCGGCGTGCTGGTGGTGGTGCTGCTGTTCTACTGGCTGGTCAAGCATGCCTTCGAGATCGGCCGCCAGGCCATCGCGCTGGACCTGACGTTCGCCGGCCTGGTGGCCAAGGGCATCGGCATCTGGCTGGGCGTGCAGGCTTTCATCAACATGGGCGTGAACCTGGGCCTGTTGCCGACCAAGGGCCTGACATTGCCGCTGATGAGTTACGGCGGTTCGGGCGTGCTGCTGAACTGCGTGGGCCTGGCGATCCTGTTGCGCATCGATTACGAGAACCGGGTGCTGATGCGGGGAGGGCGCTTATGAGCACGCCCCGCAGACTGCTGATCATGGCGGCCGGCACCGGCGGCCATATCTTCCCGGGACTGGCGATCGCCGACACCATGCGCGCGCGCGGCTGGCAGGTGAGCTGGCTGGGCACCTCGCACGGCATGGAGCGCGACCTGGTGCCGCGCCACGGCGTCGAGATGGACACCATCGTGTTCGCCGGCCTGCGCGGCAAGGGGCTGATGCATACGGTCAAGGGCGCGTGGCGCATGGCGGCCAGCTTCTTCAGCTGCTTCGCCATCCTCGGCCGCCGCCGTCCGGACGTGGTGCTGGGCATGGGCGGTTATGTGACGGTGCCGGGCGGCGCCATGGCGCGCCTGCGCGGCAAGCCGCTGGTGTTGGTCAATGCCGATGCGGCGCTGCTGCTGTCGAACAAGACGCTCACGCCCCTGGCCGACCGCGTGCTGTTTGGCTTCCCGGCCGACTTCGGCCGCGCCGCCGGCAAGGCCGAGGTCACCGGCAACCCGGTGCGCAAGGAAATCATCGCGCTGCCGCGGCCGGCCGAGCGTTACGCCAGCCACAGCGGCCCGCTGAAGATCCTGGTGGTGGGCGGCAGCCTGGGCGCCAAGGTGTTGAACGACAACGTGCCGGCCGCGCTGGCCAAGTTGCCGCCGGAGCAGCGTCCGCAGGTCACGCACCAGTCGGGCAAGCAGCATATCGCCGCTTTGCGTGCCGCGTATGAGCAGGCCGGGGTGCGGGCCGAAGTGGTCGACTTCATCGACGACATGCCGCGCCGCTATGCCGAGGCTGACCTGGTGATCTGCCGCGCCGGCGCCATCACGGTGTCGGAACTGACGGCGGCCGGCGTGGCGAGCGTGCTGGTGCCGCTGGCGGTGTCGACCACCTCGCACCAGATCGACAACGCCAAATGGATGGCGGAGAACCGCGCGGCGATTCACCTGCCGCAACGCGAACTCACGGCCGACGCGCTGGCGGGTTTGCTGCAGAAACTGGACCGCGCTGCATGCCATGAAATGGCGCAGGCGGCGTACGAACAAGGCCGGCGCGACGCCAACGAGGCGATCGCGCGCGTGCTGGAAGGGCTGGTAACACCATGAAGCATCGCGTCAAGAATATTCACTTTGTCGGCATCGGTGCTGAGCCGCGCGGCCGCGCGGCGCTTTTTAGTTTTGGGCATAGCCGGTCCGCCAGCGAGTAAAGAACATGAAACATAGAGTCAAAAATATCCATTTCGTAGGCATCGGCGGATCCGGCATGAGCGGCATCGCCGAAGTCATGCTCAACCTCGGCTACGGCGTGTCCGGCTCCGATCTGGGCAGCAATGCCGCGACCCAGCGCCTGGCGCAACTGGGCGCCAGCATCCGCTATGGCCACGCGGCCGAAAACATCGACGGCGCCGACGCCATCGTCACCTCCACCGCCGTCAAGGGCGACAACCCGGAAGTGCTGGCCGCGCGCAAGAAACACATTCCCATCGTCCCGCGCGCGGTGATGCTGGGCGAACTGATGCGCCTGAAGAAGGGCATCGCCATCGCCGGCACCCACGGCAAGACCACCACCACCAGCCTGGTGGCCAGCGTGCTGGCGCAGGGCGGTCTGGATCCGACCTTCGTCATCGGCGGCCGGCTGACCTCGGCCGGCGCCAATGCCAAGCTGGGCACCGGAGAATTCATCGTGGCCGAGGCCGACGAGTCGGATGCCTCGTTCCTGAACCTGACGCCGGTGATCGAGGTGATCACCAACATCGACGCCGACCACATGGAGACCTACAACCATGATTTCGCGCGCCTGAAGCAGGCCTTCGTCGAGTTCACCCAGCGCTTGCCGTTCTACGGCGTCGCCGTGCTGTGCCTGGACGATGCGCACGTGCGCGAGATCATGCCGATGGTGTCCAAGCCGATCCTGACTTACGGCTTCCATGAAGACGCCGACGTGCGCGCCATCGATGCCCGCGCGGTCGAAGGCCACATGGAATTCACGGTAGTCCAGGATGGCTACGCGCCGATGCAGGTGAGCCTGAACCAGCCCGGCATGCACAACGTGCAGAACGCCTGCGCGGCCATCGCCATCGCGCGCGAGCTGGATGTGGACGACGCCGCCACGCAAAAGGCGCTGACCGAATTCAACGGCGTCGGGCGCCGCTTCACCCGCTACGGCGAGGTGCCGCTGTTCGATGCCGAGGGCAAGCCGGCCGGCCATTTCACCCTGGTCGACGATTACGGCCACCACCCGGTCGAGACCGCCGCCACGATTGCCGCCGCGCGCGGCGCGTATCCCGGCCGCCGGCTGGTGCTGGCGTTCCAGCCGCACCGCTACACCCGTACGCGCGACCTGTTCGAGGATTTCGTCAAGGTGCTGTCGCAGCCCGACGTGCTGGTATTGGCCGAGGTCTACGCGGCCGGCGAAGCGCCCATCGTGGCGGCCGACGGCCGTTCGCTGGCGCATGCCTTGCGCGCGGCCGGCAAGGTCGAGCCGGTATTCGTCGACGACATCGCCGACATGCCCGACACCATCAGGAATGTGGTGCGCGACGGCGACGTGGTGATGACCATGGGCGCCGGTTCGATTTCCGCGGTACCCGGCCGCCTGACGGCAACGGCAACTGAAAAGAGCGAGGCAAGCGCATGATCGACCAGGCCACCATCAAGGGCTTCGGCCGCGTCGGCGTACTGTTCGGCGGCCGTTCGGCCGAGCGTGAAGTGTCGAAGATGTCCGGCAGCGGCGTGCTGCAGGCGCTACTGAGCCGCGGCGTGGACGCCCATCCGTTCGACCCGGCCGAGCGCAGCCTGGGCGCGCTGGAGGCGGAGAAGTTCGACCGCGTCTTCATCGCGCTGCACGGCCGCTATGGCGAAGACGGCACGATCCAGGGCGCGCTGGAGCAGATCGGCCTGCCTTACACCGGCCCTGGCGTGATGGCGTCGTCGATCGCCATGGACAAGGTGATGACCAAGCGCATCTGGCTGGGGCATGGCTTGCCGACGCCGCGTTTCGCCGTGCTGGACAAGGACACGCCGCGTGAAGTGCTGCGCACCGTGCCCGATGAGCTGGGTCTGCCGCTGATGCTGAAGGCGCCGCATGAGGGCTCGACCATCGGCATCGCCAAGGTCAACGGCTATTCCGACATGCAGTCGGGTTTCGAGATGTGCGCCAGATACGATGAGGTGGTGCTGGCCGAGGAGTTCATTCGCGGCCGCGAGCTGACGGTGCCGGTGATCGGCACCGGCCGCAACGCGCGCGCCTTGCCGGTGATCGAGATTCGCGCGCCGGACGGCAATTACGACTACCAGCACAAATACTTCACCGACGACACCAAGTATCTGTGCCCGGCGCCGCTGGACGAAGCGCTGACCTGCCGCCTGCAGGAGCTGGCGGTGCAGGCCTTCCATGCGCTGGGTTGCCGCGGCTGGAGCCGGGTCGACTTCATGCTGCGCGAAAAGGACGGCCAGGCCGAGCCGTACCTGCTGGAAATCAATACTTCACCCGGCATGACTGGCCATTCGCTGGTGCCGATGGCGGCCAAGGCGGTCGGCCTGAGCTATGAAGATTTGTGCTGCGAGATCTTGCAGCTGGCGGCGCTCGACATGACGCCCTCCAAGGACTGGACGCCGCAGGCGGACGGCCACTGAGGACGGATCGGAGAGCGCTGAACAATGTGGCAAGACGTCAAGATGCTCAATGCGGCCAGCAGCGCGCTGCTGGCGCTGGTGGTGCTGGCCTTGCTGGCGTCGGGCCTGTGGTGGGTGGCGCAGCGGCCGATGTTTACGCTGCACACCATCCGCATCGAGAGCGCCAGCGAGTTGCCGCTGGAGAAGGTGAATGCGTTGACGGTACGGGCCACGGCGCTGCCGCGGATCCACGGCAACTTCTTCACCACCGACTTGTCGGCGGTGCGCGCGGCGTTCGAGGCGGTGCCCTGGGTGCGCCGCGCGATGGTCCGGCGTGAATGGCCGGACCGGCTGGTGGTGAAGATCGAGGAACACAAGGTCCTGGGTACCTGGGGCGAAGATGGCAGGTTGCTGTCGCAGAAGGGCGATGTCTTTACCGCCAACCTGGCGGAAGCCGAGGATGACGGCGACCTGATGGAATTCGAAGGGCCGGACGGCAGCGAGAAGCAGGTGGTGGCGCGGTTGGCGCAGTTCCGCCAGTGGTTCGCGCCGATCAGGCTGGAACCGGAAGCATTGCACCTGTCCAACCGCTATGCCTGGACGGTGCGGATGGACAACGGCATGACGGTGGAACTGGGACGCGACCAGGGCGAGGCGGTGTTGAAGGAACGCATCGACCGGCTGGTGGCGGTGTATCCGCAGTTGATGGAAAGGTTGCAGGGCAAGATCGAAAGCGTCGACATGCGCTATCCCAACGGGATGGCGCTCAAGGCGGATGGAATGGTGCTGGCGGCATTGAACGGAAAGAAAAAATAAGCGGAACGATATGACAAAAGACGCAAAGAACTTGATCGTCGGCCTCGACATCGGCACCTCGAAAGTGGTGGCGGTGGTGGCCGAGGTGCTGGCCGACGGCCGGCATGAGGTGATCGGCCTGGGCCAGTCCGAATCCAAGGGACTGAAGAAGGGCGTGGTCGTCAATATCGAAGCCACGGTCGAGTCGATCCAGCGCGCGCTCGAAGAGGCCGAACTAATGGCCGACTGCAAGATCAGAAACGTTTATACCGGCATCGCCGGCAGCCATATCCGCAGCTTCAATTCGAGCGGCATGGTGGCGATCAAGGACAAGGAGGTGACGGCGGCCGACGTCTCGCGCGTGATCGAAACCGCCAAGGCCGTCAACATCCCGACCGACCAGCAGCTGCTGCACACGGTGCCGCAGGAGTTCATCGTCGACAACCAGGAAGACGTGCGCGAGCCGATCGGCATGAGCGGCATCCGCCTGGAGGTAAAGGTGCACATCGTCACCGGCGCGGTCTCGGCGGTGCAGAACATCGTCAAGTGCGTGCGCCGCTGCGGCCTGGAAGTGTCTGACCTGATCCTGCAGCCGATGGCCTCGGCCGACGCCGTGCTGACCACCGACGAGCGCGAACTGGGCGTGGTGCTGGTCGACATCGGCGGCGGCACCACCGACGTGGCGGTGTTTACCGAAGGCGCGATCCGCCATACCGCCGTGATCCCGATCGCCGGCGACCAGATCACCAACGACATCGCGATGGCGCTGCGCACGCCGACGCTGGAAGCCGAGGAAATCAAGCTGCGCTACGGCGTGGCCAAGCAGATCCTGGTCGATCCGACCAATACGCTGGAAGTGCCCGGTCTGGGCGACCGCAATCCGCGCACGCTGTCGCACCAGGCGCTGGCGGCGGTGATCGAGCCGCGCGTCGAAGAGCTGTTCGCGCTGGTGCACCAGGTGGTGCGCGAGTCCGGCTACGAGGAAGTGCTGTCCTCGGGCATCGTGCTCACCGGCGGTTCGGCGATGATGCCGGGCATGACCGAACTGGCCGAAGACATCTTCCTCAAGCCGGCGCGCTTGGGCACGCCGGAATACAGCGGCCAGCTGGCCGACGTGGTGCGCAGCCCGCGCTACTCGACCGTGCTGGGCCTGCTGCAGGAAGCCAAGAAGCAATACCTGCGCGGCTACATCGTGACGCGCCAGGAGGGTTCGGTGAAGGCGGTTTGGCAGCGCATGAAGGAATGGTTCCTCGGCAATTTCTGAGGCGGCATTCCCAAGATGATTCAGGATGTAAAAGGTTGGGCGGCAAATGGGTTTTGACAGCAAAGTCAACGGCAGTACGGTTCAGGGAGTTTAGGTCTTCATCGCAGTAGCAGGAGTTGGAAACAAACATTGCAGCATCGGTATTTTGATTTTGTTTTTTTTGGATGTTGAGTTTTGGACGGACGCGCAGTTTTCAGTTGCTAGTCGTCACACCGCGTGATGCCTATCAACTGCCAGCTGCAGATACACATATTTTAAGGAGTCATCATGGAAATCGATATGGTCGACAATGCGACGCTCGGTACGATCATCAAGGTCGTCGGCGTCGGTGGCGCTGGCGGCAACGCTGTGCAGCATATGATCAACAAGGGGGTGTCGGGCGTGGAGTTCATCGCGGCCAACACCGATGCGCAAGCGCTCAAGCAGTCCAAGGCGCATAACGTGATCCAGATCGGCGAAACCGGCCTGGGCGCCGGCATGCAGCCGGACGTCGGCCGCCGTCTGGCCGAAGACACCCGTTCGCGCATTGAAGACGCGCTGCGCGGCGCGCACATGGTCTTCATCGCCGCCGGCATGGGCGGCGGCACCGGCACCGGCGCCGCTCCTGTGGTGGCGCAGGTGGCCAAGCAGCAGGGCGCGCTGACGGTGGCCGTGGTCTCCAAGCCGTTCTCGTACGAAGGCCAGAAGTGCATGGACATCGCCGACGCCGGCCTGGAAGAGCTGTCCCAGCACGTCGACTCGCTGATCATCATCCTCAATGAAAAGCTGGAAGAGATCTACGAGGACGACAGCATGATCGAATGGCTGTCCCACGCCGACGACGTGTTGAACAACGCGGTCGCCGGGATTGCCGAAATCATCAATGTGCCGGGCCACATCAACGTCGACTTCAACGACGTCAAGACCATCATGGGCGAGCAGGGCAAGGCCATGATGGGCACCGCGACCGCTGCCGGCGTCGACCGTGCGCGCGTGGCGGCCGAGCAGGCGGTGGCCTCGCCGCTGCTGGACGGCATCGACCTGTCGGGCGCACGCGGCGTGCTGGTCAACGTGACCGCAAGCCGTAGCCTGAAGGGCAAGGAAATCAAGGAAGTGATGGCGACCGTGCGCGCTTTCGCCGCTCCCGACGCATCGATTGCCCAGGGCATCGCCTATGACGACACGATGGGCGACGAGATCCGCGTGACCGTGGTGGCGACCGGCCTGGGCCGTGCACGCAAGACGGTGCAGCTGGTGCAGACCCCGGTGATGCGTACCGGTACCCACAACGAGCCGATGATGGCCGCCACCGGCATGATGCAAGGCGCCGCGCAACCTGCGGCGACGTTCGGCGGCCTGAAGGCGCCGGCGGTATGGCGTCGCGAGTCGGCTTCCGACACCGTGCGTGCGTTGGAGAAGAACGGCATGGAAACCTACGACATTCCGGCGTTCCTGCGCAAGCAGGCGGACTGATCGCAGGTTGTCCGGCCGGTAAGAACCTGTTCAAGGTGACGGCGAGAGTTGGGCAGATGTCATTTCAGGATGGCATGCAAGGCGCAAAACGCAGCCGGGCTGGTGGCCCGGCGAGGCTTTGCAACGCCGCAGGCCGCCTGAAAGGGCATTTGGACAAGCTCGTCGCCACCTTGAACAGGTTCTATAGGGCATACTAGCGCCGCGCCTTGAGCGCGGCGTTTTTTTGCCCGCGCGGGCCATCCAGACACACAACCAGACAAGGAAACATCATGACCATCAAGATCGGCGACCGCCTGCCGGAAGGCAACCTGGCTGAATTCATCGAGACCGAAACCGAAGGCTGTTCGCTCGGCCCCAATACCTTCAAGGTGTCGGACCTGGTCAAGGGCAAGAAGATCGCGCTGTTCGCGCTGCCCGGCGCCTTTACCCCGACCTGTTCGGCCAAGCACGTGCCGGGCTACATCGCCCACGCCGCGCAGTTCAAGGCCAAGGGCGTCGACGAAATCTGGTGTCTGTCGGTCAACGACCCGTTCGTCATGGGCGCCTGGGGCCGAGAGCAAAAGGCGACCGGCATCGTGCGCATGCTGGGCGACGGCAGCGCCATCTTCACCAAGGCGCTGGGCATGGTGTTCGACCTGACCGAAAAGGGCATGGGCATCCGCTCGCAGCGCTACTCGATGCTGATCGAGGATGGCGTGGTCAAGCAACTGAACCTGGAAGCGCCGGGCAAGTTCGAGGTTTCCAACGCGGAAACCCTGCTGGGTCAACTGTAAGCTTCAGGGCAACTGGCCGTTCCTGCTTGCGCGGGAACGGCCGGATTTGTTGCCGGGAGCCACAAGTCGCTTCCCGCTGACCCCGATTTGCAACATCCTGCAGGCCCGGCCCCGTCGCCTTGGCTATAATGCAGGGATGTTGAAACAGCGCACAATCAAGAATCTGGTCCAGACCGTCGGCGTCGGGCTCCACTCGGGCACCAAGGTCGAGCTGACCCTGCGTCCGGCCGCGCCGGATACCGGCATCATCTTCCGCCGCATCGACCTCGATCCGGTGGTCGAACTGCCGATGAGCGCAACCGGGGTGGGCGATACGCGCATGGCATCGACCCTGACCAAGGATGGCGCCAAGGTATCCACCGTCGAACATCTGCTGTCGGCCTGCGCCGGCCTGGGCATCGACAACCTTTACATCGACCTGACCGCGGAAGAAATCCCGATCATGGACGGTTCGGCCTCTTCCTTCGTGTTCCTGCTGCAGCAGGCCGGCTTGCAGGAACAGGGCGCGGCCAAGAAATTCATCCGCGTGAAGAAGCCTGTCGAAGTGCGCGAAGGCACGGGCGACAAGGAAAAATGGGCGCGCCTTGAGCCCTACGACGGTTTCCGCCTGAAGTTCTTCATCGAGTTCAACCACCCCGCGGTGGACGGCACCGGCCAGATGGCCGAAGTCGATTTCGGCATCGATTCCTATGTGAAGGAAATCGCCCGCGCGCGCACCTTCGGTTTCATGCAGGATGTCGAAACCTTGCGCGGCATGGGCCTGGCGCGCGGCGGCTCGTTCGAGAACGCGATCGTGATGGACGAATACCGCATCCTCAACGCCGACGGTTTGCGTTATGACAACGAATTCGTGCGCCACAAGATCCTGGACGCCATCGGCGACCTCTACCTCATCGGCCATCCGCTCCTGGCCAGCTACGATGCCCACAAATCGGGCCACGGCCTGAACAACCAGTTGCTGCGCGAGCTGCTCAGGCATCCCGACGCCTATGAAGTGGTGACTTTCGATTCGCTCGACGATGCGCCGCAGACCTATGTGATGCAGGCCCGGCAGGAATGGGCGCTGAACTGATTGGGCCGGCGTCCCGGAACGGCAGGATGTTTCGCGGCGCCTTTCCCAAGGCGTAAATTTTTTACAAGAAAAAGCGCCAGGCGGGTTTTCTAACCGGAAACAACCCCGCTTTCCCTTCCTTGTTCCTCTTATGCGCGCGCCTTGCGGCGGCGTACCATGGCGTCGATGGCGTCCTTGAGCCCCTGGCTGCGCGGGTCGTCGGACAGCGCATTGCTGAGTTCGGCGAAGGAGGACAGCGCGCCGTCAGTCAGTTCGAGTACCCGCTTGGGAGCGGGCGGCGGGGCGACCCTGCCAACTTGCACTTTGATTCGGATTGAATTAACCTGCCATCCGTCTTTTTGCAAGCGGTCTTGCAGCGTGGGGAGCTGTTGTTTGAGCCGGGCCGCCAATGCTGCGTTGGGCGCGCTCATCACCAGCGCGCCTGCTTCGAAATTCAATATCTCGCACGCGGCAAACATCGTGGGCAGGGTAGCGGCGCATGCCTTTTGCAGCGCGCTCATGCGCGAGAGGGCCGGCAACAGCGCCGCCATCGCCGAATTCGACCGCAAGAAATCTGAAGCGTCTTTCGTGCTCTTCGCCATGCGTTGGGCGCTCGAGAGGCTTGGCCGATAAGGGGTGAACGTGGATGGATACTTCATCTTTAAACCTTATCACATCCGGTTGCTAGCCGGCCGGAGTCCAAGGAGCAAAGATGCAAATTATCCTGCTGCACCCCCGTTTCACCCGGGCCCGTTCCGTCACGCTGGGATCGAAACACCTGCTGATCATGCTGGTTCTGCTGATGGGCGCGATCGCAGCTTGCTCGGTACTGCTCTCCTATCTCTTGCTGCGCCACGCGGCCGACGCCGATGCCTCGCCCATGTTCCACAAGCTGGCCATCTCGATGAGCCGGCAGGAAGACGACCGCAAGGAAAAATACCTCAAGGAAAACCTGGCCATGATGGCCGTCAAGGTCGGCGAGATGCAGGCCCAGATGATGCGCCTGGACGCGCTGGGCGAGCGGGTGCAGGGCCTGGCCGGCATCCGCCCCGAGGAATTCAACTTCAAGGAATTGCCGGGCCGCGGCGGCGCCGAAGTCTCCAGCATCGCCGGCCCGGGCCGCGACGTCGGCATGGATGAGCTGCTCCGGATGCTGGATTCGCTGGTGGTCGATGCCGGCCACCGCACCGACTATCTCAATGCGGTCGAGTCGACGCTGATGAGCGACAAGATCAAGTCGCGCCTGCTGCCGACCAACCAGCCGGTCAATGTGGCCTACAACTCGTCGAGCTTCGGCTGGCGCCTGGACCCTTTCACCGGCCATAACGCTTTCCATGAAGGCCTCGACTTTCCCGCCCCGGTCGGCACCCGGATCGTGGCGGCGGCGGCCGGCGTGGTGATCGCCTCCGAGTACCATTATCAGTTCGGCAACATGCTGGAGATCGACCACGGCAACAACATCATCACGCGCTATGCCCATGCCTCGCAGCTGTACGTGAAGGTCGGCGACATCGTCAAGCGCGGCCAGCATGTGGCCGACGTCGGTTCGACCGGCCGCTCGACCGGGGCCCACCTGCATTTCGAGGTGCGCATCCGCGGCATCGCCCAGGACCCGCGCAAGTTCCTGGCGCTGGGCGCCACCGGCGGCAACCAGCCCAAGCCGGCGCCGGTGTTCGTCGCAGGCCGCTGAACCGGCTGCCTGCCGATGACCGGATTGGCTGCCAAAATGCCCGCAAAACCCGCCGACAGGCGGGTTTTTCTATTGAATCTTTGCAATCGGGCCCGATCTACAGGCGATGCAGCCGGCCGGCGGCCCGGGAAAGCCATCGCCATGGGCCTGCGTGCTAAAATCCACGGTTTATTATTGGGCGTTCTTTCGGCCGGGTGCCAAACGTCTGCCTGCCGGATCTTTCATCGGCGCTTTTATAGAATCCAAGCATGTCATTACTGACCAAGATTTTCGGTAGCCGCAACCAGCGGTTGCTCAAACAATATCAAAAAATCGTCCGCCAGATTAATGCGCTGGAACCGTCGGTCGAGAAGCTGACGGATGCCGAACTCCAAGCCAAGACGCCCGAATTCAGGCAGCGCATCGCCAACGGCGAAACGCTCGACGCCATTCTGCCGGAAGCCTTCGCGGTCTGCCGCGAGGCCAGCCGCCGCGTGCTCAAGATGCGCCACTTCGACGTCCAGCTGATGGGCGGCATGGCGCTGCACTTCGGCAAGATCGCCGAAATGCGCACCGGCGAGGGCAAGACCCTGATGGCGACCCTGCCGGCCTACCTCAATGCGCTGGGCGGCCGCGGCGTGCACGTGGTGACCGTCAACGATTACCTGGCGCAGCGCGACGCCGACGACATGGGCCGCCTGTACGGCTGGCTGGGCCTGACCACCGGCGTGAACCTGTCGCAGATGGAACACGACATCAAGCAGCAGGCCTACGCCTCCGACATCACCTACGGCACCAACAACGAATTCGGTTTCGATTACCTGCGCGACAACATGGTGTTCGATGCCGCAGACCGCGTGCAGCGCGGCCTCAATTTCGCCATCGTCGATGAAGTCGACTCGATCCTGATCGACGAGGCGCGCACTCCGCTGATCATCTCCGGCCAGGCCGAGAACCATACCGAGCTGTACCACAAGATGAACGCGGTGCCGCCGCTCCTGACGCTGCAGATCGGCGAAGAGACGCCGGACGGCAAGGGCAAGATCGAAGTCCCGGGCGACTACACCAAGGACGAGAAGAGCCACCAGGTGCTGCTGACCGAGGCCGGCCACGACAAGGCCGAAGAGATCCTGACCCAGATGGGCCTGCTGCCGGAAGGCGCCTCGCTGTACGACGCCGCCAACATCACGCTGATCCATCACCTGTACGCCGCCCTGCGCGCGCATACGCTGTACCACAAGGACCAGCATTACGTGGTGCAGAACGGCGAAGTCATCATCGTCGACGAATTCACCGGCCGCCTGATGACCGGCCGCCGCTGGTCCGACGGCCTGCACCAGGCGGTGGAAGCCAAGGAAGGCGTGAAGATCCAGAACGAGAACCAGACCCTGGCCTCGATCACCTTCCAGAACTACTTCCGCATGTACGCCAAGCTGTCCGGCATGACCGGCACGGCCGATACCGAAGCCTACGAATTCCAGGAAATCTACAAGCTGGAAACCGTGGTGATCCCGCCCAACCGCCCGAATGCGCGCAAGGACCGCCAGGACCAGGTCTACAAGACCGCGCAAGAGAAGTACATGGCGATGCTCAAGGATATCCAGGACTGCTACGAGCGCGGCCAGCCGGTGCTGGTGGGCACTACCTCGATCGAGAATTCCGAACTGCTGTCGGGCATCCTGAACAAGGCCAAGCTGCCGCACAACGTGTTGAACGCCAAGCAGCACGCGCGTGAAGCGGAGATCGTGGCCCAGGCCGGCCGTCCCAAGATGATCACCATCGCCACCAACATGGCCGGCCGCGGCACCGACATCGTGCTGGGCGGCAATGTGGGCAAGCAGATCCAACTGATCGAAGCCGACCCAGCTCTGTCGGACGCCGACAAGGCGGCCCGCGCCAAGCAACTGAGCGACGAATGGCAGTCGCTGCACGACCACGTGGTCAACGCCGGCGGCCTGCACATCATCGGCACCGAGCGCCACGAGTCGCGCCGCGTCGACAACCAGTTGCGCGGCCGTTCGGCGCGCCAGGGCGACCCGGGCTCCTCGCGCTTCTACCTTTCCCTGGATGACGCGCTGTTGCGCATCTTCGCCGGCGACCGCGTGCGCGCCATCATGGAGCGCCTGAAGATGCCGGAAGGCGAGCCGATCGAGGCGGGCATCGTCACGCGCTCGATCGAATCGGCCCAGCGCAAGGTCGAAGCCCGCAACTTCGACATCCGCAAGCAACTGCTCGAATACGACGACGTCGCCAACGACCAGCGCAAGGTGATCTACCAGCAGCGCAACGAACTGCTGGAGTCGGCCGAGATGGCCGAGATGATCGCCTCGCTGCGCGAAGGCGTGTTCACCGACCTGTTCCGCCAGTACGTGCCGGCCGAGTCGATGGAAGAGCAGTGGGACATTCCCGGTCTGCAAGCCGTGTTGAAGAACGAATGGCAGCTCGACGTGCCGCTCGACGCCATCCTGGAAGCCGAACCCGACCTGTCGGACGAGGACCTGCTGGAACGCGTGCTCACCATCGCCCGCGAAACCTACGATGCCAAGGTCGCCGTGGTCGGCACCGAATCCTTCGCAGGTTTCGAGCGCAGCGTCATGCTGCAGAGCATCGACAACCACTGGCGCGAACACCTGGCCGCGCTGGATCACCTGCGCCAGGGCATCCACCTGCGCGGCTACGCGCAGAAGAACCCGAAGCAGGAATACAAGCGCGAAGCCTTCGAACTGTTCGCCCAGATGCTGGACCTGATCAAGAACGAAGTGATCAAGGTCGTGATGACGGTGCGCATCCAGAGCCGTGAAGAGATCGAAGCCGCCGAGGAAAGCTTGGCCGAAGGCGTGGCGCTGGAGAACGTGCATTACCAGCACGCCGACTTCGACGCCAACGCCGCGCCGGAAGAATTACTGGCGCCGACCGCGGCCAGCGAAGCGCCGGATACGGCGGGCCTGCCCAAGGTCGGCCGCAACGACCCTTGCCCTTGCGGCAGCGGCAAGAAGTACAAGCAGTGCCACGGCAAGCTGGCCTGATCCGGTACGCCAGTCTGAGAAGCTGTTCGGAAGAAAGAAGCCGTTCACCATCGATGTGGTGAACGGTTTTTTTTCGACCTCGTTGATGAGAGAACAACAAAATGCCAACCGCCAAGCTTTCCCCGATAGCGTCCGCCATCTTGGCCGCCCTTGCCGCCGGGCTGCTGGCCGGCTGCGCCTCCATCCAGATACCGGAATGGAAGGGCGCCGCCGATCCCGGCGATGTGCCGGTGCGCCCGGCTCAGCTTGAGCCCGTTGTGACTGCGGTGCCCGCCGTGGCCATCAGCACCGCGCCGCCCACGCGCGCGGCGCTGGTGGAGGCGGCCAGGGCCGAATGGGACTTCTTCGGCAACCAGCAGATCGACATGCGCCACGAGCCCTTCAGCGCGCCGCGCCTGGGTTTGCTGGAAGATGAGGGCGAGGCGGTGCAGCGCGTGGCCGGATATTGGCATGCGGTCGGCAAGAACCTCACCGGCGCCGATTGCCAGCAAGCCTGGTCGGCGGCCTTCATTTCCTGGCTGATGGTCAGCGCCAACGTGGCGCCGCAGGATTTCGCGCCCAGCGAAACCCATTTCAACTACCTGAGCTTCCTCCGGCAGCGCGAGTCGCTGCCGTCGCCGCAGTTCGTGCTGCGCCCGGCCGCCAGCGAGCCCATTGCGCCGGGCGACTTGCTCTGCGCGCCGCGCGGCAGCAACGCGGCCGCCACGCTCGACGAGATCCAGCCCGGCCTGGCGGGACATTGCGACATGGTGGTGGAAGTGCATGCGGATGAAGGCTGGGCCGGGGTGATCGGCGGCAACGTGTTCAACTCGGTATCCGAATCGCTGATCCCGGTGGATGCGCAGGGCCGCGCGCTTCCGATTTCCCAGCGGCCCTGGCTGGCGGTGGTGAAGAACCTGCTGCCATGAGGAGCGGCGCTTGTTGACCTTGGCGAAAATCCTGCTCGGGCCGGTGCTGCAGGCCCAGGCCAAATGGCTGCGCAAGACCGCGCTGCGCCTGCCGGAAGCCGAAGGCCCGCGCACCGGCGTGGAAGCGCCCGACATGCCGCGGGCGGCGCCGGCCACGCCGATCGGGCTGCTGGTGGTGGGCGACTCGTCGGCCGCCGGCGTCGGCGTCGACCACCAGGAGCGGGCGCTGGCGCAACCCCTGGCGCGCCGGCTGGCGCAGCGCAGCGGGCGCACGGTGCAGTGGCAACTGGTGGCCAAGAGCGGCATCAACTCGCTGGAAGCGCTGGACCTGTTGGCGCAGCACGAGATCGGTCCGGCCACCGTGCTGGTGGTGGCGCTGGGCACCAACGATGTCACTTCGCAGATGCCGCCGCGGCGCTATATCGCCAACCTCAGGCTGCTGGTGGAGCGCCTGATGGCGCAGGCCGGGGTCGAGCATATCGTGTTCACCGGCTTGCCGCCGCTGCACAACCTGCCGGCCGCGCCGCAGCCGCTGCGCTGGTACCTGGGCCGCTACGCGCGCACGCTTGACCATGCGCTGCGGGCCTGGATCGCCCGGGAACCGATGTTGCGTTATTGTTCGCTGCAATGGGCCTTGCCGCATGAGATGGCGATCGACAAATTCCATCCCGGCCCGGGCCAGTACGCGCAATGGGCGCGCATGACGGCCGAGATCATCGAGGACAGGTTGGCTGGCGCCTGATTTCACGCCGCTGTCATCGGGCGGCCGGTGAAAGTGTTTAAAATAGGCGCTTTGATTTTTGCTGAAAGCACGCCATGGCCGTCAATTCCCCGATTCCCGTCCCTTCCGACCTGCAAGCCGTTGCCGGCATCGAACTCGGCCACGCCGAAGCGGGCGTGCGCAAGGCCAACCGCAAGGACTTGCTGGTGCTGAAACTGGCGCCCACGGCGACGGTGGCCGGCGTGTTCACCAAGAACCGCTTTTGCGCGGCGCCGGTGCAGGTCTGCAAGACCCACCTGGAACAGCTCAAGGATGGCGCCCCGATCCGCGCCTTGGTGATCAACACCGGCAACGCCAATGCCGGCACCGGCGAAGAGGGCCTCAAGCGCGCCAACGCCACTTGTGAAGCGCTGGCCGGCCTGCTGGGCTGCGCGCCGTCGCAGATCCTGCCGTTCTCGACCGGCGTAATCCTGGAGCCGCTGCCGGTCGAGCGCATCACTGCCGGCCTGCCGCAGGCCATCGGCAACCTGAAGGCCGACAACTGGTTCAATGCCGCCGAATCCATCATGACCACCGACACCCAGCCCAAGGCGGCGTCGCGCACCGTCACCATCGGCGGCAAGAAAGTGGTGATGACCGGCATCAGCAAGGGGGCCGGCATGATCAAGCCCAATATGGCGACCATGCTGGGCTTCCTGGCCTTCGACGCGAAGCTGCCGCAGGCGCTCTTGAACCAACTGGTCAAGGACGCCGCCGACCATTCGTTCAACTGCATCACCATCGATGGCGACACCTCGACCAATGACTCCTTCATGCTGATCGCCACCGGCGCCGGCGAGCTGGAGATCGCCAGCGCCGACAGCCCCGAATACAAGCAGCTGGCCGCCGCCGTGACCGAACTGTCGCAGAACCTGGCGCACCAGATCGTGCGCGACGGCGAAGGCGCCACCAAGTTCATCGAAGTGGCCGTGGAAGACGGCAAGAGCGTCGAGGAATGCCGCCAGATCGCCTACTCGATCGGCCACTCGCCGCTGGTCAAGACCGCCTTCTTCGCCTCCGACCCGAACCTGGGTCGCATCCTGGCCGCCATCGGCTACGCCGGCGTGGACGACCTGGACGTGTCGAAGATCAACCTGTGGCTGGACGACGTCTGGGTCGCCAGGGACGGCGGCCGCAACCCCGACTACCGCGAGGAAGACGGCCAGCGCGTGATGAAGAAGGCCGAGATCGTGGTGCGCGTGAAACTGGCGCGCGGCAATGCCAAGGCTTCGATCTGGACCTGCGACCTGTCGCACGACTACGTCTCGATCAACGCCGACTACCGTTCGTGAACCTCGCGCGGGCGCTATTGGGGCGATCTGCGGCGTTGCAAAGCCTCGCCAGACGCCAGTCTGGCTGCGTTTTTCGCCTTGCATCTCATCCCCAATAGCACCCGTGCGACGTCCACGAGTGTGATGGAAATACCCTGTTTTGTTGTGTTGTCCCGGGATGGTGGCGGCAACATGAATGCCGGAGCCCTCGGAAGAATTTAATTCACTCAGGTGCCGGCCGCTTTGCGTCAAAATGGCGCTAACCATCGTTCCCAGACTTATTCATCATGACCCAGTTAGACCAATTCCTGCAGCGTGCCGAAGCCTTGCTGGCGCGCGTCGAATCGCTGTTGCCAGCCTCGTCCAGGGAGCCGGACTGGAATGCCGGCGTCGCCTTCCGCTGGCGCGGCGCCAGCGGCCAGCGGCCGGGTTACCTGCAGCCGGTCGGCCATATTTCGAAGATCGCGTTGTCGGACCTGCATAACATCGGCCCGCAAAAAGAGCAGATCGACCAGAATACCCGCCAGTTCGTCGAAGGCCGTCCGGCCAACAACGTGCTGTTGACCGGCGCGCGCGGCACCGGCAAGTCCTCGCTGATCAAGGCTTGCCTGAACCAGTACGCCGACCGCGGCTTGCGCCTGATCGAAGTCGACAAGGACGACCTGCATGACCTGCAGGACATCGTCGAGATGGTCTCGGCGCGTCCGGAGCGCTTCATCGTGTTTTGCGACGACCTGTCCTTCGAAGAGGGCGAGGGCGGCTACAAGGCGCTCAAGGTGGCGCTGGACGGCAGCATCGCCGCGCAGTCGGACAACGTGTTGATCTACGCCACCTCCAATCGCCGCCACCTGATGCCGGAACGCCTGTCCGACAACAGCACCTACACCCATACCGACGACGGCGACCTGCATCCCGGCGAGACGGTGGAAGAAAAGATCTCGCTGTCCGAGCGTTTCGGCCTGTGGGTGACCTTCTATCCGTTCAAGCAGGACGATTTCCTGGAGATCGTCGCTCACTGGCTGCGCCATTTCGGCTGCAACGACGCCCAGATCGAGCAAGCGCGCGGCGATGCGCTGCGCTGGGCGCTGCAGCGCAGCTCGCGTTCGGGCCGGGTGGCCTGGCAATTCGCGCGCGACTACGCCGGCAAGGCGCAGGGCTGATGGGCGAGACGGCCAAGCCCATCGACGTTGCCGTCGGCATCCTGATGCAGCCCAACGGCGACGTGCTGCTGGGCCAGCGTCCGGAGGGCAAGCCCTACGCCGGCTATTGGGAATTCCCGGGCGGCAAGGTCGAGCCGGGCGAAACCATCTTCGCCGCCTTGCAGCGCGAGTTCAAGGAAGAGCTGGGAATCGAGGTGTTGGACGGCGAAGGCTGGTGCGGGGTCGAGCACGTCTATCCGCACGCGCATGTGCGATTGCATTTCTATATCAGCCGCAACTGGCGCGGCCAGCCGCAAAGCCTGGAAGGCCAGGCGTTTGCCTGGCAGGGCAGCGTGGGCGTGGAGCCGCTGCTGCCGGCGACCATTCCCCTGATCGAGTGGCTGGACCTGCTGCGGTATGGCGAGGCTGGCAGTCCGCCATTCGTGCCGGCGCCAGGGCAGGCTTCTTGATGACGCCGACGTTGTAGCCGATCGCAAGAGCGATAAAAAAGCCGCAATATGCGTAATGCCGTTCAGTTAAGAACTGAACGGCATTTGTATTTGTGGCGGTTTGTGGAGTCCAGACGCCGTTCGCCCTGAGTAGCTGCGCAGCAGCGTATCGAAGGGCAGGCAAGACTGCTAACGCTGGCACGCTGGCTTCGATACGTCCCTGGCGGGCCTACTCAGCCCGAACGGGTTCTGTGATGAGTGCTTCAGAGTTAGCCTTAACTGAACGGCATTACCGCAATATGCGGCTTTTTTGTCGATACGGCAATGATCGCGCTTACTGCAGGGGCTTGTCCTGGTCGCTTTCCTGCGGCAGGTTCACTGCCGGGATCGCGTACTTTTCCTCGGCCCAGGCGCCCAGGTCGATCTGTTTGCAGCGTTCCGAACAGAACGGGCGGTACTTGTTCTTTTCCGTCCATTCCACCTTGGTCCCGCAGGTCGGGCAATCGACTATGGTCGCCATACCGTACTCCTTAAAATCCGCACAGCGCCAGTTCGAACGGCACTTCGCCTTCGAAGGCGCGCGGCTTCTCGTCGCCGTCCTGCTGGGTAAAGCGCACCCACAGCATGTACTTGTTGGCGGAGATCTCGGGGATGGCGCCCAGTTCGATGTCCAGCGACAGGCGCAGCATCTGGTAGATTTTCCCCTGCAGCATCTGCTGGTAGCTGCCGTCCACGGCGTTGATCTTCACCGTGTGGCCCGATTCGCGCAGCAGGCGCAGCACGATGGAGATGGCGTCGAATAGCGGGATCAGCGGGGCGAACCAGTTGGAGATGTCGTTGAAGCGGCGCTCGAAGCTGTGCTGTTGCCAGGCATAGTACGCCGGCAGGTCGAATTCGCAGGCGCCGCCGGGGATGATGGTGCGGCCGCGGATGCTCATCAGCCATTCGTTGTCGCGGATGTTCTGCCCGGTCTTGCCCTGGGCCGCGGCCAGCGCGCTGCTGGCCTTGTCGACCTCGGACAGGATGGCGTTGAGCATCTCCGGCTCGACATTGGGGTTGGACTGGTAGGCCAGCAGCATCTGCTTCTGGCGCTCGAGTTCTTGCAGCAGGTCCGACTTGAGGTCGGCGCGTCCGGCTACCTCCAGCATTTCGAAAATGGTGGCAAGGGCGATGTGATGCTGTTGCGGGCTTTCCTGGTGCAGGAAGAAGACGAACTTCTCGTACAGGTCTTCCAGTCGCAACAGCGTGCGAATACGCTCGTTGAAAGGGTATTCGTAGACGATCAAAGCATGATCCCTTTAGTGGTTGAACCGGATTCGATGGTGGGCCGCAGGCCAACTGCTGTTGGCCGCGTTGTGTGTGATTCTGACCCATGCAGAGGAAAATTACAAATGCATGGCGCAATAGGGAAGCGGCGCACGTGCCGTTCGGGCATGGGTGCGGCCACAAATGCCAAGGAGGCGGCAAGGAAGTGGCAATGGATGGGCGGGAACCGCTGCCGGATGTAAAGCGTTTTCGTCCTTGCGGCCTCAGGCGGCGCGCGCCAATTCCAGGTAGCTCGCATGCAGTTGGCGCACGCGCGGCAGCAACCCGGCAGTGTCGCCATTGTTCTCGATGACGTCGTCGGCCACCGCCAGGCGGGCCTGGCGGCTGGCCTGCGCGGCCATGATGGCTTCCACCTCGTCGCGCTGCAAGCCGTTGCGCTGCATCACGCGGGCGATCTGCACCTGTTCCTCGCAATCGACCACCAGGATGCGCGAGGTGCGGCCCACCCAGGTGCCCGATTCCACCAGCAGCGGAACCACGAAGATGAGGTAGTCGCCGGTTGCCGCCTCGGCCGCGCGCGCGGTCTCGCTGCGGATGAGCGGGTGCAGGATGGCTTCCAGCGCATGGCGCTCGCCTGGGTTGCCGAACACATGGCTGCGCATGCGCGCGCGGTCCATGGCGCCGCTCCCGTCGATGAAGTCGGCGCCGAAGCGGTCGCGGATGCCGGCGATGGCCAGGCCGCCGGGAGCGGTCAACTGATGGGCGATGGCGTCGGTGTCGACCAGGGCGGCGCCCAGTTCGCCGAACAGGTTGGCCACGGTGGTCTTGCCGCTGCCGATGCCGCCGGTGAGGCCGACCGAAAAGCGCTGGTTGATGGATGTCATGGAAAAGCCGCGAATCTCAATAATCGTAAATGCCAAGGGACAGCCAGTCGCCGCCGTAGAGAAGCGCCAGCATACCCGCAATCGCCAGGTAGGGGCCGAACGGGATCGCCTGTCCGCGCTCATGGCGCCTGGCCGCGACCAGCGCGAGGCCGACGATGGCGCCCAGCGCCGAAGCCGAGAGCAGCACGAAAGGCAGCGCCTGCCAGCCCAGCCATGCGCCGAGCGCGGCCATCAGCTTGAAGTCGCCATAGCCCAGGCCCTCCTTGCCGGTGGCCAGCTTGAAGACCCAGAAGATCAGCCACAAGGCGGCATAGCCGAGCGCGGCGCCCAGCACCGCGTCCTGCAAGGGCGCGATGCGATGGTTCAGGTTGACCAGCAGGCCCAGCCATAGCAGCGGCAGGGTCAGGTCGTCGGGCAGCAGCATGGTCTGGGCATCGATGAACGCGAGCGCGATGAGGAAGGCGCAACAGGCCATCGCGGCCAGTCCGGCCAGGCCGGCGCCGAATTTCCAGGCGGCCAGCGCGAACACCGCGGCCGTGAGCAATTCGACCGCCAGGTAGCGCATGCCGATGGGCGCCTTGCATTCTGCGCAACGGCCGCGCAGCAGCAGCCAGCTCAGTACCGGCACATTGTGGTGCGCCGGCAGCGCGGCGCCGCAGTGCGGACAGGCCGAACGCGGCAGCAGCAGGTCGTAGCGCCCGACATGCGGCAAGGCTTCGCCGCGCTCTTGGGCGACGAAGTTGGCCGTTTCGCGCAGCATCATCTTCGGCAGGCGGTGGATCACCACGTTCAGGAAGCTGCCCACGAGCAGGCCCAGCAGGGCCGCCATCAGGCTGATGGCCGTGTTGTGCGGTGCGCTGTAAGCGTCGAGGAAGGACATGGGAGCGAGTTTGGGTATGTGGGTAACGATTCGGGAGCGGCTATCGAGGATCTTTATTTTATTGAGGATCTTATACGACGGAGCCCATGCGGAAAATCGGCAGGTACATCGCCACCACCAGGCCGCCGATCAGTATGCCCAGCACCGCCATGATAATCGGTTCCATCAGGCTGGTGAGCGCGGCGACGGCGTCGTCGACTTCGCGCTCGTTGAGGTCGGCGATCTTGCCCAGCATGGCATCGAGCGCGCCGGCTTCCTCGCCGACCGCGGCCATCTGCACCGTCAGGTCGGGAAAGACGCCGGTCTGCTCCATGGCCGCATGCAGCGAGGCGCCGTTGCGTACGGCGTCGCGGATGGCCAGGCTGGCGTCGGCATAGACCACGTTGCCGGCGGCGCCGGCCACCGTTTCCAGCGCATCGACCAGCGCAATGCCGGCGCCGAACAGGGTGCCGAACGTGCGGCTCCAGCGCGCGATGGCCGCCTTGCGCAGCAACGGGCCGAACACCGGCAGGCGCAGGCTGGCGCGCTGGGCCGCCGCCCGCATGCCGGGCCAGCGGCGCCAGGCGTGCAGGCCGGCCGCGCCCAGCATGCCGATGGCCGCCAGCAGCCAGGGCCACCATTGGGCGAGCAGGCGCGAGACCTGCATCACGATGCGCGTCAACAGCGGCAGCTCGGCGCCGAAGTTGCGGAACATCTGCTCGAAGGCCGGCACCACCCACAGCATGATCACCAGCGTCACCACCACCGCCACCAGCATCACTGCGCAGGGATAGGCCAGCGCCGAACGTACCTTGCCTTTCAGGGCGAGCGATTTTTCGCGGTAGCCGGCGATGCGTTCCAGCATGGTGTCGAGCATGCCGGCTTCTGCGGCGGCGCGCACCAGGTTGCAGGACAGCGTATCGAAATGGCGCGGATGGCGGCCCAGGGCGGCATGCAGGCTTTCGCCCTGCGACACGTCGTTGCGGATGGCCCGCAGCAGCGCCGCCATGGGCGTGGCGCCGGCGCCGCGAATGGCGATGTCCAGCGCCTGCAGCAACGGCAGGCCGGCTTGCAGCATGGTCGCCAGTTGCCGCGTGAACAGCACGACCTGTTTTTCCGGGATATGGCCGCGTGTCGAACCGGGGAACGGCCCTTGCGCAGCGCGGGGCCTGCGCTCGGCCGCGGCGCTATCGGCCGCCCGGATGCGCGCCACGCGGATACCCTGGCGGCGCAGCAGGGCGCGCGCCAGCGCGGCGTCGCTGGCGGCCAGTACGCCGCTTTGCGCCCGGCCATGACGATCCAGGCCTTGCCAGTGGAAGGCGCTGCGGGAGGCGGGAAGGGAAGCGCCGGAGGCGTCAGGTGCAGGCAAGGACTTCCCTCAGGCTGGTTTCGCCGCGCAGGGCTTTCATGAGCCCGGCGCGACGCAGGTCGGCAATGCCTTCGCTGCGCGCCTGACGGGCGATGTCCTGGGTGTTGCCGTGGCGCAGGATCAGGCTCTCCATGGCGGCGCTGATGGGCATGACCTGATAGATCCCGGTGCGGCCGCGATACCCGCTCTGGTTGCATTTGTCGCAGCCGCGGGGTTGGAACAGGCTGGCGCCACGCGCGATGTCGGCCTCGCTGAAGCCGGCGCGTAGCAGGCTGTCGGGCGCGGCGGCCACCTCCTCGCGGCAGCTGCACAGCCGCCGCACCAGGCGCTGCGCCACGATCAGGCTGACCGACGAGGCCACGTTGAAGGCCGGCACGCCCATGTTGAGCAGCCGCATCAGCGTGGCCGGGGCATCGTTGGTGTGCAAGGTGGAAAAGACCAGGTGGCCGGTCTGGGAAGCCTTGACGGCGATGTCGGCGGTTTCCAGGTCGCGGATCTCGCCCACCATCAGTACGTCCGGATCCTGGCGCAGGAAGGCGCGCAAGGCGACGGCGAAGCTCAGGCCGGCGCGTTCGTTGATGCCGACCTGGTTCACGCCCGGCAGGTTGATCTCGACCGGATCCTCGGCGGTGGCGATATTTACCCCCGGGCGGTTGAGCAGTTGCAGGCAGGCGTACAGCGAGACGGTCTTGCCCGAGCCGGTCGGCCCGGTCATCAGCACCATGCCGTGCGGTTTGCCGATGGCGCGCAGCAGCGCCTGCCGCTGCTGCGGCTCATAGCCCAGCCGGTCGATGTCGAGACTGGTGTGGCCGCCATGGAGGATGCGCAGCACGATCTTCTCGCCGAACTGGGTCGGCAGCGTCGACACGCGCATGTCCACCTCGCGCCCGCCGCCCAGCGCCAGCCGCATCTTGCCGTCCTGCGGCAGGCGCTTTTCGGCGATGTCCAGGCGCGACAGGATCTTGATGCGGGTCGAGAGCTTGTCCTTGAGCGACAGCGGCGGCTGCGCCATTTCATGCAGCACGCCGTCGATGCGAAAGCGCACCCGGCAGAAATGCTCGAAGGGTTCGAAATGCAGGTCGGATGCGCCCATGCCGACCGCATCGGCCAGCATCTTGTGCAGCAGGCGCACGACCGGGGCGTCGTCGATATGGACGTCGGCCGTTTTGCCCAGGGAAGCGGCGCCGGCTGCTGGCAACGGGTGTTGTTCGATGATGATCGCCTCTCGATGAGGGACCGCCGTCGGAACCTGTTTCCAATGCCTAGGGGATCTCGAACAGGTTCTGAGGAAAGGCGGCGCATGGGGGAGGAAAAAGTCTCCCACATTCGCCGCGCTGCGCCGGGTAGTCGCCCACGCTTTGCCTTGAATTTTCGCGCGAGTTCGAAAGACCGGCGAAGACGCGCAGCAGGCGCGGGATCAGCGCGCGGCGGCGCCGTCCGCGTCGCCGTTTCCGGCGGCGGCCTGGGGCGGGGCGATCAGCTTGACCATGCGGATCGCCTGGTTCTGCACCTGCACGATCTCGATCACGCAGCCGGCGATCTTCAGGGAGACGTTGGCTTCCGGAATGTCCTGCAGGTATTCCAGCAGCAGGCCGTTGATGGTCTTGGGGCCGTCCAGCGGCAACTGCAGGCCCAGGCGCTTGTTGATGTCGCGCAGGGTGGTGCTGCCTTCGAGCAGGCAGGCGCCGTCCTTGTCCCAGCCGAAGCCTTCGGCCGAAGAGCCGGGCGAGGAGGTGGTGAATTCGCCGATCATCTCCTCGATGATGTCTTCCAGCGTCACCAGGCCCTGCACTTCGCCGTATTCGTCGACCACGATGCCCAGGCGCTCGTGGTTTTCCTGGAAGTACTGCAGCTGGGTGAAGACGTCGGTTTCTACCGGCACGTAATAGGGGGCGGACAGCAGTTCGCGGATGGCCTCGTGGGTGATCTCGTCCTCGCGGTTGAACAGCGACACCGCCTTGCGCACGTGCAGGATGCCGGCGATGTGGTTGATCTCGCCCTCGAACACCGGCAACTTGTTGTGGTAGCAGGTGGCCAACTGGCCCAGGATGTCTTCGATGGGTGCGGCCAGGTTCAGCGCCTCGACCTGGGCGCGCGGCGTCATCACGTCTTCCACCGAGATCTTTTCCAGGTCGAACAGGTTCAGCAGGATGCTCTTGTGCTTTTGCGGGATGAAGCTGCCGCCCTCCAGCACGATGGAGCGCAATTCCTCGGGCGAGATGCGCTGCTCGCGGGCGCGCGCGCCGGCCTTGATGCGCAGCAGCTTGAGCACGGCCGAGACGAATAGGTTGACGAACCAGACCAGCGGCTTGGCTACCCGCATCAACGGCTTCAGGATGAAGCTGGTGAACAGCGAAATGCGTTCCGGATAGGTGGCGCCGATCACCTTGGGCACGATCTCGGCGAAGATGATCAACAGGCCCGCCACGCAGGCGGTGGCGACAGTGATGACGCGCTGGTGGTTGCCGAAGGCGGAAATGGCGATGGCGGTCACCAGCGCGGTGGCCAGCGCGTTGATCGCGGTGTTGGCGATCAGCACCAGCGAGAGCAGGCGCTCAGTGCGGTCGAGCAGCCACAGGATGGTAATGGCGCGGCGGTTGCCCTGCTTGGCGAGGTGCCGCAGGCGATGGCGGTTGGCGGCCATCAGCGCCGTCTCGGTCATGGAAAAGAAGGCCGAGAGCAGTATCAGGACGAAGAGTGCAAGCAGTTGCACCCATATGGGTACGGATTCCAAACATCACCGTGAGGTTGGTTGCCCTTGTGGAAGGGAGGCGGCGGGCCCGCTACATTGCTTTTGTTGCAATATCGGCGGGGCGGCCAGTGAGCGGCAAAGTCTAGACGATGGCCTGTATTACCGCAAGACAGCCGCTCTTGCCGGCGCGTCAGTGCCGCATGTGATTACCGCATTTCATTGCAATGTGCAGCGGAAACTGCTCGCCTCGTCGAGGCTGCCGCGGCCCTTGTATTGCGGCCAGGCCGGATACGTGCACAACGGCCGGGTTCGGCCGGGCACGCCGGCGGTGTCGGTGACGATGGGATCGGCGGGCGCGATGTCCCACTCTACCCAGTTCTCCAGCAAGGCCAGTGAATCCCAGGCGGCATTGAAGGCGGTGCCGAAGACATGGCCATAGCCGGCAATCTCATAGTAGCGGACGAAACTGTCGACCCGGTTCCCGCCCATGGCCGTACGCAGCCGCTCCATGTATTGCCGCGTGGCTTGCGTGCTGACCAGGGCGTCCGCGGTGCCGTGGGCGATGAGGATCTTGCCGCCCCTGGCCTGGAAGGCGGACAGGTCGGTGCGGTTGGCGTTCTGCAGGCCGTTGAGCTGCACGATGCGGGCCTGCCAGGGGCCGGGATGCCGGCCGTCCAGTTTGGCCCAGTCGTAGCCGCTGTCGCGCGTTACGAAATACCGCACCCACTGGTCCCAGAAGGTACTGTGATAGGGCGGGCTGCCGTTGGCGCTTACCGCCGGCATGGGGCTGGCCGGTTGCAGGGTGCCCAGGCCCAGTGTCAGGATCGTGGATTGAACGCCGGCGCCGCCGGTGCCCCAGTTCGTGCCCCAGGTATTGAAGCCGGGATAAGTGCTCTCGCCGCTGGCCAGCGTGTAGCCGAGTTGCAGCGGGGTGCTGATCACCTTGAAGGCGTCGATCTCGACATCGGACAGGCAGTTGTCGCCGCCATGGCCGCCGTCGGGGCAGCGCAGGGGCGTGCCATTGAGCGTTGCCGTGGCGGGATCGAAGGCGGCATTGCAGGCGTCGACGTTGCTGATGACGCCGTCGGGCGCACCGTCGAGGCCGTCGCAGGCGGCCATGGCGGCGTCATACAGCCGCTTGCGCTGCGCCGGGGACGGATAGGCGCCGGGGCGCGCCAGCGCCTGGGTGATGCGGCCGAACTGCAGGTTCAGCGCCACCGCATTCCAGGCCGGATACAGGGCGATCACGCCATTGAAGTCGTCAGGCCAGTTGCCCGCCGCCAACAAGGCCTCGCGGCCGCCCGTGGAACCGCCGGCGAAATAGGTCTTGCCCGGTTTGGCGCCATAGCGGGCGGCGATGAGATGGAGTGCAGCGTCGTGGGTTTTCTTGATGGCGTCGCCGGCGAAGTTGCGCAGCGCCTCGTCGTTGAGGCCGAACGAGCCGTCGCGCGAGGTGGTGGCGTTGGCCTGGTGCCCGCTGTCGCTGCTGAAGGTGGCGTAGCCGCGGCCCAGCGGCGTGGGGCGGTCGATCGGGCCGGCGGGTAGATTGCCGGCGGGGTCGGGAATGGTGCCGTTGTAACCGCCGCCGCCCAGCATCAGGGCGCGGCCGTTCCATTGCGCGGGCAGGTCGAGCTGGAAGCGGATGGCGGGCGCGGCGGGATCCACCGGCGCAATTTCGCCCAGCACCTTGCAATAGGCGCCGATGGCCTTGGCGCCGTCGCCCGCCGCGGCGACCGTCTCGGCACGGATGACGCGCGCGCCGCCGGTGGGCAGCCCGATGGAGGGGGCCGGAACGGTCATGGCATTGAGGTCGGCGCAGGTTTTCTGGTGGGCGCCGGCATAGGGTTGGCCGGGCACGGCGACGGTGCCGCAGCCGGCGAGTGCGCCCAAAAGGGCCAGACCCGGGGCGATGGCGGCGAACCGCCCAAGATGCGGGCGCTGCCGATGTGAATGCTGGTCAGGCATTGCTTGTCTCCTGTTTTCTCGCTATTTGAAGAATGCGGGCGCGCGGATGGGACGCTTTGTTATCGGCTTGATCGGGCGTCTGGCCGGCGGGCGGATCATCATAGCGCACATAGCGCAGTCGCCGGGGGAGGGCGAGGCGGGGGGGCGCAAACCAAAGGCAAAAACGAAAAAGCCGGATCATCCAAGAGAATGATCCGGCTTCATATTCTGGTCGGGGTGAGAGGATTCGAACCTCCGGCCTCTACGTCCCGAACGTAGCGCTCTACCAGGCTAAGCTACACCCCGTCGAGTGGATGCGTATCAGTGATTACGATCTACCGCGAAAGCCGATAATTCTATCAGGGATTTTTTGAATTGGCTATCCGGAAGTGGGGTGATCGCCTGTGCCGCGCGCCGGGCTGCGATTTCCGCCTGCTCGCGGGTATACGCCAGCGCGCCGGAGTGGGTGATGGCGGCCAGCACCTGGTCGAAGCGCTGTTCGTCGCCGTTCTCGATACAGGTGCGCACCAGTTCCCGTTCCGCGGGGGAGCCGTGTTGCATCAGCCAGATCAGCGGCAGGGTGGGTTTGCCTTCGCGCAGGTCGTCGCCGACGTTCTTGCCGATTTCCTCGCTATTGCCGGAGTAGTCCAGCACGTCGTCGATCAGTTGGAACGCGGTGCCGATGGAGCGGCCGTATTCGCCGGCGGCTTCGATGCCGGCTTCATCGGCGCCGGCGATCAGGGCGCCGATCTGGCTGGCGGCTTCGAACAGTTTGGCGGTTTTGGAGCGGATCACCTGCAGGTAGCCGGCTTCGTCCACGTCCGGGTTGTGCATATTGAGCAACTGCAGCACTTCGCCTTCGGCGATGACGTTGGTGGCGTCGGCCACGATCTCCATCACGCGCGGGTTGCCCACGGCGACCATCATCTGGAAGGCGCGCGAGTACAGGAAGTCGCCCACCAGCACCGAGGCGGCATTGCCGAACAGGGCGTTGGCGGTCTGCTTGCCGCGGCGCAGCGACGATTCGTCGACCACGTCGTCATGCAGCAGGGTGGCGGTGTGGATGAATTCGATGACTGCCGCCAGCGAATGGTGGTGTTCGCCCTTGTAGCCGAAGGCGTTGGCCATGAGCAACACCAGCACCGGGCGCAGGCGCTTGCCGCCGGCGCCGATGATGTATTCGGCGACCTGGTTGACCAGCGGCACCTCGGAATACAGTTGCCGGCGGATGACGGCATTGACTGCCTCCATGTCGGCGACGATCGGTTGCAGGATGGTTTGTTGCGAGGCGGTATGTACGGCGGCGGACAAGGGGAAACCTGTGGAAAATGGTTATTCGCGAGATTATACGATGACAACGGCCCCCGACGCCAAAGGCCGTGGGGCGGCGGCATCTTGCCCAAATGGAAGTTATCTTGCCGGAAACTGTGTTGCGCAGCGGTCGCGCAAGGCGCCTATCGTTTTGACCGGGCAGCTAAGTCTATGTATAATTGGAGGTTTTCCTGATTGTCCGGCTATATTTTGGCGCAGGGGAAAATCGTTCATTAATCATTCGATGAGGTTTCACATGTACGCGGTCATAAAAACCGGCGGCAAACAATACAAAGTTGCTGCTGGCGAAAAACTTAAAGTAGAACAGATACCGGCAGACATTGGCTCCCAAATCACTTTGGATCAAGTGCTCGCAGTGGGCGCAGGCGATACCGTCAAATTTGGCGCGCCTTTGGTCGAGGGTGCAACGGTGCTGGTTACTGTCATAGCGCAAGGTCGCCACGATAAGGTCAAGATCTTCAAGATGCGTCGTCGTAAGCATTACCAGAAGCGTCAAGGCCATCGTCAGAACTACACCGAACTGCAAATCGTCTCGATCAACGCTTAATTGCGCAGGTCGAACTTAGATACAAGGAGTCATTAAATGGCACACAAAAAAGGCGGCGGCACTACGCGCAACGGCCGTGATTCAGAGTCGAAACGTCTTGGCGTGAAGGTCTACGGCGGTCAGGCCATCAACGCTGGCGGCATCATCGTGCGTCAACGCGGCACCCGCGTCCACGCTGGCGAAAACGTCGGCGTCGGCAAGGACCACACCCTGTTCGCCCTGAAGGACGGCAAGGTGAAGTTCGTTGTGAAGGGCCTGCAACAGCGCCAATACGCGACCGTCGTTCCGGCGTAAGCGTAATCAGCCATCCGGCTTTGCCGGAGTCAGGCACAAGAAAGGCTCTGCCGGTGGTGGAGCCTTTTTAGTTTTTTGAGCCGTCAACAAAGCGCCGAGTCTTTCGTGAAAGCGGATGGCATCGACGTTTTGTTCACGGCTCCATAGGGGTTGTAGAACCATGAAATTCATTGACGAAGCCAAAATTGAAGTTGTCGCCGGCGACGGCGGCAACGGTGTCGCCAGCTTCTGCCGCGAAAAGTTCCGTCCCTTCGGCGGACCCGATGGCGGCGACGGCGGCAAGGGCGGCAGCATCTGGGCCGTGGCCGACCGCAATGTCAACACGCTGATCGACTATCGCTACGCCAAGCTGCACCGCGCCGGTCGCGGCGAGAACGGCCGCGGTTCGGACTGCTACGGCAAGGGCGCCGACGACGTATTCCTGCGCATGCCGGTGGGCACGCTGATCATCGACAGCAATACCGGCGAGCATATCGCCGACCTGACCCATCACGAACAGACCGTGATGCTGGCCAAGGGCGGCGAAGGCGGCTGGGGCAACATCCACTTCAAGACCTCGACCAACCGCGCCCCGCGCCAGAAGACCGAGGGCAAGGAAGGCGAGCGCCGCGAATTGCGCCTGGAGCTGAAGGTGCTGGCCGACGTCGGCCTCCTGGGCATGCCCAATGCCGGCAAGTCGACCTTCATCACCGCGGTATCCAACGCCCGCCCCAAGATCGCCGACTATCCGTTTACCACGCTGCATCCCAACCTGGGCGTGGTGCGCGTGAGCCACGAGAAGAGCTTCGTGATCGCCGACATCCCCGGCCTGATCGAAGGCGCGGCCGACGGCGCCGGCCTGGGCGTGCAGTTCCTGCGCCACTTGCAGCGCACCGGTTTGCTGCTGCACATCGTCGACCTGGCGCCGTTCAACGACGAGGTCGATCCGGTCAAGGAAGCCAAGGCCATCGTCAAGGAGCTCAAGAAATACGACCAGTCGCTGTTCGACAAGCCGCGCTGGCTGGTCCTGAACAAGCTGGACGTGGTGCCCGAGGCCGAACGCGCCAAGCGCGTGAAGGATTTCGTCAAGCGTTTCGGCTGGAAGGGCCCGGTGTTCGAGATCTCGGCGCTCAACCGCGACGGCTGCGAAGACCTGGTCAACGAGATCTACAGCTACCTGGAAACCAAGCGCGCCGAGGAGCATCGCGCCGAAGAGACGCAGATGACCGAGGAAGCGCGCGGCATTTCCAGCATCGATCCGGACGATCCGCGCTTCAAGGTCATCGACTGACGGATTGCCAGGGCCGCCTATGGGCGGCTGCGCAGCCGGAGCGTTCCGGCTATCATCTTCGCTTTCGGATTTTGCGTCTTAGAAGAATATGCAATCGGTCATTCAGAACGCCAAGCGGCTGATCATCAAGGTAGGCTCATCGCTGGTCACCAACGACGGCAAGGGGCTGGACGCCAACGCCATCGCCCGCTGGGCCGAGCAGATCGCGCAATTGCGCGGCCTCGGCAAGGAAGTGGTGCTGGTCAGTTCGGGCGCGGTGGCCGAAGGCATGCAGCGCCTCGGCTTCGACAAGCGCCCGACCGGCATCCACCACCTGCAGGCCTGCGCCGCCGTCGGCCAGATGGGCCTGGCGCAGATCTATGAAACCAGTTTCCGCAAGCACGACCTGCACACCGCCCAGGTGCTGCTGACGCATGCCGACCTGGCCGACCGCGAACGCTACCTGAACGCCCGCTCGACCTTGTTCGCTCTGCTGCAACTGGGCGTGGTGCCGGTCATCAACGAGAACGACACGGTGGTCACCGACGAAATCAAGTTCGGCGACAACGACACCCTGGGCGCCCTGGTGGCCAACCTGATCGAAGCCGACGCGCTGATCATCCTGACCGACCAGCCCGGCCTGTTCACCGCCGATCCGCGCAAGGATCCGGCCGCTACCCTGATTTCCGAAGCGCGCGCCGGCGACCCGTCGCTGGAGCTGATCGCCGGCGGCACCGGCACCGGCATCGGCCGCGGCGGCATGCTGACCAAGATCCTGGCCGCCAAGCGCGCGGCGACTTCCGGCGCGCATACCGTGATCGCCTGGGGCCGCGAAGACAAGGTGCTCACGCGCCTGGCCGCCGGCGAAGCCATCGGCACCCAGCTCAACGCCGAGACCGCGCAGCTGACTGCGCGCAAGCAGTGGATGGCCGATCACCTGCAGACCGCAGGCCGTGTGGTGCTGGATGCGGGCGCGGTGCAGAAACTGACCTCGGAAGGCAAGTCGCTGCTGCCGATCGGCGTGGTGGAGGTGTCGGGGGAGTTCGGTCGCGGCGATGTCATCACCTGCGTCGACGAAAACGGCCGGCCCATTGCGCGCGGCATGAGCAATTACGCCAGTTCGGACGCGCGCCGCATCATTCGCCATGCCTCGTCGGAAATCCAGGCGATCCTGGGCTTCGTCGAAGAACCGGAGCTGGTGCACCGGGATAACATGGTGCTGCTGTAAGCGGAGTCGCTGTTTATTGTATAAATAATAAAAAAGCGCGGCCATGCCGCGCTTTTTTACGTTCAGGAGCCGGTTGCGCGGTCAGCGGCGCACCGGATCGATATATCGCTGTGTCTTCAGGCGCTCGATGATGTTCTTTACCTTGCCATTGTCGGCCACCATCTTGCCTTCGCAGAAATAATCGCGGAACAGGGCGCCATCCACGCGGTTGGCCCCGACATCCTTGATCGGCTGCCATTTGTCGCGGCGCGAGCGCGACCATTTGCCGTCCGGGTGACCGAAGGCATAGCTCTTCTTTTCCCAGGTTTCGCAGCGCATGCCTTCGTAGATGACGTTGACGGCTCCACCCTCGGTCTTGGTCACCACGGTATAGCGCACCACGTTGTCGGTGCCGACGGAGACCGACTTGAGGTCGACATAGGCTTTCATGGTGGCGTTCGGGCTCAGGTAGAACTCGGCGAGGTTTTGCTCCTGCGGCGTGGGCGGGAGCTGCACGGCGATTTCCTGCCAGGGCTTTTCTTCGTCGTCGAAATCCTCATCGAGGTTCTGGGCCAGCGCGCCGGCGCAGGCCGCCAGCAGGGAGCAGGCCAATACGGCGCGGCGGAGGAGGGCGGGCGATGCAAAGGAAAATGGCATAGGGGTCATTTGGTATTGGGGACGGGCGCGGCATCCTGCTGCAACGCTTGCTGGGGCTGCTGTTTTTGCGGGGCGGCGGTGCGATTGCCGCCTGGCTCGCCGCGGCGCTGGCCGTGCGAAGGGCGTGCCAGGAAGCGCGACAGTTCTTGCAGCGCCTGCTGGTAGACCTCGCGCTTGAATTCAATCACCACGTCCAGCGGAACCCAATAGTCGTGCCAGCGCCAGGCATCGAATTCGGGATGCGAAGTGCCGCGCAGGTTGACGTCGCAGTCGCGGCCGACCATGCGCAACAGGAACCAGATCTGTTTCTGGCCGCGGTAATGCCCGCGCACTTCGCGCTTGATGAAATGGTCGGGGACTTCGTAGCGCAGCCAGTCGCGCGTGCGGCCGATGATCTTGACGTGTTCCGCGCGCAGGCCGATTTCTTCTTCCAGCTCGCGGAACATGGCTTGTTCGGGCGTCTCGCCATGCTTGATGCCGCCTTGCGGGAACTGCCACGAATGCTCGCGCACACGCTTGCCCCACCACACTTCGTTCTGGGCGTTAAGCAGAATGATGCCGACGTTCGGGCGGAAGCCTTCTCGATCCAGCATGGTGTACCTCAAAACTTTCTGCGGCTGGACGACCCTCTCAGGCGGACTCGTGCGACTGGGCGCGCGGCCGTAAATACCGACGCGGCAGGCGCGTCAGGAACGATTCCCCCGGCACGCGGATGTCATCGAAACAAGGACCAATTCTGCAAAGAGTGGGCGCATCAGCCAGCTAATCCTTTAAAATTACATCGATTATAACCCTCCTCTTTTTAAAAAGAACCGACCGTCATGCGCGCCTCACGTTTTTTTATTTCCACCTTGAAAGAAGCCCCTTCCGACGCTGAAATCGTCAGCCACAAGCTGATGATGCGGGCAGGGATGATCAAGCGACTCGGCGCCGGCATCTATACCTACATGCCGATGGGGTTGCGCGTGATCCGCAAGGTCGAGGCCATCGTGCGCGAGGAAATGAACCGTGCCGGCGGCGTCGAGCTGCTGATGCCGGTGGTGCAGCCGGCCGAGCTGTGGCAGGAAACGGGGCGCTGGAACAAGATGGGCGCCGAGCTGATGCGCGTGAAGGACCGGCATGGCCGCGACTTCGCCATCCAGCCGACCTCGGAAGAAGTGGTGACCGATGTCGCGCGCACCGAGCTGCGCAGCTACAAGCAGTTGCCGGTCAACTTCTATCACATCCAGACCAAGTTCCGCGACGAGCGCCGTCCGCGCTTCGGCCTGATGCGCGGACGCGAATTCACGATGAAGGATGCCTATTCCTTCGACCGCGACATGGATGGCCTGAAAAAGTCCTACCAGGCCATGTACGACGCCTACGTGCGCATCTTCACGCGTTTCGGCCTGGAGTTCCGCGCGGTGGCGGCCGACAACGGCGCCATCGGCGGCTCCGGTTCGCATGAGTTCCACGTCATCGCCGCCACCGGCGAGGATGCGCTGGTGTACTGCCCGACCTCCGATTACGCCGCCAACATGGAAGCGGCCGAGGCCCTGGCCGTCGACAGCGTGCGCCCCGCTGCGAAGGAAGAATTGAAAAAGACCCCCACGCCGGGCAAGGCCAAGTGCGAGGCGGTGGCCGAGCTGCTGGGCCTGCCGCTGCAGCGTACCGTCAAGTCCATCGTGCTGGCGGTGGACAATGAAGATCCGGCCAAGAAGGAAATCTGGCTGCTGCTGCTGCGCGGCGACCATGAGCTGAACGAGGTCAAGGCCAGCAAGATCCCCGGCCTGGGCGCCTATCGTTTCGCCAATGAAGGCGAGATCGTCGAATGGTTCGGCACGCCGCCGGGCTATCTGGGGCCGATCGGCGCCAAGAAGCCGCTCAAGGTGGTGGCCGACCGCAGCGTGGCCAACATGGCCGATTTCGTGTGCGGCGCCAACGAGGCGGACTTCCACTACACCGGCGCCAACTGGGGCCGCGACCTGCCGGAGCCGCAGGTGGCCGACATCCGCAACGTGGTCGAAGGCGACGCCTCGCCGGACGGCAAAGGCGTGCTGGCGATCCAGCGCGGCATCGAAGTGGGCCACGTGTTCCAGCTTGGCACCACCTATTCGGAATCGATGAAGGCCACTTACCTGGACGAAGCCGGCAAACCGCAACCGCTGGTGATGGGCTGCTACGGCATCGGCGTGACCCGCATCCTGGGCGCGGCCATCGAGCAGAACTTCGATGAGCGCGGCATCATCTGGCCGGCTGCCATCGCGCCGTTCCAGGTGGTGCTGTGCCCGATGGGCTACGACCGCAGCGAAGCGGTCAAGGCCGAGATCGACAAGCTCTACGCGCAGCTGAGCGCAGCCGGCGTGGACGTGGTGCTGGACGACCGCGGCGAGCGCCCGGGCGCGATGTTCGCTGACTGGGAGCTGATCGGCGTGCCGCATCGCATCGTGGTGGGCGAACGCGGCCTGAAGGACGGCAACATCGAATACCAGGGCCGTCGCGATACAGAGGCGACCCAGGTGCCGCTGGCCGATGCGCTGGCCTTCATCCAGGGCAAGCTGGCGTCCTGATCCACGGACACACCGCAGCAATGAAGAAAGGCGGATGCCATTGGCATCCGCCTTTCTTTTTTATGCATGCCGGCAAGCCGGGCCCTGCCGCTTATTTTTTGCTTATTTGCTGCTTATTTACTGGTATCCGGCTGGCCCGGGATGATGGTCACGGTTTCCCGGAAGATACCGCCTTCGCGCACGCTACCGTCGGCGGTGCCGCCGCCGTTCATGCGCTTTTCACAATCGACGCGGTTGATCTGGGGCAAGCCCTCGCAACGCTTCATGGCGTTTTCCTTCAGTTGCGCCGGGTCTGGATTGGTGAGGCCGCCACGCGCGGCGGCATCTCTGGCGGCAGCGGCTTCGCGCAGGCATGTTGCCTTGTCCTGATTGGACTTGCCGTTGTTGCAGGCCGCTTTCTCGGCCTGGTACTGCGCATCTGCCTGCGCGCGGCCCTGGCCGGCGGCCAGGCTGCTGCCGGCCAGCAAGAGGCCGCAGGCGGCCAGGCCGATACAGGTGATATTGCGCAGGCTGGAAATGGATCGTGCGGATCGTGCGGATTGTGTGGATGTCATGTTATCGCCCCTTGAAGTGGTGACCGATGTTTTCTAGACCGAAAAGAAAATAGCAAAGTTCTGCGCGGATGGGCAAATCGTTTGGCAATGGCCATGCGCCGTCAGCGTTTGCGAGGTTCCGGCGCGGCCGTTGTCAGAAAAGCCCCGAAGAGATTCGCAAGGAGCCGCGATGAGGCATTGGCAGGCTTTGCGATTTCCTCGGTTTTTGCCGACGAGTTTCCTCCAGTCATGGATGCGTCACCAATCAAAACTGGCCTGGCCGCCTGTTTTGTGACGAACGGTAACGCATGCCGACATTGACCTGGAGTGAATGACCCTACGCATTTTGACGGCCGCCGCGCCGGTATTGTTATCGGCCGGCTGCAGCACCCTCCCTTCCCATCAGCAGGCGCCGCCGGCCAAGAACCAGATATTCTTTCCGGGCGACGGCATGGGCATCGCCACCATGACGGCGGCGCGTATTTACAAAGTAGGGGAAGAGGACGACCTCGCCATGGACACCCTGGCCGGGTATGAGGAGATCGACTAGGGGGATCTGCTGGATTGACAGGCGGGGCTGGCGGCAGAAACAAAAACACCCGCAGCCTGCGGGTGTTTTTGTTTGCAATTACCTTGCAAACCGGTGCGGCTGGGCCAAGGATCAGCTCAGGTGCGCCGAAATCAGCTTGGTCATCTCGAACATGGTGACCTGCTTCTTGCCGCCGAAGATGGCCTTGAGCTTGTCGTCGGCATCGATGTTGCGCTTGTTCTCGGGGTTCTGCAGCTTGTGCTTCTTGATGTATTCCCACACCTTCTTGGTGACTTCGGTGCGCGGCAGCGGCTTGGCGCCGACCACTTCGCCCAGTGCGGCCGACGGGGTCAGCGGCTTCATGAAAGCGGCGTTGGGAGTGCGCTTTGCTGCGGGTTTCTTTGCCGCCGGCTTGGCTGCCGGTTTTGCTGCTGCCTTCTTGGGTGCTGCTTTCGGAGCTGCCTTTGCTGCCGGTTTGACGGCTGCCTTGGGCGCTGCAGCCTTGGCGGCTGGCTTCTTGGCGGCTGGTTTGGCTACGGTTTTTGCTGCTGGCTTCTTTGCTGCGGCTGCTGGTTTTTTTGCTGTGGCCATCTGAAAGACTCCTCGACAAGGAATGAGTTGGATGCGTCAATTACGCACCGCTAATAGTGGTGCGGTTTGAACCGCCATGCAAGTATTTTTTACGGGTTTTCCCCGTAAAACTGCGGGGAAACAACGGGCGCGCACGATTCGCCGTCAAGCCGCACCGGTAAAGGGCTTGCGGCGGATCGCCATGGGCTGCGAAAGACTGTTCTTTGCAAATGGGAAAGCATCATTGACCGATGCAAAACGGCGGGCTTGTGTTCCGTTTCCGATGGCCGGGAAAAACGGTTTTCTTGCCGCAAGCGGCGAAGGCGACAGTAGGGCGGGAAGAGGGGAAAACGGCCTGGCGGCGCTGCAAGCCGCCAGGAGAGCGGGTGCGGCGAACTCAGCGCATGCCGGGCAGCATGCCTTTCATGTTGCGCATCATCTTCATCATGCCGCCGCCCTTGAGCTTTTTCATCATCGATTGCATCTGCTCGAACTGCGACAACATGCGGTTGACCTCTTGCACCTGGACACCGGCGCCGGCGGCGATGCGGCGCTTGCGCGCGGCCTTGATCAGTTCAGGCTTGGCGCGCTCGGCCGGCGTCATCGAGTTGATGATGCCTTCCATGCGGCGCACGTTCTTTTCCGCCTGGTCCATGTTGGCGTTGCCAGCGGCCTGTTGCATCTGGGCCGGCAGCTTGTCGAGCAGGCCGGACAGGCCGCCCATCTTTTTCATCTGCGAGAGCTGCGCCTTGAAGTCGTTGAGGTCGAACTTGCCGCCGCCCTTGATCTTGTTGGCCAGGCCTTCGGCAGCGGCCACGTCCACGCCTTTGCGCGCTTCTTCGACCAGCGCCAGGATGTCGCCCATGCCGAGGATGCGGTTGGCCATGCGCGAGGGATCGAAGGCTTCCAGTCCGTCCAGCTTCTCGGCCACGCCGGCGAACTTGATCGGTTTGCCCGTGATGTGGCGCACCGACAGCGCGGCGCCGCCGCGCGAATCGCCATCCAGCTTGGTCAGCACGATGCCGGTCAGCGGCAGGGCGTCGCTGAATGCCTTGGCGGTGTTGATGGCGTCCTGGCCCAGCATGGCGTCGACCACGAACAGGGTTTCGATGGGTTTGATGGCGGCGTGCACGGCGCGGATCTCGTCCATCATGGCCTGGTCGATGCCCAGGCGGCCGGCGGTGTCGACGATCAGCACTTCATGGTGGTGCTTCTTGGCGTAGTCCAGCGCGGCCAGGGCGATGTCGACCGGCTTGTCGCTGGTCTGGGTCGGGAAGAAGTCGGCGCCGGCCTGGCCGGTCACGGTTTCCAGCTGGCCGATCGCGGCCGGACGATAGACGTCGGCGGAGACGGTCAGGACTTTTTTCTTCTTGTTCTCGCGCAGGTACTTGGCCAGCTTGCCGACGGTGGTGGTCTTGCCGGCGCCTTGCAGGCCGGCCATCAGGATGATCGCCGGCGGCTGGGTGGCGAAGTTGAGCTGCGAGGCTTCCGGGCCGAGGTCGGCCCCCATCAGGCTGGCCAGCTCGCGCTGCACCACACCGACCAGGGCCTGGCCGGGGGTGAGCGAGCCGATCACTTCCTCGCCCAGCGATTTCTCCTTCACCTTGGCGATGAATTCGCGTACGGCGGGCAGGGCGACGTCGGCCTCCAGCAGGGCCAGGCGCACTTCGCGCAGCATCTCGGCAGTGTTCGATTCGGTCAGGCGCGCTTCGCCGCGCATGGTTTTGACGACTTTGGCGAGGCGTTGGGTCAGGTTGTCTAGCATGGTGGTATCTGCAAAAAGTGGGGCCGCCCGGTGGGCGGGGATGGGGCGGCGGCAGGCAACCGGGCATGGCGCCGCACCCGGTCCGGGCAATCTTGCATTTTAACCGATTGGCCCCGCCGCGCGCCCCGGCGCCGGGGCGCGCGGGAATTCCTCGGCCGCAGGTAGGGGATATTCACAGCTTGTACTGGGAGCCGACTTTGTGTATACATTTGGCCTGAATTTCCACGCGCAATAATAATCAAGCCCCAGGGCAAAGCATCGAGACCGCCGGAGCGCGCCGGCCAACGGAACAATAAGCAAACATAACGAGGAGAGTGGGAATGCAAAAGAAACTGATCGCAATGGCCCTGTTGGCAACCGCCGGTTTTGCGGCCTCCAGCCAGGCTGCCGACGAGGTGATCCGCCTGGGCAACCTGAAGTTCGCCCACTATGGCGCGGTGTCCTATATCAAGGAAATTGCCCCAAAATGCGGCATCAAGGTCGATGAAAAAGTCTTCGCCAAGGGCCCGGACGTGATGCAAGGCATCCTGGCCGGCGAGCTGGATGTGGGCACGACCGCCTCCGAAGCCGCCATTTCGGGCCGCGCCAACGGCGCTCCGATCTATGTGGTGGCCGGTTTCGCCAAGGGCGGCGCACGCCTGGTGGCGGGCAAGGATTCCGGCATCAAGTCGGTCAAGGATTTGAAAGGCAAGAAGGTCGGCGTGACCCGCGGCGGCATCCATGAAGTGCTGCTGGACGCTGAACTGGGCCAGAACGGCCTGACCGCCAAGGATGTGACCATCGTCTACCTGGCGTTTGCCGACCTCAACCAGGCGCTGCTGGGCAAGAACATCGACGCCATGATGCAGAGCGAGCCGCAGTCGTCGCAGGCGATCAACAAGGGCTTCGGCGTGGAAGTCATGAAGCCCTACGACACCCCGATCGGCGAGCCGTACCGCACCATGGTGATGACCGAGAAGTTCTACAAGGAAAAGCGCCCGCTGGCCGAGAAGTTCATGCGCTGCTTCCTGGAAGCGACCAAGACCTTCATCGACAAGCCGGAAGTGGCCGAGAAGTACGTGCGTGAAGTGATCTTCAAGAACCAGATCAGCAAGGAAGATTTCTACGACGCCATCGGCAACTCGCCTTATGCCTACGACATCACCGCCGAGCACATCCAGATCACCACCGACACCATGGCCAAGTACGGCACCGGCAAGATGGCCAAGCCGCCGGTGGCTGCGGATTGGGTGAAGACCGACCTGCTGGAGCAGGCCAAGAAGAGCATGAACCTCAAGTAAGGACGGCGTGATGGCAAAACAGAAGAACGGGGGCGTCCTGCAGGGCTTGCTGGTGCCGCTGATTGTGGTGGCGTTCTGGGAGGGGGCGTCCCGGGCCGGATGGATCAATCCCCAGATTCTGCCTTCGCCCTGGGCGGTGCTGCATAAGTGGTACGAGTATGCGACGCCGGCCCAGCCGTACGACCCGGCCGGCGGCAGCTGGCTGGCCTGGGCGTTTTCCGGCGAGCTGGTCATGGATGCCATCGGCAGCCTGTACCGCGTGGTGGCCGGCTTCCTGATCGGCGCCGGGCTGGCGCTGCCGCTGGGCCTGCTGATGGGGGCCAGCCAGCGTATTTACGGCCTGATGAACCTGACCGTGCAGGTGATCCGCCCGATCCCGCCGATTGCCTACATCCCGCTGGCGATCCTGTGGTTCGGGCTGGGCAATCCGCCGGCGCTGTTCCTGATCTCGCTGGGGGCGTTCTTCCCGGTGCTGATGAACACCATCGCCGGCGTGCGCCAGGTCGACGGCATCTACCTGCGCGCAGCGCGCAACCTCGGCGCCAGCCAGACCACGATGTTCCTGCGGGTGATGCTGCCGGCGGCCGTGCCCTACATCCTGTCGGGCGTGCGCATCGGCATCGGCACCGCCTTCATCGTGGTGATCGTGGCCGAGATGATCGCGGTCAGCAACGGCCTGGGTTTCCGCATCATGGAAGCGCGCGAGTATTTCTGGTCCGACAAGATCATCGCCGGCATGATCACCATCGGCCTCCTGGGCCTGGCGATCGACCTCGGCATGAGCCGCCTGAACAACTACATGCTGCGCTGGCACCGCGGGCTGGAGAACTGAACCATGAGCATGAACCCTTCTTCGCCCCAGATCAGGATCTCCGGCGTGCACAAGGTATTCAAGACCGACGACCGCGAAGTCGTGGCCTTGAAGGACATCAACCTCGACATTCCCGATGGCCAGTTCGTCTGCCTGCTGGGTCCCTCGGGCTGCGGCAAGTCGACGTTGCTGAACGCCATCGCCGGCTTTGCGCTGCCGTCTTCCGGCACTATCACCACCGGCGATAAGCTGGTGACCGAACCCGGCCCGGAGCGCGGTATGGTGTTCCAGGAATACGCGCTGTTCCCGTGGATGACGGTGGAGCAGAACGTCGCTTTCGGCCTGGAGATCAAAGGCACGCCCAAGGCCGAGATCACGGCGCGCGTGACCCAGTTGCTGGACAAGCTGGGGCTGGTCGATTTCCGCAGCCGTTTCCCCAAGGACTTGTCCGGCGGCATGCGCCAGCGGGTGGCGATCGCCCGCGTGCTGGCGCTGGATTCGCCCATCATGCTGATGGATGAGCCGTTCGGCGCGCTCGATGCGCTCACCCGTCGCAACCTGCAGGACGAGCTGCTGCGGATCTGGGACGAGTTCAAGAAGACCATCGTGTTCGTCACCCACAGCATCGAGGAGGCGATCTACCTGGCCGACCGCATCGTGGTCATGACCTATCGCCCCGGCACCATCAAGCGCGACATGGTGGTGACGCTGCCGCGCCTGCGCGATCCGGCCGATCCCGAGTTCAACGCCCTGAAGCGCGAACTCGGCCAATTGGTCATGGAGGAGCAGCAGCGCCACCACAATGCCGAGATGAAGGCGGCGGCGGTCGACTGATTCTTGCGCAACGGCATCCGGACACGGCAGGTTTTCCTGCCGTGTTTCGTTTGGGCGTGTAAAATGCGCTCCCCGTCCGCTATCCGGGGCGGGATTTGGATTCCGGGAATTCGTCTCTATATATAGAGGGTATGTTTTCCACGCCTGGCCGCGGGCAGGGGCGCGGCCTGACATGGTGTAAACTTAGCCGATGCAAACTTACTTTTTCATCCTGGCCGCGGTGCTGTACCTGGCATGCGCTTTCCTGCCTTCGGAGCGGCGCTTGCCGATTTCGCTGGGGATCGTGCTCGGCTGGATCCTGCATGGCGGCGCGTTGCTGTCGGACATGTTCGCGGCCGAGGCCATCCGGGTCGGGTTTGCCGTGATGCTGTCGGCCACGCTATGGATTTCGGTGGCCGCCTACTGGCTGGAAAACCGCAACTTCTCGCTCGACAGCATGCGGGTGCTGGTGTTGCCGGTGGCCGCGGTATCGGTGGTGCTGCCCAGCATTTTCCCGGGCAACATGATCGTATTGGCCGGCAAGTCGGATTGGTTCCTGGCGCATATCGCCGTCTCCATCCTGGCCTACAGCACGCTGACCATCGCCGCCTTCCATGCGGTGCTGATGGTACTGCAGGAGTCGCGCCTGCATACGCGTCCCGGCCCGGCCGCCAGGAACGGCTGGTTCGCGATGGCGCTGGACCGCCTGCCGGCGCTGCTGACGATGGAAAGACTGCTGTTTCGCCTGATCGGCTTCGGTTTCGTGCTGCTGACGCTGACCGTGCTGTCGGGCGTGGTATTTTCCGAGCAGTTGTTCGGGGCGCCGTTCCGCTGGGACCACAAGACGGTTTTCACCATGCTGTCCTGGCTGCTGTTCGGCCTGTTGCTGGCCGGTCGCCGCTGGCAGGGATGGCGCGGACGTACCGCGCTGTCCTTCACGCTGGCCGGTTTCGCTATTCTTCTATTGGCTTATGTGGGCAGCCGATTCGTGCTTGAAGTCGTGCTGCATCGGGTACTGACATGAAATATCTGATCTGGTTGGTGGTCTTGCTGGCCGTGGTGGTGTGGTTCCAGCGCGCCAAGAAGTCGATGCTGGCCGGCAGCGATGCCGCCGGCAAAGCTGCGGGCGAATCCGAAGCGCCGCACCCCAAGGCCAGGCGTTTTCGCCGTGGCGCCGACAGCGGCGCCGAAACCATGGTGCAGTGCGCGCATTGCGGCATCCATTTCCCCGTTTCCGAAGCGGTCACGCATGCCTCTGGCGCGCATTACTGCTGCGAAGAACACCGCCGCCTGGCCTCGTTCTGATCCATGGCGACTTCCCCTTCCGACGCCGGCGCATGGTTTATCGACGGCGACGGCTGGTGCAACATGGCCCGCCGCGAAGCTTCCCCGAACTGCGACGAACGCCCTGACGGCTGCATCGCCGACCTGCTGGTGATCCACAACATCAGCTTGCCGCCCGGGGAATTCGGCGGGCCTTATATCGCCGACCTGTTCTGCAACCGGCTCGACTATGAGGCCGATCCCTATTTCGACCAGTTGCGGCCGTTGCGGGTCTCGGCGCATTTCCTGATCCGGCGCGATGGCGAAGTGGTCCAGTTCGTGTCCGCCAATCGCCGGGCCTGGCATGCCGGGGTGTCGATGTTCGACGGACGCGAGCGCTGCAACGACTTTTCCATCGGCATCGAGCTCGAAGGCACCGATGCCGAACCCTTTGCCGAAGCCCAGTATCCGGCATTGGCCAGGCTCACTGCTGCGCTGCGGGAACGTTATGCGCTCACCGATGTGGCCGGACATGAGCATATCGCCCCGTTGCGCAAGACCGATCCCGGTCCGTTTTTCGATTGGGGGCGCTACTGGAATGCGCTTGAGGAAATAATTAACGGCGCGCAATTGCGCTTCCCTGCTGGCCCTGTCAAAAGTCAAGCTGCCGGGCCAGAAAAATTCGAGAAATAGCGGTTGCAACATCGAGATGCCGCTACTAGAATTAGTCTCAATCGTTCTTTTGGTACTAGATGTAGTGTTTTGGTAATCTCCAGTTGTATCCGGATTTGTCATTCGAAAATGGCCGTGCTTCAGAAGGTGAAAGGTTCGTGAGGCAGCAATAAAGTCCTACAACGTCTCGCGGTTCCTTCTTTTCCAACATCGGTCTACTCATTAATTCAGTTTCAAGCAGGTTTTGCGTCAGCATGAATATCCGCGCAAAGGGATATTTATTGTGGGGCGCTTCTGTCGTTCGCGAACCCCCGGGCAGGTGGGGGTTCTAATTTAGCAACTCGGGGCAATCTCCACGTGGTTGTCTGTCTTATGTATCTAGGAGGCTAAGTGCGCTCAACTCAAGAAATTTCCGTCAATTCTCCTGCCGTGTTCGGCGTCACCGCCGCTGACCTGGAGGTGTCTTCCGACGCGTCCAAGGCTGCCACCGCGAAAGCCGGCGCCGGTCTGGGCGAATACCGGATCATCCGCCGCAACGGCGCAGTGGTCGGTTTCGAGCCGTCCAAGATCTCCATCGCCGTGACCAAGGCCTTCCTGGCCGTCAACGGCGGGCAGGGCGCGGCGTCGGCCCGCGTGCGCGAGATGGTCGAGCAATTGACGACCAATGTGGTCTCGGCGCTGGTGCGCCGCCAGCCCACCGGCGGCACGTTCCATATTGAAGACATCCAGGACCAGGTCGAACTTGCCCTGATGCGCTCGGGCGAGCACGACGTCGCCCGCGCCTACGTGCTGTACCGCGCCAAGCGCATGGAAGAGCGCGCCCAACAGGGCAGCGCCGCCAAGGCGGATGTCGCCGCGCCGCAACTGCACGTGGTCGAAGACGGCCAGAGCCGTCCGCTGGACGTGGCCGAAGTGCGCGCGCTGATCGGCGCGGCCTGCGAAGGCCTGGAAAAGCATGTCGATGCCCAGGCGATCCTGGCCGAGACGATGAAGAACCTGTACGACGGCGTGCCCGTCGAAGAGCTGTACAAGTCCGCCATCCTGGCTGCCCGCGCGCTGATGGAAAAGGACCCGGCCTACAGCCAGGTGACTTCGCGCCTGCTGATGCACACCATCCGCAAGGAAGTGTTCGGCAGGGAAGTGGCGCAAGCCGATGCGCCGGCCGAATATCTCGACTATTTCGCCAAGTACATCAAGAAGGGCATCGCCGCCGAGCTGCTCGACACCAAGCTGGCCCAGTTCGACCTGGAAAAGCTGGCTGCCGCGATCAAGCCCGAGCGTGACCTGCAATTCGGCTACATCGGCCTGCAGACCCTGTACGACCGTTATTTCCTGCACATCCAGGGCACCCGCATCGAAATGCCGCAGGCGTTCTACATGCGCGTGGCGATGGGCCTGGCCTTGAACGAGATCGACCGTGAAGCGCGCGCCATCGAGTTCTACGACCTGCTGTCGTCGTTCGACTTCATGAGCTCGACCCCGACCCTGTTCAATTCGGGCACCCTGCGCTCGCAGTTGTCCTCGTGCTACCTGACCACCGTGGCCGACGACCTCGACGGCATCTACGAAGCCATCAAGGAAAACGCCCTGCTGGCCAAGTTCGCCGGCGGCCTGGGCAACGACTGGACGCCAGTGCGCGCCCTGGGCGCCCATATCAAGGGCACCAACGGCAAGTCGCAAGGCGTGGTGCCGTTCCTGAAGGTGGTCAACGACACCGCCGTGGCGGTCAACCAGGGCGGCAAGCGCAAGGGCGCGGTCTGCGCCTACCTGGAAACCTGGCACATGGACATCGAGGAATTCCTCGAACTGCGCAAGAACACCGGCGACGACCGCCGCCGCACCCACGACATGAACACCGCGAACTGGATTCCCGACCTGTTCATGAAGCGCGTGATGGAAAAGGGCGAATGGACCCTGTTCTCGCCAAGCGACACCCCGGACCTGCATGACAAGTTCGGCAAAGCCTTCGAAGAAGCCTACACCGGCTACGAAGCCAAGGCCGCCCGCGGCGAGCTGAAGCTGTTCAAGAAGGTGCAAGCCAACGACCTGTGGCGCAAGATGCTGTCGATGCTGTTCGAAACCGGCCACCCATGGATCACCTTCAAGGATCCTTGCAACATCCGTTCGCCGCAGCAGCACGTGGGCGTGGTGCACAGCTCCAACCTGTGCACCGAGATCACCCTGAACACCAACGATTCCGAAATCGCGGTGTGCAACCTGGGTTCGGTCAACCTGCCGGCGCACCTGGTCAACGGCGAGCTGGACCATGCCAAGCTGCAGCGCACCATCCGCACCGCGATGCGCATGCTGGACAACGTCATCGACATCAACTACTACGCGGTCAAGAAGGCGCGCGATTCCAACCTGCGCCACCGTCCGGTGGGCATGGGCATCATGGGCTTCCAGGACTGCCTGCACATGAAGCGCATCCCGTACGCGTCGATGGACGCCGTCGAGTTCGCCGACCGTTCGATGGAAGCCGTCTGCTACTACGCCTACTGGGCCTCGACCGAGCTGGCCGAAGAGCGCGGCCGCTACACCTCCTACCGCGGCTCGCTGTGGGACCGCGGCATCCTGCCGCAGGATTCCCTGAAGCTGCTGGCCGAGGAACGCGGCGGCTACCTGGAAGCCGACACCAGCGAAACCATGGACTGGAGCGCCCTGCGCGGCCGCATCAAGGAACATGGCATGCGCAACTCGAATTGCGTGGCGATCGCCCCGACCGCCACCATTTCGAACATCATCGGCGTGTCGGCTTGCATCGAGCCGACCTACCAGAACCTGTACGTGAAGTCGAACCTGTCGGGCGAATTCACCGAAATCAACGAATACCTGGTGCGCGACCTGAAGGCGCGCGGCCTGTGGGACGAAGTCATGATCGCCGACCTGAAGTACTTCGACGGCAGCCTGGCCAAGATCGACCGCATCCCGCAAGACCTGCGCGACATCTACGCCACCGCTTTCGAAGTGGATCCGTCGTGGCTGGTGGAAGCCGCCTCGCGTCGCCAGAAATGGATCGACCAGGCGCAGTCGCTCAACATCTACATGGCCGGCGCCTCGGGCAAGCGCCTGGATGAGACCTACAAGCTGGCATGGCTGCGCGGCTTGAAGACCACTTACTACCTGCGCACCATCGGCGCGACCCATACCGAGAAGTCGACTTCCCGCACCGGCGCCCTGAACGCCGTGTCGGTGGACGGCGGCATGAGCAGTTCGGCAGCGGCTGCTGCGGCTGCAGCAGCGGCTCCGGCCGTCGCCGCAGCCTCGATCGCCTCGGCGAGCGCAGCTTCGACCGCCTACGTGATGCCCAATCCGGGCGCCGCCATCGACGCCGACGGTCCGGTTTGCACCATGCGTCCGGGCGACGCCGGCTTCGAAGAGTGCGAGGCCTGCCAGTAATACCAGCAAGAAGCCAGAATGCCGGCCGGGATCGCCAAGCTCATGAGGATGCGCAACGCCATCCTCGATAGTGGCCAGTCAGATTTCCGCGCCGGGTTTTCACAGCCGGCGCATCTCGGTGAACTTCACCGGATGCGCCGTTGTCACCTTCAATGATGCTGGATGGCCAGTCCATTCCCGGCATCACCGCAACACATAGTTAAAGAGGAATAACCATGCTTTCCTGGGATGACGAAGCAAGCGCAAAATCGGCGCAACCCCAACTGCAGCCGGCCGTGAGCGGCCACCCGCAATTCAATGACTCGGCGCTGAACCCGGCGCTGGTCACCCGCGACGCGCCGGTCGACACCACCCGCCGCGTCAACGCCGCCGACAAGCGCATCATCAACGGCCACACCGACGTCAACCAGCTGGTGCCGTTCAAGTACAAATGGGCCTGGGACAAATACCTGGCCGGTTGCGCCAACCACTGGATGCCGCAGGAAATCAACATGCAGCGCGACATCGAGCTGTGGAAGAATCCCAACGGCCTGACCGAAGACGAGCGCCGCCTGGTCAAGCGCAACCTCGGCTTCTTCGTGACCGCCGACTCGCTGGCCGCCAACAATATCGTGCTGGGCACCTACCGCCACATCACGGCGCCGGAATGCCGCCAGTACCTGTTGCGCCAGGCTTTCGAAGAGGCGATCCACACCCACGCCTACCAGTACATCGTCGAGTCGCTGGGCCTGGACGAAGCCGAGATCTTCAACGCCTACCATGAGGTGAAGTCGATCCGCGACAAGGATGAATTCCTGATCCCCTTCATCGACACGCTGACCAACCCGGAATTCAAGACCGGCACCGTCGAGAACGACCAGAAACTGCTGAAGTCGCTGATCGTTTTCGCCTGCATCATGGAAGGCCTGTTCTTCTACGTCGGCTTCACGCAGATCCTCGCGCTGGGCCGCCAGAACAAGATGATGGGCGCCGCCGAGCAGTACCAGTACATCCTGCGCGACGAGTCGATGCACTGCAATTTCGGGATCGATCTGATCAACACGGTGAAGATGGAGAACCCGCATCTGTGGACTCCGGAATTCCGCGAAGAGATCAAATCGTTGTTTTTAAGCGCGGTGGAGTTGGAATATCGTTACGCAGAGGATACAATGCCGCGAGGCGTGCTCGGGTTGAACGCTACCATGTTCAAGGGCTACCTCCGATTCATCGCTAATCGTCGCGCACAGCAAATCGGATTGGACCCGTTGTTCGCACAAGAAGAAAATCCGTTCCCCTGGATGAGCGAGATGATCGACTTGAAGAAGGAGCGCAACTTCTTTGAGACCCGCGTCATCGAATATCAAACCGGGGGTGCGTTGAGTTGGGAATGATGTGCAGTCTCGTCAGTGCTCTTCAGCGAGACACATTGCACAGCGGCAGTCGGGTAGCTTGCAAGATACCCGGCTGTTGAAACTGAAAGGCAATCGCCAAATTAATGAACAGTCAGAGACCGAACCGTTCTTCTCTGTTATCGCCGCTTAACCCCATCGTGTCGGGTAAGGCGGCTTTTCCTTTGAAAAACCTGATGGTTTTTCAAATGTGCTATTCCGACGCTGGCGTTTGAACACGCTGGCGTTTTTTTTGGCCTCGCGCCTGCTCCCGTAGTCGATCGTGGCCCGCCTGGTGTGCGGGACTGCCGGAGAGGTCCAGCCAAGATAGCTGAAGCGCTGCATAGGTGAGGGGATGCAGCAGTTCAGCTGGTGCCGAATTCATTAGCGCAAGCAGAGGCATGCTTGTGCCGATGAATAATCCGCCTGCGTACATCGCGATGTCGCAGGAGGGTTTCTTATATCAAGCTTGATTTTTTCCATCACGTGAAGAAGGAGAAACAAAATGGCAACAGCAGCAAAGAAGCCAGCAGCCAAGAAGCCTGCTGCAAAGAAGCCGGCAGCCGCCAAGGCAGCCGCAGCACCGAAGAAAGCCGTCGCAGCCAAGAAGCCAGTCGCTAAGGCAGCGGCCAAGCCGGCAGTGAAGAAGGCAGCACCGAAGAAGGCAGTCGCCGCCAAGAAGCCGGTAGCAGCCAAGAAGGCAGCAGCACCGAAGAAGGCAGTCGCCGCCAAGAAGCCGGTCGCCGCCAAGAAGGCAGCACCGAAGAAGGCAGTCGCCGCCAAGAAGCCGGTAGCAGCAGCCAAGAAGGCAGCACCGAAGAAGGCAGTCGCCGCCAAGAAGCCGGTAGCAGCCAAGAAGGCAGCACCGAAGAAGGCAGTCGCCGCCAAGAAGCCGGTAGCAGCCAAGAAGGCAGCACCGAAGAAGGCAGTCGCTGCCAAGAAGCCGGTAGCAGCCAAGAAGGCAGCACCGAAGAAGGCAGTCGCTGCCAAGAAACCGGTAGCAGCCAAGGCAGCAGCGCCGAAGAAGGCGGTCGCCGCCAAGAAGCCGGCAGCAGCCAAGGCAGCAGCGCCGAAGAAGGCGGTCGCAGCAAAAAAGCCGGCAGCTAAGCCGGCCGCAGCTCCGGCTGTGAAGACCGTGCTGAACCCGGCAGCGGCTTGGCCGTTCCCGACCGGCACCAGCCGTCCGTAATACGGGCGTCTTGGCCGCCTGATCTTTTCAGGCAAAATCCCGCTGTATGGCTTCGCCGCCATACAGCGGTTTTTTTTGTCCGTCCGATCCGGGGCGCAGTCGGGAATCTCGCCGGGAGTTGGGCCAGTGGCTGATCCGGGGCACTAGCAATGCGCGGGAATGGCACAATATAGAGGCAAGGAATGTTGCGTCCCCGGCAGGGGAGGCTTGGCGATTGCGCCAATGCGCTCCAGGGCCTGTTAATATTCAGGCCGTTCCGGCCGCCAGATTTGTCACTGATGGAGACCCCCGTGCTGCATAGTATTTTCATGTTGATCGTCGATGCCGTCGCCAGCATTCTGGCCGGCGTCATGTTGTTGCGCTTCTGGATGCAGGTGGTGCGTGTGCGTCCGCCGCAATCGGTCGGGCAGTTCGTCTATCAGCTGTCGGACTGGCTGGTCAAGCCGTTGCGCCGCGTGATGCCGGGCGGCGCATATGATTGGGCCAGCCTGCTGGGGGCGTTCCTGATCGTGCTGCTGTCGATTGTCGCCGCCGTCGGCATCGATTCCGGTTTCGACTTCAAGACCATCTTGCTGCTATCGCTGGTGCGCTTCCTCCAGTGGATCTGCTACGGCTTCATGGCGACGCTGATCATCGAAGCGGTCTTCAGCTGGGTCAACCCTTACGCACCGCTGGCGCCTTTCGTGCGCGCGCTCAACGAGCCGCTGCTGCGCCCGGTGCGCCGCATCATTCCGCTGATCGGCGGCGTCGACCTTTCCCCGCTGGCGGTGCTGATCCTGCTGCAGATTGCCGTGCGCGTGGTCAGCGCACTGTTATTGTCGCTGGCTTGAGGCGGTATTGATTACTCGTGCATATTCGATAAATTGCGAGTAACCGTCTCTGCGCAGATTCATCTAAAGGGCTGTTTGATTTCCTGGAGCCAGTGCAATGGCCAAGCGTATATGGTGGATGGTTGCAGGTGCAGCCGTCATTGTCGTACTGGTCGGGGGCACCAGCGTGGTGGTCAGCAAGGCCAAGCGTTTCGGCAAGCAGCAATACTTCACGCAAATCACGCAGCCGGGCCAGCCCAATGGCCAGGCGTCATGGGGATACACCTATGAACAGCCGGCGTTCGACCGGGAGGGCAAGGAGCGCCGGCTGACATTCCGTGCCGAGAAGTCCTTGCGCCTGCAGGCGTATTTGCGCGTTTATGTCGCCAGCCATGACCGCGTCACCGCCTGGGAAGAAGTGGACGGCGCCGCCGTGCCGGCCCTGGCCAAAGAACAATTGCGGCAGCGCGCGGCGGCATCGTCCGATTAAGCGATTAAGGCGCATGGCGCGCCCATCGGCGAGCCGGCGTTAAGGCCCTTTCCTGCTATTGACCCATTGCTGCAATGCGTGCAGCGTATTTTCGACGTGCTTGTCTGGATCCATGCTGCTGTATTCATACAGGATGGTGTGGTCCGGTGTGATCACGTAGGAGGTGCGGCTGGCGCGTTCGGCATCCTTGCTCAGTACGGCGTCGTAGGACTTCATGATCTTCCGGTCGACATCGGCGGCCACCGCGAACTTGCTGCGGCACTCGCTGACCGAGAACTTGTTGAGCGTGTCGATGTTGTCGGCAGAAACCCCGATCACCGTCGCCCCCAGCGCCTTGTAGCGCTCTGTCGCTTCGGCGAACAGGTGGGCTTCGATGGTGCAGCCGGTGGTAAAGGCGGCCGGATAGAAATACAGCACTACCGGCCCCTTCTTGAGCGCGGCATTGAGCGAAAACGTCGAGACCTGGCCGCCCAGCGAGGAAGGAGCGGAGAAATCCGGCGCCTTCTCGCCGGGTTTGAGTACGGCCAAGGCCGGCTGGGCCAGCAGGGTGGTGGCCAGCAACAGCGGAGTGGCGGCTCGCCGCAGGCGACGGAGGGCGGGGTGTTCGGACGAAGTCTTCAACATGGTGCATCTCCTTGAGGTGATGCGTCGCCCGCGCCCGCGGTATCGACGCTATTGCCGTGCCGGCATCAGGCGAAGCGGTAGCCGAAGGCCTTCTGGAAGCGGTCTTCGATCTCGGCCTTGGACGGCGCATGGTTTTGCGGGCCTTGCGAAGCGATCTTGATCGACCCCATCAGGCTGGCCAGGCGGCCGGTGGTTTCCCAGTCGAAGCCTTCGGTCAGGCCATGCAGCATGCCGGCGCGGAAAGCGTCGCCGCAGCCGGTCGGGTCTTCGATCTTTTCGGCCGGTACGCAGGGGATGTCGATCTTCTTGCCGCCGGTGAAGATTTCCGAGCCCAGTTCGCCGCGGGTGACGACCAGGGCCGACACGCGCTCGGCGATCTGCGCCAGCGACAGGCCGGTGCGCGCGGTCAGCATCTCGGCTTCGTAGTCGTTGACGGCGATGTAGGTCGCCAGGTCGATGAAGTGCTTGAGGTCGTCGCCGTCGAACATGGGCATGCCCTGGCCCGGATCGAAGATCAGCGGGATCTTCAGCTCAGCCGCCTGCTCCGCGTGCTGCAGCATGCCGTCGCGGCCGTCGGGAGCGACGATGGCGAATTTCACCGGGCCGGCATCGCTTACCCGGTTCTCGTGCGAGAAGGTCATGGCGCCCGGGTGGAAGGCGTTGATCTGGTTATTGTCGGCATCGGTGGTGACGAAGCATTGCGCGGTGAACGAGGAGTCGATCACGCGCACGCATTGGGTGGACATCCCCAGCTCGGCGAAGCGTTCCATGTAGGGCACGCTGTCCAGGCCGACGGTGGCCATCACTATCGGCACGCCGCCCAGCAGCTTGAGGTTGTAACCGATGTTGCCGGCGCAGCCGCCGAACTCGCGGCGCATGGTCGGCACCAGGAAGGACACGCTGATCTTGTGCAACTGGTCGGCCAGCAGGGCATCGGCGAAGCGGCCCGGGTATTGCATGAGGTTGTCGTAAGCAAGGGAACCGCAGATCAGTGAGCTCATTGGGAATGGAAAAGTGGTGGTGAATGCCGCATTGTAGAAGAAAGCGGCCGGAAGTTCAGCGTTGTCTTCCGGAGCAGGCCTGGACCGGCCGGATGGCAGTCAGCTTCAGGGATAGAACAGGTAGATGCGATAGCCCGATACCAGCGCATCGTTAAGCTCGAAAGTCAGCTTGACCGGCTGTTCGCTTTCGCCGGCGATGCCGTTGTCCAGCTGCTGCGGCCTGGCCAGGTATTCGCGCGGCCGGAACACGCGGCGCACCACCGGTTTTTCATCATCGTTGTTGAGCGTGAGCTCGATATGCGGCCACGCCTGCGGCGTGTCGCCGCGATTGCGCAGCACCAGCGACAGGGCGTAGATATTCTGGTTGGGCGGCACCACCTGCAGCTCGTTCGATTCCAGCGACAGGCGGTCGATCTCGGCCGGCAGGCCGATGGTGCAATGGAGGGCGGCACACATGCCGTTGAGCATGGGACGCAGCGGCGGCGCCGCAACCGCCAGCTGGTTGCGCCAATAATAAGCCGATTGCAGCAGCAGGATGGGAAGCATGATGCCGGCCAGCACCATCATCCCTATCTTCATGACGCGGCCCAGCCGTTCCCTGCGTTCGGCCTTTTTGACGAAAGCCGGCTGGTCGGCATCATCATGGGCTTCTTCCTGCGCTTGCCCGTCGTCTGCATCGTCTTCTTCGTCCGGCTGCATATCCGCGCTGGCGGCGGCGCCTGCAGCCCGCTCGTAAGCGGTAAACGGATTCTCGTCGGAAGTCTCTGCCTGCGAGCCGGCGCCGGAAAGCCGTTCCGTCCCGGCCCAGGCATCGGCCGCCGCATCGGCCGGCGCCGGCGCGCCATCGGAAAACGGGGCGCGCTCCCCTTGCAGGTCATCCTGACGCTGTGTATCGGATGGCGTCAGCGGCAACGGGAAGCGGTCCGCTTGCTCCGGGGCGCGCAGCGGCATGCCCAGGTCGGGGATATAACCCGGACTGTCGGGCGAGCGGAACACTTTAGGCTCGGCGATGGCGGGAACGGGGGGCGACGGTGGCGGTGGCGCAGCACCCGTCGGCGCTGGCGTATTGACCTCGGGAACCGGGTTGTGTGTTGGGCCAGGCAGGGCGTCGGTAACGGCTGTGGGCGCAGCCGTGGACCTGGCAACCGGCATGGCGGCCGGGGCCGCTTGTGCCTTGCTGCCCGGCGCAGGCTGGTAATAGCCGTCGCTGACGCTGGCTTCCACCAGGTAGTCGTTGCCGTTGAAGACTTGCTTGCAGCTACCGCAGCGGACCAGGCCGCCGCGCAGTTTGAGTTGGTCGCCGGCGACCCGGAAGATGGTGAAACAGTGCGGACATTGGGTCGCCAACGCCATGCGCCTACTCCGGCAAGCGGCCTGCCAGCGCCACCCAGCCTTCGTGCTCGGCCCACACCGTGAGCGCAATGTAGGGCGCGTAGGCGGCAATGACTTCCTGCGCCTGCCGGTCCAGCACGCCCGAAAGCACCAGCGCGCCGCCGGGGGCAACCCGCCCGGCCAGCATCGGCGCCATCAGTTGCAGCGGGCCGGCCAGGATGTTGGCCACCACCACGTCGAAGCGCTCGCCTTCCGGATGCGCCCGGGCAAATTCTTCCGGCAGGAAATAAGCGACTTCACACTGGTTGCGCGCCGAATTGTAGTTGGCCGCTTCCAGCGCCTGGGGATCGATGTCCACGCCGATCACCTGCGGCACGCCGACCTTGGCCGCCACCAGCGCCAGGATGCCGGAACCGCAGCCGTAATCCAGCAGGGTCCGGGTTTGCGTGGCATGGGTTTCCAGCCATTCCATGCACAAGCGGGTGGTGGGATGGCTGCCGGTGCCGAAGGCCAGGCCAGGGTCCAGTTCCAGCACCAGCGCGTCGCTGTCCTGCGGCGCGTCGTGCCAGCTCGGCACCACCCAGATGCGCTGGCCGATATGGATGGGCTCGAACTGCGATTGCGTCAGGCGCACCCAGTCCTGTTCTTCCACCTCGCGGGTGGCGAAGGGCAGGGCATAGCCCAGGCCGATGGCGGCGGTGGCGTCGGCCACGATGGTCGCCAGGTCGGCATCCTTGCCGGCCAGCGCCACCACGCGGCTGCGATCCCAGGCCGCCTCGTCGGGCTCCATGCCGGGCTCGCCGAACAGCGGACGCTCGGCAGCGGTGCCTTCATCCGCATCTTCGACCGACACCGACAAGGCGCCAGCCTCCATCAGGGCGTCGGACAATGCCTCCGCCTGCTCACGCGCCACTTCGATGACGATTTCAACCCAACCCATGGATCACTTCACTTTCACTTCTTGGCCTTGTCGGCGTCCGACGATGCCGGGCGTTCCGACAACTTGTGTTCCAGATAATGGATATTGGTTCCGCCTTCGAAGAAGCGCGCGTCCACCATCAGCTCGCGGTGCAGCGGGATGTTGGTCGAAATGCCTTCGACCACCATTTCCGACAGCGCGATCTGCATGCGGCGGATGGCTTGCTCGCGGGTGGTGCCGTAGGCGATCACCTTGCCGACCATGGAGTCGTAGTTGGGCGGGACGAAATAGCCGGAGTAGGCATGCGAATCGACGCGGATGCCAGGGCCGCCCGGCACGTGCCATGCCGTGATGCGGCCTGGCGAAGGGATGAACTTGAACGGATCCTCGGCGTTGATGCGGCATTCGATGGCGTGGCCCTTCAACTCGATGTCGCGCTGGCGGTAGCGCAGCTTCTCGCCGGCGGCGATGCGGATCTGTTCCTGCACGATGTCCACGCCGGTGATCATTTCGGTCACCGGGTGTTCCACCTGCACGCGGGTGTTCATTTCGATGAAATAGAACTCTTCGTTCTCATACAGGAACTCGAAGGTGCCGGCGCCGCGGTAATTCATCTTGCGGCAGGCCTCGGCGCAGCGTTCGCCGATCTTCTCGATGATCTTGCGCGGGATGCCCGGCGCCGGCGCTTCCTCGATCACCTTCTGGTGGCGGCGCTGCATCGAGCAGTCGCGTTCGCCCAGCCAGATGGCTTGCTTGTGCTCGTCGGCCAGGATCTGGATTTCCACGTGGCGCGGATTTTCCAGGTACTTCTCCATATAGACTTCCGGATTGCCGAACGCGGCGCCGGCTTCGGTCTTGGTCATGGTCACGGCGTTGATCAGCGCGGCCTCGGTATGCACCACGCGCATACCGCGTCCGCCGCCGCCGCCGGCAGCCTTGATGATGACCGGATAGCCGATCCTGCGGGCGATCTGGACGATTTCCTTGGGGTTGTCAGGCAGCGCGCCTTCCGAACCCGGCACGCAAGGCACGCCGGCGCGGATCATCGCCTGCTTGGCCGACACCTTGTCGCCCATCATGCGGATGTTCTCGGCGCGCGGGCCGATGAAGACGAAGCCCGACTTTTCCACGCGCTCGGCGAAATCGGCGTTTTCCGACAGGAAACCGTAGCCGGGGTGGATCGCCTGGGCGTCGGTCACTTCGGCGGCGCTGATGATGGCCGGCATGTTCAGGTAGGACAGCGCCGACGGCGCCGGCCCGATACATACCGATTCATCCGCCAGCTTCACGTACTTGGCTTCGCGGTCGGCTTCGGAGTGCACGACCACGGTCTTGATGCCCAATTCGCGGCAGGCACGCTGGATACGCAGGGCAATTTCGCCACGATTGGCGATCAGGATTTTTTCAAACATAACTGGAATGAGGCGTCGCTAAGGTCAAGCGTTATAGGTTCCGGATGTCGGGGCTGCGGCGCGCCAACTTGGCGCAACGGCCTGCATCGACAGTACAGCATTTCCACTGCGATTGCCGCCCGGGGGCGGCGTCATCCGGCCAAATCGGGAATGCCACCAGGTCCGGTGCGTCGATCAGCCCAGCACGAACAGGGGTTGGCCGAATTCGACCGGTTGGCCGTTTTCCACCAGGATCTGCTTGACCACGCCACCCTTGTCGGCGTCGATTTCGTTCAACAGCTTCATGGCTTCGATGATGCACAGGGTATCGCCTTCCTTGACTTCCTTGCCGACTTCGACAAACGCCGGCGCGCCCGGAGCGGAGGAGCGGTAGAAGGTGCCGACCATGGGCGACTTCACGACATAGCCTTCAGGAGCGGCCGCAGCCGGCGCGGCCACCGGGGCAGCCGCAGGAGCGGCGGCTTGCGGCGCGGCGACAGGGGCGTAGGCTTGCTGCTGCGGCATCATCACGACCTGGTTTTGCGCATTCGGGGACGATTTGACGATCCTGACCTTGCTTTCGCCTTCAGTGACTTCAAGCTCTTCGATAGCCGACTCGGCAACCAGGTCGATCAGCGTCTTGAGTTTTCGTAAATCCATTTGAATCCCTCGGAATGTAGATGAGAAGTTAAATAATCGCCGGCAGTCGATCGCGGCCGGCGGTATCGGTGTATTGCTTGTTGCTGGTTTCTTGATGTGTCCGTTCGGGCGCGGATAAGCAAGCAGCTAGGCCCGCCGTCAGGACTGGCGCAGCCAGTAGTCGACCGCCAGGCGGTAGCCGTCGACTCCAAAGCCGCATATGACTGCCCGGGCAATGCCGGACAGGTATGAAAAATGACGAAATTCCTCGCGTTGATGAATATTGGAGATATGCACTTCCACGAACGGGATGGCCACGCCGGCCAGCGCATCGCGCAAGGCCACGCTGGTGTGGGTCAGGCCGCCGGGGTTGATCACGATGGCATCCACGCCCTCTGCGCGGGCTTGGTGGATGCGGTCGATCAGCGCGCCTTCGTGGTTGCTCTGGAACGCCTGCAAAGCGGCGCCGCCGGCGCGGGCTTGCTCCTGGGCCAGCCGTTCAACATCGGCCAGCCTGGTCGATCCATAGACTTCCGGCTCTCTGGTCCCGAGCAGATTCAGGTTCGGGCCATTGAGGAGAAGAAGGTGTTTTGCCATGGAGGTTAAGCCCCGTTTGACGACGATGCGCGCATTTTGCCGTCAAATGACACTATTTGGCAAGAAAAACTTTCTTTTCATGGATTTACAGCTGGGAGAGGTCTTGGCGCAGCTCGTCGAACTTCAAGCGGCCCAGATAGATCTTTTTGACTTTGCCGTCCTTGCCCACCAGAACGGTGAAGGGAAGACCGCCCGCCTGATTGCCGAATTGCCTGAGCAAGTCGGTGGCGCCGGTTCCGGCAACGAAGAGAGGATAGCGGATTTGGTATTTTTGTGCAAATTTGGCGATATTGTCCTGACTATCGACGCCAATTCCCAGAATTTGCACCGGGGCGATCTCTTGCTGCAGGGCCGTCAGTTCAGGCATTTCTTCCACGCAAGGGCCGCACCAGGTCGCCCAGAAGTTGACGACCAGCGGCTTGCCTTTCCATTGCGCCAGCGACTGCTGCTGTCCCGCCGCATCCGGCATCGATTGCGACAGCAGGCGGTTCAGGGCCTGGGTTTGCGGCGAGTCGGGCGGGGTGCTGCGGTGGCTGGCATACATGCCTGCGCCCACGCAAATGACGGCAACGATAATCAACAGGATGGCATTGCGCAGCTTCTTCATTGATTTTCTTTCTCGAAGGTTTCTATCAGGCGCGCCAGCGCAGCAGCGTCGCCGCGTTCCGGGCGTTTGCCCGCGGCGGCGCGCACGCTGCCGCGCAGGTCGTCTTCTTCATACAGGGCCAGGTGGGCCAGTTCCGGCGCCGCGCCTTTTTGCGGCAGCAGGAAGCTCAGCGTCTCCACCGGCTGGCCGGTGCGGAAGTGCGGCAGCTCGCCGACTTCGAAATTCACGTTCTTGTTCAACAGGAAGATTTCCACATCCTTGGCGCTGGAGGTAAACAGCTGCAGGTGGATGTCCGAATGCGCGCCGGCGGTGCCGTTGAACACCGCGCCGGTAATATAAGGGTTGAAGGCTTGCAGGTCCTGCATCAGTGTCAGCGCCACCCGGCGCAGGTGCTGCAGGCGCGCCGGTTGGGTGTCGGCGAAGAAAAGTTCGTTGTACAGGCGGACTTCTTCTTCGATCTGCTCATTATCGGGCATGATCTCGCCGCGCACTTTCTGGTTGCCCAGGATCTGCCGGGCCGCCTTGCGCTTGGCGCTGCCATAGTCGGCGCCGTCTTCGGCGATCATGCGCGCGGCCGCCGCGGCGATCTCGGCGCGCAGTTGTTCGGTCGGGGAGGTAAAGTCTGGCATGGGCGACATCATACCCGCTCGCGGCCGGAGCCGTCCGGGCCCGGCCGTCTTGCGCCGGTTTTGTGCGGCCGGGACTGGGGGCGGGAGCCCTGCCTCAGGTAAAATCCCGGGATTACACCCGAAGACTTGTTATGCATATCCACATTCTCGGCATTTGCGGCACCTTCATGGGCGGCCTGGCCGTCCTCGCCAAGGAGGCCGGCCACAAGGTGACCGGCTGCGACGCCAATGTCTACCCGCCGATGAGCACCCAGCTCGAGGCCCAGGGCATCGAGTTGATCCAGGGATTCGACCCGTCCCAGGTGGAACTGGCGCCCGACCTGTTCGTGATCGGCAATGTCGTCTCGCGCGGCAATGCGCTGATGGAAGAGATCCTCAACCGCGGCTTGCCTTATGCCTCCGGCCCGGAATGGATCGGCCGCCATATCCTGCAAGACAAATGGGTGCTGGCCGTGGCCGGCACGCATGGCAAGACCACCACCTCGGCCATGCTGGCCTGGATCCTGGAACATGCCGGCTACAACCCGGGCTTCCTGATCGGCGGCGTGCCGATGAATTTCGGCATTTCCGCGCGCCTGGGCAGCGATGGCCAGGGCAGCAAGGGCAGTCCCTCGCCGTTCTTCGTGATCGAAGCCGACGAATACGACACCGCCTTCTTCGACAAGCGCAGCAAGTTCGTGCACTACCGCGCGCGCACCGCGATCCTGAACAACCTCGAATACGACCACGCCGACATCTTCCCCGACCTGGCCGCCATCGAGACCCAATTCCATCATCTGGTGCGCACCGTGCCCGGCATCGGCCGGCTGGTCGTCAATGGCCGCGAACCGGCGCTGCAGCGCGTGATCGCGCGCGGCTGCTGGAGCGAACGCGAGGACTTCGGCGTGGCCCAGGGCGCCGGCTGGGCGCTGGCCAACCATGACGACGGCCGTTTCGATGTGCTGTTCAATGGCGAGTTGCAAGGCACGGTAGCCTGGGCCTTGAGCGGCGAGCACAACCGCATGAACGCGCTGGCGGCGATCGCCGCCGCGCGCCACGTCGGCGTGCCGCCGGCCCAGGCCATCGAGGCGCTGTGCGCGTTCCAGAACGTCAAGCGCCGCATGGAATTGCGCGGCACCGCCCATGGCGTGACCGTGTACGACGACTTCGCCCACCACCCGACCGCGATCGCCACCACCGTGGCCGGCCTGCGCAAGAAGGTCGGCGCGGCGCGCATCCTGGCCGTGCTGGAGCCGCGTTCCAACACCATGAAGCTGGGCACCATGAAGGATGCATTGCCGGCCAGCCTGGCCGAGGCCGACCTGGTGTTCGGTTACGGCGCCAGCGCCGGCAAGGACGCGCTCGGCTGGAACCTGGCCGAGGCGCTGGCCCCGCTGGGCGCCAAAGGCGCCGCCTTCGACGACCTCGGCGCGCTGGTGCAGGCGGTCCAGGCCGCCGCCAGGCCGGGCGACCATGTGCTGGTGATGAGCAACGGCGGCTTCGGCGGCGTGCACCAGAAAATCCTGGACGCGCTGGCATGATCCTTTATCTGCATGGCTTCCGCTCCTCGCCGCAATCGTTCAAGGCGCGGCTGATGGGGCAGCGCATGCGTGAACTGGGCTTGCAGGACCGTTATGCCTGCCCGCAACTGCCGGCGTCGCCGGCGGGCGCCATCGCGCTGGCCCGGTCCATCGTGGACGGCGCCGACCTCGGCCGGCTCACCATCGTCGGTTCCTCGCTGGGCGGCTTTTATGCCACCTGGCTGGCCGAGCAATACGGTTGCCGCGCGGTGCTGCTCAACCCAGCGGTCAAGCCGCCGCGCGAGCTGGAATCCTATGTCGGCGTCACCACCCACTATCATTCCGACGAACCCTTCGAGTTCAAGCGCGAATATGTCGATGAATTGCGCGCGCTGACGGTGGACCAGGTCAGCCGGCCCGAGCGCTATTTCCTGATCGCCGCCACCGGCGACGAAGTGCTGGACTGGCGTGAAATGGTTGCGCACTATCCGGGCGCGCGCCAGATCGTGATCGAAGGCAGCGACCACGGCATTGCCGAATTCGCCGACTATATCGACGACGTGCTGGCCTTTTGCGGCGTGGATGGCTCGGCCGAAGCCGGCGCCTCGGGCAAGGCGGTGTCCTGATGCCACATGCGTTGCGCAAGGCGGCATGGATGCCGCATCCGCAGGCGTTGGCGTCGCTGCTGGCGGCCGATGGCGAGTTGATGCGCCGCACCCGTTCGTGGCTGGCCGACCCCGGTTCGATGACCTTGAAGCTCAAGGCGCGCACCCGCGATTTCTCGGTGCGCCTGCTGCGCCAGCGGCCGGGCCCGATCCTGGCCGACGAATATGCGGCGCTGGGCGTGCCGGCGCGCAGCCGGGTAGTCGAGCGCGACGTGGTCCTGCATTGCGATGGCCGGCCGGTGGTGTTCGGCCACACCGTGCTGTCGACCTCGTCGGTGAAGTCCGACTGGCCGTTTTTCAGCAGGCTGGGCAACACGCCGCTGGGCGCCAACCTGTTTTTCGATCCATTGGTGGGGCGCAGCCCGATCGAGTACGCGCGGCTGCAAGCGAGCCACCCGCTGATGCGCCGCATCGCGGCCGCATTGCCCGGCGAGGCTATCCCCGCCGCCCTGTATGCCCGCCGCTCGCTGTTCTCGCGCCGCGGCGGCGTGCTGATGGTCACCGATGTTTTCCTCCCGGCACTGGCAGCTCTGATGCGCGCCGATGTCCGTTCCCTGTAAAGAGTTGAATCAGAAGCAAACGATGAATTTATTGTTCGAAGAATCCGGCGACTTCAAGGCCGGCGCCATCATGACCCAGCAGGGCGAGTCCTATCAGGTCGAGATGGCCTCCGGCAAGCGCACCAAGGTCAAGTCCAGAGACGCGCTGCTGCAGTTCGCCGCGCCTTCGCCGCAGGAGCTGATGCAGCAGGCCCAGGCCATCGCCGACGAGATCGACCTCGACTTCCTGTGGGAAGTGGCGGGCGAGGAAGAGTTCGGCTTCGCCGAGCTGGCCGCCGAATATTTCGGCCATGCGCCGTTGCCGCCGGAAGCGGCCGGCTTGCTCCTGCGTTTGCATACCGCGCCGGTCTATTTCTACAAGAAGGGCCGCGGCCGCTACAAGGCGGCGCCGCAGGCATCGCTGCAAGCCGCGCTGGCCGGCCTGGAAAAGAAGAAGCAGCAACTGGCGGTGCAAGCCGGGTATGTCGAGGAGCTCAAGGCCAACCGCCTGCCCGACGCGTTCAAGCCGATCGCGCTGCAACTGCTGTTCAAGCCCGACAAGAACGGCATCGAATTCAAGGCGCTCGACGCCGCCAGCAAGGAATTGCAGACCACGCCGCAGCGCCTGATGCTGGCCACCGGCGGCATCGCCTCGCCCAAGGACCTGCATTACGCCAGGTTCATGTATGAATACTTCCCGCGCGGCGCTGGCTTTGCCGCCATCGACATCCCGCTGCCGCCGACCGATCTGCCGACCGCCGAGGTGCAGGCCTTCTCGATCGACGACGTCACCACCACCGAGATCGACGATGCCTTGTCGGTCACCCGCCTGCCCGACGGCAAGCTGCGCGTGGGCATCCACATCGCCGCCCCGGGCCTGGCCATCAAGCGCAACGACGCCATCGACGCCATCGCCCGCGCGCGCATGTCGACCGTCTACATGCCCGGCGAAAAGATCACCATGCTGCCCGACGACCTGGTGGCGGCCTACACGCTGGACGCCGGCGCCGCCCGTCCGGCGCTGTCGCTGTACGCCACGCTGGACGCCCAGACCTGGGAAGTGCTGGCCACCGAGACCCGCGCCGAGCTGGTGCCGATCGCCGCCAACCTGCGCCACAACGATCTCGACGAACTGGTGACCGAAGAGGCGCTGGCCGAGGGCAGCGGCGACTATCCGCACAAGGACGAGATCGCGCTCTTGTGGCAATGGGTGCAGTTGCTGGAGCAGGGCCGCATGGCCAAGCGCGAAAGCTTCGGCCTGCGGCCCGAGCAGAACAACCGCGTCGACTTCAATTTCTACGTCGAGGACGGCGTGGTATCGATCGTGCGCCGCAAGCGCGGCGCGCCGCTGGACAAGATCGTGGCCGAGCTGATGATCTTCGCCAACAGCACCTGGGGCAAGCTGATGTCCGACCATGGCGTGCCGGGCATCTACCGCGCCCAGGGCGGCGGCGCCGGCGGCTGGGCGGCCAAGATGCAGGTGCGCATGGTGACCCACGCCGCGCCGCACCAGGGCCTGGGCGTGGACCAATACGCCTGGAGCACCTCGCCGCTGCGCCGCTATACCGACCTGGTCAACCAGTGGCAGATCCTGGCCTGTATCGAACACGGCGTGACTGCGCCGCTGGTGGCGCCCTTCAAGCCGCGCGACGCCGACCTGTTCGCCATCGTCTCGGGCTTTGATGCCGCTTATTCCGGCTACGCCGATTTCCAGTCGACCATGGAGCGTTACTGGTGCCTGCGCTGGCTGGCGCAGGAAAACGCGCGCACCGTCGACGCCGTGGTGCTCAAGGACGAGATCCTGCGCCTGACCGAGATCCCGCTGGTGCTGCGCATGCCGGGCCTGCCCGCGCTGGCGCGCGGGTTGCAGGTCAAGCTCGACCTACTGCGCTGGGACGAGGTCGACCTCACGGTCGAGGCGCGCCTGCTGGAGGTGCCGGCAGCAGCCGGCCAGGCGCTGGCCGACCTGGGCGATGAAGAGGACGACATACTCGACGGCTTGGACGGCGAGAGCGACGGGGAAGACGGAGCAGAAGGTGACGCCGGCGAGCAGGCCGCGGCGGATGCGGCGGACGACGCCGAAAACAAGCCCGCCGATGCCGCGCAATGAGCCGGTGCTGGCGTAGAATTGCTGCTTTGACCATTTCCGGCCATCCGTTCCTGCTGTGAACCTGTTTTTCCAACACCGTCTGCTGAGCCTGGCGCTCGGCATCTCGCTGCTGGTGCATGGCGCGCTGCTCGCCGTGCATTTCGTCGCGCCCGATGCCTTTCGCCTGAAGCCGTCCGACCCGGAACTGGAAGTGATCCTGGTCAACGCCAGGCATGACAAGAAGCCGCTCAACGCCGATGCGCTGGCGCAGGCCAACCTGGACGGCGGCGGCAACGTGGACCACGGGCGCGCCAAGTCGCCGCTGCCGGACATGAAGCGGCAGGAAAGCGGCGACAGCGTGAAGGCTGCCCAGCGCCGCGTCGCCGAACTGGAAGAGCAGCAGCGCAAGATGCTGGCGCAGATGAAGCCCGCGACGCCGCATGTGGCCAGCGCGGAAGAGCCCAAGCCCAGGGCAGAGCCGAAGCTCGACGCGCGCGACATGCTGGAGACGGTGCGCGCGATGGCGCGCATGGAAGCCGAGGTGGCCAGGAACATCGAGGAATACAACAAGCGCCCCAAGAAGACCCAGATCACGCCCAGCACGCGCGAGGTCGGCTATGCCCAGTACTACAAGACGCTGCAGGACAAGATCGAAAAGGTAGGCACGCTGAATTTCCCGACCAAGGATGGCAACAAGCTGTATGGCGAGCTGCTGGTGATCATCCCGGTATATCAGGACGGCACCATCTACGAGCGCGATGGCGGGGTAGTGGTCAAGACCAGTTCCGGCAATGCGGCGCTGGACCAGGCGGCGGTGGCCATCGTGCGGCGTTCGGCGCCGTTCGGCCGCTTCCCGGAAAACATGCGCACCACCGGCCGGGACGACGTCTGGGAAATCGTGACGCGTTTCCGTTTCACGCGCGACCAGGGATTGCAGGCGCAATTCGGCGCCGGCTGACCGGCAACAAGACAGGCAAACACGGAACAGGTGGATCAACATGGATGCATACGTCGTCATCGGCAACCCGATTGCCCATAGCAAGTCGCCCGAGATCCACGCGCAGTTCGCCGCCCAGACCGGACAGGCGCTGCAGTATGAGCGCTTGCTGGCGCCGTTGCATGGCTTCAAGGCCAGCGTGCAGGTGTTCCAGCGCAACGGCGGGCGCGGCGCCAACGTCACGGTGCCGTTCAAGCTGGAGGCGCACGCGCTGGCCGACAGCCTGTCGGAACGCGCGCGGTTGGCCGGCGCCGTCAACACGCTCAGGTTCGACGGCGATGCCATTTATGGCGACAACACCGACGGCGCCGGCCTGGTGACCGACATCACGGTCAATGCCGGCCAGTCGCTGGCGGGCCGTCGCATCCTCTTGCTGGGCGCCGGCGGCGCCGCGCGCGGCGCGCTGTTGCCGCTGCTGGAGCAGCGGCCGGCCGAGCTGGTGGTGGCCAACCGGACCCCGGCCAAGGCCGATGAGCTGGCCGCGCAGTTTGCCCAATACGGACCGGTCAGGAGCGCCGCCTATGCCGGCCTCGATGGCCCGTTCGACCTGATCGTCAACGCCACCTCGGCCAGCCTGGACGCCGACCTGCCGCCGCTGCCGGCGAGCGTGTACGGATCCGAGACGCTGGCCTACGACATGATGTACGGGCGCCAGCCCACGGTGTTCATGCACAGCGCACAGGAGCATGGCGCCGTCGCCCGCGACGGCCTGGGCATGCTGGTCGAGCAGGCTGCCGAAGCCTTCCTGCTGTGGCGCGGGGTGCGTCCCGACACGTCGGAGGTCTTCGCCAGCTTGCGCCGCCAGTTGGCCGAATAAATTCGAGGCAGCGACGCCAGCAGGCATTCCAACAAGAACAGGCACATGAAATCCGTACGCAAGCTGCTACTGTGGATCATCCTTTTACCCATCGCCTGCGTGCTGTTGCTGCAGGCGTATTTCTTCGTGCAGATATGGTGGTGGAGCACCGGCCATAACCCCGGCTCCACCAGTTTCATGCGCCAGCAGTTATCGATTTTGCGCGAGAAGAACCCCAATGCCCAGCTGCAATTCAAATGGGTGCCGTACAACCGCATATCCAACAACCTCAAGCGCGCCATCATCGCTTCCGAAGACTCCAATTTCTCGGAGCACGACGGCATCGACTGGGATGCCCTGCAAAAGGCCTACGAGAAAAACGAGAAGAAGGGCAAGGTGGTGGCCGGCGGCTCTACCATCACCCAGCAACTGGCCAAGAACCTGTTCCTCTCGGGCCAACGCAGTTACCTGCGCAAGGGCCAGGAATTCATCATCACCTACATGCTCGAATTCCTGATGGACAAGCAGCGAATTTTCGAGATTTACCTGAATGTGGTCGAGTGGGGCAATGGCGTATTCGGCGCCGAAGCCGCGGCCCAGCACTATTACCGCACCTCGGCCGCCGGGCTCGGCCCCGAGCAGGCCGCGCGCCTGGCGGTGATGCTGCCGCGCCCGCGCTTCTACGACAAGAACCGCGGCTCGGGCTACCTGGCCGCCCGCACCGCATTGATCCTGCGGCGCATGAACGCGGCTACCTTGCCCGCGGCCCATCCTTAGGCCTCATTGATGGCCTGCGCCGGGCCGGCCGGATGACAGGCGCATGACATCGTCACGCTGCCGTGTGCCGCGCTTGCCTGGCGCAATCGTTGAACGTACACTTGCGCACGTTCCGGGCGTCGCCGCTGGCGCGCCTTGCGGGGGCGGCGCATCTCGTAAATTTAATGTTAACTAGGCTCTGGTGAGACCCCATGATTAATGTATTCGTGTTGCAAAACGGACGACTCAACCAGGTCAACATCGACAGCCGTGCCGACCTGGAGCAGGTCGCGCCGGTCTGGGTCGACCTGACGGAGCCGAGCGACGAGGAGCGCGCCTGGATCAAAAGCATCTACGGGGTGACCTTGCCGGACGAAGACGAGTTCAGCGACATCGAAGCCTCGGCCCGCTATTTCGAGGCCGAAAATGGCGACCTGCACCTGCGCACCGACTTCCTGTTCGAAGGCGACGACGACGCTTCCTCCGCCATGACGGTGGCATTCATCCTGGCGCGCAACATCCTGTTTTCGGTGCATTCGGAAGACTTGCCGGTGTTTCGCCTGGTGCGCATGCGCGCGCGCTCCCGCCCCGGTTCCATCGGCGACTATCGGGATGTGCTGCTGGAACTGTACGAGACCGATGCCGAATACTCCGCCGATGCGCTCGAGGGCATCTACCAGAAGCTGGAAGCGGTCAGCGCCAGCGTGCTCAAGAAGAGCCTGTCCGACCAGGCCGCGGCCGATGTGCTCAACACCATCGCGCACGAAGAAGACTTGAACGGCCGCATCCGCCGCAACATGATGGATACCCGGCGCGCGGTCAGCTTCCTGATGCGCGGCCGGCTGCTCAGTTCCGAACAGTTCGAAGACGCGCGCCAGATCCTGCGCGACATCGAATCGCTGGACGGCCACACCGCCTTCCTGTTCGACAAGATCAACTTCCTGATGGACGCCACCGTCGGCTTCATCAACATCAACCAGAACAAGATCATCAAGATCTTCTCGGTGGCCTCGGTGGCGTTCCTGCCGCCCACGCTCATTGCCAGCATCTACGGCATGAACTTCAAGCTGATGCCGGAGCTGGACTGGGACGTGGGCTATCCGCTGGCGATCCTGATGATGATCGGCTCGGCCATCGCGCCGTTCTGGTACTTCCGCCGGCGCGGCTGGCTCAATTGAGCGCAGGCGCGCCGTCTGCCGATGGCGGCATTGCTGTTTTTCTGACGGCCATTTGCGCCGTTTTCCGATGCGATGCGCCATCCGGATGGTGCACACTCCTTCCATCGATTGGGACTGGCAGGAGGACTTCATGCGACACATGCGCCATCATTATTGCTCGCTGGCCATCGTCGGCTTGAGCTTTGCCGGCGTATTACCAGGCTGCTCGGGCCTGAACTCCAATAGCCCTCTGGCGCAGCCACGGCAGAACGATGAGCGTGTGGCTTCCTATTCCGGCGCCGGGGTGGTGGAATCCGTCGAAGTGATCCATCGGGAAGGTCGTGGCGTGGCCAGTGGCCTGCCGGGCAGCGATGCCGCCGCCCGGGACGTCTACAACATCCGCGTGCGCATGGAGGACGGCTCCCTGCAGACCTTCACGCAAAAAGATAATACAGAGTTTCGCGTAGGCGACCGCGCGCGCTTGGACAACGGCAGGATCTTGCGCTATTGATGGTCGGCGCAGCCTTGCCGCAATGTAATAAATCCCCGCTACGGGCAATGCCGTTCAGTTAAGCGCTGAACGGCATTTTTGTTTGTGGGATCCAGACTCCGTTCGCCCTGAGTAGCTGCGCAGCAGCGTATCGAAGGGCAGGCAAGAGCGCTAACCGGTGACACGCTGGCTTCGATACGGCCCTGGCGGGAGACATGGATTCCGATCACGGAAAGGTTTGCACGGCAGTCCAATGATCTTGTTCCACCCGGTACAGGCTGTAATTGGGCTCCCTCAGGCTGCCTTCAGCGTCGAACGATACCGGGCCGGACACGCCGGCGTAGTGCAGGCGGTGCAAGGCGGTGATGAGCTTTGCCGGATCCAGCGAATTGCTCTGGCGCACCGCCTCGGCCAGTACGCCCACGCAGTCATAGGTGAACAACGACTGCGGGATCAGGTTGGTCTTGAACTTGGCGGAATATGCCGCTTTCAGGGCTTTGAACCCGCGCAGTTTTTCCTCGGGCAGCCCATGTACGACGATCCACGTGTTGCTGCCATACTCGTCCGAGCTGCCAGGGAAGTTGTAATTGACCGCGCCGCCGGCCAGTAACAGCGTGAGGGCCGGATCCCGTTGTTGCAGCCGCTGCGCGAACGCCATGGCCTGCGGCACGATGGCGGCCAGGAAAATCATGTCGGCGCCGGCCTGCTGCGCCTGCGACAGCACGCCGTTGAAATCGGAGGTCTTCTGGTTGACCGAAGCGCGGGCGACCACCTGTAGCCCCTTCTCGCGCAGTTTCCTGGTGAAGCTGTTGGCCAGGGAATAGCCCAGTTCCGTGTCGTTGTCCACGACCATGATGCGTTTGGCGCCGATGGTCTGCGTGGCGACGCGGACCAGGTGGTCGGTCGTGATCTCGGTATGCCCCAGAAGCTGGAAGACGTTGGCGTATCCCTGCTGGGTAAATGCGCGGGCGGTAGCGGTTGGCGAGACCAGGGGTATCCCCGCCTTGTTGTAGATCCTGGCCCCGATCAGGCTGGCGTCGGTGGACAAGTGGCCTACCACGCCGATCACCTGTGCGTTGACCATGGTTTGGGCGCCCAGCGCGGCATGGTTGTTGTCGTTCTTGTCATCGACCTCGAACAGCTTGAAGACAATTTTCTTGCCGTCAACAACGATGTTGCGTTTGTTGGCGTCCTCTATGCCTTGCAGCGCGGCGTCGCGCAGGGCTTGTCCGCGCGGCGTGGACAAGGGCATTGCCAATCCGATCAGCGCGACCTGAGTATCGGCCTGGGCATGCGTCGCCGGCGCGATGGCTGCCGACATGCATGCGAACAACAGGATGGCTTTCCTCCAACGCAACTTGATGCTTACGTCCCATCTCATCTTTTCCCCCTCCCCCGAAAGAGCAGTGATGCCGGTTGATGTCGTCGTCGATTCTAGAACACACTCCGCCGATTGAGGAAATGGGTTCCGGTGGCAAACGTGGCGAGGCGTCGCGGGTCAGTGTGCCGGATACAGCGCGCCCAGTACGCGCAGCCCGCGCGCGCCGGTGACGGCCGGCAGGTTGCCCGGCAGGCGCAGGTCGAAGCGGCAGGCCAGCCAGGCGAAGGCCAGCGCCTCCACCTGATTGGGGGCGATGCCCAGCGCCGCCGTGGATTGCACGCTGGCGCGCTCTTGCAGCGCCTGCTGCAGCAGGCGCATCAGGAAGCCGTTCTCGGCGCCGCCGCCGCAGACGTACACCTTGCGCGCATCCGGCGCATAGGTGGCGATGGCGTCGGCGATGGTGCCGGCAGTGAGCATCGCCAGCGTGGCTTGCACGTCGGCCGGTGCCACCGCTGCGCCGGTTTTCAGCAGGGCAGCCTGCAGCCAGTCCAGGTGGAACAGGTCGCGGCCCGAACTCTTGGGCGGGGGCAGGAGGAAGAAATGCTCATCGCGCAAATGGCGCAGCAATCCGTCATGCACTTGTCCCGTTGCGCCCCAGTCGCCGTTGGCGTCGTAGCTTTGTCCCTTGTGCAGCTTGATCCAGGCATCCATCAGGGCGTTGCCGGGGCCGGTGTCGAAGCCGGAGGTGGCCTGGCCGGCGCCCGCCGGCAGGATGCTGATGTTGGCGATGCCGCCGATGTTGACCACCACGCGCGACTCCTGATCGTGACCGAACACGGCGCGGTGGAAGGCCGGCACCAGCGGCGCGCCCTGGCCGCCGGCGGCGACGTCGCGGCTGCGGAAGTCGGCCGCCACATCGATGCCGGACAGCTCGGCCAGCAGCGCCGGATTGTTGGTCTGGCGCGTGAAGCCCAGTTCCGGCCGGTGGCGTATGGTCTGGCCGTGCACGCCGACCATGCGGATATCGGCGGCGCCGTTGCCGGTTTGCCGCAGCAGTTGCGCCACGCAATCGGCGTAGTGCACGGCCAGCGCGTTGGCGGCCAGCGCCTCGCGCTCGATCTCGTTGGGCCCGGCCGCTTGCAGCGCCATGAGGTCGGCGCGCAGGTGCTCGGGGAAGGGTACGTAGGCCGCGGCCAGCGTGGCGGAGATGGTATCGCTGCCGGGAGCGAAGGCGGCCAGCACGCCGTCGACGCCGTCGAGGCTGGTGCCGGACATCAGGCCGATGTAGAGCGCAGGGGCGGAGGCTGGCATGGGCGGTAAGAACCTATTGGGTTCCAAGAAAAAGGGCGGTCGCTGATTCTACAGCGACCGCCCTTGCCGAGGGTAGACCGGCAGGCTTACTTCGCGGCCAGCTTCACGTCCGGCGCGCCGGGCACGCGCAGCATCGCCATGCGGTGCTGCATATCGGCGGCGACGGCGCGGAAGTTCTTCAACTGCTGGCCGGTCAGTGCCTGGTTGTTGGGCACGTCCACCGACAGCGGATTGCGCGGCTGGTTGTTGACGCGGAACTCGTAGTGCAGGTGCGGACCGGTGGCCCAGCCGGTCATGCCGACGTAACCGATCACATCGCTCTGGCTGACCTTCATGCCCTTCCTGAGGCCGGAGGCGAAGCGGCTCATGTGGCCATAGGCGGTGGAGTAGCCGCTCCAGTGCTTGATCACCACGATGTTGCCGTAGCCGTTCTGCTGGCCGACGAAATCGACCACGCCATCGGCCGCCGCATGGATGGGAGTGCCGGTGGGGGCGGCGAAATCGACGCCGGTGTGCTGCTTCCATTTGCCCAGGATCGGGTGCATGCGCATCGAGAAGCCCGAGGAGATGCGGGTGAAGGCCAGCGGCGACTTCAGGAAGGCTTTCTTGAGCGATTTGCCGTCGAAGGCGTAGTAACCGCCGCCGCCCTTGTTGCCGGGGTCGTTGAACCAGACCGCCTGGTAGCGGTTGCCGGCATTGTCGAACTCGCCGGCCAGCACGCGGCCGGTGCGCACCGGTTCGCCGTTCTGCCAGAAGGTTTCATAAATCACGTTGAAACGGTCGCCGCGGCGCAGGTCGGCGGCGAAGTTGATGTTGGTGGCGAACATGTCCACCAACTGCAGGGCCACGGCGTCGGGGATCTGGGCCGCATCGGTGGCGGCGAACAGGGACGAGAAGATGACCCCGGAACGCATTTCGACGCGGCGCTCCAGCGTGGCCGGCACGGCATCGGCCTTGAAGTATTCGCCTTCGCGCGAAATCACCAGGTTGCGCAAGGTATCGCTGCCGTCGTCGAGCATGGCGGAGAGCTTGACCAGGTCGCCGTTCTGGTCGGTCTGGGCTACCACGCGCTTGCCGGCGCGCAACTGCATGACCGAGCGCGCCAGGGTGTCGGACTTGATGAAGTTGGCGGCGTCCTGGTCGTCCACGCCCAGCCGGTTCAGCAGGGTGGCCAGCGTGTCGCCGGTGCGCACCTTCTCTTCATTGACGTAATACTGCGCGTTTTCTTCCAGCGCGCTGATCTGCTGTTGCAAATCAGGCAAGGCCAGTTCCTTGGTGATCGGGTTGACCGGCGCGTCCTTCAGGTCCGGCTCGGCCGGGGCGAAACCGGCGGCGCCGATGGTGAAGGCGGCCAGGAACAACGCGCTGGCGCCGATGATGCGGGCCTTGGGCGAGGAGCCGGAAATCTTATGGTGGCAGGACTGGAGGGCGGAGGTGCATCGGGACGTGACGCGCTTGAATTTATCTTGTGGGAACATGCAATACGTTAAAATCTGATGTTCTGTTCCGGATAACCGCGTCCAGCGGCTTGCGCGGCGTTACTGTCCCCCCGCCGCCTGAGCTGCCGTATTGTGCCGCGAAACATCCCGAACAGATGTGAATGCACTTTCTGCTGACTGAGCTCTGGGGCCGCGTCGAGGCGCTCAGCAGAAAAACGAAAACCGGATTATAGCAATACGATTTCGCAGCACTGTCCTACAAAGCCTATTTTTTAGTTATATCGATGAACGCAGACCAGTCTATCCCCGCCGCCCAAGCCGCTTCCAGCTCATCCTTGCCGCTCTCCGATCAAGTCCGCGAGGCGATGGCGATCGCCAGGCGCGGCGTGGACGAGTTGCTGATCGAAAGCGAATTCGCGCAGAAGCTGGCGCGTTCCGAGCAAACCGGCCAGCCGTTGCGCATCAAGCTGGGCCTTGATCCGACCGCGCCCGACCTGCACCTGGGCCACACGGTGGTGCTCAACAAGATGCGCCAGCTGCAGAACCTGGGCCACCAGGTGATCTTCCTGATCGGCGACTTCACCTCCATGATCGGCGACCCGTCCGGCCGCAATGCGACCCGCCCGCCGCTCACGCGCGAGCAGATCGAAGTCAACGCCAAGACCTATTTCGCCCAGGCCAGCCTGGTGCTGGACCCGGCTAAAACCGAGATCCGCTACAACTCCGAATGGTGCGACCCGCTGGGCAGCCGCGGCATGATCCAGCTGGCCTCGCGCTACACCGTGGCGCGCATGATGGAGCGCGACGACTTCACCAAGCGCTTCAAGGACGGCACGCCGATCTCGGTGCACGAGTTCCTCTACCCGCTGATGCAGGGCTACGACTCGGTGGCGCTCAAGTCCGACCTGGAGCTGGGCGGCACCGACCAGAAGTTCAACCTGCTGGTCGGCCGCGAGCTGCAGAAGGACTACGGCCAGGAGCCCCAGTGCATCCTGACCATGCCGCTGCTGGAAGGCCTGGATGGCGTGGAAAAGATGTCCAAGTCCAAGGGCAACTACATCGGCATCACCGAACCGGCCAACACCATGTTCGCCAAGGTGATGAGCATTTCCGACGTGATGATGTGGCGCTACTACGACCTGCTGTCGTTCCGCTCGATTGCGGAAATCGCGGCCTTCAAGGCCGAGGTCGAGGCCGGCAAGAACCCGCGCGACATCAAGGTTGCGCTGGCGCAAGAAATCGTGGCCCGTTTCCATTCGCAGCAGGCCGCCGTCGACGCGCTGGCCGACTTCGTCAACCGCTCCAAGGGCGGCATCCCGGACGACATCCCGGAAGTGTCCCTGACGGGCGCGCCGCTGGGCATCGGCCAGTTGCTCAAGCAAGCCAACCTGTGCGCCTCCACCTCGGAAGCCTTGCGCATGGTGGAGCAGGGCGGCGTGCGCATCGACGGCGCGGCGGTCAGCGACAAGGGCCTCAAGGTCGATGCCGGACAGTTCGTGGTGCAGGTCGGCAAGCGCAAGTTCGCGCGCGTCACGCTCGCTTGACATGATCGCCTTGCTGCAACGAGTCAGCCAGGCCGCTGTCGTAGTGGACGGGGAAACCATCGGCGCGATTGACGCCGGCCTGATGGTGCTGGTGTGCGCCGAGCGCAACGACACGGTGGCCGAAGCCGATGCGCTGTTGAGCAAGCTGCTGGCTTACCGGGTATTCGCCGATGAGGCCGGCAAGATGAACCGCAGTGTTGCCGACGTGCAAGGCGGCCTCTTGCTGGTGCCGCAGTTCACGCTGGCGGCCGACACCAACTCCGGCACGCGGCCGTCCTTCACGCCGGCCGCGGCGCCCGATGCCGGGCGACAATTGTTCTCGCATTTCGTCGGGCAGGCGCGCAGCCGGCATGGCGCCGACCGGGTCGGCACAGGCCGCTTCGGCGCCGACATGAAGGTGTCGCTGACCAATGACGGCCCGGTCACGTTCTGGTTGCAGATCAAGCCCAAGGTCAGGGATTGAAGCCGTCGTATCCATCCCCATCTCATCAAGGTATGGCGTTTGAACCCGGCTATTTTTTTCAGGAGGTCACATGAAATTCTGGAGCGATTCTTTCAAGGACGGCGCAACCATCCCCGGTGAATTCGCATTCGCCGTGGCCGATCCCAAGACCCATGTCGCGTTGTCTTCCAACCGCAATCCGCATTTGGCCTGGAGCGATCTGCCGGCCGGCACCAAGTCGCTGGCGCTGGTCATGCACGACCCCGACGTGCCGTCGCGCGGCGACGATGTCAACCAGGAAGGCAAGACCGTGCCGCTGGATCTGCCGCGGGTCGATTTCTACCATTGGATCCTGGTCGATATCCCTCCCGCCGTCACGCAGATCGCCGCCGGGCAGTTCAGCAACGGCGTGACCGCGCGCGGCAAGCCGGGGCCGGCGGTGCTGGGCGACACCATGCCCGGCGCCCGCCAGGGCATCAACGACTACACCGGCTGGTTCGCTGGCGATGGCGACATGCGCGGCGACTATTTCGGCTATGACGGCCCGTGCCCGCCGTGGAACGACGCGCTGGTGCACCGCTACATCTTCACGCTGTATGCGCTGGATGTGGCGCAACTGCCGCTGACCGGCAACCTGGAAGGGGCGGTGGTGCTCACCGCGCTGCGCGACCATGTGCTGGAACAGGCATCGATCCACGGCCTGTATTGGCTCAACCCATCCGCGGCCAGGTGAGCGCCGTTGCCCCAACAGACAAGGATGGCATTGCCGCATGACTGAGATATTGCTGATTCGCCACGGCGAAACCGACTGGAACGTCGACAAGCGCCTGCAAGGCCATATCGATATCCCCCTGAACGAAGCCGGCCGGCGCCAGGTATTGGCGTTGGGCGAAGTGTTGGCCGATGAGGGCATCGATGCCGTTTTCGCCAGCGACCTCCAGCGCGCGCGCGCCACGGCCCAGGCCGTGGCCGATGTGGCGGGGTTGCCGGTGGCCATCGACGCCGGCTTGCGCGAGCGCTGCTATGGCGCTTTCGAGGGGCTGCGCCATGCGGACATCGAAGAAAAATATCCGGAGGCCTACCGCGTCTGGAAGGCGCGCGAACCTGATGCCCGCTATCCGGCCGGCGAACGCGAGGCCGAGACCATGCGCGAGTTCTACCAGCGTTCGGTCAATGCCGTGCGGCGCATCGTTGCCGATGGCAAGTACCGCAAGGTCGCCATCGTCACCCATGGCGGCGTGCTCGAATGCCTTCACCACTGGGCCAGCGGCACCGGCTTCGCGCAGCCGCGCACCTTCGACATCTTCAACGCCAGCGTGAACCGCCTGCATTGGGACGGCGAACGCGCGCGCATCCGTTCCTGGGGCGAGATCGGCCACCTCAACCGCGAAACGCTGGACGAAGTCGACCGCTGAGTCCGGCGCCATCAAAAATACGGCGGCTTTGTCGCCATGCCGCTCACTGAAAGCTTTCCTCCGAAACGCGTCATCCCGGCGAAGGCCGGGATCCAGTGTCTTTTGTTGTGCTTCAAGGGCCGCTGAACGACGCTGGGTCCCGACTTTCGTCAGGGCGACGGATTTTGCTCGCTGTTTGCTTTCATTTGCCTGTTGAAAACTGCCGTTGCAGGAAATACGGGAATATCCGCAAACGATTTCCCTGGATGTAAATTGCCGTTTCGTCAATAGGTTGATGTTGCTTAATTATTGAACAGCTGCAAATCGCGCGCAGAGATGTAACGGTGCCCAAATCTAGTTGGGCATGGCCCGCAATCGCGCTAAAATAGCGCCCTTCCCCGTTTTTCCATAGAGCGGGTTCTGACCTATTTCCGCCCCCGCGCAGCCCCGGCAACGGGCCGAATGCAAGGCGCGACGACGCGTCGTGGTGGTGCCACGGCAAGGAGGCGCAACGCGGCAGGCGGCCCGTTGCCGGGACTGCCCGGAGGGTTCGAATGAGAAGGGCGAATTGCGGCGTTGCGGCGCTTGCACAGGGCACCACCCTGTGCGGTGCACCGCGCCTTGCACTCCGCCCTTCTCATTCGAACGCGGGGTGGAAATAGGTCAGAACCCGCTCTTCCAATTCGTGAACATTGGACCGTATTCCTTGCGAAACAACGTGTTCGTCGCTCCCATGGCGGGTGTGACCGACCGTCCTTTCCGCCAGCTGTGCAAGCAGCTGGGCGCGGGATATGCCGTGTCCGAGATGGCCGCCTCCGATCCGCGGCTGTGGCAAAGCGAGAAAACCTCGCGCCGCATCAACCACGATGGCGAGATGGAGCCCAAGGCGGTGCAGATCGCCGGCGCCGATCCCGCCATGCTGGCCGATTGCGCGAAGTACAACGTCGAGCGCGGCGCCCAGATCATCGATATCAACATGGGCTGCCCGGTCAAGAAGGTCTGCAACAGCTGGTGCGGTTCGGCCCTGTTGCAGGACGAAGAACTGGTGGCCCGTATCCTCGATGCGGTGGTGGGCGCGGTCGACGTGCCGGTGACGCTGAAGTTCCGCACCGGCTGGGATCGCGCCAACAAGAACGCGCTGAAGATCGCCGCGCGGGCCGAGCAAAGCGGCATCGCCATGCTGACGCTGCACGGCCGCACCCGCGCCGACGGCTACAGCGGCGCGGCGGAGTACGACACCATCGCGGCAGTCAAGGCGGCGGTGACGATTCCGGTGGTGGCCAACGGCGACATCACTTCGCCGGAAAAGGCGCGCGAAGTCCTGCGCGTCACCGGCGCCGACGCCGTCATGGTCGGCCGCGCCGCCCAGGGACGGCCGTGGATCTTCCGCGAGATCGCGCATTTCCTGGACACCGGCGACTACCTGCCGGCGCCGCTGGTGACCGAAGTCGAGCAATTGATGGACGAGCATTTGCAGGCGCATTACGCGTTCTACGGCGATTACCTCGGCGTGCGCACGGCGCGCAAGCATATCGGATGGTATGTGCGCGATTTGCCCGGCGGCGAGGATTTCCGGCGCGGCATGAACCGCATCGAGAATTGCGCCGAACAGCTCGAGGCGGTGCGCAATTTCTTCGCGGGGCAGGCGGCCTATGGCGAGCGGTTACAATACGGCTTGGCCGAAGAGCCGCTTGCCGCCTGATTTTCCGGGTGTCGAGGGAAGCGTTTTTCCTCGCGAAACAGTAAGAGAAACGAATCGGATGCGCAGGACGCGCAAATTGATCAACAGCACGGCATTGCTGCAAACAAACCAGTCCACGGGGAACGCAACGTCAGGTTGCGCGCGGCCGCGGCGGTGCCGATAAAAACAGAAGCACAAAACAATGAGCAAAGAAAGTATTGAGGATGTCGTCAAGAAGAGCCTGGAAAAATATTTCCGGGACCTGGGCGAACAACTGCCCACCAACGTCTACGACATGGTTCTGTCGACGGTCGAGAAGCCGGTCTTCGAGACCGTGATGGCGCGCGCCGAAGGTAACCAGTCGCAGGCCGCCGAAATCCTCGGCATCAACCGCAACACGCTGCGCAAGAAGTTGCAGCAGCACGGCCTGCTCTGAGCGCCGGCCGGTGTCGCGTGCGCCGGCCTGAGCCAACTGCTTCAACTTATTTCATCAACGGTTTTCAGGTTTCCATCTTCCTTTTCCAGTCTTGCCTACCATGATCAAACAAGCACTCATTTCCGTATCCGACAAGGCAGGCGTGCTCGAATTCGCGCGCGCGCTGTCCGCCATGGGCGTCAACCTCCTGTCCACCGGCGGCACCGCCAAGCTGCTGGCCGACAACGGCCTGAAGGTCACCGAAGTGGCCGACTACACCGGCTTCCCGGAAATGCTGGATGGCCGCGTCAAGACGCTGCATCCCAAGGTGCATGGCGGCATCCTGGCGCGCCGCGATTTCCCCGAGCATATGGCCGCGCTGGAACAGCACGCCATCTCGACCATCGACATGGTGGTGGTGAACCTGTATCCGTTCCAGCAGACCGTGGCCAAGGAAGAATGCTCGCTGGAAGACGCGATCGAGAACATCGACATCGGCGGCCCGGCCATGCTGCGTTCCTCGGCCAAGAACCACAAGGATGTGGTGGTGATCTGCGACCCGAGCGATTACGAAGGCGTGTTGGCCGACCTGAAGGCCGGCGGCGACCTCCCATACGAGAAACGTTTCGCGCTGGCCAAGAAGGTGTTCGCCCACACCGCGCAATACGACGGCGCCATCACCAACTACTTCACCTCGCTGGGCCAGGACAAGCAGCACGCCACCCGCAGCGCCTATCCGGACACCCTGAACCTGCACTTCGAAAAGGTGCAGGACATGCGCTACGGCGAGAACCCGCACCAGAGCGCGGCGTTCTACCGTGACATCAAGAAGGTCGACGGCGCGCTGGCCAACTACACCCAGCTGCAAGGCAAGGAACTGTCGTTCAACAACATCGCCGACGCCGACGCCGCCTGGGAATGTGTGAAGACCTTCGACGCCGCCGAAACGGCCGCCTGCGTCATCATCAAGCACGCCAACCCCTGCGGCGTGGCGGTCGGCGCCAACCCGCTGGAAGCCTACAGCAAGGCCCTGCAGACCGACCCGACTTCGGCCTTCGGCGGCATCATTGCCTTCAACCGCCCGCTGGACGGCGCGGCGGCCGAAGCGGTGGCCAAGCAGTTCGTCGAAGTGCTGATCGCGCCGGCGTTCTCGGACGAAGCCAAAAAGATCTTCGCCGCCAAGCAGAACGTGCGTCTGCTGGAAATCCCGCTGGGCAACGGCTTGAATGCCTACGACTTCAAGCGCGTCGGCGGCGGCCTGCTGGTGCAGTCGCCTGACGCCAAGAACGTGCTGCTGCCGGAAGTGAAGGTAGTCAGCAAGCTGCAGCCGACGCCGCAGCAACTGCAAGACCTGATGTTCGCCTGGCGCGTGGCCAAGTTCGTCAAGTCCAACGCCATCGTGTTCTGCGGCAACGGCATGACGCTCGGCGTGGGCGCCGGCCAGATGAGCCGCATCGATTCCGCGCGCATCGCCTCGATCAAGGCGGCCAACGCCGGCCTGACCCTGGCCGGTTCGGCCGTGGCCTCGGACGCCTTCTTCCCGTTCCGCGACGGCCTGGACGTAGTGGTCGATGCCGGCGCGACCTGCGTGATCCACCCGGGCGGCTCCATGCGCGACCAGGAAGTGATCGACGCCGCCAACGAGCGTGGCGTGGTGATGCTGCTGACCGGCACGCGCCACTTCCGCCACTGATCCGCTGGCAGTCATGTGATCGAAAACGCCCGGCATTGCCGGGCGTTTTGCTTTGTTTTGCCTTATTTTGCTTTAATGTGTCGATGGATCGAAAGCGCACGTGCGCAAGACCAGACCATCAAGGAGAAACCGCTTGAAGACGCCGCCATTGCAGTTGTACGTCGATGCCCAATTCATCAGCCCTTACGCCATGTCGGCCTTCGTGACGCTGACCGAGAAGGGGGTGCCGTTCGAGTTGCTGACCATCGACCTGGCCGCGCGCCAGAACCAGGGCGCCGGCTACGCCAGCGTGTCGCTGACGCGGCGCGTGCCGACCTTGTCGGACGGCCAATTCCACCTGGCCGAATCGACCGCGATTGCCGAATACCTGGAAGAATGCTTTCCCGCGCCGGCACATCGGGCGGTGTATCCGGCTGATGTCCGCCAGCGAGCCAAGGCGCGCGAGGTGCAGGCCTGGCTGCGCAGCGACCTGATGCCGATACGCCAGGAGCGGCCGACCGAAGTGGTGTTCTATGGCGAGGGTTTCGCACCCTTGTCGGCGGCGGCCAAGGCGGCGGTCGACAAGCTTGCGGCCGCCGCGCAAACGCTGCTGGCCGGCAAGGACAACCTGTTCGGCGAATGGTGCATCGCCGACACCGACCTGGCGCTGATGCTCAACCGCCTGGCACTGCATGGCGACCCGTTGCCGCCGGCGTTGCAACAGTACGCCAAGCGCCAATGGCAGCGTCCTTCGGTGCAGCAATGGGTGCGCCAGGCGCAGGCGCTGAAGGCGGCCACGCCGTGAAAATTTGTGAGAATGTGTGAGGATGCCCGAGCGTGCAATGCCGCAAATTGTCGGAAGGATGTTTGAGCGGCCTGAGGGGGGCGGACGCTGTTGTTTTGCGTATCGGCGATTGTGCCGTCATCGTGTCATATCGTTTTTTTCGATGGATAATGGCCTGCGATTTTTTATCCTTGGGAGGGGGGGATGATGACTTGCTTATTTCGCTGCATGCGCGCCGGATTCCGGCGGGCGTTCCTGTTGTTGCTTGCCATTGGAGGCGGCATGTCTTGCGCTGCGGGACAGGCGCAGGAAGTCGCGGTTTCGATCGGCTTCCTGGCGCCGCAGAGCGGTTCCAACCAGGAGCGCGGCATCAGCATGGTCAATGGCGCCCAGTTGGCAATCGACGAACTGAATCAGAAAAACATCAAGGTCAACAACGTCAAGGTCAATTTCCAGCTGCTTGTCCAGGATGACCGTTTCAACGCCAATACCGGCAGATTGGCTGCGCAATATTTGCTGAAGCGCAAAGTGCAGGCCGTGATCTGCCACAGTTCGACGGTATGCATCGCCACCGCCGATATTTTCCAGGCGGAGCATATTCCCCAGCTGTCGGTGGGCGCGACCAACCGCCAATTCACGCAGCTCGGATATGACAATGTGTTTCGCATGTTCGGTCACAGCGAGCAGGGCGGCATCCTGTTCGGGAAATACGCCTACCGCGATCTGAAGCTGCGCCGCATTGCCGTCATCGATGACAAAACGCCGTCCGGCGCCGCCATGGCAAGCCAGTTCAGCGATGGCTTCAAAACCGCTGGCGGCACGATTGCCGGCCATTATTCGGTGAGCGACAAGACGTCCGACTTCAACCAGGCGCTGATGGATATCAAGGAACGCAAAGCCGACGCGATTTTCTGGGGCGGCACGCATTTGCAGGCCGCCAACATGATCGTCAGCGCCAAGCGCCTGGGGTTGACCACCCGATTCCTGAATGCGATGAATGGGATGAACAACCAGTATGTGCTGAGCCGGGTCAATGATGTCGGCAATATCCTGTCGCTGGAATCGGACCAGCCCAGGGACAGGATGGCCAGGTGGAAGTCTTTCGAAAAAGCCTACATCGAGAATTTCCAGGGATCCTATATCGATGTCAGCGCATTGCGCGCATACGATGCCGTCCAGGTACTGGGCGAGGCCATCAAGTCCGCTAATTCGCTCGATCCGCAGAAGCTGGCGGAGACCTTGCACAAGGAAAGGTTCAAGGGGCTGACGGGGCCCATTGAATTCGATCGCGAGGGGAATTTGAAGAACCCGGTATTTACCGTGTATGAGTCGCAGGGCGCCGAGTGGAAGGTAGTCGAGGTAGTGAAGGCCGATTAGGGCCGGCCAGGATCGATTATCATCAAGCCTGATCAAGGCTGCGCGTACGCGCGGTCATCAGGCGTTGTCTGCCCCGGCAGTCATCTCAAAGTTCGGGCTCATGAAAATTCTCGGTATCGACCCTGGTTTGCGCACCACCGGTTTCGGCGTGATCCGCAAGCAGGGCAACAAGCTGTCCTATATCGCCTCGGGCACCATCAAGACGCCCGACGGCGACCTGCCGCAACGGCTCAAGGTGATCCTGAACAGCGTTTCCGAAGTGGTGCGCGCTTATGCGCCCGACTGCGCGGCGATCGAAAAGGTGTTCGTCAACGTCAACCCGCAATCCACCTTGCTGCTGGGGCAGGCGCGCGGGGCGGCGATCTGCGCGCTGGTCGGCGCCGACCTGGCGGTGGCCGAATACACCGCGTTGCAGGTCAAGCAAGCCGTGGCCGGCCATGGCCGGGCGCAAAAGGCGCAGGTGCAGGAAATGGTGGCGCGGCTGCTGCAGTTGCCGGGCCTGCCCGGCACCGATGCCGCCGATGCGCTGGGCGTGGCGATCTGCCATGCGCACGGCGGCGATGTGCTGGCCAGCCTGGGGACGCTGGCGCCGGGATTGGCGAAGAAGGGCTTGCGCATGCGCGGCGGACGGCTGGTGGGATGAAGCCGTATTCCTGTCGTCGTCATCCCGGCGCAGGGCGGGATCCAGTGGCTTCCGTTGTGCATCGATGGCCGTTGAACGACGCTGGATCCTGACTTTCGTCAGGACGACGGCAATGGTTACTGTGCCGGTCTTTTTACCAGCGCAAGAACGCGCTTGACCGCTTCTACCGCAAGCAACACCACACCTCCCGCCACCACGCCGAACACGGCATCGAGTACCGCCGGCGCCAGCGCCGCCAGCACGCTGCCGACGGCCGGCACGCCGGCGATGCTTGCCGCCGCCGCCGCGATGCCATGGTGCGCGAACGGCAAGCCGTGCGTGAGGATGCCGCCGCCCACCATGAACATGGCCACGGTGCCGATCACCGACAGGCTGCGCATCATGGCCGGCGCCGCCGCCAGGATGGCGCGCCCCAGTTTTTGCTTGATGCGGCCTATTGTGCCGGCGCCGGCCGTGCGCAGCAGGTAGAGTCCGCCATCGTCGAGTTTCACGATGGCCGCGACGATGCCGTACACCCCCACCGTCATGAGCAACGCAATGCCGGCCAGCACCGTCACCTGTTGTTGCAGCGGCGCGCCGGCCACGGTGCCCAGGGTGATGGCGATGATTTCGGCCGAAAGGATGAAGTCGGTGCGCACGGCGCCCTTGATCTTGTCCTGTTCATAGGCCACGGGATCGATATCGGCGGGTATGCCGGCGCCCTCGCGGCGTTGCTCGCCGGCTTCGTGCGGCAGGTATTTGTGCGCCAGCTTTTCGAAGCCCTCGAAGCACAGGAAGGCCCCGCCCAGCATCAGCAGCGGCGTCACCGCCCACGGGATGAAGGCACTGATGGCCAGCGCCGCCGGCATCAGGATCGCCTTGTTCTTGAGCGAGCCCCGGGCCACCGCCCATACGACCGGCAGTTCGCGGTCGGCTTTTACCCCTGTCACCTGCTGGGCGTTCAGGGCGAGGTCGTCGCCCAGCACGCCGGCGGTTTTCTTGGCCGCGACCTTGGTCATCACGGAAACGTCGTCCAATACCGAGGCGATATCGTCGATCAGTGCGAAGAAGCTGCTGCCTGCCATGCTTGTCCTTTTTGTATGCGGTTCGGCGGGTGTCGGTGGATGCCGCCGGGTGAAGCAGGATACTGTTTATCCAAACAGTACTGTATCATTCTGGCTTATCGTTGATACCAACGCACAACACATCCATGCCATGATCGGTCGCCTTTCCGGAACCCTGTTCGAAAAAAATCCCCCGAATCTGCTGGTCGACTGCAATGGCGTCGGCTATGAGGTCGCGGTGCCGATGAGCACCTTCTACAACCTGCCCGGACTGGGCGACAAGGTGGTGCTGCTGACCCACCTCGCCATCCGCGAGGATGCGCACATCCTGTTCGGGTTCGGGACCGCCGAGGAACGCAACACCTTCAAGGAGCTGATCAAGATTTCCGGCGTCGGCGCGCGCACCGCGCTGGCGATCCTGTCGGGCATGTCGGTGGCCGACCTGGCGCAGGCGGTGACGCTGCAGGAAGCGGGGCGCCTGACCCGGGTGCCCGGCATTGGCAAGAAGACCGCCGAGCGCCTGCTGCTTGAGTTGAAGGGCAAGCTCGGCGCCGACCTCGGCGCGGCCGGCGGCGCCGCGCATGCCGACGCCTCGGCCGATATCCTCAACGCGCTCCTGGCGCTGGGCTATTCCGACAAGGAAGCGACGCTGGCGCTGAAGCAGGTACCCAAGGACGCCAGCGTGTCCGACGGCATCAAGCACGCGCTCAAGGCCTTGTCCAAGGCCTGATGGAGAAGGATAGGATTACCGCATGAGCATCCAGACCGACGATTTTTCCGAACAGCGCATCATCGCCGCCACCCCGGCCTCGGCCAACGAGGAGGCCATCGAGCGCGCCCTGCGCCCCAAGCAGCTCGACGAATACGTCGGCCAGGAAAAGGTGCGCAGCCAGCTGGAGATTTTCATCGCGGCCGCGCGCGGGCGCGGGGAGGCGCTCGACCACACCTTGCTGTTCGGCCCGCCGGGTTTGGGCAAGACCACCATGGCGCACATCATCGCGCGCGAGATGGGCGTGAACCTGCGCCAGACTTCCGGCCCGGTGCTGGAGCGCGCCGGCGACCTGGCGGCGCTCCTGACCAACCTCGAAGCCAACGATGTCCTGTTCATCGATGAGATCCACCGCCTGTCGCCGGTGGTGGAGGAAATCCTCTACCCGGCGCTGGAGGATTACCAGATCGACATCATGATCGGCGAAGGCCCGGCGGCGCGCTCGGTGCGCCTCGACCTGCAGCCGTTCACATTGGTCGGCGCCACCACCCGCGCCGGCATGCTGACCAACCCGCTGCGCGACCGCTTCGGCATCGTCGCCCGGCTGGAGTTCTATACCCCGCCCGAACTGGCGCGCATCGTCACGCGCAGCGCCGGACTGCTCAACGCGCCCATCGTCGAGGATGGCGCGCTGGAAATCGCCAAGCGCAGCCGCGGCACCCCGCGTATCGCCAACCGTCTGTTGCGCCGCGTGCGCGACTACGCCGAGGTCAAGGGCCGCGGCGAGATCACCCGCGCGATGGCCGACGCGGCGCTGGTGATGCTGGACGTCGATCCGGTCGGCTTCGACCTGATGGACCGCAAGCTGCTCGAAGCGGTGCTGTTCAAGTTCAGCGGCGGCCCGGTCGGGCTGGACAACCTGGCGGCCGCCATCGGCGAAGAGCGCGACACCATCGAGGATGTGCTGGAACCCTACCTGATCCAGCAAGGCTACCTGCAGCGCACCCCGCGCGGCCGCATCGCCACCCCGGCGGCCTACCAGCACTTCGGCGTCGCCGCGCCGCGCACCAGCCCCAACGGCGACCTGTGGGGCGGCTGAGCCGGCGGCAGGATGTTGCCGGCGCGCATCCAAAGCCGGCCATGGCGACGCATTGTTGCGCTGGCGCAAACAGCGTTTTACGTGCAATAGTGCAATCGTATGCAATTTTTGCCTGAATGCCTGCAAAGGCGAGTTTTTACTTGTGCAAAAACTAATCGTCATCGACAATGGATAGCTATTCACTATCTTTCGATGTGAGCCTGTCATGCTAATGTCGAGCCAAGCAAGCCGCTATGCGCATCAATTGCTCGATGCGCGGGCCAACTCGAAGCAAATTCCCCTGATCTCCAAGAACGAGCCGCTCTCGCTCGAGGACGCCTACGACATCGCCTACAGCATCCGCAACATCCGCGTGGCGCAAGGCGAGCAGCCGGTCGGGCGCAAGATCGGTTTTTCGGTGCGCAAGTCCTGGTCGCGCTATGGCGTCACCGACGACACCCGCACGCCGATCTGGGCCCCGGTGTTCGACACCACCGTGCGCTTCGCCGAAGACAACCACGGCACGCAATCGCTGGCCGGCGCGGTGCAGCCGCGCATCGAACCCGAGATCGTCTTCAAGCTGGGTAAGGCGCCGGCGCCCAACGCCACGCTGGACGAACTGGCCGACTGCCTGGAATGGATGGCGCACGGTTTCGAGATCGTCGTGTGCCCCTACGCCAACTGGGAATTCACGGTAGCCGATTCGATCGCCGCCTTCGGCCTGCACGGCACGCTGATCATCGGCGAGCCGCACGTGCTGTCCTCCGGCACGCGCCACCACCTGTCGCAGATCCTGGCTGGCGCCACCGTCTCGCTGTCGTGCAACACCGAGTCCTCCAGCGTGCTGCGCGCCGCCGGTTTCTGCAACGACGAGATGGACAGCCCGCTGCACGCCCTGTGGCACCTGCACCAGCTGCTGCAGAAGCAGTCGCAGTTCCGACAGCTGCAGGCCGGCGAGATCATCACCACCGGCACCTGGACCGATGCCCTGCCGATCGAACCGGGCCAGACCTGGGTCACCGCGTTTTCCGGCGTTACCCTGCCGGGGTTGACCGTCTCCTTCGTTTGAATACAGCGCCAAGGCCTCACACCGCCGCTTGCGCGGCAAGGTTTCTCCATGCAGATCTGGGTTGATGCCGACGCCTGTCCGGGCGTCATCAAGGACATGCTGTTCCGCGTGGCGGAGCGCACCGGCATCGTGGTGACCCTGGTCGCCAACCGGGGGCTGCGCACGTCGCCCTCGCGCTTCATCAAATCGGTGGTGGTGCCGGCCGGCTTCGACGTGGCCGACCGCGAGATCGTCAGGCTGGCGCAGGCCGGCGACCTGGTCGTCACCGCCGATATCCCGCTGGCGGCCGACGTCGTCGCCAAGGGCGGCGTCGCGCTCAATCCGCGCGGCGAGCTCTATACCGCCGACAACATCCGCCACCACCTGAGCATGCGCAATTTCATGGAAGAACTGCGCAGCAGCGGCATGGAAACCGGCGGCCCGGCCGCTTTCAGCCAAAGCGACGGCCGCGCGTTTGCACGCGAGCTTGACCGCTACGTGCAAAAATCCCAGGCGGGGCGTTAAGCAACGAACGCTCCCCCCTCCACACACACAAAGCAAAACGGCAACGAATCTTTCGTTGCCGTTTGCATTGGTATTGCCGTGGCAGACAGCGCGGCGCTTATTCCTCGCGCACCCAGGTCTGCGTGCGTCCCAGCATCGGCATGCCGATGTAGCCGCGCACGTTGAGCTTCTTGCCGTCTTCGACCACCGTCAGCTTGCTCTTGTAGAGCTTGCCGTTGGCCGGGTCGAGGATCTGGCCGCCGTTGTACTCGTCGCCATCCTTCTTCAGGCCGGAGAGGATGGTCATGCCGACGATGGGCTTGCCCTTCAGTTCGCCTTCGCACTTTTCGCAGACCGGGTTCTGGTCTTCTTCCGGCGCGCGGAACAGCTTCTCGATCTTGCCCGACAGTTCGCCATTGCTTTCGGTGATGCGGATCAGCGCCTTGGGCTTGCCGGTGGCGTCATCGATGTTCTTCCACAAGCCGACCGGGGAGCCGTCGGCAAAGGCGCAGGCCGATGCCAGCAGGCCGGCCAGCAGCACGCCGGCTGCGGCAAGACGGGGCAGGGCGGAAGGGGATGCCTTGGTATTCATGTTATCTCCAATTTTGATTAAAAGCACGGTTGTTCTAATTTTATCGACTCAGTGTAGTCAAGCCGGGCGCGCAGGGCAAGCGATAAAAACAAAAGCCGCCGTCCCTTGCGGAACGGCGGCTTGGCGATGGCCGGATGCGGCGAAACTTACTTCAGTTTCGCCAACTGCTCCTGCAGCTTCCCGACTGTGGCGGTGAAGGTGGCCAGGCGTTCCTTCTCCTGCGCCACCACCGCTTCCGGCGCGCGCGCCACGAAGCTTTCGTTGGACAGCTTGCCGTTGGCCTTGGCGATCTCGCCAGTCAGGCGGGCGATTTCCTTGCCCAGGCGCTCGCGCTCGGCGGCCACGTCGATTTCCACCTTCAGCATCAGCTTGACGTCGCCGACGATGGCCACCGGCGCCGGCGACTCCGGCAGCTGCGCCACCACCTGCGTTTCCGACAGGCGCACCAGGCCCTGCAGGTAAGGCAGGAAGGACTGCACCGACGACGCGTCGGCCGCTTCCACGATCAGCGGCACGCGCAGCGACGGCGCCAGCTGCATCTCGCCGCGTAGGTTGCGGCAGGCGTCGGTGAGCGACTTGAACTGCGCCATCCAGGCCTCGGCTTCGGCATCGACCTTGTCCAGGTCGGCTTGCGGATACGGCTGGCGCATGATCGAGTCGCCGGCCGGGTCGAGCTTCTTGTCGGTCATCGGCGCCACGGTCTGCCACAACTGCTCGGTGATGAACGGCAGCACCGGGTGCGCCAGGCGCAGGATCACTTCCAGCACGCGCAGCAGGGTGCGGCGGGTGGCGCGCTGCTGCGCCTCGTTGCCGGTCTGGATCTGGGCCTTGGCCATTTCCAGGTACCAGTCGCAGTACTCGTCCCACACGAACTTGTAGATGGCGGTGGCGATGTTGTCGAAGCGGTAGTCGGCGAAACCCTTCGCCACTTCGGCTTCGGTACGCTGCAGCAGCGACACGATCCAGCGGTCGGCCTGCGAGAACTGCAGGTAGCTCTTGTCGCACACGCCCTTCTCATGGCCGTCGAAACCGCAGTCCTGGCCTTCGGTGTTCATCAGCACGAAGCGGGTGGCGTTCCACAGCTTGTTGCAGAAGTTGCGGTAGCCTTCGCAGCGGTTCAGGTCGAAGTTGATGTTGCGGCCCAGGGTCGCCAGCGAGGCGAAGGTGAAGCGCAGCGCATCGGTGCCGAAGGCCGGGATGCCGTCGGCGAATTCGCGGCGGGTGGCCTTCTCGATGCTGGCCGCCTGCTTCGGGTTCATCAGGCCGGCCGTGCGCTTGGCCACCAGTGCATCCACGCCGATGCCGTCGATCAGGTCGATCGGGTCCAGCGTGTTGCCCTTGGACTTGGACATCTTCTGGCCGCTGCCGTCGCGCACCAGGCCGTGCACGTAGACGGTGTCGAACGGGACCTTGCCGGTGAAGTGCGTGGTCATCATGACCATGCGCGCCACCCAGAAGAAGATGATGTCGAAGCCGGTCACCAGCACCGACGACGGCAGGAACAGCTTGTAGTCCGGCGTCTCTTCCGGCCAGCCCAGCGTGGAAAACGGCACCAGCGCCGAGGAGAACCAGGTGTCCAGCACGTCCTCGTCGCGCTTGACGGCGCGGCCGCCGGCTTGCGCGCGGGCTTCTTCCTCGCTGCGCGCGACGTAGATGTTGCCTTCGTCGTCGTACCAGGCCGGGATCTGGTGGCCCCACCACAGCTGGCGCGAGATGCACCAGTCCTGGATGTTGTTGAGCCACTGGTTGTAGGTATTGGTCCAGTTTTCCGGCACGAACTTGATCTCGCCGGAAGCGACCTTCTCCAGCGCGGTCTCGGCGATCGACTTGCCGGGGAAGTAGGTGCCTTCCGGCGCCGGCTTGCTCATCGCCACGAACCACTGGTCGGTCAGCATCGGCTCGATCACCACGCCGGTACGGTCGCCGCGCGGCACCATCAGCTTGTGCGGCTTGACCAGTTCCAGCAGGCCCAGCGCGTCGAGATCGGCCACGATCTGCTTGCGCGCCTCGAAGCGGTCCAGGCCCTGGTACTTGGCGGGCGCGTTTTCGTTGATCCTGGCGTCCAGCGTGAACACGCTGATCTTGTCCAGGTTGTGACGCGCGCCGACCTGGTAGTCGTTGAAGTCGTGCGCCGGGGTGATCTTCACGCAGCCGGTGCCGAATTCCTTGTCGACGTATTCATCCTTGATGATGGGGATCTCGCGGCCCACCAGCGGCAGCTTGAGCATCTTGCCCACCAGCGCGGCATAGCGCTCATCGGTCGGATCGACCGCCACGGCGACGTCGCCCAGCATGGTTTCAGGACGGGTGGTGGCGACCGTGATGGTGCCGCTGCCGTCGGCCAGCGGGTACTTGATGTGCCACATCGAGCCGTCTTCTTCCTCCGACACCACTTCCAGGTCGGACACCGCGGTGCCCAGCACCGGGTCCCAGTTGACCAGGCGCTTGCCGCGGTAGATCAGGCCCTGCTCGTACAGGCGCACGAACACTTCGGTGACGGCCTTGGACATCTTCGGGTCCATCGTGAAGTATTCGCGCTCCCAGTCGGTCGAGGCGCCCATGCGGCGCATCTGGCCGGTGATGGTGGAGCCGGATTTTTCCTTCCACTCCCACACCTTCTCGACGAACTTTTCGCGGCCGAGGTCGTGGCGCGACACCTTTTGCGCATCGAGTTGGCGCTCCACCACGATCTGGGTGGCGATGCCGGCGTGGTCGGTGCCGGGGATCCACGCGGTGTTGTAGCCGCGCATGCGGTGGTAGCGCGTCAGGCCGTCCATGATGGTCTGGTTGAACGCGTGGCCCATGTGCAGGGTGCCGGTCACGTTCGGCGGCGGCAGCTGGATGGAAAACGACGGTTTTTCGGCGTCGGTGGTGGCGGCGAAATAACCGCGCTTTTCCCATTCCTCGCGCCAGAATTTTTCAATCTCGGCAGGCTCGAACGACTTGGCTAATTCCATGATTTGACGTGTGTTTTTGCGAAACCGTCCATTATAAGGGAGGCGGGGCCGGCAGTGGCGGCCGGTGGAACTGGCGGGGGCCGGGAAGCGACTTATCCATTACCGCAGCCAAGTTTGTTGTTTGGCAGGCAAGGTTTCGCGGCATGCCTGGCCGCCGCGATGTGATTCCAGGCAATTTCATGATGAGTGGAGAACCGCAGATGTCGAAGGTGTCGGATCAAGGCGTAACCTGGCAGGATCTGGCGGACAGGTGGTTCCGCGATCCTGCTTTCCAGAAGGAATATGCGGTCATCAAGCCAACCCTGGACCGGCTCGGCATTACGCCGGGCGGTGGCGGCCACGGTTCGCCGCCGGTGGAGTCGGTCGATATCACGGTGGACATCACCACCACTTACCGACCGCCGGTGGTCTCCCGCAAGAGCGTCACGCCCGACGCCATCGGGGCCGACGCCGATGAGCCGTACCAGGGCAATGGTGACGGCTCCAGTCATCTGGGGCCGGGCCTGCCGCCGCAGGCCGAGCCCTACCGCGACATGATCGAGGAAGCGTCGCGTCGCAGCGGCGTCCCGGCCAGCCTGCTGGCCGGCCTGATCCATGACGAATCGCGCTGGGACCCGGGCGCCGCCACCAACAATCCGAACGGCAGGGGCGACACCGGACTGGTGCAGATGAACGACAACACCTTCGCCGCATTGCAGGCGCGCCATCCCGAGCTGCAAGGGCGCGACAAGAACGACCCGGCCACCAACATCCTGGCCGGTGCCTTCTACCTGGCCGACATGAAAGAGGAGATGAAACAGAAATACGGCAAGGACAGCTGGGAGATCGCGCTGCGCGCCTACAACTCCGGCGAGAACGGCGTCGATCCCAATAACCTGAGCAACTTGCCCGCCGGCACCGGCATCGCCAACTATGTCGAGAAGGTGATGCGCTACTGGAAGATCATCGACGAAGGCGGCACGCTGCCGGCTTGAACCTGTCGCCGACCACAGCCGGCGCTGCCCGGCGCGGATGAGTTCATGGCGGGCAGCGTTTCTGCTCGCCTGCTGCCACAAAGCGCCTTATAATGGCCGCTCGCCGGTGTTTGCACCGGCGTAAAACGCTAGGGGTCCTGCCGCAAGGTGGGTGAGAAATACCCTTGAACCTGATCTGGATAATGCCAGCGAAGGGAAGCAACCGGCAGCAAGACGCAGCACCTAACCGCCCAGGGCGGGCTGGCGTTCTTCTTCCGTCACCTCCTTTGCTGGCTCCGAGCCAACCGCAAAGGAGCCAAAATGAATGCCAATCCCAAGTTCCTGTCCGCCACCGCCACGGTGGATGAGGCAGCGATCCAGCCTCTCCCGAATTCCCGCAAGATCTACGTGACCGGTTCGCGTCCGGATATCCGCGTGCCCATGCGCGAAATCAGCCAGGCCGATACCCCGGCCATGTTCGGTTCCGAAAAGAACCCGCCGATCTATGTCTACGACACCTCCGGCCCCTATACCGATCCGGACGTGAAGATCGACATCCGCGCCGGCCTTCCCACGCCGCGCCTGCCCTGGATCCTGGAGCGCGACGACACCGAGGAGCTGGACGGCCCGACCTCCGAATACGGCCAACAGCGCCTGAACGATCCGGCGCTGGCCGAGCTGCGCTTCAACCTGCACCGCAAGCCGCGCCGCGCCAAGGCCGGCGGTAACGTCTCCCAAATGCACTACGCCCGGCGCGGCATCATCACGCCCGAGATGGAATTCATCGCCATCCGCGAAAACCTGCGCCGCCAGGAATACCTGGAACAGTTGAAAGCCTCCGGCCCGATGGGCGCCAAGCTGTCCGACCTGATGGGCCGCCAGCATCCCGGCCAGTCCTTCGGCGCCTCGATCCCGGCCGAGATCACGCCCGAGTTCGTGCGCGACGAAGTGGCGCGCGGGCGCGCCATCATCCCCGCCAACATCAACCACCCGGAAGTCGAGCCGATGATCATCGGCCGCAATTTCCTGGTCAAGATCAACGCCAACATCGGCAACTCGGCCGTGACCTCGTCCATTGGCGAGGAAGTCGAGAAAATGACCTGGGCCATCCGCTGGGGCGGCGACAACGTGATGGACCTGTCCACCGGCAAGAACATCCACGAGACGCGCGAGTGGATCATCCGCAACTCGCCGGTGCCGATCGGCACCGTGCCGATCTACCAGGCGCTGGAAAAGGTCAACGGCAAGGCCGAAGACCTGACCTGGGAAATCTTCCGCGACACCCTGATCGAGCAGGCCGAGCAGGGCGTGGACTATTTCACCATCCACGCCGGCGTGCGCCTGCAATACGTGCCGCTGACCGCCAAGCGCATGACCGGCATCGTCTCGCGCGGCGGCTCGATCATGGCCAAGTGGTGCCTGGCGCACCACCGCGAATCCTTCCTCTACGAGCACTTCGAAGACATCTGCGAGATCATGAAGGCCTACGACGTCAGCTTCAGCCTGGGCGATGGCCTGCGTCCCGGTTCGATCTATGATGCCAACGACGAGGCGCAACTGGGCGAACTGAAGACCCTGGGCGAGCTGACCCAGATCGCCTGGAAGCACGACGTGCAGGTGATGATCGAAGGCCCCGGCCACGTGCCGATGCACCTGATCAAGGAAAACATGGACCTGCAGCTGGAGCAGTGCCACGAGGCGCCGTTCTATACGCTGGGCCCGTTGACCACCGACATCGCCCCCGGCTACGACCACATCACCTCCGGCATCGGCGCCGCCCAGATCGGCTGGTACGGCACCGCCATGCTGTGCTACGTCACGCCGAAGGAACACCTGGGCCTGCCCAACAAGGTGGATGTGAAGGATGGCATCATCACCTACAAGATCGCCGCGCATGCGGCCGACCTGGCCAAGGGCCATCCGGGCGCGCAGATCCGCGACAACGCCTTGTCCAAGGCGCGCTTCGAGTTCCGCTGGGAAGACCAGTTCAACATCGGCCTGGACCCCGACAAGGCGCGCGAATTCCACGACGAAACCCTGCCCAAGGACTCGGCCAAGGTGGCGCACTTCTGCTCCATGTGCGGCCCGCACTTCTGCTCGATGAAGATCACCCAGGAAGTGCGCGACTACGCGGCCAAGGAAGGCATCTCGGAAATCGAGGCGCTCAAGCAGGGCATGGAAGTGAAGTCGGTCGAGTTCGTGAAGATGGGCGCCGAGATCTATTCGAAGCAATGAGCCTCGCCATGCAGATCGAACTGAACGGCAAGCCGCATTCCTTGCCGGATGGCTTTACGCTGGAGCAGTTGGTCGCTTCGCTGGAACTGTCCGGGAAGGCGGTGGCGGTGGCGGTCAACCGGCAGGTGGTGCCTGCGCAGCAGTGGGCGCAACGTTTGCTGGCGGAGACTGACAAGGTCGATGTGGTGCGGGCGATTGGTGGCGGGTGAGTTTTTTTATTAGGTAGTCTGGCCTTACTGCTGGTCGATGTACTGGCTCTATGCTTTTCTTTCTCCGGTCGGAGGTGAGCGCCGGGAGGCTGAAGCACTGCTTCAGCCGGCAGCCGCTCACTTTCTTTGCTCCGCCAAAGAAAGTAAGCAAAGAAAGGCGGCCCCTAAGTGCCAGCCCCTGCGGGGTTCCCGCCGAAGCGCGAGGAAAAATGGGAAAGGCAGAGTCGCTGCGCTCCGACTGCCTTTCTGATCCATTTTTCCCCGCGCTCCGGCGGCTGGCCCACAAGGGGAAAGCATGGCCGGCTCGCCTGCGGCATCGCGGTGCTTGTTACTCGCCTGCGGCTTCGGGGTGCAGGTTCGCTATCACCTAGTGCTGTCATTCCGATGATGTTTGTCGCGCTTCAAGTGATTCCGTTCGGACTGAGTAGCCGCAAAGCGGCGTATCGAAGTCTGCACACCAGCCGTATGCATTCCTTTTCGCACAATTGCAAGAGACATGAAAGGATTTGAAATGAACATGAACGACACACCCGCGCTGGTACAGGACACAGGCCTGACCATCGCTGGAAAAACCTACCGCTCGCGCCTCCTGGTGGGCAGCGGCAAGTACAAGGACCTGAACGAGACGCGCGCGGCGACTGTTGCCAGCGGCGCCGAGATCATCACCGTGGCGATCCGCCGCGTGAACATCGGCCAGGACCCCAATGCGCCCAGCCTGCTGGATGTGGTGCCGCCCTCGGAATTCACCATCCTGCCCAATACCGCCGGCTGCTACAACGCGGCCGATGCGGTCTACACGCTGCAACTGGCGCGCGAGCTGCTGGGCGGGCACAAGCTGGTGAAGCTGGAGGTGCTGGGCGACGAGAAGACGCTGTTCCCCAACATGCCGGAGACGCTCAAGGCCGCCGAGACCCTGGTCAAGGATGGTTTCGACGTGATGGTGTATTGCAGCGACGATCCGATCCAGGCGCGAATGCTGGAAGACCTGGGCGTGGCGGCGGTGATGCCGCTGGCTTCGCTGATCGGTTCCGGCATGGGCATCTTGAATCCGTGGAACCTGTCGCTGATCATCGAGCAGGCCAAGGTGCCGGTGCTGGTCGATGCCGGCGTGGGCACGGCGTCGGACGCGGCCATCGCGATGGAGCTGGGCTGCGACGGCGTGCTGATGAACAGCGCCATCGCCGGCGCGCGCGATCCCATCCGCATGGCGGGCGCGATGAAGCTGGCGGTGGAGGCGGGGCGCGAGGCTTTTCTCGCGGGCCGCATCCCGCGCAAGTTCCACGCATCGCCATCCTCGCCGATGGCCGGGCGCGTAGTGTGAACGCCAGCTATCGTCCCACGCCGCCTTGCGTGCTGGTGTTTTCCGGCTCCGACCCCAGCGGCGGCGCCGGCATGCAGGCCGATATCCCCGCCATCAGCGCGCTCGGCTGCCATCCGCTGTCGGTGCCGACCGCGCTGACGGTACAGGACAACGTCAGCGTGTTCGCGGTGCATGCGCTCGATCCGGAACTGGTGCGCCACCAGGCCCAGGTGCTGATCGACCGTTTCGACATCGCCGCAGTCAAGCTGGGCATCGCCGGCAGCCGCGACAACGCCGAGGCGATCGCGGCGCTGATCGGCCAGCTGCGCGCACGCAATCCGGCGCTGCCGGTGGTGCTGGACCCGGTGCTGGCCAATGGCAAAGGGGACAACCTCTCGAAGGACGACGCCGCGCGCGTGATCGAGCCCTTGTATGCGCTGGCCACCGTCATCACGCCCAACCTCAACGAGGCGCGGCGCCTGTGCGGCGACGTGCCGCCGGGGCGGCAGGCTGCGGCGCTGATGCGGCGCGGCTGCGGGCATGTGCTGCTCAAGGGCGGGCATGGCCCGCAGGAGTCCGACGTGGTCAACCGCTGGTACGGCCAGCCGCCGGACGCCGGGCAGGGCGAGGATGCCGACGCTGCCGAGGAAAGTGCGCGCTGGCGCTGGGCGCGCCTGCCCGATGAATTCCACGGCAGCGGCTGCACGCTGGCGGCGGCCTTGTCGGCCTTGTTGGCGCGAGGATTTGAGATGCACGATGCCATCGCAGGCGCGCAAGACTATTGCCAGCATGCGCTGGCGACGTCATATGCGATTGCGGCCGGGCAGCGCATTCCCAACCGCGTGCCGCCGTATCGGAAATAGAAACGCATTGAAGGGAGAACAGGAATGGACCACACAGACAAGCAATGGCATGTGCGCGGTTTGTATATCGTCACGCCCGACTGGGATGACACGGAACAACTGGTGAGCGCAACGGAGCAGGCGATCCGGGGCGGCGCGGCCTTGGTGCAATACCGCCACAAGAACGCGGACGAGGTTTTGCGCCGGGAGCAGGCGAGCGCGCTGCTGCATGTGTGCCGCCGCCACAACACGCCGTTCATCGTCAACGACCATGTCGAGCTGTGCCTCGCGCTGGATGCGGATGGCATCCATGTCGGCGGCACCGATGCCTCGGTCGCCGAGGTGCGCGCCAGGGTCGGTCGGGACAAGATCGTCGGCGCTTCGTGCTACGGCACGCTGCAACTGGCGCGCGACGCCCATGCGGCCGGAGCGAGCTATGTGGCTTTCGGCGGCTTCTATCCGTCGCGCGTGAAGAAATATGCATTCAAGACCGCGCCGGAAATCGTGGCCGAGTCGAAGCGGGAAATCCCGCTGCCGGTGGTGGTCATCGGCGGCATGACGCAAGAGAATTGCCTGCCGCTGATTGCGCAGGGCGCCGACATGGTGGCAGCGATCAGCAGCGTCTATATGGCGCCGCAGGATGCGCAGGCCGCCGCGCGCGGCTTTGCCGGCCTGTTCTGAGCGCACATGATGGCGGGGCCGGCGCGCTTGCCGGCGCCATCGTTCAAGGCTGGGACAGTGGCGGGTTGAATGGCCCGGTGTAAGGCGTGTGCACCACATAGATCCGCACTGGGGGATTGCCCTGCACCATGTTGCGAGGCACCTCGCGCGAATAAGTGAACTCGGCCGTGGTCAGCTTCTCCAGCCGCCGGGGGAGCACCCTGACAGCGCCCGCGTCAGGCACCAGAACGTGATGCTTGCCGTCGCCGGTGATGAAGAAGTAACCGCCACCGCCCGCTTTCAGGCGCGATGCGCCGGTGGCCGGATCGAAAAATTCATAACGGTTGCGCGCGCTATCCCACCTCGACAGGCCGACGACGCCCATGTAGTCGGCTTGCACGTCCTGCTCCGGCGCGCCTTCAAGGTAGACCTTGGTGGTCAGCCAGAGCGTGGAGGAGAGGGCCTTGGCGGCGGAAACCGAGTCAGGCGTTTGCGCCCGGGAGGGGCTGGCGGCGAGCAAGCCGATGGCAAGGCACAGGCCGCCAACAAGTTTTGCCGTGGATCGCATGGTAGGCATGGCCTTTCGCTTTCATGATCAACAGATGTCAACAGATGTCATTGGCCATCGCACGGGCGCGGCGGCCGCGCCCGTGCCGGTCGGTCACCGGCCATCAGCCTTCCAGCAGGCTGCGCAGCATCCATGCGTTCTTTTCGTGCAACTGCATGCGCTGGGTCAGCAGGTCGGCGGTCGGCTCGTCGGCGGCGGCATCGACCGCCGGGAAGATCGAGCGCGCGGTGCGGGTCACGGCTTCCTGGCCGGCCACCAACTGGGCGATCATCTCTTGCGCCGACGGCACGCCTTCGGCTTCCGGGATGGACGACAGCTTGGCGAAGTCCTTGTACGAACCCGGGGCCGGATAACCCAGCGCGCGGATGCGTTCGGCAATCAGGTCGACCGCGGTGGCCAGTTCGGTGTACTGGCCTTCGAACATCAGGTGCAGGGTGTTGAACATCGGGCCGGTGACGTTCCAGTGGAAGTTGTGGGTCTTCAGGTAGAGCGTGTAGCTGTCGGCCAGCAGCCTGGACAGGCCGTCGGCGATCTTCTTGCGATCCTTGTCGCTGATGCCGATGTTGATCGATGTTGCCGCAACATTCTTCTTTGCCATTTTTCGCTCCTTCAGGTGTTTGGTTTTTCGTCAGCGGGTGAAAACAACATGGCGATTCTATTGCAAATCACGCACGCAGACAGTGTTCGATGCGACTGTATTGATGGAAGAGATGGGGCAAGCGTTCCATATTTCAATAAAAATAGTGGATGAAAATGGCGATGGGGCCGATAGCGATCTTGCTATCGGCCCCATCGTGTTGCCGTATCCCTGCGTGCGGCTTGCGGCGGATCAGGTCGGGATCATTGCCCGTTGCGCTGCTGCGCGCTGCGGTACAGCGATAGCGACAAGGCTACCGCGCCGATGGCGGCAATGGCGGCGAACAGGAACACTTGCGGATAGCCGAGCTGGCCCACGATCAGGCCGGCCAGCGGTCCGGTGAAGCCCAACGCCAGGTCGAGGAATACCGAATAGGCCGCCAGCGCCGCGCCGCGGTTGGCCGCCGGCACCAGCTTGACCGCCTCCACGCCCAACGAAGGGAACACCAGCGCGAAGCCGAAGCCGGTCAGCGCCGCGCCCAGCATCGCCACCTCCGGCGCGCCGGCGACCCACAGCAGCAACAGGCCGACCGCTTCGGTGAGGAAGCTGACGATGGCTACGCGGTAGCCGCCGAAACGGTTGATGGCATTGGCGAACAGCAGGCGCGCGCCGACGAAGGCGGCGGAGAAGGCGGTCAACGCGAAGGCCGCGTTGCCCCATCGGTGGTCGGCGTAGTACAGCGTGATGAAGGTGGCAATCGAGCCGAAGCCGATGGTGCCGAACGCCAGGCCGAGGCCGTAGGCGAACACGCGGCGCAGCACCAGCTTGAACGACAGCTTTTCGCCGAGAACCACCGGCACGTTCGGGCCGCCGCGCGCCAGCAGGTAGCCGGTCGCGGTCAGCGCCGCGCCCGCCAGGCCGATCACGGCGAAGCCCAGCGAGCGGTCCAGCATCACGCCCAGCGGCGCGCCGATGGCCAGCGCGGCGTAGGTGGCGATGCCGTTCCAGGAAATCATCTTGGCGGTATTGTCGGCGCCGACGCGGCCGATGCCCCACATGATGGCGCCGGTGCCGACCAGGCTCTCGCCCAGGCCCAGCAAGGCACGGCTGGCGAACAGCAGCATCAGGCTGAGAAAGGGCAGCGATTGCGCCAGCGCCGCCAGCAACAGCAGGCCGCCGCTGGCGGTACACAGCAGCATGCCGCGCATCACGGTCTGCTTGGCGCCGACGGTGTCGATCATGCGGCCGGCGTTGGCGCGGCTGATGAAGGTGGCGAAATACTGGACGCTGATGCCCAGCCCGGCGATCACCGAGCTGTAACCGAGGTCGAGGTGGATGTAGCCCGGCAGCACCGCCATCGGGATGCCGATGGCCAGATAGACCAGGAACGTGAAGAAGGCGGTGGAAAGGATCTGCGTGGTGACCTTGGCCGGCGTCAGCGGACGCGCCGGCACAGGACTGGGACTACATGAATCGTCGGACATGATGGGGGAGTTCGGGATGTGGACGCTGCAGGCGCGGATGTGCGCGTGAACAGCTGTTCCGGATTTTACTCCTCCGGGGAAAATGCTGCAGGACAGCAAGCGTTTTCCTGTTTTTTAGTCGCTTTTGCGCGACGATAGCAATCTGGCAAGGTGCGATGCAGGCGGTTTACTGTCTGCAGCGCAGCGCTTGCGTGGCTTTTTCCTGCACCGCCGGCGCATAGTCGGCGCCCAGGATTTGCGGCGCCAGCTCATCCAGCGCGCCCGCCACATCCGGCTCGCACCAGCGGTCGTTGAGGCGCGCCAGTGCCGCCAGCAGCTCCGGCGTGAGCCGGTCCAGCACCGGCCTTACCTCACGGGCGAGGTCGGGCGGGTTGGCGAAGGGCGGGCGCTGCTCCAGCTTCCATTGCCGATGCAGGTCGCGTTGCACGATCTTGCCGGCGTCGAACTGGTCCTGGAAGAAGCCGCGCGCCCATTGCGCATCGAGCCCGAGTTGTTGCGCCCGTGCGCCGACATCGTCGAGAATCGCCTGCTCGCGCGCCGGATCGTCGATCGGCGCGTGCGAATTCCACTTGCTGCGCGCCACCGGTGCGGCGACATCGAGGCGGGTCTTTTGCAGCGACAGCAGCTGGCTGACCTCGGTACGGGGCGAGAACGCCGGGGCGGTGGGGGCGAAGCCGCAGGCCATCAGCAAGGCGGCAGTCAGGGCGGAAATCAGTCGCGAACGGAGCATGGGGCACCATGATGCAGGGCTGGTTGGGAGGGATTCGCAGGCCTGGCCGGCGAACGCGCCCGGAAGTATAGCGCGCCGCCGGGCGGCTTTGCGCCGCGCCGGGGAGCGCGCCGCCTTATAATCTCGGGATGCAAAATCTTCTCCACAACCTCAACGAAGAACAACTGGCCGCCGTGACCCTGCCGGCCCAGTCCGCGCTGATCCTGGCCGGCGCCGGTTCCGGCAAGACCCGCGTGCTCACTACCCGCATCGCCTGGCTGATCCAGACCGGGCAGGTGTCGCCGGCCGGCATCCTGGCGGTGACCTTCACCAACAAGGCCGCCAAGGAAATGACCGCGCGCCTGTCGGCCATGCTGCCGATCAATACCCGCGGCATGTGGATCGGCACCTTCCACGGCCTGTGCAACCGCTTGCTGCGCGCGCACCACAAGGACGCCGGGCTGCCGCAGACGTTCCAGATCCTCGATTCGCAGGACCAGCTTTCGGCCATCAAGCGCCTTCTCAAGGCGATGAACGTGGACGATGAAAAATATCCGCCGCGCAACCTGATGTACTTCATCAACAGCGCCAAGGACCAGGGCCTGCGCGCGCAGGATGTGGAAGCGCATGACGACTACAACCGCAAGTTCGTCGAACTCTACGAGCTGTACGACCAGCAGTGCCAGCGCGAAGGCGTGGTCGATTTCGCCGAGCTGCTGCTGCGCACCTATGAGCTGCTGGTGCGCAACCAGCCGCTGCGCGAGCATTACCAGGCGCGTTTCCGCCACATCCTGGTGGACGAGTTCCAGGACACCAACGATCTGCAATACAAGTGGTTGAAGCTGATGGCCGGCCCGCACGGCGCGGTGTTCGCGGTGGGCGACGACGACCAGAGCATCTATGCCTTCCGCGGCGCCAACGTGGGCAACATGTCGGCCTTCGAGCGCGAGTTCCGGGTGGAGAATCTGATCAAGCTGGAGCAGAACTACCGCTCGCACGGCCACATCCTGGATACCGCCAATGAGCTGATCTCCAACAACAGCCGCCGCCTGGGCAAGAACCTGCGCACCGATGCCGGTCACGGCGAGCAGGTGCGCGTCTACGAGGCCAGCAGCGACCTGCAGGAAGCGCAATGGATCATCGAGCAGGTCAAGGACCTGATCGCCGAAGGCTGGGGCCGCAGCGAGATTGCGATCCTCTACCGCTCCAACGCGCAGTCGCGCGTGCTGGAGCATGCGCTGTTTTCCTCGGCGATTCCCTATCGCGTCTACGGCGGCCAGCGCTTCTTCGAGCGCGCCGAAATCAAGCACGCCATCGCCTACCTGCAACTGATGGACAACCTGCACAACGACTCGGCTTTCCTGCGCGTGGTGAATTTTCCCACGCGCGGCATCGGCGCCCGCGCGATGGAGTCGCTGCAGGATGCGGCGCGCCAGTACAACTGCTCGCTGTACGCGGCCGTGCCGTACGTGGCCGGCAAGGCCGGCTCGTCGCTCAACGCCTTCGTCAAGCTGATCGAAGGCGCGCGCTTCGAAACCCAGCACCTGCCCCTGCCGGAAACGGTCAAGGTGGTGCTGGAACTGTCGGGCCTGATCGCGCATTACCGTAACGAGAAGGAAGGCGCCGACCGCATCGAGAACCTGGAGCAGCTGGTCAGCGCCGCCACCTTGTTCGTCTCGGAAGAAGGGTATGGCCTGGACGCCCCGGCCTTCCTCGGCCCGCAGGCGCAGGCCACCGCCGGCACTGCGATCACTACCGCAGACGGCGTCGAAGTGATCGATGCCGACGCGCCGCTGGTGACCATCATGTCGCCGCTGTCGGCTTTCCTGTCGCACGCCTCGCTGGAAGCCGGCGACAACCAGGCGCAGGCCGGCCAGGATGCGCTGCAACTGATGACGGTGCACTCGGCCAAGGGTTTGGAATTCGACGCGGTGTTCATCACCGGTCTGGAAGAGGGCCTGTTCCCGCACGAGAACAGCGCCAAGGAAGAGGGCGGGGTGGAAGAGGAACGCCGCCTGATGTACGTGGCCATCACGCGCGCGCGCAAGCGCCTGTTCATGACTTTCTCGCAGACCCGCATGCTGCACGGCCAGACGCGCTACAACATGCGCTCGCGCTTCTTCGACGAGTTGCCCGAGGATGCCATCAAATGGCTCTCGCCCAAGGTGCAGAAGAACAGCTGGTTCGCGCATCCGAAGTCGGCCTGGGACGATGCGCCCGAGTCCGGCAACAACAAGATCGCGCAGAATTTCTCGCGTTCCGATTCGGGCTGGCGCATCGGCCAGAACGTGGCGCACGCCAAGTTCGGCGAGGGCGTGATCGTCAACATCGAAGGCGGCGGCGGGGCCACCCGCGCGCACATCAACTTCGGCAAGTTCGGCATGAAGCTGCTGGACCTGTCGGTGGCGAAGCTGGAGAAGATCTGAGGCCCGTTTGGGGTTAGGCAGCCTCGGCTGCGCACTGGCGGCCCGGCAAGTAGGGCGCCGTGCTGCTAATGCCGTTCAGTTAAGCGCTGAACGGCATTTGTATTTGTGGCGGTTTGTGGAGTCCAGACTCCGTTCGCCCTGAGTAGCTGCGCAGCAGCGTATCGAAGGGCAGGCGAGGCCGCTGATGCTGGCGCGCTGGCTTCGATACGGCCCTGGCGGGCCTGTTCAGCCCGAACGGGCTCGGGTGATGCGTGCTTCAGCATTAGTCTTAACTGAACGGCATTGGCGCCGTGCAGCCGGCTTTTATTGGCTGGCGCCGGCTATTGCGGCTCGAAGATGCAGCGCAGGTGAATCAACGGATAGGCGCGCCCCTGCCCGTCCAGCAAGGAGCGTCCGGTTTCGGTGAAGCCCATGCGTTCATAGAAGCGCACGGCTTGCGTGTTCTGTTCGTTGACATCCGTTTCCAGCATCGGGTGCAGCGCCAGCGCATGGGCTACCAGCGCGCGGCCGATGCCGCGGCCGTGATGCGAAGGATCGATGAACAGCGCTTCCATCTTCGCGCCATCGAGCAGCATGAAGCCTAGTGCGAAATCATTGTCATCGACGGCAAGCCAGAGCGGTGCTGCGGGGAGGAAACCGCGCACGTCGTCTTCGATCGCGGCGCGGTCGGCCGGCGAGAGGAAGTCGTGGGTGGCGTCTACCGCCAGGCGCCAGATCTCGACGACGCGCGGGCCGTCTTCAGCGCGGGAAGGGCGTATGTTTGGCATGGGCGCAAGGATACGTGCCGTTTTCAGGTTTGGCAATCGCGAGCCTCAATGATCGGGCATGGCGCCGGCCGTGAGCAGGAGGAGAAGCATGGTGAGCCCGCTTCAATAGCCGGTCATGCGGTCATGATCGACATCCGGTGTCGGGGCGGATACAAGAAAATCGTAAAAATGCGCCAGCGCCGATGCGTTCGCGGCAGGGTTGCCTCAACCGCGTTCTATCATCGCCTGCACCTCATCCCAGGTCGCGGCATAGGCGCCTGGCTTGGAGGCTGCGATCGCCGCACCGGCCGCCGCGCATTGCAGGTGGACTTGCGCCGGCGCGTCCGGCTGGCGCAACTGGCTGGCGATCCAGCCGCCCATGGAGGCGTCGCCGCAACCCACCGTATCGACCACCTCGACCTTGTAGGCCGGCTGTTGCACCACCTGTTCCCCCTTGATCCAGCGCATGCCCTGTGCGCCCAGCGTGAGCAGGATCTCGGCCTTCGGCGCCATGTCCTGCAGCGTGGCCAGCGCGTTGCCGTCGCCGGGAAACAGCCTTTCCAGGTCCTCGTCCGAGACCTTGACGTAATCCGACAGCGCCAGCAATTCGCGCAGCAGGATGCGGTAGGACGGGCTGTCCATCAGCTTGCGCCAGTTGGGGTCGAAGGCGATCTTCTTGCCGCGCATGGCGCCGGCCTTGGCCACTTGAAGCAGGCGCGAGGCCAGCGGTTCGCGGGCCAGGCTGATGCAGCCGAAGTGCAGCACGCGCACCTGATCCATCCAGCCGCTCGGCAGGCGTTCAGGATTGAAGTGGAGGTCGGCGCTGTCGTCGCCGATGAAGAAGTAATCGGGCGGGGTGGTGGAGGTGACCATCGCCAGCAGCGGCGCCTTGGCGTACTGCTGGGTGAAGCGCATGTCGAGCCCGGCTTCGCGCGTGAGCGCGTGCAGTTCCTGGCCGAACACATCGGTGCTGACGCTGCCGGCATAGCCGGTCGGCACGCCCAGGCGCGCAGCCGCGCGCGCCACGTTCCAGCAGGCGCCGCCGGGCATGGCGCGCCATTGGCCGTCGCTCTGGCGGATGAAGTCGGTCAGGGCTTCGCCGAATACGACGAATTGTGCGGGCTGGGTCATGCGGTGTCTCCGGAATGTAATGTGCGCGGGCGGGGTTCAGCCATCCTGCAAGGCATGGCGCGCGCACACCTCATCGGTCACCAGCCCGGTCAGCCAGCCGCCGCGCAGCGCCGCGCGCACCGCTTCGATTTTCTTGCTGCCGCCGGCGAAGGCGATCACCGGACGCTGCGGGCGCGCCGCCAGCGGCGGCGTGGTGATGCGGGCGGCCAGCGCCGAGGCCAGCATGCGGCCTTCGGCATCGAAGGCGTGGCAGATCATTTCGCCCACCGCGCCTTGCTGCTGCAACTGCGCGACCTCGGCGTCGTCGATGAAGCCGTCTTCGTGCATCGCACCCTGCAGGGCGATGGTGCCGATGCCGAGGAAGGTGACGTCGGCGCGTTCGGCCAGGCCGGTGACGATCTTGTAGGCGCGGTGGTTGCACCATTGCTTGCGGTCGCTTTCGCTCTCGGCCACGCGCGGCGCCGGCAGCAGGTAGAAGCGCGCCTGCAATTTCTCGGCCGCCTGCAGCGCCACGTCATAGCGGTTGGCCGAGCCGTCCGCGGCGAAGGCGCCGATCATGGACACGATCTGGTGCTGCGGGCGGTCGATCTCGGCGATCTTCTCGATGGCGGCCTTGAGCGTGCGGCCGGAACCGACGTTGACCACCAGCGGCGTGGCCGAGCTGAGGTATTGGTCCATCAGTTCGGCCCCGGCCACGGCCAGCATCTGCTGCACTTCCTGCGATTCGTTGGGATTGTCGCTGCCGCCGGCGCCCGGCACCACGCGGCATACCTGCAAGCCGTAACGCTCCTGCAGGCCTTGCGCCAGTTCCAGGCAGGACGAGACCGGATGGGTGATCTGCACCTTCACCAGGTTGGCGGCGCCGGCGTAGGCCACCATGCGCTGCGCCATCTGGCGCGAGATGCCCAGCCGTTCCGCGATTTCATTCTGGGTGTTGCCCGCCACGTAATACATCCAGGCGGCGCGTGCGGCCAGGTCGAGTTTGGATGCGCCAGATGACATATTCTCCTCGTGTACCGCGGCATGGGCGGCAGCTATGTTGGTGATGCGGTGGTGGTCTTGGATCCCGGGCAGGTTCCTGGAACAGTTTGTCCGGTGTCGCGGGCGCCATTTTACGGCGAGTCCCGGGATTCCATTATTCACAAGTTTGGGCATTTGCTCAATTAAATTGCAAATGCTTGACAAGTTTTGCCCGATGTCTGATTATTTGCTCACAAAAATAAAAAAAGCTCAAAACCAGCCGTTCGGAATACGCACGACAGCCAGGCGCGCAAGCTTGCCCGGCGCCCGGGGGAAGTGAGCCGGCGGCCCATAAAACTATGGAGACAAGCATGCATAGCATTGCCCGCTGTATCACTGCCCGTTGCGGCGTTCGCCTGAGCGCGGTCGCCGTCGTCGTTTCCGCGCTGTTCCTGTCCGTCGCGGCCCAGGCCGAACCGGTCACCCTGAACATCGCGTCGATCAACAATCCCGACATGATCGAGCTGCAGAAGCTGGCGCCGCAGTTCGAAAAAGCCAACCCCGACATCAAGCTGCGCTGGGTCACGATGGAAGAAAGCGTGCTGCGCCAGCGCCTGACCACCGACATCGCCACCAACAGCGGCCAGTTCGACCTGATGACCATCGGCGCATATGAAGCGCCGATCTGGGCCAAGAAGGGCTGGCTGGCGCCGATGACCGGCTTGCCGGCCGACTACGACGAGGCCGACCTGATCAAGCCGGTGCGCGAGGGCCTGACGGTGGACGGCAAGCTGTACGCGCTGCCGTTCTATGCCGAAAGCTCGATGACTTATTACCGCAAGGACCTGTTCGAGCAAAAGAAGCTGACCATGCCGAAGCAGCCGACCTGGGATGAAGTCGCCAAGCTGGCCGCGCAACTGCACGACCCGGCCAAGGGCGTCTATGGCATCTGCCTGCGCGGTCGAGCCGGCTGGGGCGAGAACATGGCGATCCTCACCACCATGGCCAACGCCTGGGGCGGCCGCTGGTTCGACGAGAAATGGCAGCCGCAGCTGTCGTCGCCGGAATGGAAGCAGGCGGTCGCCTTCTATGTCGACCTGATGCGCAAGTACGGTCCGCCGGGCGCCAGCTCCAACGGCTTCAATGAAAACCTGGTACTGTTCTCCAGCGGCAAGTGCGGCATGTGGGTGGACGCCACGGTGGCGGCCGGCATGCTCTACCACGGCAAGGATTCCAAGGTGTCCGACAAGACCGCTTTCGCGCCGGCGCCGATCGCCGCGACCGAGAAGGGTTCGCACTGGTTGTGGATCTGGTCGCTGGCGGTGCCGAAGTCCTCCAAGTCGCAGGATGCCGCCAGGAAGTTCGCCGCTTGGGCCACTTCCAGGGAATACATCAACCTGGTCGCCAAGGACAGCGGTTGGGCACTGGTGCCGCCGGGCACCCGCAGCTCGACCTACGCGTCGGCCGAGTACAAGAAAGTGTCGCCGTTCTCCGATTTCGTGCTCGATGCGATCCAGACCGCCGACGCCAACAACCCGACCGTCAAGCCGGTGCCCTATACCGGCGTGCAGTTCGCGACCATTCCCGAGTTCCAGTCGATCGGCACCGTGACCGGGCAGGCCATCGCCGGCGCGCTGGCCGGCAAGACCACCCCGGATGCCGCGCTGGACGCCGCGCAGGCCCAGGCCGTGCGCATGATGCGCCAGGGCCGCTACATCAAGTAATTCAGGTAACGCAAGCAATTCAACATCGTCATCAACGCAGTCCCTCGCAACGCGGCCCGTTCCTTCCGTACGCCTGAATGTCGAAGGAGCGGCCGCGCCGCCTTCCCGGCCGGCCTGGCGCACATGCGCCGCGCCAGACGGTCCCGATTGCTCCGATTCGCCGAGGCCGCCATGCCATCGATCCATCCCATCCATCCTCCCGCCATGCAGAGCCAACCGACCTCCGCACCCCGCACGCCGCCGCGCGCCACCAGGGCCGGCGGCCGCGCAAGCGCGCCGCAGCGCTTCAATCCCGTCCGCCTGCTGCAAACGCCGTCGGTGCTGATCCTGCTGGCCTGGATGATCGTGCCGCTGGCCATGACCATCTGGTTCTCGGTCAACCGCTACAACCTGATGGCGCCCGACCAGACCGGTTTCGTCGGCCTGGAGAACTACCAGTTCCTGCTGGAAGACCCGGCGTTCTGGCCTTCGATCGGCAATACCGCGCTGCTGATCGGTTCGGTGCTGGCCATCAGCGTGATCGGCGGCACCCTGCTGGCGGTGCTGTTCGACCAGCCATTCCGCGGCCGCGGCATCGCGCGCCTGCTGGTGATCGGGCCGTTCTTCGTGATGCCCACCGTGGCCGCGCTGATCTGGAAGAACATGATCATGCACCCGGTCTACGGCATGCTGGCGTTCGTCATGCGCCACCTCGGGCTGGAGCCGGTCGACTGGCTGGCCCAATACCCGATGCTGTCGGTGATCGTCATCGTCGCCTGGCAGTGGATACCGTTCGCCTTCCTGATTTTGCTGACCGCGCTGCAGTCGCTCGACAACGACCAGAAGGAAGCCGCCCAGCTCGACGGCGCCGGGCCGGTGCGCATCTTCTTCTACATCGTGCTGCCGCACTTGAAGCGCGCCATCACGGTGGTGATCATGATCGAGACCATCTTCCTGCTGTCGGTCTTCGCCGAGATCTTCACCACCACCGCCGGCGGTCCCGGCACCGCCACCACCAACCTGACCTACCTGGTTTATTCCATCGGCCTGCAGCAGTTCGACATCGGCATCGCTTCGGCCGGCGGCATCATCGCCGTGGTGCTGGCCAACATCGTGTCTTTCTTCCTGGTGCGCATGCTGGCCAGGAACCTCAAAGGAGCGAACGAGAAATGAGCGCGCAAAAGAAAAGCCCCTGGTGGGTCGGCATCCTGGCGTGGAGCTGCGCCATCGTCCTGTTCTTCCCGATCTTCTGGGTGGCGATCACCGCCTTCAAGACCGAGCACCAGGCCTATAGCCCGACATTGCTCTCCCTGCCCACGCTGGACACATTCCGCGAGGTCTTCAGCCGCAGCCATTACCTCGGCTTCGTGCAGAACTCGCTGATCGTGTCGCTGGGCTCGACCGTGCTGAGTTTGCTGCTGGCGGTGCCGGCCGCATACTCGATGGCTTTCTTCCCGACCGGGCGCACGCAGAAACTCTTGCTGTGGATGCTGTCGACCAAGATGATGCCGGCGGTGGGCGTGCTGATCCCGATCTACCTGCTGGCCAAGAACAGCGGCATGCTCGACACCGTCACCGGCCTGACCCTGATCTACACGCTGATCAACTTGCCCATCGCGGTGTGGATGGCCTTCACCTACTTCAACGACGTGCCCAAGGAGATCCTGGAAGCGGCGCGCATCGACGGCGCCAACGCCTGGCAGGAGATGGTCTACCTGCTGCTGCCGACCGCCATGCCGGGCCTGGCCTCGACGGCGCTGCTGCTGGTCATCCTGTCCTGGAACGAGGCCTTCTGGAGCCTCAACCTGACCAGTGTCAATGCCGCGCCGCTGACGGTGTTCATCGCCTCCTATTCCAATCCGGAAGGGCTGTTCTGGGCCAAGTTGTCGGCCGCTTCGCTGCTGGCGATCGCGCCCATCATGGCGCTCGGCTGGCTGGCGCAGAAACAGCTGGTGCGCGGCCTGACCTTCGGCGCGGTGAAGTGATGATGACGCGGCAAGCCATCACCCACCTGGTGTGCGATTGCGACGGCGTGCTGCTCGACAGCGAAAGCATCGCGCTGGGCGTACTGCACCGCGAACTGTTGCCGTTGCTGCCGGCTGCCGGCGCCCAGGCCGATGAGGAAAGCCGCAGCGCCGCCTTGCATGCGGCCATCGCCAACCGCCTCGGCATGTATACCGACCTGCTGCTGGCCGAGGTCGATGCCGAATTCGCATTGGGCTTGAGCGCGCAGCAGGTCGAGCGCCTGCATGAAAGCGTCGGCCGCGCCTGCGGCGAGGAAGCGCAACCGGTGCCGGGCATCGCCGAAGCCCTGCAGGCGATCCGCCTGCCGCGCGCGGTGGCCAGCAACAGCGACGCCCCGCGCATCGAGAGCGGGCTGCGCCGCTGCGGCCTGTACGCGCAGTTCGAGGGACGCATCTACAGCGCGCACGACGTTGGCCAGCCCAAGCCGGCGCCTGACGTCTACCTGGCGGCCGCGGCCGGCTTCGGCATCGAGCCGGCTCGCTGCGTGGCGGTCGACGACAGCGTCACCGGGGTGCGCGCGGCGGCGGCGGCCGGCATGCATGTGCTGGGGTTTACCGGCGTGGCGCACGACCGCAAGGCGATGGCGCGCCGGTTGCTGGAGGCTGGCGCCAGCAAGGTGTTCGACGACATGAAGCAGTTTCCGCAGTTGATCTGCGAACTGGTCTGGCTGCGCTGAGAGCCGCTAAAAACGCCGCTGGCGGCGTTGCGCCTCCTTGCCGGCGGCGTTTTGTTAGCGACTCTCATATGAAGCAAATATAGAAACAAAGGAGAACGACATGGCAGCAGTAAGCATCAGAAACCTGGCCAAGCGCTACGAAGACAACGAAGTCATGCGCGACATCAACCTGGAGATCGAGGACGGCGAGTTCGTGGTCTTTGTCGGCCCTTCGGGCTGCGGCAAGTCGACCCTGCTGCGCATGATCGCCGGCCTGGAAGACATCAGCGACGGCGACCTCGATATCGGCGCGCGCCGCATGAACGATGTGCCTGCCGCCAAGCGCGGGGTGGCGATGGTGTTCCAGTCGTATGCGCTGTACCCGCACATGAGCCTGTACGACAACATGGCCTTCGGCCTGAAGATCGCGGGCAAGTCCAGGGCAGAGATCGACGCCGCCGTGCAGCATGCCGCCAAGATCCTGCACATCGACCACCTGCTCGACCGCAAGCCGCGCGCGCTGTCCGGAGGCCAGCGCCAGCGCGTGGCGATCGGCCGCGCCATCACGCGCCAACCCAGCGTGTTCCTGTTCGACGAGCCGCTGTCGAACCTCGATGCCGCGCTGCGCGTGAAGATGCGCCTGGAGTTCGCCAGGCTGCACGACGACCTCAAGACCACCATGATCTACGTCACCCATGACCAGATCGAGGCGATGACGCTGGCCGACAAGATCGTGGTGCTGTCCGAGGGGCGCATCGAGCAGGTCGGCTCGCCCCAGCAGCTGTACCATCATCCGGCCAACCGTTTCGTGGCCGGCTTCATCGGCTCGCCCAAGATGAACTTCATCGACGGCACGGTCGTGTCGGTGCAGGCCGGCGGCGTGCTGCTGCAGTTGTCCGGCGGCGGCCAGCAACTGGCGATGGTCGACGGCGCCGGCTTGCAGCCCGGCGAGCAGGTGACGCTGGGCGTGCGCCCCGAACACCTCAGTATCGCCCAGGGGCAGGCGGCGCTGCAGGCGCGCTGCACGGCGCTGGAACTGCTGGGCGACTTCTCCTACTTGTACGCGGCCTATGACGGCGCCGACGAAGCGCTGATCCTGCGCGTGCCCGACAGCCTCAACCCGGCGCATGGCAGCATGCTCGGGCTGGCCGCCGACCCGGCGCGCTGCCACCTGTTCCGCCAGGATGGCAGCGCGCTGCCGCGCCTGGCCGCAGCGGCATCCGCAAGGCCGCACTGAACCATCGCAGCAACGAACAAGGACACGGCATGACAAGCACCGCCACCCCCATCCAGGACGAGCAAGCCGAAGACAGCCTGACCTGGCTGCACATCGGTGCCGGCTCCTTCCACCGCGCCCACCAGGCGGTCTACCTCAACGCCCTGCGCGAGAGCGGCGCCGACCGCCGCTGGCAACTGGCGCTGGCCAACATCCGGGCCGACATGGCGCCGCTGCTGGAGGCGCTGGCGCGCCAGCACGGGCGCTACACGCTGGAAACCGTCACCCCGCAGGGCGAGCGCAGCTACCAGACCATCGACGTCATCGGCCGCATCATCCCCTGGGATGAACAGCTCACGCAGCTGATCGCGGCCGGCGCCGAGGAGCGCACCCGCATCATCTCCTTTACCGTGACCGAGGGCGGCTACTATCTCGACCACCAGCACCGGCTCGATACCGCCAACATCGACTTGGCCGACGACCTGCGCTGCGCGCTCGACGGCAGCGGCCGTCCGCGCACCATCTATGGCGCCATCGCCGCGATCCTGCAGGCGCGCCGCGCCGCGCATGCGCAGGCCGGGCTGACGCTGCTCAACTGCGACAACCTGCGCCACAACGGCGAGCGCTTCCGCGACGGCCTGCTGCAGTTCCTAGCGCTGCGCGGCGAGGCGCAACTGGCCGCCTGGGTGGAGCGCTGCACCACCAGCCCCAACGCCATGGTCGACCGCATCACGCCGCGCCCGACCCCGGCCGTGGCCGAGCGCGTCAAGGCCGTCATCGGCATGGACGACCCCTGCGCACTGATGGGCGAATCCTTCATCCAGTGGGTGATCGAGGACGACTTCAAGGCCGGCCGCCCGCGCCTGGAGCGGGCCGGCGTCGAGATGGTGGCATCGGTGCTGCCCTATGAAGAGGCCAAGATCCGCATCCTCAACGCCAGCCATAGCTGCATCGCCTGGGCCGGCACGCTGGCCGGGTTACAGTACATCCACGAGGGCACGCTGCGCGACGACATCCGCCAGATGGCCTACGATTACGTCACGCAGGACGTGATCCCGTGCCTGACGCCCAGCCCGCTCGACCTGGCCGCCTATCGCGACACCACGCTGGCGCGCTTCGGCAATCCGGCCATCCAGGACACCAACCAGCGCGTCGCCGCCGACGGCTATTCCAAGATCCCGGGCTTCATCCGGCCGACGCTGCAGGAGAGCCTGGCGGCTGGCCGCGCGCCGCGCGCCACGGCCATGCTGCCGGCGCTGTTCTTCGTGTTCCTGCAGCGCTGGAACGCAGGGAAGTTGCCCTACGCATACCAGGACGGCATCTTCGATCCGGCGGCCGTGCGCGCCATGCTGTCGGCGGCCGATCCGGTCAGGGCCTTCTGCAACGATGCGGTACTGTGGGGCGAGCTGGCCGGCGACGAGCGCCTGCTGGCCCTGGTGCGCGAGGGCGTGGAGCGTGTCGGGCAGTGGCTGGCGCGAGGAAAAAAATAGGCCGTAATATGGCCCACGATAGAATCCCCCATCGCACAACGAAAAAAGAGGAGCGCCATGTATCTCGGTATCGACCTGGGTACGTCGGAAGTCAAGGCGGTAGTGATCGGCGCCGACGGTGCATTGCTGGCGCTGGCCGGCAGCGCGCTGAACGTGTCGCGCCCGCATCCGCGCTGGTCGGAACAGGCGCCGGCCGACTGGTGGCAGGCTGCCTGCGATACCGTGGCCAAGCTGCGTGCGCAGCTGGGGGAGGAGCGTTTTGCCGGCGTGCGCGCCATCGGCCTGTCGGGCCAGATGCACGGCGCCGTGCTGCTGGATGAAGACAACCATGTGCTGCGCCCGGCCATCCTGTGGAGCGATTCTCGCAGCGCGCCGGAATGCGCCGAGCTGAGCCGGCGCGCGCCGCGCCTGCACGGCATCGCCGGCAACCTGGCCATGCCCGGTTTTACCGCGCCCAAGCTGATGTGGGTGGCGCGCCATGAGCCGGCGCTGTTTGCCCGCATCGCCACCGTGCTGCTGCCCAAGGACTGGCTGCGGCTGCAGATGACCGGGCGCAAGGTGTCCGACCCGTCGGATGCGGCTGGCACCTTGTGGCTGGATGTGGAAGGGCGCAACTGGTCCGATGAACTGCTGGCCGCCAGCGGCATGCGGCGCGACCAGATGCCGGCGCTGGTGGATGGCAGCGCCGCATCCGGCACGTTGCTGCCGGCAGTAGCGCGGGCCTGGGGGCTGAAGGAGGGCGTGATCGTGGCTGGCGGCGCCGGCGACGGCGCCGCCAGCGCGGTGGGCATCGGCGCGGTCAATCCGGGCGATGGCTTCCTCTCGCTGGGCACGTCGGGGGTGCTGTTCGTGGTCAACGACCGCTTCCGTCCCAATCCCGCGCGCGCCATCCATGCCTTTTGCCACACGCTGCCGCAACGCTGGCACCAGATGAGCGTGATGCTGTCGGCCGCCAGTTGCCTGCGCTGGTTCTGCCGCTTGTGTTCGGTCGACGAGAAAAACCTGCTGGCCGAAATCGAGCAGCTCGATGCGGAGCAACTGGCCAACGCGCCCTTGTTCCTGCCGTACTTGTCGGGCGAGCGCACGCCGCACAATGATCCTTATGCGCTGGGCGTGTTCCACGGCCTGTCGCCGGACCACCAGCGCGCCGCGCTGGGCTACGCGGTACTGGAAGGCGTGGCCTTCGGCATGGTCGACGGCCTGGATGCGCTGCGCGCGGCCGGCACCGATGTCAGCCAGCTCTCGCTGGTGGGCGGCGGCGCGCGCAGCGCCTACTGGGCGCAACTGATTGCCGACGCGCTCAACGTGCGCATCGTCACCCATGTCGGCAGCGAAGCCGGCGGGGCATTGGGCGCGGCGCGCCTGGCCTGGCTGGCCGATGGCGGCGAAGAGGCGCAGGTCTGCCGCAAGCCGGAACAGTTGGCGTCGTTCGCGCCGGATGCGCGCCGGCATGTCGCGTTGCTGGTGAGGCTGCGGCGCTATCGCGACATCTACGCGCCGTATCCGCCCTTGCAGGGGGAAGCGGGCGGCTGAAATCCGTCGATACTTTGAATAGGTTCTAAAAACGCCACCGGTCCTGGCCGAAGTCAGGAGCCGGTGGCGTTGGTCTTGATGCCGTACCGGTTTACTTCTTGCTGAACTTGAATACCGATACCGCCTGCAGCAGCCGCATGGTCTGCTCTTCCAGGCTGGCCGCCGCTGCCGCCGCCTGTTCCACCAGCGCCGCGTTTTGCTGGGTGCCGGCATCCATCTGCGTCACCGCTTCGTGCACCTGGCCGATGCCAGCGCTTTGCTGCAGCGTGGCTTCGCTGATTTCGCCCATGATGCCGCACACGCGCTGCACCGAGTTGACGATCTCGCGCATGGTGTTGCCCGCGTCCTCGACCTGGCGGTTGCCCACCGCGACCTTTTCCACCGAATCGTCGATCAGCTTCTTGATCTCCTTGGCGGCGCCCGCCGAACGTTGCGCCAGGCTGCGCACCTCAGAGGCCACCACCGCGAAGCCGCGTCCTTGTTCCCCGGCGCGGGCCGCTTCCACCGCGGCGTTCAGGGCCAGGATGTTGGTCTGGAAGGCGATGCTGTCGATCAGGCCGATGATGTCGACGATCTTGTTGGAAGAGTCGCTGATCTCGTTCATCGTGGCGCCGGTGCTGGCCACCACGTCGCCGCCCTTGGTCGCGATCGACGAGGCCGAGCCGGCCAGCTGGTTGGCCTGCAGCGCGTGTTCGGCGTTTTGCTTCACGGTCGAGGCCAGTTGCTGCATGCTCGAGGCGGTTTCCTCGATGTTGGCCGCCTGCGCTTCGGTGCGGCGCGACAGATCCTGGTTGCCGGTTGCGATTTCATGCGTGGCGACATTGATGCTTTCCACGTTGGCGCGCACGTCGCCGATGATGGCCGTGAGGTTGACGTTCATCTGGCGCAGCGCGCCCAGCAGTTGGCCCAGTTCGTCATGCCGGCCGGTGTCGATGCGCGAGGACAGGTCGCCGCCGGTAATCGCATGGGTGACATCGAGCGCCTGGCGCAGCGGCTTGATCAGCGCGCCGCGCAGGGCCAGCCACAGCGCTATGCTGATCAAGCCGGACGCCGCGGCCAGGCCGCCGATCCACCATTGGCGCAGGGTTGCGAAGCTGGCGAACATCACCGCCAGCTGGATGGCCAGCATGGAAGCCATGCACAGGTTGATGCGAGTGCCGAGCCGGATGCGCGCCAGTTTGCCGATCCAGCCGGCCAGGCCGGTGCGCACCACTTCCCCGCGATGCAAGGCAATGCCTTTGGCCTTGCCGCGTCGGATCGACGCATAGAGTTGTTCGGCGGCAGCCACCGCGGCGCGCTCGGGCTTGGTGCGGACCGACATGTAGCCGACCGCCTGCCCGTTTTCACGGATGGGGGTGACGTTGGCGCATACCCAATAGTGGTCGCCGTTCTTGCTGCGGTTCTTCACCAGGCCGGTCCAGGGCGTGCCGCCCTTGATGGTGGCCCACATGTCGGCAAAGGCTGCGCCGGGCATATCGGGGTGGCGGATGAGGTTTTGCGGCGCGCCCAGCAATTCTTCTTCCTCGAAACCGCTGATCTCGATGAAGTAGGGGTTGACGTAGGTGATATTGCCCTTGAGGTCGGTCTTTGAAACGATCGCCTTGCCATCGACCAGCAGGCGTTCCACGCCGCTGACCGGCATGTTCATGCGCATCTGTTGCTCCCGTGCAGAGAAGTTCTGTTTTCTGGATGAAAACCGCCAAGCGCGGGTGGCGCATGCCGCTGGCGTTCACCTTCCCGGTGTGAACGCCAGAGGCTTAGTAGGGCTGGTCTGCTGCCTGTGCCGGGTCGTTGGACCCGTTCTGGGGTTTTCCGAAGACGGCAGTGTATGTCGGGTAGAAAGAGCAGTACATGACTACCGTCAATATTATCGAGATTGGCAGCAGGATAAAGATGACGGCGTTGATGCTGCCGGTCAGCAGGCTGATGACCAGGCTGATGAGCGTGGGCACCATGATCGCGATCACGATCCAGGCCAGCGCATACAGCAGGAAGGCGGCGCCGGCGCGGCGCACGGTGAAGAAGCTGTAGAACAGCGCCTTGCCCAGCGGCATCTTTTGCCACATGATCAGCGGCGCCGCGTACCAGAAGGCCATGGCGGCCGGCACGTACAGCGCGGCGGCAACCAGCATGGCCATGCGCATGCTGCCGGCGGCGCTCTCCAGGTCCTTGGCTTCCAGGCCGCCGCCCATCATGGCTTTCCAGAAGATGCCGCCGTCGGCCAGCGCGGATGCGGCGACCGCCAGCGTGGCGGCCAGCAGGTACAGCAGGCCCAGCTTGAGCAGGGTGTTGCGCGCCGGATCGCGGAAAGCGACCAGCAGCAGGTTGGGATAGACGCGCTGGCCCTTTTCGATCTGCACGCAGGCTTGCATGAACGGCATCGCAAACAGCGGGATCAGGATCAGCGGCAGAATCTGGCCGAACACCGGGATGAGGCCCAGCGCCAGCATCAGGAACATGTAGGTCAGGAATAGCGTGGACATCTCGGCCGGCTGCTTGCGAAACAGCGCGAAGCCTTGCTTGACCCAGAGCCAGCCGTCTTTTGCGGGAATTTTTTCCATATCGCTTGCTTAATCGCTCACTTGTCAGGGGAGCTGCAGGGGAGGCGGCGCCTCCCCGATGCGCAGCCGCAGGATGCGTTCGAAATGCGTCGGGTCATGCGGCGTGAGCATTTCGGCTTCACGCGGCATGTAGTAGTCGAACAGGCGCGACAGCCAGAAGCGCAGCGCGGCCGCGCGCAGCATCGGTTGCCAGGCCTGGCGCTCGGCCTCGGAGAACGGCCGCACCGCGCGGTAGGCCGCCAGCATGGCCTCGGTGCGTTCGAGATCGAGCGCGCCGCTGTCCAGGTCCACGCACCAGTCGTTGACCGTCACCGCCAGGTCGAACAGCCAGGTGTCGCAGCCGGCGAAGTAAAAGTCGAAGATGCCGGAGAGCCGGTCGCCGGTGAACATCGCATTGTTGCGGAACAGGTCGGCGTGCACCGGTCCGCGCGGCAGGGCGCGGTAGGAGGCGGTGGCGGCGAAGTCCTTCTGGTATTGCACCTCGTCGGCCAGCAGCCGTCCCAGTTCGGCCGGCAGGAAAGGCAACACCGCCGGCGTGGTTTCCAGCCACCATGCCAGGCCGCGCAGGTTGGGTTGCATGATCTTGAAGTCCTGGGCCGCCATGTGCATGCGCGCCAGCATGTCGCCCAGCGAGGCGCAGTGCACCGGTTGCGGATCGAGTTGCGATTCGCCTTCCAGCTTGCTGACGATGGCCGCCGGTTTGCCGTTGAGCAGGTTGGCGATGGCGCCGCGGTCGTTGGGAACCGGCGCCGGCACCGGGATGCCGCGCTGCGCCAGGTGGCGCATCAGTTCCAGGTAGAACGGCAATTGCTCGATATGCAGTTTTTCAAACAGGGTCAGCACGTACTCGCCGCGCTCGGTGCCGATGAAGAAGTTGCTGTTCTCGATGCCGGAAGAGATGCCCTTGATCGAGGTGGCTTTGCCGAGCGGGAATTGCTTGATCCAGTCGGAGAGCTGTTCAAGACTGACCGGTGTAAAGACTGCCATGACGAAAGAGAAAGAAGTGGTGCTTTAAAGTCGTCGGCGCGCCTGCGATACGCGGCGTTGCCGCTGCTCAGTCCGAACGGTCGTCCATCAAAGCCGTTCGGGCTGGGCAGCCGCGTTGGCGGCGTAATCGAAGGCGCACCGGCTATCGATGCAGGAGGTGCTTACTTTGCGTTGGCGTCGCCGCTGTCGTTGCCGCTGCCGTCGGGCTTCTTCTTGACGCCCCAGTCGAACTCGCCGACCTTCCATTGGGCATTGGTCGGCGGGCCGCTCTGGGCATCGCCCGGCGTGGAACTGCCGAGGTTCTGGTTGGGGCGCAGGTAATAGGTGCTGGGGCCGGACTTGACCTCGATTTCCTTGGTCTGGCCGTGGTCGCGGTGTTCCTTGATGCTGTTGCCGCTGCCCTTGCCGTCATCGCCGGGCTTGCGGATGGTCACGGCCGGCGGCTCGCCTTCTTCCAGCTTTTCCAGTTCGGGCGGCGGCGGCGCCGGCTGGGCGGAAGGCGCCTGCTGGGGCTGCTGCGCCACGGCCAGCGGGGCAGCCAGGCCGGCGGCGGCGCACAGCAAGGCGGCAGCCAGGGACTCTTTGGACCAGACGTTGGTTGGTTTCATGATCTTTTAGGAAAGGAGTGGTGTCGTTTCCGGCCATTGTAGCAAACCATCGTTGCAGGCTTGCCGCGTTTCAATGCGGAAATGGCCTTTGTTGCAGGATCAGGCATGAAAAAGCCCGCGGCTGGCCGTCGCGGGCTTTGGAGGGCGGCCTCGGAGGGGGCGCCGATTACAGGAACATGCCGCTTTGCCGTTCGATCTCCACATGGCTGTCGGCGGTTTTTTCCTTCTCTGCGTGGAATTTCTGGATGGCCCTGACGACCTCGGCCGGTTCGTCGATGACCTGCAGCAGGTTCAGGTCCTTGGGCGAGATCATGCCGTCGTCGACCAGGCGGGTCTTGATCCAGTCGACCAGGCCGGCCCAGAACTGGCTGCCCACCAGGATCACCGGCATCAGGCGCGACTTGCCGGTCTGCATCAGGGTCAGCGCCTCGGTCAGCTCATCCAGCGTGCCGAAGCCGCCGGGCAGCACCACATAGGCGTCGGCATACTTGACGAAGGCCACCTTGCGCGCGAAGAAGTGGCGGAACGACAGCGAGATGTCCTGCCAGCCGTTGCCGTGCTGCTCATGCGGCAGTTCGATGTTCAGGCCCACCGACGGCGAGGCGCCGTCGAAGGCGCCCTTGTTGGCCGCTTCCATGATGCCGGGGCCGCCGCCGGAGATCACGGCAAAGCCGGCGTCGGACAGGCGGCGCGCGATGTCGATGCACAGCGCGTAGTGCGGATCGTCGGGTTTGGTGCGGGCGGAACCGAAGATGGAAACGGCGGGACGCAGCTCGGACAGGCGTTCGGTCGATTCGATGAATTCTGCCATAATCGTGAGTACATGCCACGACTCGCGCGCCTTCTTGGCCGTGGCGCGCTCAATGTCGTTCACTTCCCGCAGTCGCGGTACTTTTTTTCCTCTTTGTTCCATATGCAAAAAACCTTGTTGTTAGTTGATGGTTCCAGTTACCTGTATCGCGCGTTCCATGCCCTGCCCGATATGCGTAACGCGGAAGGCGCGCCCACCGGTGCGCTGTACGGCATCATCAATATGCTGCGCCGACTGCGCAACGATTATCCCGCAAGTTACGTCGCCTGTGTGTTCGATGCCAAGGGGAAGACCTTCCGCGACGATCTCTATGCCGACTACAAGGCCACCCGCAAGTCGATGCCGGAAGACCTGGCGCTGCAGATCGAACCCATCCATGCCGCGGTGCGCGCGCTGGGCTGGCCGATCCTGATGGTCGAAGGCATCGAGGCCGACGACGTCATCGGCACGCTGTCGGTGCAGGCCACCGCCGCCGGGCTCGACACCATCGTCTCCACCGGCGACAAGGACATGGCGCAACTGGTCAACGAGCATGTCACGCTGGTCAACACCATGAGCAACGAGATACTGGACGTCAAGGGCGTGACCGAGAAATTCGGCGTGCCGCCGGATCGTATCGTGGATTACCTCAGCCTCATCGGCGACACCGTCGATAACGTTCCCGGCGTCGAAAAATGTGGGCCCAAGACCGCGGTGAAATGGCTGACCGCCTACGGCTCGCTGGACGGCGTGATGGCCAACGCCGACAAGATCGGCGGCGTGGTCGGCGACAACCTGCGCCGTGCCCTGGACTGGCTGCCGCAGGGCAGGGTCTTGGTGACTGTCAAGACCGACTGCGACCTGTCGGCGCACATGTCGACCATCCTGGAGTCGCTGACCATGGCGCCGCAGGACAAGGCCGCGCTCAAGGAACTGTTCACCCGCTATAACTTCCGCACCTGGCTGCGCGAGATCAGCGAAGACGCCGCTCCGTCAGGCGCTGGTTCGGCGGCCGCGTCGCCTGCGGGCGGTTCCCCCGCTGCGGCCGGCGATCCGGCCCAAGGCGGCCTGTTCGCGCCGGCAGCGCCCGTCGAGTACGAGACCGTGCTGACCGACGCGCAACTGGATCAATGGATTGCCATCATCGATGCCGCCGCGTTGACCGCGGTCGATACCGAAACCACCTCGCTGGAAGCGATGCAGGCCACGCTGGTCGGCATTTCGCTGTGCTGCGAGCCGGGCCGCGCCGCCTATATCCCGGTCGGCCACAACTACCAGGACGCGCCGCCGCAGCTGGCGCGCGACCATGTACTGGCAAAGCTCAAGCCCTGGCTGGAAGACGCCGCCAAGCCCAAGCTCGGCCAGAACCTGAAATACGACAGCCACATCTTTGCCAACTACGGCATCCAGGTCGCCGGCATCCGGCACGACACGCTGCTGGAGTCCTACGTATTCGAGTCGCACCGCACGCACGACATGGACAGCCTGGCCGCGCGCCACCTCGACCGCAAGACCATCACCTACGCCGAGGTATGCGGCAAGGGCGCTTCGCAGATCGGCTTCAACGAAGTGGCGCTTGAGCGCGCCACCGCCTACGCGGCCGAAGACGCCGATGTCACGCTGGCGCTGCATCGCGCCATGTGGCCGCAGATCGAGCACGACGACAAGTTGCGCTTCATCTACGAACAGATCGAAGTGCCGACCTCGGTGGTGCTGCAGAAGATCGAACGCAACGGCGTGCTGATCGACAGCGAACGCCTGGCGCAGCAGTCGCACGACCTCGGCCGCCGCATGCTGGAAATCGAGCAGCAGGCCTACGACCTGGCCGGCCAGCCGTTCAACCTGAATTCGCCCAAGCAGCTGGGCGAGATCCTGTTCGGCAAGCTGGAGCTGCCGGTGGTGAAGAAGACCGCCTCCGGCGCGCCGTCCACCGACGAGGAAGTGCTGCAGAAGCTGGCCGAGGATTACCCGCTGCCCAAGGTGCTGCTGGACTACCGCGGCCTGGCCAAGCTGAAGTCGACCTACACCGACAAGCTGCCCAAGATGGTCAACCCGGACACCGGCCGCGTGCACACCAACTACGCGCAGGCGGTGGCGGTGACCGGCCGCCTGGCCTCCAACGATCCCAACCTGCAGAACATCCCGATCCGCACCGCCGAAGGCCGCCGCATCCGCGAAGCCTTCGTGGCGCCGGAGGGCAGCGTGATCGTCTCGGCCGACTATTCGCAGATCGAGTTGCGCATCATGGCGCACATCTCGGAAGACGAAAACATGTTGAAGGCCTTCGCCGACGGCGAAGACATCCACCGCGCCACCGCCGCCGAGATCTTCGGCATCGCGCCCGACAAGGTCGAGTCCGAGCAGCGCCGCTATGCCAAGGTGATCAACTTCGGCCTGATCTACGGCATGAGCGCCTTCGGCCTGGCCGGCAACCTCGGCATCGAGCGCTCCGCCGCGCAGATGTACATCGATAAATACTTCCAGCGTTTCTCGGGTGTGAAGCGCTACATGGACGAGACGCGCATGCAGGCCAAGGCGCGCGGTTATGTCGAAACCGTGTTCGGCCGCCGCCTGTGGCTGCCCGAGATCAACTCGCCCAACGGCCCGCGCCGCCAGGGCGCCGAACGGGCGGCGATCAACGCGCCGATGCAGGGTACCGCCGCCGATCTGATCAAACTGGCAATGATCGCCGTGCAGGGCTGGCTGGAGTCGGAGCGGCTGGCCACCCGCATGATCATGCAGGTGCATGACGAACTGGTGTTGGAAGTCCCGCAACAAGAACTCGATTTGGTGCGCGAAAAGCTGCCCGAACTGATGAAAAATGTTGCGGAACTGAAAGTTCCCTTGCTTGCGGAGGTCGGAATCGGTAAGAATTGGGACGAGGCGCATTAATTTCCGCCTGGCACAAGCTGCGCAACAAAAAGCATGTCATTCGGACAAGCCGGTTCCGTCAGTACCCGTGGCGCGCCGACAAGGACAAACGACAAGGCAGCGCAAGGCCGTAGCACCGCAACATCAATAACAATAAGTCAGGAAGCATCCGCCGCGACCGCCCCAATAACCACAAGACGGCGCGCACGGATGGAGGGAAGGCCGGATCGAATCCGGCACAGGAAGGAGGCTGCGGCGAAGGCGCCGGCAGGGGATAGGGACGCATCAAGGCAGGCAGGCGCGCAGGGATAGCGCGCGGCGCGTGCCGCTTCTCCCCGGCTTTTCGTTCAATGCCCCCCGGTGATGACACTAGGAGGAGACGTAATGAAGTCAGGGATCAAAGTGGGTACGCGCCTGGGGCTCGGGTTTGCGTGGGTGGTGCTGCTGCTGGTGCTGGTGACCGCTTTCGGCATCTACAACATGCACCAGCTGCAGGCGCGCTTCAATAACGTGGTGGAGGTCAAGAACCCTGAAAGCGCGCTGGTCAAGGACATGATGGACACCGTGGCCGAGCGCTCCATCTCGCTGCGCAACCTGATGCTGCCGGCCGCGCCCGAGGATGTCGACATCGAGGCGCAATACATCGACGCCCAGACCCTCAAGTACAAGATGTCGGTGCAGAAGCTGCAGCAACTGTTCGAGCAATCGCACGGCACCACCGACGAGGAAATGGCCGCCCTGCCCAAAATCAAGGCCCAGGCCGACAACGCTGAAAAACTGATCGTCCAGGCGGTGGAGTTCGGCCAGCGCCGCGAAGCCTATGAGCTGGCGCAGTTCCTGAAGGACCAATACCTGCCGGTGCAAAAGTCGTGGCAAGTCGAGCTGAAGTCGCTGGCCGTGCTGGAAGACCGGCTCAACAAGGAGGCCGCCGCCGCCAGCGCCGCCGCCTACGCCCAGGCGCGCCTGCTGATGCTCATCACCAGCGCCATCGGCGTGGTGACCGCCATCCTGGCCGCTATTTGGCTGACCCGCCACCTGCTGCGCAAGCTGGGCGGCGAACCCGACTATGCGGTGAAGATCGCCGGCCAGATCGCCGAGGGCGACCTGGCGGTGCGCATCAATACCCGTGCCGGCGATACCGACAGCCTCATGGTGGCCATGCGCGCCATGCGCGACAAGCTGGCGGCCATCGTGGCCGAGGTACGCAACGGTTCCGAAACCATCACCACCGCCTCCTCGGAAATCGCGCGCGGCAACCTCGACCTGTCCTCCCGCACCGAGCAGCAGGCGGGCGCCCTGGAAGAGACCGCCTCTTCGATGGAACAGCTCAATTCCACCGTCAAGCAGAATGCCGAGAACGCGCACCAGGCCAACGGCCTGGCCCTGGCGGCGTCCGACGTGGCGGTGCAGGGCGGCTCGATCGTCTCGCAGGTGGTGGAAACCATGCAGTCGATCAATGCCTCTTCGCAAAAGGTGGCCGACATCGTCAGCGTGATCGACGGCATCGCCTTCCAGACCAACATCCTGGCGTTGAACGCGGCGGTGGAAGCCGCGCGCGCCGGCGAGCAGGGGCGCGGCTTCGCGGTGGTGGCATCGGAAGTGCGTTCGCTGGCGCAGCGTTCGGCGGCGGCGGCCAAGGAGATCAAGGTATTGATCGGCGACTCGGTGGGCAAGGTGGAGAACGGCAGCAAGCTGGTCGAGCAGGCCGGCAGCACCATGAACGATATCGTCGCCAGCATCAAGCGCGTGACCGAAGTGATGACCGAGATCACCCACGCCAACAGCGAACAGAGCAGCGGCATCGAGCAGGTCAATGAAGCCATCATCCAGATCGACGACATGACCCAGCAGAATGCGGCGCTGGTGGAGCAGGCAGCGGCCGCCGCGCGCTCGCTGCAGGAGCAGGCTTCCGGCCTGCAGCAACTGGTCAGCGTGTTCCGCCTGGATGCCAGCCAGAGCCTGGCCGCGCAAACCTATGCCGGTGACGAGCGCACCATCGATGTCACGCCGGCGGCGCCGGAGCTGCCGGCCGGCGGCAAGGTGCTGGCGGTGCAGGCCTGAGGTTGACATCGTGCGTCCGTTTGCGGGTAGTATCCGGCTTGGGATGCAAGCCGGCCTGCCAGGAATGTGAGACGCCGTAGCAACTGAAGTCTCTCTTCCGCCAAAGCGGCCCGCATGCGGGCCGCTTTTTCATTGGCGCGGCCGCGATGCGCCGCCAGCCAGCATTTCCGCCATTGCCGGTTTTCAGCAGGCTGTTGGAACCGCCATCACAACCGATCCACCCCAGGACACTCGTCCGAACCATGGAGAACCCGATGAACGACTTTCGCAAAGACCTCGACAGTTTGCTGGGCCAGAGCAGCCTGTCCGGCGCCCCCGATCGCCGTACTTTCCTCAAGACCGCGCTGGGCACAGGGTTTGCCGCCGCGGTGCTGCCGGTGTGCGCGCAGACCATGATCAAGACCGACACCGCCGGCCTGACCGCGGGCGAGGTGGCGATCACCGTCAACGGCCAGCGCGTGCCGGCCTACCGCGCCCAGCCGGAAGGCAAGACCAATTTGCCGGTAGTGATCGTGGTATCGGAGATCTTCGGCGTGCACGAGCACATCGCCGACATCGCCCGCCGTTTCGCCAAGCTCGGCTACCTGGCCATCGCGCCGGACTTCTTCATCCGCCAGGGCAACCCGCTGGCCTACACCTCGATCGCCGAGCTGCAGAAGGACATCATCTCCAAGGTGCCTGACGAGCAAGTCATGGGCGACATCGACGCCTTTGTCGCGTGGGCCGGCGAAAACGGCGGCGACACCAGGCGCCTGGGCATCACCGGCTTTTGCTGGGGCGGGCGCATCGTCTGGCTGTACAGCGCCCACAATCCCAAGGTCAAGGCCGGCGCGGCCTGGTACGGCCGCCTCGTCGGCGACAAGAGCGCGCTGTTCCCGCAGCAGCCGATCGATATCGCCCCTTCGCTGAAGGTGCCGGTGATCGGACTGTACGGCGCCAAGGACCAGGGTATCCCGGTGTCTACCGTCGAGCAGATGAAGGAGGCGCTGCAGAAGACCGGCAACAAGTCGGAATTCCACGTCTACCCGAATTCCGGTCACGCCTTCAACGCCGACTACCGGCCGAGCTATGTCGAGGCCGATGCCAAGGATGCCTGGGCCCATGTGGTGGCCTGGTTCAAGAGCCATGGCGTGATTTGATGACGCACCGGCGCGCCGACGCCGGCATCGCATTGGTGCGGGTCTGATTCGCATCAATGCGGCGCGCACCAATTTGTGCCGGCAGCATGCGCAGGGGACGGAAATTTCCGTCCCCTTTTTTATTTTCCTGGGCAGTAAACACATGTGTTTGCCCCGCAAAGCAGCGTCGCCGAAGCTGGCACGCGGTTTGCATCATCGTTACCTGAGTAGAAGCGGCTAGCAGTCGGTTTCACCAGACTTGCGGGGCATTGCTCGTGATGCCATCGGATCCTTCCGATGGTCCTGTGCAATTCGATAGGACACGAGACCATGATCAGCGCCCATGCCCATCATCCCTTGTTTTTTTCCATGCAGCGGCAGCGTCCATCTGCCATGCACTCCCTTCTTTTAGTGCTGCGTTCCCGGCGAGGCGCGCGATGAATGCCGTCGCCGATGCTTCCGCCGATGTTTTCGTTTCCGCCGGGGCGGCGCCGGCACTGTTGCCTTTGCGCGTGGCTGCCGTGCGCGAGATCGCAGCCGATGTCCGGCTGTTCGAGCTGCATGCCGCCGATGGCGCGCCGCTGCCGCCGTGGACGCCGGGTGCGCATCTCCGGCTGCACCTGGCCGATGGCCTGGCGCGCAGCTATTCGCTGTGCAATACGCCGCATGAGCGCGGCTGCTATCGCATCGCCGTCAAGCGCGAAGCGGCTTCGCGCGGCGGTTCTGCCTATTTGCATGAGCGGGTCGGCGCAGGCGACGTCATCGTCGCGGCGCCGCCGGCCAATGCCTTCGCGCTGGCCGATGACGGACGCGCGCCGGTGCTGCTGGCCGCAGGCATCGGCATCACGCCGATCTATGCGATGGCCGCCGCGCTGGCCCATGCCGGGCGCAGCCATCGCCTGCACTATTTCGCGCGCAGCTTGCGGCACGCGGCCTTTTTCGATGAGCTGGCCGTGGCGCAGGCGGGCCTGAGTCTGCACCTGGGGCTGGATGCGGCCGAGACGCAGCTTGCCATCCGCGCCGCGCTGGCGGCTTTGCCGGCACCCGCGCCGCTGTATGTGTGCGGGCCGCCGCCCTTCATCGATGCCGCGCGCGACGCCGCCCGGCAGGGCGGCTGGCGCGATGCCGATGTGCATGCCGAACTGTTCGCCGCGCCGGTCGGCGTTGCTCCCACGGTTGCGGGGCATGCCGGGCAGGACAGATTCGAGCTGGTGCTGCAGCGCTCCGGCGTGCGCTGCACCGTGCAGCCCGGACAGAGCATCGTGGCCGCGGCGGCCGGGGCCGGCGTGCACATCGCCACGTCCTGCGGCGAAGGATTTTGCGGCAGTTGCGAGAGCATCGTCATCGAGGGCCAGCCGGTACACCGCGACAGCGTGCTGTCGGCCGCCGAGCGCGCGGCCGGGCGCAGCATCATGCCCTGCGTGTCGCGTTGCGGCGGGCCGCGGCTGGTGCTGGACCTCTGATTCCATCTTCGATCAACCCACCAAAAGAGGAAGGCTATGAAAAAGCAAGCGCAAGGCAGGCAAGCGATGGACCCGCGGACATTCATGATGCGCACCCTGCGCGCAGCCGGCGCCCTGTTGGGAGCGGCGGCGCTGCAGTTTGCGATGGCGGCCGGCGCGCATGCCGAAGACAAGGTCACGCTGCTGTCCAACTGGTACGCGCAGGCCGAGCACGGCGGCTTTTACCAGGCCGTGGCCAAGGGCATCTACAAGAAGTACGGCATGGATGTCACCATCAAGATGGGCGGCCCGCAGGTCAATAACATGCAGATCCTGGTGGCCGGGCAGGCCGACTTCAGCATGGGCTACGACTTCACCGTGATGAAGGGCGTCGAGCAGGGCTTGCCGCTGGTGACGGTCGGCACTTCGTTCCAGTCCGACCTGCAGGGCATGATGACGCATGACGATGTCGGCAGCCTGGGCGGGCTGAAGAACAAGACGATCCTGGTCGCCGGTTCCGGCCAGGCCAGCTGGTGGCCATGGCTGAAATCCAAGTACGGCTACACCGACGCGCAGTCCAAGGCCTATACCTTCAACCTGCAGCCGTTCTTCGCCGACCCCAACATCGCGCAGCAGGCCTATCCCTCATCGGAACTGTTCCAGGCCGACAAGGCCGGCGCCAAGAGCAAGTTCTTCCTGTTCGCCAATGACGGCTATCCGCCCTACGGCACCACCATCATCACGCTGCAGAAGACGGTCGCCGCCAGGCCCGACCTGGTGCAGCGCTTCGTCAAGGCCACCGCCGAGGGCTGGAAGAGCTACCTGGAAGATCCGGCGCCGGCCAATGCGCTGATCAAGCAGGACAACAAGAACATGAGCGACGAACAGCTGGCCTATGCGGTGGCCAAGCTCAAGGAATTGAAGGTGGTGACCGGCGGCGACGCCGCCAGGTACGGCATCGGCATCATGACCGACGAGCGCTGGAAGCAGACCTATGAAGTCATGGTCGCCACCGGCCTGCTCAAGCCCGGCACCGACTACCGCAAGGCCTACACCACCCAGTTCGTCAAGGACATGAAGGTCATGCCTTGATGTGAGAAGGGAGGCGGCGATGCCGCTCCCCGTTTCCCTGCCAGCGTGAGGACGCCATGATCCCCTATACCCCGCCCGGCACCGCGCGCACGATTCCGGTGATCGACTTTGCCGACGCCTTCTCTTCCGAGAAAGCCAAGCGCGAAGCGGTCGCCTGGGAAATCCACAAGATCTCGCGCGATGTCGGCTTCTTCTACATCGTCAACCATGGCGTGCCGCAAGCGCTCATCGACGGCCAGTTCGACTGGGCGCGCCGCTTCTTCGCATTGCCTCAGGCCAGCAAGTCGGCCATCGACATGCGGCATTCGCCCTCGGGCTACGGCTACGAGCGCATGGGCGCGCAGGCGCTGGACGACGGCGCGCCGGCCGACCTGAAGGAGGGCTTCCAGTTCGGCTTCGACATCGATCCGGCGCATCCCTATGTGCAGCGCGGCCTGCTGCGCTATGGCCACAACCTGTGGCCGGCCGGGCTGCCGGGATTCGAGCAGCATTCGCGCCGCTATTACGACGCCATGCGCGCGCTGTCGCACCGCCTGCTGTCGGTGATCGCGCTGTCGCTGCAGATGCCGGAGGACTTTTTCGAGCCGGTGCTGCAAACGCCGATCGCCACCCAGCGCATGCTGCATTACCCGCCGCAACCGGTGGACGCGCAAGCCAACCAGATCGGCGCCGGCGCGCATACCGACTGGGGCCTGGTCACCATCCTGGCGCAGGACGAGACCGGCGGCCTGGAAATCTGCAATGCCGATGGCCAATGGGTGCGCGCCACGCCGATTCGCGGCAGCTTCGTGGTCAACATCGGCGATTTGCTGCAGCGCTGGAGCAACGACCTCTACCACAGCAATCCGCACCGCGTGCTCAACGGCGGCTCGGCGCCGCGCTATTCGCTGCCGTTCTTCCAGGACGGCGACCAGGCAGCCACCGTGGCCTGCCTGCCGAGCTGTTGTTCGTCCGCGCGCCCGGCGCGCTACGCGCCATGCACCATCGGCGACTATCTGGACATGAAGGTGCGCGGAACCTTCGGCGCCGTCGCGGTACAGGACTAGATTTTTTGCATCACCCGGCGAAGGCGACCGTATTGGCGCGCCGGCCGGAGCGCCGCGGCACCATGACATCCGCGGCCGACAAGGAAGGAGCAACACCATGCTGGTTACCCAACAAAAAGTCTTGCGCAGGTTCTGGTACGCGCTGATGCCCATCTCGATGCTCAAGGACGGCCCGCAGCCGTTCACGTTGCTGGGCGAGAAGCTGGTCGTCTGGTTGAAGGAAGACGGCGCGCCGGCCGCGCTGCAGGACCGCTGCTGCCACCGCACCGCCAGGCTGTCCAAGGGTTTCGTCGAGAACGGCAACATCGTCTGCGGCTACCACGGCTGGACCTTCAACGGCGCCGGCGCCTGCGTGCGCGTGCCGCAAAGCGTGGACGGCAGCGTGCCCTCGGGCGCCTGCGTCAAGTCCTACCATTGCAAGGAACGCTACGGCTACGTGTGGGTGGCGCTGGAAGACCCGCTGCGCGACATTCCCGACTTTCCCGAGGACGGCGCCCCCGGCTACCGCCGCATCTTCCAGTTCTACGAGCGCTGGGAGACCAGCCCGCTGCGCATGATGGAAAACTCTTTCGACAACTCGCACTTCAGCTATGTGCACCGCGCCACCTTCGGCCTGTACGACCAGCCCAAGCCGGAGAAGTACGAGATCAACGAGACCGATTACGGCTTCGAGGCCGAGACGCGGGTGCCGATCAAGAACGTGCCGGCCAGCTACCGCGTCACCGGCAGCCAGGCCGACACCACCGTGCGCCACATGTTCAACCGCTGGTACCTGCCGTTCGTGCGGCGCTTCGGCTGCGAGTATCCGGAAAGCGGCCGCCACCACATCATCTACAACTGCGCCACGCCGATCGACGATGGTTCCATCATGCTGGCGCAATGGTTGTACCGCAACGACACCGAGGAGGATTGCCCGGAGGCCGAGCTGGTGGCCTGGGATGCGCCCATCCTGGTGGAGGACCGCGAGATCCTGGAAGCCACCGATCCGGATGCCTGCGTCGACGTGCGGCGGCGCCAGGAATTCCACATGGCCTCCGACCGTCCCGGCCTGATCATGCGCCGCATGCTGCTGCAGCTGCTGGAGGAGCATGGCGAGCAGGAAGTCTTTCGCAGCAACGTCTGACACCATCCACTTGACCGGGCAGGGAGCAATGATGCACAGAGACGATTACGCGATGTCGCAGGCCGCGGCATTGGACGACACGGGGAGCGGCAGCGAAGATGCGCCGGTGCTGTCGGCGCAGCGGGTGGAAAAAACCTACCGCAACGGCACGCGCGCGCTGGACGAGGTGAGGCTGGATATCCGGCGCGGCGAGTTCGTCTCGCTGCTCGGGCCTTCCGGCTGTGGCAAGAGCACCTTGCTGAAGATGTTCGCCGGGCTGGAAGAGCCTTCGCACGGGCATATCCGTTGGTGGGGCAAGAACCTGGCCACGGTCGGCACGCCCGGGCATACCCTGGCCATGGTGTTCCAGGAGGCCACGCTGATGCCCTGGGCCACGGTGGAACAGAATGCGCGCCTGCCGCTGGACTTGCGCCACATGCCGCGCGCACAGAGCGAGCCGCGCGTGCGCGAGGCGCTCAAGCTGGTTGGGCTGGAGAAATTCCACCAGGTGCTGCCGCGCGAACTCTCGGGCGGCATGCAGATGCGCGCCTCGATCGCCCGGGCGCTGGCTACGCAACCCAACCTGCTGCTGATGGACGAGCCCTTCGGCGCGCTCGACGAATTCACCCGCAACAAGCTCGACGCCGACCTGCGCGACATCTGGAGCAGGCAGGACCTGACCGTGGTGTTCGTCACCCACAGCATCTACGAGGCGGTGTTCCTGTCTTCGCGCGTGATCGTGATGGCGGCGCGCCCGGGGCGGGTGATCGCGGACGTGGCGATCGACGCGCCCGGACCGCGCGACGAGGCCTTCCGCATCTCGGCGCCGTTCATGCAGTACTGCAAGACCCTTTCCGATTACCTGACGCTGGCCAACCAGCAAGGAGGCGGCCATGCCGACGAACATTAACCCCCTGGTCAACCGGCCCGGTTTCTGGCGCGTGGCCGCGCCGCTGGGCATCGGCGCGTGCCTGCTGCTGGCCTGGCAACTGGTGTGCACGCTGCTGGAGGTGCCGCCCTACCTGGTGCCGACGCCGACGGTGATCGCCAGGACGCTGGCAGCGGACTGGGGCATGCTGCTGGAGTCGCTGCTGGTGACGCTGAAGATCACTTTCCTGGCCTTCGCGTTTGCGGTGCTGCTGGGCGTGGCGATCGCTTTCCTGTTCGTGCAGAGCCGCTTCATCGAGATCAGCTTTTTTCCCTACGCGATCATCCTGCAGGTCACGCCCATCGTCGCCATTGCGCCGCTGATCATCATCTGGGTCAAGGACACCACGGCGGCGCTGACCGTGTGCGCCACCATCATGGCGCTGTTCCCGATCATCTCCAACACCACGTTGGGGCTGCGCAGCGTCAACGCCGGCCTGCTCAACCTGTTCAGGCTGAACAAGGCCACGCGCTGGCAGACCCTGAGGCGCCTGCGCATCCCCAGCGCCTTGCCGTACTTCTTCGGCGGCTTGCGCATCTCCAGCGGCTTGGCGCTGATCGGCGCGGTGGTGGCCGAGTTCGTGGCCGGCACCGGCGGCACCGGTTCGGGGCTGGCCTACCAGATCCTGCAGGCGGGCTTCCAGCTCAATATTCCGCGGCTGTTCGCGGCCTTGTTCCTGATCACGCTGACCGGCATCCTGCTGTTCTGGATGATGAGCGCCTTGTCGCGCGCCGTGCTGGCGGGATGGCATGAGAGCGAAATGGGGTAGTGCGTGTTGCGCGACAACTTTACGCCGTCGTCCCGGCGAAGGCCGGGACCCAGCGTCGTGCGCGGCGTTCGATGTAAAAGCGAACCGCATCAACGCCGCTGGATCCTGACTTTCGTCAGGACGACGAAGCATCCATCTGGAGTGTCTTGAATGAGTGAATCCATCCTTATCCGCAACCTGCAAGCCATCATGACCGGCTCGCCCGGCGCCGCCGCGCGCCACGCCGGCCCGGATATCCGCATCGATGGCGGCACGGTGGCCGCCATCGGCAAGCTGGCGCCGCAGCCCGGCGAGCGCATCATCGATGCGACCGACTGCGTGGCCTACCCGGCCTGGGTCAACACCCACCACCACCTGTTCCAGTCGCTGTTGAAGGGCGACCCGCTGGGCATCAACGCCAGCCTGACGCCGTGGCTGGCGGCCACGCCTTACCGCTACCGCGCGAAATTCGACGCCGAACTGTTCCGCCTGGCGGCGCGCATCGGCATGGTGGAGCTGATGCGCTCGGGTTGCGGCACCATCGCCGACCATAATTACCTGTACTACCCCGGCATGCCTTTCGACACCTCGGAGATCCTGTTCGACGAAGCCGAAAAACTCGGCCTGCGCTTCGTCCTGTGCCGCGGCACCGCCACTCGCACGCGCCAGCTGGAGGCCGAGCTGCCGAGCGCGCTGCGGCCGGAGACGCTGGACGGTTTCCTGCAGGACATGGCGCGGCTGGCCAAGCGTTTCCACGATCCTTCGCCGGCGGCGCTGCGGCGTGTGGTGATGGCGCCGACCACGCCGCTGTATTCGGCATCTCCCGAGGAATTGCGCGAGATGGCGCAAGCCGGGCGCGCACTCGGCCTGCGCCTGCACAGCCATTTGTCGGAAACCGTCGGCTACCAGGACAGCGCGTACAGCATGCATGGCTGCTCGCCGGTGGCGTTCTGCGAGCGCATCGGCTGGCTGGGCCAAGACGTGTGGTTCGCCCACCTGGTGCAGCTGGACGAGGAGGAGATCCGGCTCCTGGGCGCGACCGGCACCGGCATCGCCCATTGCCCGCAGAGCAACGGCCGGCTGGGCAGCGGCATTGCGCCGATCCGGGCGCTGGAGGCGGCCGGGGTGCCGGTGTCGATCGGGGTCGATGGCGCGGCTTCCAACGAAGCGGCCGACATGATCTCGGAAACCCATGCGGCCTGGCTGATGCAGCGCGCGCGGCGCGGCCAGCAGGCGGTTCCGGCCTTTCGCGGCGGCGCCTACGAAGGCGGGGCGGACGAGGCTACGGTGGAAGACGTGGTGCGCTGGGGCAGCAGCGGCGGCGCCAGGGTGCTGGGATTGGGCGCACTGGACGGTTTGCGCATCGGGCAGCAGGCCGATATCGCGCTCTATCGGCTGGACGATCCGCGCTACTTCGGCTTGCACGACCAGGCCATCGGGCCGGTGGTTGCGGGCGGCCGGCCCGGGCTCAAGTCCCTGCTGGTCGCCGGCAGGGAAGTGGTGCGCGACGACGCCATTCCCGGCGTCGAACTGGCGGCGCTGGGACGCCAGGCGCGCGATGCCGTGCGGAAACTGTTGGGTAGTTGCTGAGCAGTCATTGACGTTTTGCTATTGCCGCTGCCCGGCCCGGTTACATGGGGCGGCAGCCAAAACTGCTAAAATGCACGGATGATCAAGAGACGTAACGTTCCCTTCAGTTTCTCTGCCGAGGATTTCGACGAATCCGCGGATTCCTTTGGCGGTTTCGATCCTTTCGGCCGTATCCAGGCCCGCCGCGCGGCCACAGCTGCAGCCGCGGCAAGCGAGGACGAGGCAGCCGGGGCCGGCGACGATGCCGCCGCCGAAGAGGCCAAGGCTCCGCTGGACCTGGACCTGACCAACCATTTCCTGATCGCCATGCCGTCCATGCTGGACCCGATCTTCGGCGGCACCGTGGTCTACCTGTGCGAACACAACCACAACGGCGCGCTCGGCGTGGTCATCAACAAGCCGACCGACATGACCATGGACGTGCTGTTGGATCGCATCAACCTCAAGCTCGAAATCAAGCCCGACACGCCCGACGCCATGCCCGAGGTATACCGCCGCCCGGTGATGTTCGGCGGCCCGGTGCAGGTCGAGCGCGGCTTCGTACTGCACTCGGTGCCGCATTCGGCGCCGGATTCCTTTTCTTCCACGCTGCAGGTGACCGACGGCATCGCCCTGACCACTTCCAAGGACGTGCTGGAAGCGGTGGCGCTGGGCAACGGCCCGGCGCAGGTGCTGGTCAGCCTGGGTTGCTCGGGCTGGAGCGCCGGCCAGCTGGAAGACGAACTCGGCCGCAACGGCTGGCTGACGGTGAAGGCCGATCCGGCCATCATCTTCGAGCTGCCGGTGGAAGAACGTTTCACCGCCGCGCTGGCCTTGCTGGGCATCGACCCGGTGATGCTGTCCGGCGATGCCGGACGCGCCTAGGTTCGGAGCGCGCCGCTTGGAGACTTTGCTTGCCTTCGACTTCGGCCTGAAACGCATCGGCGTGGCCGTGGGCAACACCGGCCTGAAGCAGGCGCAGCCGCTGGCGGTGATCAGCGAGCCGACCAACGACGGCAAGTTCGCCGCCGTCGGCCGATTGATCGCAGAATGGCAGCCCAGCCGCTGCGTGGTCGGCCTGCCGCTGCATCCGGACGGCGCCGAGCACGAGATGAGCGTGCGCTGCCGGCGTTTCGCCAACCAATTGCATGGCCGCTTCGGCGTCGAGGTGGCGCTGGTCGATGAGCGCTACTCGTCGGCCGTGATCGCGCAGCAGCGCGGCGAGCAGATCGACGACCAGGCGGCCGCCATCATTTTGCAGCAATACTTTGACGAGTCCGACTCATGAGCACAACAACCTCCACGCCTTCCGCGCTCGATGCGGAAGCGCTGTACCTGAAGCTGGCGCAGCAGGTCAAGGCCGGCTTGCAGGGCGCGTCCGATGTCGCGCTGGTGGGCATCCATTCCGGCGGCGCCTGGCTGGCCGAGCGCCTGGCCGATGAGCTCAAGCTGGGCCAGCGCCTGGGTTTCATCGACGTTTCCTTTTACCGCGACGACTTCGCCGAGAAGGGCCTGCGCCCCGACGTCAAGCCCAGCCAGATCCCGTTCGATGTCGAAGGCGCCACCATCGTGCTGATCGACGACGTGCTCTATACCGGGCGCACCACGCGCGCGGCGATCAACGAGCTGTTCGACTATGGTCGCCCGGCGCGCGTGCTGCTGGCGGCGCTGGTCGACCGCGGCGGGCGCGAGCTGCCGATCGCCGCCGATTTCCTGGCCGGGACGGTCACGCTGTCCAAACAAGAAAACCTGCAATTGCAACGCGCCGACGATGGCCGATTCTCCCTGACGGTGGTCCATGCTTAATCCACAACTGAACAAAAACGGCGAACTGCAACACCTGCTGACCATCGCAGGTCTGCCCAAAGCGATCCTGAACCATATCCTCGACACCGCCTCGTCCTTCGTCAGCATCGGCGACCGTGAGGTGAAGAAGGTGCCGCTGATGCGCGGAAAAAGCGTGTTCAACCTGTTCTTCGAGAACTCCACGCGCACCCGCACCACGTTCGAGATCGCCTCCAAGCGCCTGTCGGCCGATGTGATCAACCTCAACATCCAGGCATCGAGCACCAGCAAGGGCGAGTCGCTGCTGGACACCATCGACAACCTGGCGGCGATGCACGCCGACATGTTCGTGGTGCGCCACGCGCAATCCGGCGCGCCGTTCCTGATCGCCAAGCACCTGATCGACACCAAGCAGTCGCATGTCCACGTGGTCAACGCCGGCGACGGTCGCCACGCGCACCCGACCCAGGGCTTGCTGGACATGTACACCATCCGCCACTACAAGAAGGATTTCACCAACCTGCGCGTGGCGATCGTGGGCGACATCCTGCACAGCCGCGTGGCGCGCTCCGACATCCACGCGCTGACCACGCTGGGCGTGCCCGAAGTGCGCGCCATCGGCCCGCGCACCTTGCTGCCCGGCGGCCTGGAGCAGATGGGAGTGCGCGTGTTCCACAACATGGAAGAAGGCCTGAAGGACGTCGACGTCATCATCATGCTGCGCCTGCAGAACGAGCGCATGAGCGGCGCCCTGCTGCCCTCGGCGCAGGAGTTCTTCAAGAGCTACGGCCTCACGCCCGAGCGCCTGGCACTGGCCAAGCCGGACGCGATCGTGATGCACCCGGGCCCGATGAACCGCGGCGTGGAAATCGATTCGGCCGTGGCCGACGGCGCCCAGGCGGTGATTCTGCCGCAGGTGACCTTCGGCATCGCGGTGCGCATGGCGGTGATGAGCATCGTGGCGGGTAATTGAATTGCCGGAAACAGCAACACAAGCGAAATAACAGCGACGTTTTGGACGACCTCGTTAAGAAAATACTGAACTGATGAAACTGCATATCAAGAACGGCCGGCTGATCGACCCGGCCAACGGCATCGATGCGCAACAGGATGTGTATGTGGCCGCCGGCAAGATCGTCGGCATCGGCCAGGCGCCTGCCGACTTCACCGCCAACAAGACGCTCGACGCCACTGGTTTGGTGGTCGCGCCCGGCCTGGTCGACCTCTCGGCGCGCCTGCGCGAGCCGGGCTACGAATACAAGGCCACGCTGGAATCCGAAATGCAAGCCGCGATGCAGGGCGGCGTGACCAGCCTGGTGTGCCCGCCGGATACCGATCCGGTGCTGGACGAACCGGGCCTGGTGGAGATGCTGAAACATCGCGCCAAGTCGCTCAACCAGGCGCACGTCTACCCGCTGGGCGCGCTGACCGCCGGCCTCAAGGGCCAGGCATTGACCGAAATGGCCGAGCTGACCGAAGCCGGCTGCATCGGCTTCTCGCAAGCCGAAGAGCCGATCACCGACACCACCGTGCTGATGAGCGCGCTGCAATACGCCAAGACCTTCAACTACACCGTCTGGCTGCGTCCGCAAGACCCGCACCTGGGGCGCTCCGGCATCGCCCACAGCGGCCCGGCGGCGTCGCGCCTGGGCCTGTCCGGCGTGCCGGTGATGTCGGAAACCATCGCGCTGTACACGTTGTTCGAGCTCATGCGCGCCACCGGCGCGCGCGTGCACCTGTGCCGCATGTCGTCCGCCGCCGGCCTGGAGCTGGTGCGCCAGGCCAAGAGCGAAGGCCTGCCGGTTACCTGCGACGTCGGCGTGCGCCACATCCACCTGTGCGACCTGGACATCGGTTTCTTCGATTCCAACGCCCGCCTGACCCCGCCGCTGCGCTCGCAGCGCGACCGCGAGGCGATCCGCACGGCGCTGCTGGACGGCACCATCGACGCGGTCTGCTCCGACCATACCCCGGTCGACGACGACGAGAAGCTATTGCCTTTCGGCGAAGCCTCGCCCGGTGCCACCGGTTTGGAACTGCTGTTGTCGCTGTCGCTGAAATGGGCGCTGGAGTCAGACGGGCAGGGCAAGGATGTGCTGTCCAAGGCGATCGCCAAGGTCACCCACCGCGCCGCCAAGGTGGCTGGCCTGAAAGCCGGCAACCTGGCGCTGGGCAGCCCGGCCGACCTGTGCCTGTTCGACCCCAATGCGATGTGGAAGGTGGAAGGCGCGGCGCTGGCCAGCCAGGGCAAGCACACGCCTTTCCTCGGCTATGAACTGCCCGGCGTGGTCAAGGCCACCATCGTGTCCGGCCATATCGCGTTCGAGCGCTGATCCCAACCACAGTCGCCGAAGCCACGCCAGCCAGGATCTTCATGTTCGTCTTCCGTCTGCTGCGCCTGATTGCGCATTTGTTCCTCGGCATGGCGATCTGCGCCATCCTGTTCCCCTTCACCTCGGCCAAGGGGCAGGAGGCGCACATCCGCCGCTGGTCGCGCAAGCTGCTGCGCATCTGCGGCATCGTCGTGAAGATCGACAGCCCGCAGCCGATCCCGCGTGCGCTGCTGGTATCTAACCATATCAGCTGGCTGGACATCTTCGTGGTCAATTCGCTGCAGCCTTGCCGTTTCGTGGCCAAGTCGGATATCCGCGGCTGGCCGCTGATCGGCTGGCTGTGCGCCAAGACCGGCACCATCTTCATCTCGCGCGGCAAGGCCAGCGACGTGCGCCGCATCTTCAAGGGACTGGTGGAAAGCATCGAAAAGGGCGAGCGCGTGGCCTTCTTCCCGGAAGGCACGACGGCGCCGCAAGGCACGCTGCTGCCGTTCCACGCCAACCTGTTCGAGGCGGCGATCGACGCCAGGGCGCCGGTGCAGCCGTATGCGCTGCGTTACGTGGATCGCGAAGGCAAGTTGCACCCGGCCGCCGACTTCATCGGCGACATGAGCATCGTGGAGAGTATCCTGGCCATCCTGAAATCGCGCGGCATGACGGCCGAGCTGAAGCAGCTCCCCATCATCCCGACCGAAGGCGCGCACCGGCGCGACCTGGCGCGCGTTTCGCACGCCGCCATCGCCGCCGGCCTGGGCTACGCGGTGGAAGATCTCATCCCGGCTTCTGCGCCTGCGGACATTGCACCTGGAACAGCGCCCGATCCTCAAGCCGTACCGCGGTAAGCTTGCCGCCCCAGACGCAGCCGGTATCCAGCGCGATCAGGTTGGGACGCAGCATCAGCCCCAGCGTCGACCAGTGACCGAACACCACGGTCACATCCTCGGTGCGCCGACCCGGTACCTCGAACCACGGCACCAGCCCCTCCGGCGCCGAATCGGCCCCTTCCTTCACTGAAAAATCCATCGTGCCATCGGCCTGGCAGAAACGCACCCGCGTGAAGGCATTGATGATGCAGCGCAGGCGGTCGTAGCCGGCCAGGTCGTCGCTCCAGCGCGCCGGCTGGTTGCCGTACATGTGCGTGAGGAAGTCCACCCATTGGTCGCTCTGCAGCATGGCCTCCACTTCGCCGGCCAAGACGAGGGCTTGTTGCAAGTCCCATTGTGGGAGCACGCCGGCATGGACGATCAGGTGGCCCTGCTCATGGATCGCCAGCGGGCGATGGCGCAGCCAGTCGATCATCTCCTCGCGGTCGGGCGCGTCGAGGATGTCGTGCAGGGTGTCGTCCTTGTGCAGCGGGCGGATGCCTTGGGACACTGCCAGCAGGTGCAGGTCATGGTTGCCCAGCACGGCCTGGGCACGATCGCCCATGGCCATGACGGTGCGCAGGGTTTGCAGGGATTGGGGGCCGCGGTTGATTAGGTCGCCGGCGAGGATCAATCCGGAGTTGGCAGCCTGAGGAATGGTTGCCAACAGTGTGTGGAATTGCTCGGAGCAACCTTGTAGGTCGCCGATTACGTAGTTGCTCAGGCTCTGCATAGAAGGCGGATGGATTGATTCCAGAGGAGGTGGCAGTGATAGCGGCTGGAAACGAGGGAATAATATTTCTAATTGAAAATTGTTTTCATCAAACATCGCTCGCAACCATTTTACGGCAATGGACTCTCATGAGCCGTGTTGCATCGCAGTATGCGGTTCATACTAGGGTATCGGCCTTGATTTGTAGGGAATCATGACAAAATCGCAAATCCACGCTGAAGGAATTTCAGCTATTCAACCTTTGAGGAAAGTACCGTGACTTCGTTATCGCCATCGATTTTCAAAGCCTACGACATCCGCGGCATCATAGACAAAACCCTGGACGGTAAGGTCGCATACCAAATCGGCCAAGCCTTCGGCGCTGCCGCCCTGGCCAAAGGACAAAAGAAGGTCGTGATCGGCCGCGATGGCCGCCTCTCCGGCCCCGAGCTGGCGGCTGAGCTGGCCAAGGGCCTGCAATCGGTTGGTGTTGACGTGATCGACCTGGGCATGGTCGCCACTCCCATGGTCTATTTCGGAACCAATGTCCTGGATACGCAATCGGGCATCATGGTCACCGGCAGCCACAACCCGCCGGACTACAACGGTTTCAAGATGGTGCTGGCCGGCGAAGCCATCCACGGCGAGACCATCCAGGCGCTGTACCACGCCATCGTCAAGGGCGAGTTTCCGCAGGGCGCCGGCACCTATTCGACGCATGACATCAAGGATGCCTACATCAAGCGCATGATCAGCGATGTCAAGCTGGCGCGTCCGCTGAAGATCGCGGTGGATTGCGGCAACGGCGTGGCAGGGGCCTTCGCCGGCGAGATTTACCGCGCGTTGGGCTGCGAAGTGACCGAGCTGTTCTGCGAAGTCGACGGTACCTTCCCCAACCATCATCCCGATCCAGCCCATCCGGAAAACCTGCAGGACCTGATCCGCTGCCTGCGGGAGACCGACAACGAGCTGGGCCTGGCTTTCGACGGCGATGGCGACCGCCTGGGCCTGGTGACCAAGGATGGCCAGATCATTTACCCCGACCGCCAGCTGATGCTGTTCGCCGCCGATGTGCTGACCCGCAACCCGGGCAAGGAGATCCTGTACGACGTGAAGTGCACCCGCCATCTGGCGCCGTGGATTTCGGCGCGCGGCGGCAAGCCGTTGATGTGGAAGACCGGCCATTCGCTGGTCAAGGCCAAGCTGCGCGAGACCGGCGCCCCGCTGGGCGGCGAGATGAGCGGCCATATCTTCTTCAAGGATCGCTGGTTCGGTTTCGACGACGGCCTGTACGCCGGCGTGCGCATGCTGGAGTTGTTGGCGCGCGAGGTCGATCCGTCGGCGTTGCTCAATTCGCTGCCGCAATCGGTCAGCACGCCCGAGTTGCAGCTGAAGTTGCAGGAAGGCGAGAACTTCGCGCTGATCGGCAAGCTGCAAAGCGAGGCCAAGTTCGACGGTGCGCAGGACATCATCACTATCGACGGCCTGCGCGTGGAATATGCCGATGGTTTCGGCCTGGCGCGCTCGTCCAATACCACGCCGGTGGTGGTGCTGCGCTTCGAGGCCGAGACGCCGGAGGCGCTGGAACGCATCCAGGGCGAGTTCCGCAAGGTGATCCTGGCCGCGCGTCCGGACGTGGCATTGCCGTTTTGATGAGGTAAGATGCTGGCCCACAGAACAACGTAACCGTGGGCCAGCCTTGAAGATCCTGATCGTACGCGTTTCCTCGCTGGGAGACGTCGTCCATAACATGCCGATGGTGGCCGACATCCGCCGCCATTTCCCCGGCGCCCAGATCGACTGGGTGGTGGAAGAGGGCTATACCAGCCTGGTTCGCCTCAATCCCCACGTCCGCCATATCATTCCCATCGCGCTGCGGCGCTGGCGCAAGACGCTGTTCTCGGCGGCCACGCGCGCCGAGATTTCCGCCTTCTGGCACGCCTTGCGCGCAGACCAATACGACGTTGTGTTCGATACCCAGGGCCTGCTCAAGACCAGTGTCGTGATGCGCATGGCGCGCCTGGCGCCGGGCGGCAGGCGCGTCGGGCTGGCCAATGCCACCGAGGGTTCCGGTTATGAGCCTATCTCGCGCATCTTTCATGATCAAAGCATCAAGGTTGGACTGCATACGCATGCGGTAATGCGGGCGCGCCTGGTGGCGGCGGATGCGCTCGGCTATACGCTGGACGATGCCGCCGACTTCGCGCTGCAAGCCCCCACTCAGCAGCGTTTCCCCTGGATGCCGGAGCAGCCGTACGCGGTGTTCTTCCACGGCACCGCGCGCGCGGCCAAGCAGTGGCCGCAGGCCGAGTGGGTCAAGCTGGGGCAGGCCTTGGCCGCGCGCGGCTTGCCGGTGCTGCTGCCCTGGGGCAGCAAGAAAGAGCAGCAAGCCGCCCAGGTGCTTGCCGCGCAGATTCCCGGCGCCCAGGTACTGCCGGCGCTGCCGCTGATGGAAGCGGCCAGCCTGGTGCAGCAGGCGCGCCTGGTGGTCGGCCTGGACACCGGCCTGACCCATATCGCTGCCGCCTATTGCAAGCCGACCGTCGAGCTTTATTGCGACTCGCCGCGCTGGAAGACCGAGGGCAACTGGTCGTCCAATATCATCAACCTGGGCGACACCGGTACCCCGCCAAGGGGTGAAGCGGTGCTCGACGCCGTGGAAAAATTGCTTTCCCGGTAACTGGAAAGTGCATCGCGCGCATGCGTTGAGGCACGTCAAAGTCCCGCTTCAAACCGCCGTCTTGGCCAGCCTGTCCGCCTGTGGCGGGCGTTTTCACTGCTTTTTACACGGCCGGACGGATACACGGCGGAGATGCTTGCGGGCATAATGTCGGGATGGAATCGCAAATCATCGAGATCGACTTGGCCAAGTGGCAAGTCGACACCCCCAACGACCAATGGATCGCCGCGCTCGAAGCCGGCAAGGTACTGTATTTTCCGCACCTGGCCTTCGAATTGCTGGCGTCCGAACTCGATCTGCTCACTCCTGCCGTGCGCGATCCCAAGGCCCGCAACATCAGCCTGGATGCGCGCGGGCACCTGAAGGGCGCGTCTGGCGATGCCGAGCAGCAACTGGCGCTGGCGGCGATGGTCGGGCGCTTCCGTGAACAGGCCCTGTCGCTGGTGCATACGCTCTTGCCCAAGTACCGCGAGGCCTTGCGCGTGGCACCCACCAGCTACCGCCCGATGCAGGTGGAGACGCGTAGCCAGTCCTGGCGCGCCGACGACCGCCGCATGCACGTCGATGCCTTTCCGTCGCGCCCCAATTACGGCGAGCGCATCTTGCGTGTATTTACCAATGTCAACCCGGATGGCGCGCCGCGCGTGTGGCGTGTGGGCGAGCCTTTCGAAACCGTGGCGCGGCGCTTCCTGCCGCGCGCCAAGCCTTACGTGCGCTGGCAGGCCAGCCTGCTCAAGGCGCTGCACATCACCAAGTCCTTTCGCAGCGAATACGATCACCTGATGCTGCAACTGCATGACGGCATGAAGGGCGACCTGCAATACCAGCAAGATGCCGAGCAGGTCACCATGCCTTTCGCGGCCGGTTCGGTGTGGGTGTGTTTCTCCGACCAGGCCTCGCACGCGGTCATGTCCGGCCAGTACATGCTGGAGCAGACACTGCACTTGCCGCCGGAAAAACAATACGATCCGCAATCCAGTCCGCTGGCGATCCTGACGCGCCTGGTCGGCCACCCGCTGGTCTGACGCATGCGCCTGCTTTACTCCGCATTATGGTGGTTCGCCATGCCGCTGGTGCTGCTGCGCCTGTGGCGGCGTGGGCGCAAGGAGCCGGGGTACCGGCAGCATGTGAGCGAGCGCCTGGGTTTCTACCCGCGCCTGCCTGAGCCGGTGCCGCGCTTCATCTGGGTTCACGCCGTGTCGGTGGGCGAGACGCGCGCGGCCGAGCCGCTGATCGACGCCCTGCTACGCGACTATCCGCAGCACGCCATTCTCCTCACCTGCATGACCGCCACCGGCCGCGCCACCGGCGCCCAGCTATTCGGCAAGCATGGCGCGCGCGTGGTGCAAAGCTTCCTGCCTTACGACACCGGCTGGATGTGCGCGCGTTTCCTGCGTCATTTCAGGCCGGCTGCTTGCGTGCTGATGGAAACCGAAGTCTGGCCCAGCCTGATCGCACAATGCCGGAACCATGGCGTACCGGTCATGCTGGCCAACGCGCGCTTGTCCGAACGTTCCTTGCGACGTGGCCAGCGTTTCGCCGCGCTGCTGCGGCCGGCGGCGGAAGCCATCGCTTGCGTCGGCGCGCAGTCTGAGGCCGATGCGCAGCGGCTGCGTGCATTCGGCGCGCGCCATGTCGAAGTCACCGGCAGCTTGAAGTTCGATGTGCAGCCCCCGGCCGACGTGGTCGAGCGAGGCTTGGCGTGGAAGAAGGCGATTGGCGAACGCAAGGTGCTGCTGTGCGCCAGCACACGCGAGGGCGAGGAGCAACTGATCCTCGATGCGCTCGCCGGGCTGGGCAAGGCGGACTGGCTGACGGTAATCGTGCCGCGCCATCCGCAGCGCTTCGATGAAGTGGCGGCGATGATCGAGGCGCATGGCTTGTCCATGCGGCGGCGCTCCATCATGGGCGAGGCGTTTGATGTACAGGGTGCGGATGTGGTGCTGGGCGATTCGATGGGAGAGATGTTCGCTTACTATGCAGCCTGCGATGTTGCCTTTATCGGTGGCAGCTTGCTGCCGCTGGGCGGGCAGAATCTGATTGAGGCACTGGCACTGGCCAAGCCCGTATTGGTAGGGCCGTATACCTTTAATTTTCAGGTGATTACTGAAGAAGCGGTGCATGTTGGCGCAGCCTTGCGTGTGCGGGATGCCACTAGCTTACTGCATGTCGTTGGCCAACTCTTCTTCGACAAGGGTAATCAGCCACGTTCCATGTCGAGCAATGCCCTTGATTTTGCTCGGTTTCACCAAGGTGCGACTGGGCAGACGATGGAGCTGTTCGAGAGCATACTCAAATAAGAATTCGAGATGTGTTGCTAATTTTTGCGGAACGTCGTCATTTATCTTATTTTTCTAGCATTTATTTTTTATGACAGCAATTTTTTGACGAAAATCTCTTGCACCATTTCAGGTGCAGGCAACATTAGTACATGAGTTCTTTCCGATACAATTCAGTCATATCCTCACAACCCGGATGGGTTACGGAAGAAATGCAACGTTTGATGTAATGCTACAGAGGAATTTATGGGCGTGTTCGTGATAGCGGAAGCCGGTGTTAACCACAATGGTGATGAAACTCTAGCGGTTAAGTTGGTGGAAACCGCAGCCGCTTGCGGTGCAGATGCCGTGAAATTTCAGACTTTTTCGGCGGATAATCTGGTGACGCCCGGCGCGGAAAAGGCGGAGTACCAAAAACAAGCGACAGGGAATGGGGATCAGTACTCCATGTTGAAGGCGTTGGAGATGTCGCCGTTGCTACACCAAAAGCTGGTTGAACGGTGTTCAGTGCTGGGTATTGAGTTCATGTCGACGCCCTTCGATGAGGAGGCTACGGATTTCTTGCTCGGCCTCGGTATGCGGCGTATCAAGATTCCCTCGGGCGAAATCACCAACTTGCCGTTTCTGACATTCTTGGCAGGAAAAGGCTTGCCTTTAGTATTGTCGACCGGAATGGCATCGCTAGATGAAATCCAAGTTGCCATCGCGATTATTGCCGATGAGCGTACGCGCCAAGGTTATGACGAGCCTCTGGCACAGGTGCTGACGATTTTGCACTGTACGTCCAATTATCCAGCGCAATGCGATGACGTGAATCTGCGGGCGATGCAGACCATCGCTGACGCTACGGGCTTGCCTGTGGGTTATTCCGATCATACGTTGGGAATAGCGGTGTCGACAGCTGCTGTGGCATTGGGGGCGGTCGTCATCGAAAAGCATTTTACGCTCGACAAAAACATGTCCGGGCCAGATCACAAAGCCTCTCTGACTCCGGATGAATTGACTCAATTAGTACGTCAGATCCGCGACGTCGAGGCCGCACTCGGATCTACGATCAAGCAACCGACCGATTCCGAATTGCCGGTGCGCAAGCTTGTGCGCAGGAGCGTCACCTCAACTCGCTGCATCGGAGCGGGTAGCGTGATTCAGCGAGAAGATCTCGCATTGCTGCGTCCGGGTACAGGTATCGCACCAGTCTACCTTGATGCGGTGGTCGGGCGTGTCGCCGTGCGAGATATTGCGCCGGGTACCACTTTGCAATGGGAAAACTTGATGTGACAGTGCGCAAGATTTGCTACATTTCAGGCACTCGCGCCGATTTCGGCCTGATGCGTTCCACGCTGACAGCTATCCGAGATGCCGAAGGATTAGATCTGAATGTGATTGTGACAGGTATGCACCTGAACAGTAAGTATGGTCACACCATTACAGATATCGAAGAAGCCGGTCTGGCGATCATTGCGCGCGTCCAGGTTGACATGGAAGAAGCATCCGGCGTGAACATGGCGCGCAATATAGGAACTATGGTCGCTGGTTTCGCTGGAGTCTTGGCTGAGCAGCGCCCAGACGTTGTGTTGCTGTTGGGGGATCGAGGTGAAATGCTGGCCGGTGCGCTGGCTGCGATCCACTTAAACATTCCAGTGGTGCATATTCATGGCGGAGAACGGTCGGGAACAATCGATGAGCCTGTGCGCCATGCGATTTCTAAATTGTCCCATTTTCATTTTACGGCGACAGCGGACGCCCGCGCGAGGCTGATACGGATGGGGGAATCGGCATCGAATGTCTACGTTATTGGTGCTCCGGGAATTGATGGCATCGTAGAACTTGCCCAAGAGTCGCGTGGTGCATTGTGCGCCATATTTGGTTTTGACCCAGCGCGGCCACTGGCCTTGTTTGTTTATCATCCAGTGGTGCAGGAATCGGATTGTGATGGCAAGGAGGTCGCCGAAATCCTAGATCTGCTGATATCTCGCGGTATTCAGGTTGTTGCGTTGAGACCTAATTCTGACGCAGGAAGCGATGCAATCCGGACTCGTCTGGAAAGTCGTGCGTCCCATGCACTGGTTCATTTATTGACGCATATGGGGCGGGCGCGTTTTGCTGCGATGATGGCTGAGGCGGATGTGATGATCGGTAACTCTAGTGCAGGAATTATTGAGGCTGCTTCGTTCGGGATACCAGTGGTCAACATCGGTAGTCGCCAGAACTTGCGTGAGCGCAACAAAAACGTACGTGACGTTGACTTGAACTTACAGGCTATCGGTGATGCGATCGATCGGGCAATGCAGGCCGGCCGCTATCCGCGTACCAACATCTACGGCGATGGCCAAGCTGCACGGCGCATCGTTGCATTGCTTCAAAATATTCCACTGGACAACACCGTACTGATGAAAACCAATGCTTACTGATTCAGTTTTCATCATTGGAGCGGGGGGGCATGCCAAGGTCGTTCTGGATGCGATCATCGCGGGGGAGGCGAAGTATCGTATCGTAATCCGTGATGACGACTCTCGCATGGAAGGACAGGTGGTGCTGGGGCATGTTGTGAAGGTGCCGGCGTTGGATATCGACATGCTCGGTGCTTTCGTTCACCTAGCCATTGGCAGAGCGAATGTACGGGAGATGTTTTGGGAAAAAACGATGTCGTTGGGCGCCACTCCACATACAGTAATTCATCCTGCAGCGCTTTTGTCGAGATTTTCCCAAATAGGTGGAGGAACTTTTTTGGCGGCAGGATCGATCGTCGGGCCCTGTGTCGAGATTGGACGCAGTGTCATCGTCAATCATGGCGCTGTGATTGATCATGATTGTATTGTCGGGGACTTTTCTCATATTGCACCGAACGCTACGTTAGGTGGGCAGGTACAGGTTGGCAAGCGTGTTCTCGTGGGGGCGGGGGCGAATGTCTTGCCAGGCGTGAATATAGCCGACAATGCAATGATAGGTGCTGGGGCAGTCGTTACTAGAAATGTCGGGGCCGGTGAGATTTGGGTTGGCGTCCCCGCAAACAAGAAAGAGAAATGATGGTTATCAAGCAAATCAAGAACGTGACGGTTCGTCGTAGCACGACTCTACGCGAAGCCTTGTCCATCCTAGACAGTACAGGTGCCGGCATGCTGTTGCTGGTTAGTGAGACTGAGGCTTTTGAGCGCACCGTTACCGACGGAGATTTGAGGCGCTTGATTCTTGCAGGCATGAGTTTGGATGATACTCTGGGTTCTCTCAGTCAGATTGAGTCATTCGTGATTTACGAAGCGGCAACCAAGAGAGAGGCTCTCAATCTCATGAACCAGCATGCAATCAATCATCTGCCTGTTATCGATTCGGCCCGGCGCGTGGTGGATATACTGGATCGGAAAGATATTGACGAGCAGATATTGTTGTCTACTCCTCACATGGGTAATGCTGAATTGGAATTCGTCGAAGAGGCTTTCCGTACTAATTGGATTGCGCCGCTCGGGCCCAACGTCGACGCATTCGAACGCGAATTGTCCGACTTCGTCGGCGTCAAGCACGCAGCGGCCCTATCGTCGGGAACCGCAGCTATCCATCTGGCGTTGCGTTTGGTCGGAGTGAGTCGCGGTGATAGGGTGTTTTGCTCATCGCTGACTTTTGCGGCCAGCGCCAATCCTATTGCTTACGAGGGAGCAGAACCGGTCTTCATCGATTCCGATGACATTAGCTGGAATATGTCGCCTGTCGCATTGCAGCGCGCATTCGAGGCGGCTCGTAAGGAAGGATGGATGCCCAAGGCCGTGGTGGTGGTTAATTTGTATGGCCAGAGCGCCGATATGGATAGCTTGCTGGATATTTGTAATGCCTATCACGTGCCCATTGTGGAGGACGCTGCCGAGTCGCTGGGGGCCTACTACAAGGGGCGGGCCAGCGGCACCTTTGGCCGGCTCGGTGTCTACTCGTTCAACGGTAACAAGATCATTACGACTTCCGGCGGCGGTATGCTTCTTTCCGACGATAAAGCACTTATCGATAAAGCCCGTTTTTTAGCCACCCAGGCACGTGATTCCGCGTTGCATTACCAGCACTCGGAAATTGGCTACAACTATCGTATGAGTAACATCCTGGCAGGTGTTGGGCGAGGCCAGTTAAGGGTGCTTGAAGAACGAGTCAAGTCGCGGCGTAAGATCTACGATGCTTACCGCGCGGCATTTTCGGACATGCCCGAGATCCAATGGATGCCAGAACCGGAATGGAGTTATTCCACACACTGGCTTACAGCGTGCACGATTGATCCGGCTGTTGGGCTCAGTAGCACCGACTTGATTAAGCGCTTGGCTGATGAATTGATTGAGGCCCGGCCCATCTGGAAACCGATGCATTTGCAGCCTGTGTTTTCTCATTGTGCGTATTTCAATGACGGGAGTGAATCTGTATCCGACAGGCTTTTTCAGCAAGGTGTGTGCCTGCCTTCTGGCTCGAACATGACTGAAGGACAAATAGACCGCATCGTCAGTACTATTCGTAAAATTCTCCGCTAATTGGGACATGAAGCGTTTATTTGATTTTCTGCTGGCAGCATGCGCCGCAGTGGTGCTCTGCTTGCCGATTATTGTGCTCGCCCTGGTTGTCAGGTTCACCTCGAAAGGCCCTGCGCTCTATTGGTCTGACCGAGTTGGGCGGCATAACAAAGTGTTCAAGATGCCGAAGTTTCGTAGCATGCGCATTGGTACTCCAGCCGTGGCAACACATTTGCTATCCAACCCCGACGCCTACTTAACACCAATAGGAGCGTTTTTACGTAAAAGTAGCCTGGATGAATTGCCGCAGTTATGGAGCATCTTCGTTGGGGACATGAGTTTCGTGGGGCCGCGGCCGGCACTGTTCAATCAGGATGATTTGATCCAGTTGCGCACTGAGCATGGTGTTGATGTCTTGCGGCCTGGGTTGACCGGTTGGGCCCAAGTGAACGGGCGCGATGAGATAAGCATTCCAGATAAGGTCAAGCTTGACCTTGAATACCTGCAGCGCCGCTCGTTGGCTTTTGATGCAAGAATCATCTGGATGACGTTTGTTAAAGTTGTTCAACGAGATGGTATTTCCCATTGAATAATCTGAGCGCCACCTAGAGGGCTTCGATTCCTTTTATTTCCGGGGGTACCTGTGATCACCTCTTCATGCCAGAAGTAATACGCTTAGTACCGGAAAGGCTTTACTTGAATCAAATAATTGAACCGTTGCTTGCCATGCCTCGGGCTGCCAAACGTATCTTGGTGGTGAGCGTTGACATCTTTCTCGGAGTATTCACAGTCTGGTTAGCCTTCTGTCTACGACTGGATTGGTGGGGGAGGCCTGGACTGCTGCACCTATGGCCGATGTTGTACTCTATCTGTTTCTCTCTACCGATCTTTGTGCGTTTCGGATTATATCGTGCGATTTTCCGTTACTCAGGGATGGCTGCTTTCCATGCAATTTGTAAGGCGATGGCGATCTATTTCGTCTTGTTTGCAGGTGTTTTCACCTTGATCGGCATCGACGGTATCCCGCGTTCGGTTGGCATTATTCAACCTGTTCTGTTCCTAGTGTGTATTGGTGGTTCTCGGCTGTTGGTCCAGTACTGGTTTGGTGGCATGTATCAGAGTCATTGGCGGCGCAGTGTATTGCCGCAGGTGCTGATCTACGGTGCCGGTTCGGCTGGGCGTCAATTGGCAGCTGTTCTGGCGCACAGTCGGGAAATGGTGGCTGCAGGTTTTGTCGATGATGACGTGACTCTGCAAGGTAATACAATCAATGGATTGTCGGTATTCGCTCCAGAAAAGATCAAGGACGTGATTGGACGTCTGCATATCACAGATGTGCTGCTGGCTATCCCCTCAGCCAGCCGGTCGCGTCGCCACGAAATCCTCACCATGTTGCGCCCCTATTCCCTCCACGTGAGGACTCTGCCTGGTCTGATGGACTTGGCATATGGTCGCATCAATCTGACCGATGTTCGAGAGCTCGATATCGAAGATTTGTTGGGACGTGATCCGGTAGAACCAGACGATGTTTTGCTGAGGCAACACATCGAAGGGAAACTGATCTTGGTTACTGGCGCTGGTGGGTCGATTGGAAGCGAGTTGTGTCGCCAGATCGTTAAATGTCAACCGACTAAGCTAATCTTGGTTGAATTGAGTGAATTCGCGCTGTACGCGATTCACCGTGAGTTGTTGTCTAAGGTTGGTGAACAGGGATGCGATATTGAGCTAGTGCCGTTGTTGGCTTCTGTGCGTGATGTTGATCATATTGACAATATCTTCCGTACATGGAAACCGCATACGATTTATCATGCGGCAGCATATAAGCATGTGCCGTTGGTGGAGCATAATCCCGCAGAAGGTATTAAGAACAACGTCATTGGTACATTGACGGTCGCTCGCTTGGCGGCCAAACATAGCGTGGCGAATTTTGTTCTTATTAGTACAGACAAGGCCGTGCGCCCGACTAACATCATGGGGGCGAGCAAGCGACTTGCCGAAATGGTGTTACAGGCTATGTCACAGCAGATGACGAACAAATCGTTTGCGACCAAGTTTTCCATGGTTCGATTCGGTAACGTATTAGGTTCATCTGGCTCAGTTGTACCGCTATTCAGGGAGCAGATCAAAAATGGTGGCCCGATCACATTGACTCACGAAGATATCACTCGCTATTTTATGACTATCCCGGAGGCGGCCCAGCTAGTCATTCAGGCTGGTGCAATGGCAGAGGGGGGCGATGTGTTCGTGCTGGATATGGGGGAGCCGGTTAAGATTATCGACTTGGCGCGGCGAATGGTGGAATTGTCGGGATTAACGATGCGGGATGATGCGATGCCAGATGGCGACATTACCATCACCGTTACGGGCTTGCGCCCTGGGGAAAAACTCTACGAAGAACTGCTAATTGGCGATAACCCGCAACGGACTCAACACCCTCGTATCATGAAGGCGCACGAGGCTTTTTTCGCTTGGGATGAACTCGACAAGTTGTTGGCAGTCTTGACGGAAGCATTGGAGGTTAACGATATTTATCTTGTTAGAAAATTATTATCAGGGATGGTTTCTGGATATGAACCCACCGGGGAAGTGGTGGATTGGATTTTTCTAGAGCAAGAGCGTCAAGAATCATATCGCAACAGAAAAATTTTATAGCGAAAACAACATGAATACTGAAATCACATCGCGTTCCGATGAGGCCGACCACGATATGCTACTCAAGCATGCTTTGTCGTTGCTGTGGATCAATCGTTTCATCATTGTACTTTGCATGTTTGCGGGGGCGCTTGTGGCGGTTTTGCTGACCATGAGGGATCCAGTACAGTATGAGGCATTAGCTATTGTTCATACGGAGAATCGTATGGGGGTGCCATCGGAATGGGCCGAAGTGGTCGTGTGGTTGAGTCAGCCGACGGCCTATGATGAGGCCACAACGAAAGCATGTGGTGCATCAATGGCCGACGTGGCTGCCAGTGTCAGAGCGGATGTGTCGCCAACAACGCCGGAATTGTTGCAGATTCGTGTGCGTAAGACAAATCCCGTACTGGCACGGGAATGCGCGAATGCCGTCTTTACTATGGTTCAGGAGCGCCAAAAAGAGCTTATGGCGCCCTTGATCAAGGAGGTTGAGGATCAGATGGCACGGCTTGAAGAGCGAATTATGGTTCTGAAGGAAAATGCCAAGCAATCGAGCAAGAACCCAGTGCCCTCAGTGCTGTACTTTATCAACCAAGATCAGATGATATCTACCTTGGATAAGCTGGAAGACTCGCGGAAGAAGCTGTCGGCTTATTCAATCCGCAAGACAAGCCTGATTTCGCCTATTGCAGAGCCTGTGGTTGTGTCCCGTAAACAACCCTTCCGTATTGCACTTGGTTGTGTCATGGGCCTGTTTCTGGGGATATTGATTGCGTTGTTTCGACGCTCCATGACCCGTGCTGAATAAGATTGATACTTTTCGAAGAAAGAAGTATCAGATGGCACAATAGTACGGTGCTCCTAGCGAGATTAGCTTATAAAGTAAGTAGAAAAAGGCTACCACTAGGAAGGTCACTTTTGCAACATGAGCTTGACTACGCGTTCGGCACCGATAAGGCTCAGATGATTATCGTCAAAATAAAGTGATTTGCCATTGGATAGAGCGAAGCACGCTGAGTTTTTGCAAAAGGCTTGGTTAGTTTGGACGACCTTCAATTGAGGTCCTGTTTGGAGGGTACGAATTTTATCGATGATGAATTTGTTGCGGCCCATGTAATAGGTAAAATCGGTTCCCTTGCTTCTGTCGATCCTAGCCATGCCTATTTGCGGGCTGTAGATATTCCACTCTACAGGTCTCCCCAGTTCAGGAATTGGTTCGATAACATGGACGACCTTGCCACTGGCAATGAGTTGCTGGATGATTAGAACGAAGCTCTGCCAGTATTTCTCTCGTGCCTCATCAGCACTCAAGTCGTAGAGGAAATTCGGATGTTCGTCAGGCAGTATCGGATACGTCCTATTTTGTCGGCCGTAGAGGTACAGTCCATGGCGATATGCTAGAGCGACGTCGGTGATGTTCTTGTCGCGCGCAATATAATCTATGGAGCGTTTGTTCCATATTCTACAGCCGACGACCATGGTTTCGAAGGTTAGAGCTGGTTGGCACCCACTTGCTGCCAATTGTAATACGCCTCCTGCATTGGTATCGCGCAAATGCTCAGCTAGGGCATAACTGATTTCAACCGCATGGCTGTCGCCGAAAACGGCCCACGTTGATGTCGAGCCGAAGTAACGACAGGCGTTTTGCGGCAGCATGTTGACGACGCCTTCCACTTCGCATTTACCCCGCATTGGGCTGGGGGAAGAAGACTTAGCCAGTTCGGCTTGGGCCGACGAATATCTTCCAGGTAGGCCATCACTGGCCCATAAGCCGTAGCCGACGCTTGCCAATAACAGCGTGCCGGTGACTCCGAATATGGCAATTGAGCGGCGCGATACCTTGGCTGGATGACGAAATGGACGCTCCACAAAACGCCACGAAATAAATGAGAGCAAGGTGATAGCGATCAACAAGACGGTTAGTATGGTATTTCCGAGGGCGCCACCAATGGCGACCCTGAAAAAGGCCAATAAAGGTTGATGCCATAGATAGGCGCTGTAAGAAGCAAGCCCGATGGCCACGAACGGCCGGGAAGATAACAGTTTGCCGACATAGGTCAGAGGTGTGGCAAAGTAAATAATCAGGGTTGTACCTAGGACGGGTGCAATGGTAGCGACGCCTGGATAGGGTGTTTTGTCCGTGAAGATTGTCACCGGAAGAGCAATGCATGCTAGGCCTAGTGTGGCGAAAGCATTGGCTGTGCCGACGGAGATGGCGCCGCGCGGCCATCGTTTTTCGATGCTGCTTGACAGCAGCGCTCCGGCTAGGAACTCCCAAGCCCGCGATGCAGCAAGAAAGAAGCCACGAGTCAGGCTACCATGATGTTCCCACCGTAGGCAAATGGCCAGCGACAAGAGCAGTAGACCGACTAGCCCGACATTCATCAGCCGGGGGCGGATCTTCCATAGAACTAGCATGAGTATCGGGATTACGATGTAAAACTGCTCTTCTACAGATAGTGTCCATGTATGGAGCAGCGGCAACTCTTCCGCATCAGGACTGAAATAGCCGGTCTTGCTCAAGAAATAGTGGTTTGAAATGAATCCTGTAACCGATATCAGGCTGAGCGAAAACTCCTTCAGTTGATTGGGTGACAGCAGAATATAGCCGAGGACGGTGCCGACGGACAGCATCGCGAAGAGCGCGGGGAGTATACGCCTAGCCCGGCGTTCAAAAAAGTCGGCAAAGCTGAAGGTTCCTGCGGCGATCGCGTCGCCAATAATGCGCGTAATCAGATATCCGCTAATAACAAAAAAAATATCGACGCCGATATATCCACCGGAGAAGGCATTGATATTGCCGTGATAGAGGATGACGGAGCATACCGCGATGCATCGGAGACCATCTATCTCCGGGCGATAGTTTGTTAATTTCATGCCTGATAATGTTTGTTTTTATCAAGACGGATTCTATCTTAACTGCTATTGCGGGTATGGGAAAAGGTTGTTTGGCGGCTCTAAGAGCTAGGCGATAGCTGCATGTTGGTGCTGTCTACCGACGAAGGCGGTTTACCTGATCTGTCGCAGTGCCTCTTCGACGCTCACAGGGGGGGTCCAGCCGAGCAACTCGGCGTTTTTTCGGATGTCTATCTGCAACGAGCCGGTGATCTTGCGTAATTGCTTCTCCTTATTCAGGCAGGCGGCGAATCCGGCCAACAGAGGAGCCGGAATTGGCAGAAGTATGCAAAGCTTGCCTCGGGCCGCGGCAAGCTTACGGATGAAATCGGCGGTCGAGAGGTCGTTACCGTCGCTGACGAGAAAGACTTGATTGGCCGCACTTGGGTGATCTAGGCAGCACCGGATCAGACTGACCACGTTATCTATCGCCGCAAAGCTTCGTTTGTTGCGGACGCAACCGAACGGAAATGGAAAGTATTGGTCCACTCCGCGAAGTAGCGAAGCAAAGTTGCCAGGCGCTCCTCGGCCGTAGATCAGCGGGGGGCGTATCACAACCACCTCCATGCCTGTCTGTACTGCCAGGGCAAAAAGCCCTTTTTCTGCTTCCCATTTAGACTGGGCGTAAGGCGAGTTAGGGGCGATCTGGGAATCAGGAGTGAATGGCGTTAGGCCAGTTTCCGTCCCGTTGACACCGATGGTGCTGATGAAAATGAAGCGTTTGATGCCAGCGTCGGCTGCTTGTTTGGCTAGGCGAAGCGTTCCATCGGTATTGGTACGCCGGAAGGTGGCCAGCGAATCGAGCGCTGTCTCTTTGGTCACGTGCACGCGCGCTGCACAGTGGATGACCGCATCTATTCCATCAAGCGTATCACTCCAATCAGTTGCATGATCGATGGTGCTGATGCAGGCAGAGGTGACCGCCGAAGGCAACGTGGCATTGCTGTTCCTGATAGCTGCAGTGAGTCCGAACCCTTCCTGCACCAAGGCCATCGTCAATGCTCGTCCGAGAAATCCTGTTGCTCCAGTGATGAGAATACGCATGGCGATGATAGACAAAGGAGGAAATGTTGTTACTCGGAAGTTGGAAGCGATGCCGGCGCTTGTATCGTTGGATTGCTGCGGTGCTGTCTGAGTAGTGAAAATGTTAACAGCATCCATGCATGCGAGACTAGTCCGTTAGCGAAGCCGAGCGGTGTATTGATCAGGCTGAAAACGATTCCTGCGGTCACGAATGGCGCGAAGATCAGCCACTTTCCCTTCCGTTCGAACTTGATTTTGCGATAACAAAGCGTTGCGGCGTAGCCCCATAGGACTGTCATGAACAATCCCGCCAAGCCGAAATCGACGAATAGCGACCCGAATGCCGATGGGAAAAAACCGTAGGTACCCAGGGACAGCAGGGCCAGGAATCCATGAGCGACAGTTTCGGGTTCGCCTCGACGTACCAGTGCCGACACTAGGTCTATCCCATAGATGCCGAATTGCAGCGGGCCGTTGTAGTCGCTAAAGAGATTGGAAGCAATGACCAAGCCTTGCACGAAGTACCAGGAAAAAATAAAAATAAGGTAGGTAAGTCGTTCGCCGAAAATGGTGAATATCTGCTCCGAAAGCGAGCCTTTAAAGCCGACTCCCCATACCGATTCGGCCAGCTTGAACATGGCCTCGGGACCGCCCATAGCTTCGCTGCGTACGATAAAGATCACCGAGAAGTAATACCCCGCGGCAATTGCCGATAAGGTAATGCCCAATACGATCAAGATGCTCTTGGGTTTGATCAGGTGATGAGACTTTGCGCCGGAATTGGATGAGCGGATACTTTTTCTTCTAGTGAGATAGGCTAGGCCGAAGATGGTCATTGCATACAATAGCGGAGAGCGTCCACCCATGGACAGTATCGACAGCAGGATAGGCAAGAAGCCAAACAGGCTCAATCTCCAGCAAGAGATAGCGCGCACATAGATAGTATGCAGAGCAATATAGGCATAGCCGGCGGGATAGGTCAAGAAGGCTATCTGAAACCAGGCTGTACTCGACGATGCTTGCGCTCTGAGCAGGGTGTTGGCTCGTTGTGAGCGTAGTTCTTGACCGCCACTGATATCAAGCAGGTTGCGACCAGAGAGATCAAGGCAGAAAGCGATGATGGAAATAAGTCCGATGGCGATGAGCACACGCTCCGCCACGGCATAATCCATGCCGTCCAGATTGTACGATGCAGCGCTGTCAGCGCGGGGGGCTGGCGGTACCAGCAGGCTTCCTGTCACGAATGCGATGAAGAATGCCGCCAAGACCAGCACGCCATAGCCGGTCAGCGGTCGCGCCAGAAGCTGGAAGGGCAGGATCAGCAGCATTAGGGCTGCGATCAGCCAGATCCCCAGCATCAGATATACTGGATGTTTAGTCATCGTTATTTTGTTGAGAGGGAAAGGACGATTGTCATCCTTTCCCACTTTATTTGGCGTGAGCCGTTGTTATTGGGTGAGCTGCCGTAATCGCAGTCCCAGCGCGCGGGCCATACTTTGGATGCAGGAATCCGGGCTGCGCTCATCAAACCCTTTGAACGTGAAGAAATTACCATCGAAACTGCCTTGAAGCAGATGCCGGACAATTCTGTGCCGTCGCTGTTCCAACGGTGCGGCGGGTGAGAACCTCGCTACGCGTTCTGGCAGCGCTGCGATCTCTTCTTTGGACGAAAAGGTAATGAAATCTGCGTCATTAGCATAGTAGTTGTTTGTCGTAATCGATTTCTTTCCCAACAGTGCAGCCTGCAAGCCGAGCGTACCGGTGAGGGTAAAATTCACATCACATAGATCGACCAGTTCGTTACCACTGACATCATACGGGACGAATATGACGTTTTCGATGCATTTGAGGCGTTCAATCAGTTCGCATTGACGAAAACCGAATTGCAGTGGGTGGTCTTTCACGAGCACGAGATAACCGGCCTTCGAAAAGGCGAGTGCGGCATCTACTACGATGTTCTCATAGTCGATCAGGTCGATCGGGGCAATCCAGTAATCGATAGATGCCTCGGGAAACAATTGCAGTCCAAAGAAGATGCGCCTGGATTGTGGGAAACGGCCGATGCTTGCTTTCCAGTTGTAATCGATCAAGCTATGGATCCGGATATCGTTGAAGCGAGGCTTGTGGCCCAAGAAGCTCTGCGAATCCAGATAGTGCAGATTCAGCGGATCGTTCTTCAGGTAGGAAATGGCCTTGAAAGCAAGCCCGCGAACCTTGAAATAGCTGAATACCTTGAGGAAGCGCCACATTGTGTATTTCGTCTTGGTCTGCACATAGCTTGGTGTGAACGTTGGCGTGGCGATGGTCGCTACGACGGTATCGATGGTCTTCTTTTCCGGTTCGTCGTCGACTTTAACAAGTTGTCCTCGATACAGTAGCATGGACATTTCGCCAATGAGGCTGGCGGTGAACTCGAAATATGGAATTCCTCGTTTTTTTGCGAGACGCTCAAGCACGTCCGACACATAACGGTCAATTGGGAAGCTGATGACTACCGCCGGCTGTTCGCGTTCTAGTACCCGATTCAAGGCATGTTCCATGGCGCAAATCATGGCACATGCCTTCTTGCGGGGAAGCCATCTCAGGAGCCGGCAACGGGCGATTACATCGTCGATTTCCTCATTGCACAACTGTGTGGGCAGAGGTGTCGGCAGACGTATCTGGCGTCGGTATTCGGCATAGAAATCATCGACTACGCAATGATCTCCGGCACCTCGAATATCGGTAACAACCACGCTTCTTGCGTAGCCAAGATTCTTGGCAACATAACCCCACCATTTTTCGGTACGATGGATGGCATAAACAAGTATGGTTCCGGTGGAAGGCAAGCTAATCCTCAATTTTCGTTAAAGTTTTTCGGTTGGTGGCCCAGTATACTAAAGGCGAACAAAGGCTTGATGCGATGGTTCCGGTCAAACCGTATTGCCACGTCAACACGATGGACAATGCCACGCCGAGTGATACGGCGCATATCTGGTGGCGCAATAGGTACCTTTCCAAATGTTTGGCGTTCAGAAGCAGGCTATCGAGATCGCCTGCGGTTCTCATCAGGAACGAGAGCAGAAGGATCGCCTGGAAATTCAGGTCGATATGAAATTTCTGCAGGAAGGGCAGGCCCACGTATTGGTGAGCAAGCCAGAGTAGGACAAACGAGGAGATGCAAAGAGCTACAATTATCCGGTGTTCCCTGCGGGTAATCCGCCGCAATTGGTGCGTCGCTATCTGAGATGCCTGCGCATATACACGCGGAGACAGTCGATTGTAGGAGCCGATGCCGAAGATCTGATAGGCCAGCGATACCAAGGTGATGTTGCGGAAATAGACGCCGATGTCTACCGGTTGCAGCAGTGCGCCGACGATTAGCCGATCCGCCTGAAGCGCAAGTAGGGCCACCGCGCCAAGCAGGAAGTGAATATACGATCGTTTGTACTGGTGGAAGATTTGCCAAACCGGAGCGGTGGCCGTTGGCATTGGCTCCAAATTGCCGGTCAACTTTCGCCAGAGGATCAGGCACACGACAATTCCCATCAGAGCGGTGCACATCCATGCCTGAATAATAAATGCCAGCGTCAGGTGGTGGCCCAGGAAAAGTTGGTAGAGTACGGCGGTCAATATGCCAGTGTTCTTGATGATGGAGCACAGTAGCAATGGCCGGTACCGGTTATCGATCAGAATCAGGACATAGGCTTGCTGGAGCAGATGTTCTGCGATCACGATGATGGCCGCGCATGCGATGAGCAAGGGCGGCAGTTTGAGTATGGGAAACAGCAGGTAGAGAAAAACTGGCGTCAGTAGGGCGTAGTTAAGCAGGTAAAAGTGCACGGTCCGTTTGACTTGGAGTATGACTTCAGCCCCCGACTTGCCCACCATGCTGCGCTGCAGATCGAATTGTCGTTCGAATCCGAAAGCGAATCCGAACAAGCCGATCAGTGTGGTAAGCAGGCCGAATTGTCCTGCCTCGACAACCGACAACCCGTAAGTGCCAATCAGCACGAAAAGGCCTCTTGAAAGAATATCAAGAAGCTTCAAGATAATAATGTGGAAATTGTGCGGGATACGCAACGAAGCCATGTTCGTCTGAACTTACCAGCAAGTCCAGCCGCCATCAACTGCAAGAACCTGTCCCGTCACATAACTGGATGCATCCGATGCCAAGTACAGCAACGCCGGTACCATTTCGTCGGATTTCGCCATGCGGCCTAACGGGACGCGGCTGGAATACAGGTCGGAGAATACGCTGTTTTGTCCACTGGAGACTCCGCCCGGCACTAGGCAATTGACGCGGATTCCCGACTTGGCCCAATGGGTGGCCAACCAGCGGGTCAGGCCCACGACCGCGGACTTGGATGCTGCATAGACTGCGGGGGTATTAATCGGACCACCTAAGTAATCGGAGCCTTCGTAGATGCGGCTGTCGGGGCCGACCAAGCCGTAGATCGATGCGGTCTGGATGATGGAGCCGCCCTCGCTCTGGCGAATCATCTGACGGCCTACAGCCTGAGCCATAAGGAACATGCCGTCGATATTTACCGACATAACTTCTTTCCAAGTCTCCAGACGATATTCTTCGAATGGCGTGAAGAAGGCGCGCACGTCAGCGGTCTTGGTTGCTGCATTGTTATGCAAGATATCGATCCGGCCGAAGCGTGCGACGATTGCGTCTACGCATGCGGCGACTGCTTGTGCATCAGCTACGTCACACTCGAAACCTGATGCCTTTTCACCCAGCGCAGCGGCAGTTGCTTCGGCATCGGCCTGTTGCAGATCCACTACCGCAACGTGCGCGCCGGCTTCTGTCAGGCCGGCGCAGAACTGGCGGCCCAGAATGCCGGCACCGCCTGTCACGATGGCTACTTTCCCTGCGAGATTAAATTTGCTCAGTGCATCCATGATGTTTTAATTGTGCGTACGGAATACTGGGCGGATGGCAGGTCCCTGCAAGAACTGGTCGACACCGACATCAAGAGCTTGGGCATAGACCGCGAGAGCGCCATCCAGCGCTTCTAAGGTCTGTTGCAGTTCGGTGTCGCCATGAGCATGGGAAATGGCAATCCAGGGCATCAGCACACCGCGCTTGAGCAACTCTTGCGCGAGCAGGGTTCGGAACTGCAGTGAGATGTCGCGATCCTTGTTACGGGTGATGTAGTTCATGCTGATCGGGGGGCCGTCGGTATGCACGAAGTCGGACAGGCCGTGCTTAGCCGACAACGACGTAAATCCATTCTGTAGGGCTTTACCGTATTGCCAGAGATGTTGTACGACGTTTTCTTCGCGATAAATCTTCACCGTTTCGATGAAGGCACCCAAGCCAGGCATTTCGCCGCCATGGGTGGTCGACAGGAGAAATGTCCGTTCCATTCCTTCGCGATTGATGGAGCCGACTTCCATGATCTCACGTCGGCCACCTACGGCCGCGACGGAAAAACCGTTTGCCATGCCTTTGCCGAAGGTGGTCAGGTCAGGTTGCACACCGAAGAAGGTTTGGGCGCCGCCGAGATGCCAACGAAAACCCGTGATCATTTCGTCCAGGATGAATAGCGCGCCGTCATTGCGACACAGGTGCTGGACTTGCTGCAGAAAGTTCTCTTGGCCGTCGCAGTCGGTTGTGTCGCCGTTGGGCCACGCGGCCATATTCTTGCAATCGGAAGGGCAGGGCACCAGAGTGGTGGCGGGCTCCATCATGACAGCAGCGATTTCACCTGGGTATGCGTCGAATAGCGCTTTGAGTGAATCTAAGTTGCCATAGTCGAATATCAATGTTGCCGAGACCTGGTCTTCAGGGATGCCACGCTTGATCGCGGTGGTTCCAATAAACCAGTCGTCGAATGAGAAGAACGGTTGTTGGCGTGGCACACAAACATAGCGCCTGCGGGTATAGGCGCGTGCAATCTTGACTGCCGCTGTGGTGACGTTGGAACCGTTCTTGGCGAACTTGACCATATCGACGGAAGGAATCAGGTCAATCAGGGTTTCCGCAGCTTCAAGTTCGGTCAGCGTCGCTCGAGTCAGGTTGACACCTTTTTCTATTTCCGCGAAGGCTGCGGCATTGACGCGAGGATGTGCATAGCCCAAGGTCACTGCTCGTAATGCCATGCCGTAATCGAGATAGGATACGCCGTTGGTATCCCATACACGGGCACCCAAGCCGCGGGTTAGGACCGGTGGTGCGATCGATGGAAACTGATCGTCGCCGCGGGAATAGGTGTGTGCGCCGCCCGGGATGGCACGATGCAGGCGCTCACGGAGTGAGGCGAAATCGTTAGCAGATTCGTTCAGGTGCGCCATATGGATTCCTTAGCAGATTTGGGGCGGATCAAATGATCTCTTGGATTGCCAATATAAACTGAATCGGGAGGCAGTTCTTGGTCTAGCAGGAGTGATTCGGTTGCGATGGCACAATTGTTGCCGACACTGCAGCGGCCTAGAACAGAGCTACCTGGGCGCAACGAGACATGTTCGCCGAGCGTAGGATATGCATCGTGGTTACTGCCTACACCACAGCGTTGGTAAACCAGCAGGAAATCGGCGTAATGCCCCCGGCCCAGTACTGTGCCTAGTGGATGGACGAGCAGAAAAACAGATGGGAGCTTGACTTCATAGAAGATGTCGCAGCCATGCAGCGTCTTATTGAGCAAGAACAGCTTTTTACAGATGGATGTTGGGCCGCCTGATTCGTGCAGTTCACTTGCCAGAAAATACAACCACATGGCGTATTGGTCTCCATGCAAATGGTCGAAGATCGCTTGCTGGCCATCGAAGAAATACTTGTTGCCAATATGGCTGAAACAATGTTCCAGGCGCGATAGCGCCTGTGGGGCTGCGGTAGACAAATCCGCGGGTTCAATTTTTTCTCCATCAGGGTGGAGGTTGTTGACCTGGTGTGCAGCTAACTGCGCTAATTGTTTGCTTGTCAGGCTAGAGCGTATGCGAGTATTCAACTGTGGCTGCCTTTTTGTGAGCGTACACTCACGCCGTTGGTTGACAGGTAGCTACGGACTTTGATGGGACTATGATCCGAGAACAGGAACATACTGCTGATGGTGATGGCTGACGCGCCTGCATCCAAGGCCTCATGGCAATGTCGCAGGCTGCCGGCACCGCTTGAGGCAATAATGGGAATTTCCAACTTGTCGGTAAGCTTGGCGATGAGGTCGAGATCGTAGCCGCTCATAGTGCCATCACGGTCGATCGAACATAGCAAGATTTCTCCTGCGTGGGAGTCCTGCATGCGAAGGGCCCATTCGACCGGATCCAGTTCCGAGGTCTTGCGGCCGCAATGCGAAACTACTTTGGTCGAGCCATCCTCCATCCGCTTGTAGTCGATGCCCACAACAATACATTGATCGCCGAAACGGGATGCGGCTTCCCGGACGAATCCGGGGTTTTCCACGGCGGCGGTCGTGATACTGACTTTGTCGGCACCGCTGCGCAGTAATGTTGCAATGGCTTCTAGTGAGCGGATGCCGCCACCGACGGTGAAAGGCATGAAGACTTCTTCGGACACACGCTCGATAATAGACCCGGAGGCCGGCCGTCCTTCAGGAGTAGCATCGATGTCGACGAAGAGCAGTTCGTCGACACCATAGGCGTCATAGACCTTGGCGGTAGAAACAGGGTTGCCTGCTTCCCGAAAATTGTCATGGAACCGTACGCCTTTGACCAAGCGGCCATTGCGAATGAGAAACTTGGGGATGATGCGTTTTTTCAGCATGATGGAGACCAGGTGACCCAATTTTCCAGCATCTTCAGGCCATTGTCTTGGCTCTTTTCCGGATGGAATTGTGCCGCGACCAGATTGTCGGAGCGAACCACCGCGGTGACCGGGCCGCCGTAGTCAGTGGTCGCGATCACGTTAGCTGCGTTGCGGCATACCATGTGGAAGCTGTGGACGAAATAAAAGTTGCCTTCAGCGGGGCGAATACCTTTGAACAGCCAGTCGTCACTGGAAAAATGCAATTCATTCCAGCCGACGTGAGGCACTTTCAGCGGACGGGGAACTTGGAGCCGTTCAATATCAGCGTCGATCCAACCCAGGCCTTCATGCTCGCCGTGTTCGCCGCTACGTTTGGCAAATAGTTGCATACCAAGGCAAATGCCGAGGATGGGTTTTCTCACAACCATGGCTTGGTGTGTGAGGATCTTGTCGAGATTGCGTTCGCGAATGGCGAGCATCGCATCGCCGAAGGCGCCTACACCAGGTAGCACGATGCGCTCGGCTTGTGCCAGTTCATTCTCGTTCGCGGTGATACAGACGTCATGTCCGAAGTAGGCAAAAGCATTCTCGAGAGAACGCACATTGCCCATTCCGTAGTCAACAATGGCGATCATACGTATTTCTTTGCGCGTGCTTCAGGGGCGCCTGGTTTATCGAGTTTGTCGAGTTTGGTGGTGTCCCACAATGGCATGTCGGGAACCGGTTTTCCGGTTTCTACTGTGGCAGGGTCGAATTTCCAGGGGTATACTTGATGTTTTTCCAGTAAATCGTAGAATTCCTGTTCGGTGATTTGCAAGATATCGAGGAACCAGTCAATCGAGGCGGGGCGCTTCCCATCGTATTCCTGTTCCAGTTTGAGTGCCTCTTCCCGGCTGATCTGGTTGTTGCGAATATCAATGCTCAGCAGGTGGTTGGCACGCCCGTAGCCGCGTTTGACGTACTTGGCGTAATCTCGCATACCCTGAAAGGTGCACTCGATTTTTTCATAATCGTACTGCGGCGGGACGCCCTCAACGGCTTGACCTTTCCAGTTGAGTTCCTTCTTGATGATGTCGACTTGACGCTTGGTGTTCCATTCGATGTAGTTGCCTAGACAGATCGACTGAACCTTCAGGCGAACCAGATCCTTGCGCTTGGGATAGTCGAACATCCACAAATCACGTCGTTCAACGCGACCACCTAGGAATTCATACATATCATCTGCGGTCATACCTTGGTTCATCAGGCGATTGAATCGTTTCTCATCGACCTCTTCCATCTCTTCGAATGTATACCAGCTATGATATTCGGCCGTAGACTCGCCCCAGAACAGCAGTGGTGTCTCGAAACGCAATGCCATATGCATGACGCCGGCATAGATGCCGGTATGGCAATGCCAGCAAAAGTCTCCCCGGCGTTTGAGTGACTCCAGCATCAGTTCACGTACGACATGGAAGTTCGGAGTGAATTCGACGACGTCAACGCCTAGCTGCTTGAAAACCTTGGTATTGTTTTCTTCTACCAGGGGGCGGTAACCCCAGTGGTTGTAGCGCACGACCAAGGGTTTGAGTTTCAGTTCGTTGACGATGTACCAGAGCTGGAATACGCTGTCTTTGCCTCCACTGTAGGGTACGATGCAATCGTATAGGCCTTTGCCTTTATGTTCGGTGATGATTGTCTGCAACTGCTGGCCACGCTCCTCCCAATTGATCTTTTCTTTTTTGAATTCAACCTGACGGCAAACGCTGCAGACTCCGAACTCATCGTAGGTGATTGTGTCAACGGTTTCCTTGGTAAGGCATTTAGTGCATCTTTTCATGACTGCTCCTGCTAATGGCAATGGGCGAGCTTGTATCACTGTGATTGTTTGATCAGATCTTGCTGCGAGAGGATGGCTTCTATGCAGACAAAGTCCACCAGATCATCGATTTCATGAGATTTATAACGTGGCATGATATGTGACATGGTTCGCTTGTGGCAAAAACCGTGTTCGTGACGCAAGGCTTCTATACTTGATATATATAGGCTACCGTCGAGGCTGAACAGTGGTTCAATATCTTGTCTGCGAGGCAACTGTCCGAAGCTTTTCGCTACATAAGGTGACATCAACTTATTATTGTCCAAGCGGACGGCAAATGCTGGATGCGTGCTGGCCAACTCGGCCACGCTGACGATAGCGTCGGCGTATTGGCGGTTGTTTTCTAGCGTTTCGAGTGCAGAGTCCACATCATGTGCTTCCGTCAATGGTGAAGTAGGCTCCAGCAAGACCAAATAATCGTAGCAGTCTCCTGCAGCTTTTAGAGCATCAATCGCATGCAGGATGAAACCGATACTGGGGGCTGTATCCGAAGCCAGTTCTGCCGGGCGTAGGAAGGGAACCTCCGCACCGGCTTTTTTACCTACTTCGGCAAATTCGACACTATCTGTGGAAAGAATTACGCGATCAACATAGCGAGATGCCCGTGCCGTCCCGATTGGCCAAGTCAATAAGGGCTTACCATGGAGTAAGCGGATATTTTTCCCTGGTAGTCCCTTGGAGCCGCTTCGAGCTGGTATCAAGGCCAGGACCTTTTTATCGTTGATCATAACGAGTGCGTGATCAGGTATCCAGGGTGACGAACTTGGCCCGGATCTTCTGGCAGAACCGGTTGGCCAGCTTGTGCAGGAAAAAGTGTGCTTTTGAATAAGACACACCATGTTGTTCGAGTGCTTTGACGATCTCGGTGTTCTGCTTGCGGATGCTCTTCAATGAGCCGCCTGTTGCGCCGCCATCGCGCATCTTGACAAGGATTTCGGGCAAATAAGCCGAGTGGAGGTTATGCTTATGGAAGATTCTCAGCATGAACTCGTAGTCTGCGGCCAGTCGATAGTCAAGGTTGAATCCTCCCGCCTGTTCGTACACCTTCTTGCGCAGAAACAGGGTAGGGTGTGCTGGTACAAAGCCCTGTTTGAACAGGCCTTCTTTGTAGGGGCGAGATTTCCAGTGGCGAACGATCTTTGAGGTGTCGTCTCGGTCAACATAGACCAAGTCTGCATAGCAGGCATCTACTTGGGGATCCTCGAATACTCGCATTACTTTTTCTATTGCGGTGCGATCGCAATAGAAGTCGTCCGAATTCAAAAAACCGATAATCTCACCTTGGGCCAGTGCGAGGCCTTTGTTGTAGGCGTCATAGATACCACGATCTTTCTCAGAGATTTTTAGAGCGATACGCTTACCATTATTCTCGACGAGCTCCATAGTCCGATCTTTGGATCCACCATCAATAACCAAGTATTCGAGATTTTCGTACGTCTGCTCGTTGATGGAGTGCAGCGTATCCGCAATGGTCGCCTCACTATTATAGGAAACGGTAATAATCGAGATTTTCTGCATATAGGATGATTTACACATCATGACTTCTCGACAGAAGGCGTGACGGCCAGCGGTGTAGCAGCGTGGTCTTTTTCCGAGAGTAATGGGGCGTGAATTCCCAGGTGATTGGTGAGAAAGTCTAAGATGGAAAATGCTTGCTCGGCCTGCTCATTGTAGGCGCCGTGGCAAATGTATTCGAAGATAGTGTCTTCCAGCGCATAAAATCCGTGTGCGAATTCCGGGCCAATTTTGACCCAGTCGGTCGAGGCATCGATCTCGCGCCAGTGAATAATGTTATTGCCATCTGGCTTGACGATGAAATCGATGATACGTCCATTAATGATACGGATCAGTTTGGTCTGCTCGTAGGGCGCGCGTTGCAGGTGCATACCACGGAAAACCCCTTTTTTCGAAAACGACCTTTTCAAAATAAGATCTTGATTTTCGTAGAGGACGTCAAGAGAACCCCGATTGTCACTTCTTGATTGTGTGGTTTCGCTCAGAATGGGAAATATTGTCATAATGACTAGATCTCCCACCGTGCTTGCTGTACGAGAACGGTTTTGCGTGCAGTAAGCAGGTCGGCTTCCAGCATTTCTTCTGCCATTTCTTCCACTGTGATTTCGGTTTCCCAGCCAAGCTTTTCTTTGGCCTTGGTAGCGTCGCCGAGCAGGGTTTCCACCTCAGTCGGCCGGAAATAGCGCGGATCGATGCGAACGATCGGGCGGCCGATGACCAGGCCCGGATGTTTTTCTGGCTCTGCGACCGAATCGACGAAGGCGATTTCGTCCACTCCCTTGCCTTCCCAGCGTAAGCTCAGTCCCAGTTTTGCGGCGCAAATCGCAATGAATTCGCGCACGCTGTATTGTTTGCCTGTGGCAATGACAAAGTCTTCGGGAAGATCTTGTTGCAGCATCAGCCACTGCATGCGCACGTAGTCCTTGGCATGACCCCAGTCGCGTAAGGCGTCAATATTGCCCATATACAGACATTCTTCTAGGCCCTGTGCGATGTTGGCCAAGCCGCGCGTGATCTTGCGTGTGACAAAGGTCTCGCCGCGGCGGGGACTTTCGTGGTTGAAAAGGATGCCATTGCAGGCATACATGCCATAGGCTTCGCGGTAGTTGACCGTGATCCAGTAAGCATAGAGTTTTGCTACTGCATAAGGGCTGCGCGGATAGAAGGGAGTGGTTTCCTTCTGAGGGATTTCTTGAACCAAGCCATACAGCTCCGATGTCGAGGCTTGATAGAAGCGGGTTTTTTTCTCGAATCCAAGGATGCGGATGGCTTCGAGAAGGCGCAGCGAGCCAATAGCATCGACGTCGGCCGTGTATTCCGGGCTTTCGAAGCTGACAGCAACGTGACTTTGCGCCCCTAGGTTGTAAATTTCGTCGGGCTGGGTTTCCTGAATGATCCGAATCAGGTTGCTGGTGTCGGACAGATCACCATAGTGCATTTTGAAATGTGTGCCGTCAGCATGCGGATCCTCGTAGATGTGATCAATACGTTGCGTGTTAAACGAAGATGCTCGCCGTTTGATGCCGTGCACCAGATAACCTTTTTCTAACAGAAATTCTGCAAGATAAGAACCGTCCTGCCCTGTTACGCCCGTGATTAATGCGACCTTTTGAGTCATAGTTCGTGGTTCCTGAAGGTGCGAAATGTAATAAAGACAGGAATATTTGATGGCCAGATCAAGTTTTTTGAAATCCAAGGCCGGTCTTTGCTACCGGAAACTCGCATTGTGTGGTTGCGGGATCAAAGCAGGGGCTGCAGGGATTTGGCGGAAAAAGATCAAGCGTGCATCTTATCAGATTTGGGCGATCAAACCTCTGCGCGCGTTGATGTGATGGTTTGATAATTCGCGCGGTCTTAGGATTTGTCGGGAAGATAAGGGATTGATTATGGGGGGGGATGGAGGAGGGTTTTCAGGCCGTTGTGTTGGTGATGAGCCCCAAAAGCCAAACGGCCACCTTCCGGCGACCGTTTGGCTTTTGTTATGCAAAGCATATTACTGCTTGGCCGCCAAACTCACCGAATTCTCATTAAGCCCACCCCCCAACGCCTTGTACAAATCAATGGCATTGTTCAACCGCAACTGCCGCGCCTGAATCAACGCCTGCTGCGCCGAGAACAAATCGCGCTGCGCATCGAGCTGGTCGAGCGAGGAGGCGATGCCGTTCTTGAAACGCAGGTCGGTCAGCTTCAGGCGTTCCTGCTGGGCGTTCAGGAAGGCTTCCTGGGCCTTGACCTGGTCGTCCAGGCTGCCGCGGGCGACCAGGGCGTCGGCCACTTCGCGGAAGGCGGTCTGGATGGTCTTTTCGTAGGTCACCACCGCCTTGTTCTTGCGCACTTCGGCCAGGTCCAGGTTGGCGCTGTTGCGGCCGAAGTCGAAGATCGGCAGCGACAGCGACGGGCCGAAACTCCAGGCGCCGGAGCCGGATTCGAACAGGCCACCCAGCGTGCTGCTGGCGGTGCCGAAGTTGCCGGTCAGACTGATGCTCGGGAAGAAGGCTGCGCGCGCGGCGCCGATGTTGGCGTTGGCGGCCAACAGGCTTTGCTCGGCCGAGCGGATGTCGGGGCGATTGGTCAGCAGGTCCGAGGGCAGGCCGGCCGGGATGTCGGTGACGATCTTTTCATCCGACAGCAATTGCGCCGGCGGCAGGTCGGAGACCTTCTTGCCGACCAGCAGCGTCAACGCGTTCTCGGCCTGGGCGCGCTGGCGTTCCAGTTGGGCCTTGGCGATCCGCGCCGATTCCACCAGCGTTTGCGTCAGGCGGAAGTCCAGTGCCGAGGACGCGCCCACGTCGAAGCGCTTTTGCGCCAGCTGGATATCGTCCTCGCGCGACTTCAGCGTCTGTTCGGCCAGCAGCAGTTGCTCGGCGTAGGAACGCTCGGAGAGGTAGGTCTGCGCCACCTGGGCGACCAGGCTGATCTGGGCCGACTTCTTGGCTTCTTCGGTGGAGAGGTAAGTCGCCAGCGCGGCGTCCTTCAGGTTGCGCACGCGGCCGAAGAAGTCCAGCTCGTACGCCGGCACCGCCAGGCCGACCTGGTAGCTGTTGCTGATGAAAGGCTGGCCGGTCAGCGACTGGCTGGCCGCGGTGCGGGTGCGCGCGGCCGAGCCCGATACGTTCAGGTTGGGCAGCAGGTCGGCGCGGGCGATCTGGTATTGCGCGCGCGCTTCTTCGATATTGAGTACCGCAGTGCGCAGGTCGCGGTTGTTCTCCAGCGCGGCCACGATCAGCGATTGCAGGCGCTGGTCCGGGAAGAACTGGCGCCAGCCCAGGTTGACTGCGTCCAATTCCTTGTTGCCGGCGGTGTCGGCCGGGTAGGCCGTCTCGACCGGCGCGGCTGGACGCTCGTAGGTGGGGGCCAGCGAGCAGCCCCCCAGTACACCGGCGAACGCCAGCACTGCGCAGAGTTGCAGCAAGCGAGGCGCGCGCGGCATCGACAGATTAGCCATTGTGATTCTCCACATTAATCTTGGGGGAATGTTCGGCGTCGAACTTGTGTTGACGCTCGCTACCCTTGAACAGTTTGCGCACGACCACGAAGAAGATCGGCACCAGGAACACGGCCAGCACGGTGGCGGTGATCATGCCGCCCATCACGCCGGTACCGATGGCGCGCTGGCTGGCCGAACCGGCGCCGGAGGCGATCGCCAGGGGCAGCACGCCCAGGATGAACGCCAGCGAGGTCATGATGATCGGGCGGAAGCGCAGGTGTACCGCTTCCAGCGTCGCTTCGATCAGGCCCATGCCTTGTGCCTGCAGGTCCTTGGCGAACTCGATGATCAGGATCGCGTTCTTGGCTGACAAGCCCACCACCGCGATCATGCCCACCTTGAAGTACACGTCGTTGGGCATGGCGCGCAGCGTCACGCCCAAGAGTGCGCCGAGGATACCCAGCGGCACCACCAGCATCACCGCCAGCGGGATCGAGGTGCTTTCATACAAGGCTGCCAGCACCAGGAACACGGCGATCAGCGACAGCGCATACAGCGCCGGCGCCTGGTTGCCGGAAGTCTTTTCTTCCAGCGACTGGCCGGTCCACTCGAAGCCGAAACCTTCCGGCAGCTTGGCCACGAACGATTCCATCTCGGCCATGGCTTCGCCGGTGCTGCGGCCCGGTGCTGCGCCGCCGGCGATCTTCATGGCCGGATAGCCGTTGTAGCGGATCAGCTGCACCGGGCCATTGATCCACTTCGCCGTCACGAAGGACGAGAACGGGACCATGGTGCCGGAAGAGTTCTTGGCATACAGGTTGACCAGGTCTTCCGGTTGCAGGCGGCGGTTGGCGTCGGCCTGCACGATCACGCGCTGCTGGCGGCCCTGGTTGGGGAAGTCGTTCACATACGACGAACCCAATGCGGTCGACAGCACGCTGTTGATCGTGGAGAACGGCACGCCCAGCGCATTGGCCTTGTCGCGGTCGATGTCCAGTTGCAGCTGCGGCGCATCTTCCAGGCCTTCCGGACGCACGCCGGCCAGCACCTTGCTTTGCGACGCCATGCCCAGGATCTGGTTGCGGGCCTGTACCAGCGCCGCGTGGCCCAGGCCGGCGCGATCCTGCAGGCGGAAGGTGAAGCCGGTCGCGTTGCCCAGTTCGGGAATCGGCGGCGGGTTCAGCGGGAACACGATCGCATCCTTGATCTGCGAGAAGGCGCCGAAGGCCTTGCCGGCGATGGCGTCGGCCGACTGCGCCTTGGTGCGTTCGCTCCAGTCCTTGAGCGGCGTGAACACCAGCGCGGCGTTCTGGCCATTACCCGAGAACGAGAAGCCCAGCACCGCGATGGCGTGCTCGACCGCCGGATCCTTCAGGTAATACTCTTCCACCTTCTTCACCACCTCGGTCGTGCGCCCCGTGCTGGCGCCCGGCGGCAGCTGGATGTTGGTGATGATGTAGCCCTGGTCTTCGTTGGGCAGGAAGGAGGCCGGCAGGCGCACATACAGCAGCCCCACGCAGGCCACGATCAGCACGTACAGGATCATGTAGCGGCCGGTCTTGGTCAGCATCTTGCCGATGATGCCCTGGTAGCCGGAGGCAGTTGCGTTGAAGCGGCGGTTGAACCAGCCGAAGAAGCCCTTCTTCTCGTGATGATGGCCCTTCTCCACAGGCTTGAGGATGGTCGCGCACAGCGCCGGCGTCAGCGTGAATGCCATCAGCACCGAGAACACCATCGAGGCCACCATCGACAGCGAGAACTGGCGATAGATCGCGCCCACCGCGCCGCCGAAGAAGGCCATCGGGATGAACACCGCGATCAGCACCAGCGTGATGCCGATCAGCGCGCCGCTGATCTGGCCCATCGCCTTGCGCGTGGCTTCAGGCGGCGACAAGCCTTCCTCGCTCATGATGCGCTCGACGTTTTCCACCACCACGATCGCATCGTCGACCAGGATGCCGATGGCCAGCACCATGCCGAACATGGTCAGCACGTTGATCGAGAAGCCGAACAGCAGCAGTGTCGCGAAGGTGCCCAGCAGCGCCACCGGCACCACCACCGTCGGGATGATGGTGTAGCGGATGTTCTGCAGGAACAGGAACATCACCAGGAACACCAGCACGATCGCTTCGATCAGGGTCTTGACCACTTCCTCGATCGAGATCTTGACGAACTTGGAGGTGTCGTAAGGGATGGTGTATTTCACGCCGGCCGGGAAGTACTTGGACAGCTCTTCCATCTTCTTGTGCACGGCGGTGGCGGTGCCCAGCGCATTGGCGGTGGGCGAGAGCTGCACGCCGATGAACGAACTGGGCTTGCCGTCCAGGCGGCCCGAGGTGTCGTAGGTCTGGCCGCCGACTTCGATGCGGGCCACGTCGCGCATGCGCACTGACGAGCCGTTGGCGTTGGCGCGCAGGACGATGTCGCCGAACTGTTCAGGCGTGGTCAGCTGGCCGTTGACCACCACGGTCGCGGCGATCTGCTGCGTGCCGGGGCTGGGCAGCGCGCCCAGCGTGCCGCCGGCCACCAGCGCGTTTTGCGCGGTGATGGCGGCCGTCACGTCGGCTGGCGTCAGGTTCAGGCCGATCAGCTTGTTCGGATCGATCCAGATGCGCATGGCGCGTTCGGTGCCGAACAGCTGTGCCTGGCCCACGCCCGGTACGCGCTTGACTTCGTTGAGGACGTTACGCGACAGGTAGTCGCCCAGCGCCACCGGATCCAGCTTGCCATCGCTCGACGACAGCGCGATGAACAGCAGGAAGTTGCTGCGCGACTTGGTCACCTGCACACCCTGTTGGGTGACGGCCGCCGGCAGGCGCGCTTCCACGCGCTTCAAGCGGTTTTGCACGTCCACCGCCGCCAGGTCGGGGTTGGTTTCCGGCGAGAAGGTGACGGTGATCTGCACCTGGCCGTTGGCCTGGCTTTGCGACTCCATGTACTGCAGGCCATCGGCGCCGTTCATTTCCTGTTCGATCAGGCTGGTCACCGAATCGTCCAGGGTCTGGGCCGTCGCGCCCGGATAAGTCGCCGTCACCACGATGGTGGGCGGCGCGATGTTGGGGTACTGGGACACCGGCAAGCCGGTGATCGCCAATGCCCCGGCCAACATGATGAAGATGGCCAACACCCACGCAAAAACGGGGCGATCGATAAAGAACTTTCCCATCTGGCAGCCTCTTAGTTAGCTTTCTGTTGGGCGCCCGCTGCACCTTGTTGGGCCGCTTGGCCCGACTGGTTGGGAGCGGCGCCCGCGGGATTCCATTGCACCGGTTTGACGGCCGCACCCGGCCTGACCTTTTGCAGGCCTTCCACGATCACGCGGTCGCCTTCCTTGAGGCCATCGATGACCTGCCAGTTGTTGCCCTGGGCCGAGCCGGTCTTGACCACGCGCGGCGCCACCTTGTTGTCGGCATCCACCACGAACACGGACGAGCCGTTGAGGTCGCGCATGACGGCCTGTTGCGGCACCATCAGCGCCTGCTCGTCGATCGCCTGTTCAATCTTGGCGCGCACGTAGGTGCCCGGCAGCAGCACGCGCTTGGGATTGGGGAATTCGGCGCGCAGCGAGATCGAGCCGGTCGCTTCGTCGACCGTGATGTCGGAGAACAGCAGCTTGCCCGGCAGCGGATAGGGCTGGCCGTTTTCCAGGAGCAGCGTCACGCTGGCCTTGCCGTCGCCCACGCTCTTCAACTGGCCGCTGGCCATGGCCTGCTGCAGCTTCAACAGGTCGGCGCTGGACTGGGTCACGTTGACGTAGATCGGGTCGAGCTGTTGCACCAGCGCCATCTGGGTGGCGTCGCCGCCTTGGCCGACCAGGGCGCCCTCGGTCACCAGCGCGCGGCCGATGCGGCCGGAGATGGGCGAGGTCACCGAGGCGTAGCCCAGGTTCAGCTTGGCGATCCGGACTGCGGCTTCGGCTTGCTTCTGGGCCGAGACGGCATCGTCGTATTCCTGCTTGGAGACGGCGTTGACTTCCACCAGCGGCTTGTAGCGCTGCGCCTTGAGGGTGGTCTGGGTCAGATTGGCCTGGGCATTGTCATAGCTGGCCTGGTACTGGGCCGGATCGATCTGGAACAGCAGTTGGCCTTCCTTGACGTCGCTGCCCTCCTTGAAGACGCGCTTCTGGACGATGCCGGCCACGCGGGCGCGGACCTGGGCGACGCGGTAGGCCTCCAGGCGGCCCGGCAGTTCATTGGTGATGGCGATGCGTTGCGGGGCCACGGTGACCACCGATACTTCCGCCGGTGGCATGGCGCCGCCTTGAGCGGCTGGTTTTTGTCCGCAAGCGGCCAGGGCGGCAGCGATTGCGACGGTCATGGTGAGGCGCGTGAAACGACTGACTGAGCTCATAGATATCTCGCACGAAAGTAAAGTGGGGCCGCCGTGGCGGCAATGAAACGAATTCGGTAAAGCAGATATTGCGATCTCGCCTGACTGCGAGATATAGGCTAAGACACGATTGTTGCGGAGCAAAAAAAGAAGCTGCCGACTTCCCGGGGGAAGCGGTTACTTTTTTGCGGTTGATTTACAGCAGGAACCTGGAACGGGTGCTATTATACATACATTCGTGTATGTATGTATTTGCATCATACTCCATATTAATTTATCAAACTTGTTGAAATAGGCGTAGAGAAATATGAGCGATTCCTTGCATTTTGTGAATAATGCTGCTCCCGCGCCATTTCTGCCAGTCAAAAACCGAGCCGGAATCCTCATGGCCGCGGCAATTTGCCGCGGCCAGTCCGGGCGGTCTCATGCCATGCCATTGTGGCGGACATTGTCTTACGAAAACATGACTGCCGTGTTTCGGCCCACGCCGCGTTGCATCGCGGCTTGCCGGGAACCGTTGTGCAAATGCAGCATGAGCCCCCGTTCGCGGGCGCTTGCCGGGAACGGCGGCGCCATGCGCTTGCGGTCTCCGGCATGGTTTTTTTCTTCATTCCCATCCAGCATGCAGGTCTTGCCATGATCCAGACTCCAACCCCGGTTTCCACTCGTGTTCCGGCTGCGGCCGGGAGGCGCTGATATGGCCCGCTCGACCAAGGAAGAGGCGCTCGAAACGCGCGCGCGCATCCTCGATGCCGCCGAGCATGTATTCCACGAGCGAGGCGTTTCGCACACCTCGCTGGCCGACGTGGCCAAGGCGGCCGACGTCACGCGCGGCGCCATCTACTGGCATTTCAAGAACAAGAGCGACCTGTTCGACGCCATGTGCGAGCGGGTGCGCCTGCCCATGGAAGCGGTGCTGGAAGAAAGCGCCAGTCCGCAACTGGCCGACCCGCTCGGGCAGTTCCTGCGCAGCGGCGTGTACGTGCTGACCATGGCCGCCACCGATGAGCGATGCCGCAGGGTGTTCGATATCATCTTCAACAAGTGCGAATTTGCCGACCACGACGATCCTATCCTGGTGCGCCAGCGCGAGTGCCATGTCGATGGCATGCTGCGCCTGGAGCAGATCCTCACCAACGCCATTGCCCGCGGGCAGTTGCCCGGCACGCTGAACGTGCGGCTGGCTTGCCTGACGGCGCACGCCACGTTCAGCGGCCTGCTGACCGACTGGTTCTTCGCGCCGGACAGCTTCGACCTGGTCAAGGATGGCGAAAAGATGCTGGCAGCCTCGCTGCACGCCTTGAAGACCGCGCCCTCGCTGCAGAACGACGCCGCCTGAGGCGGCCCACCCTTACTGCGGCGGCGCCGTCAGCAGCGCGTTGATCAGCGCCAGGTCTTGCTCGCGCAACGCGCCGGCCGCGGCCTTCAATTTCAAGCCGTTCATTAATGTATCGTAGCGCGCCTTGGACAGGTCGCGCCGGGTCGAATACAGCTGCTGCTGCGCGTTGAGCACGTCGATGTTGATGCGCACGCCGACCTGGTAGCCCAGCTTGTTGGAGTCCAGCGATGACTGGCTCGACACTTGCGCCGCCTCATACGCTTTCACCTGCGACAAACCGTTGGCCACGCCCAGGTAGGCCTGGCGCGCATTGAGCACGGCCGTGCGGCGCGCATTGTCCAGGTCGGAACGCGCCTTGTCGGCCAGCGCCACCGCCTCGTCTACCTTGCTGCTGGTGGCAAAGCCCGAGAACAGCGGAATATTCCACTGCACCCCGATCGAATTGCTGTAGCCGCGTCCGTTCAGGTAGGGCGTGCGCACGCTCTTCTGGTCGCTGAAGTTGCGCGCCGCCACCAGATCCACCGTCGGCGCGTGGTCGGCGCGGTTGCGCTTGATTTCGCTTTGCGCGATCTCCAGCGCCACCTGCTGCGCCACCACGCCGTAGTTGTCCGATTGCGCGCTGGCGACCCAGGTATCGATCTGCGCCGGCTGCGGCGGCGCGAGCTTGACGTCGCTGCGCAAGACCGCCAGCGGCGTCGGCGGCTGGCCGATGATCTGCTGCAGCCTGGCCAGCGCCACCTCCAGGTCGTTTTGGGCGGCGATCTCCTGCGCGCTGGCCAGGTCGTAGCGGGCCTGGGCCTCGTTGGTGTCGGTGATGGTGGCGGTGCCGATCTCGAAATTGCGCCTGGCCGAGGCCAGTTGTTCCGAGATCGCGATCTTTTGCGCGCCCAGGAAGGACAGCGCATCCTGCGCCGACAGCACGTCGAAGTAGGCCTGGCCCACGCGCAGGATCAGGTCCTGCTGCACCTGGGCGAACTGCGCCTCGCTGGCGGCGACCGAGAGCTTGCCCTGTTTGTAGTTCTCCCAGTTGGCCAGGCGAAACAGCGGCTGAGTCAGCTGCAGCGCATAGGTATTGGACGAACTGTCGAAATTCTCGTCCGAGCGCGTATAGCTGCCGCCCACGCCGGCGCTCGGCAACAGGCCGGCGCGCCCCTGGGTTTCCTTCTCGCGGCCCGCCGTCAGCGCATAGCGCGCGCTGGTGTAGACCGGGTCATTGGCCAGCGCGAGCTGGTAGACCTGCAGCAGGTCGGCCGCGCCGGCGGCGGCGTGCAAGGAAAGGCCGGCGGCCATCAGGGAAGCGAGCAGGGTACGGCGCATGGACGGATTCTCCGGGCGGAACAAGGCTGGACAAACGATAGGAATGCAAGTGCATCGGCGCGGCCGGGACGGTATCGGGCGGAAGGCGTGCCTGCCGCGCTTGCGCGGGGCACAGGTAACAGGAAATGGGGAAATCCGCCGGAAGCTGTCTGCGGCTTGTTGCGCCCGCCTCCGGTGAGGGCGGCAGGCGCATCAGGCTCAGTAGGTCGGCATGGACGGGTCGACCTGGTTGGCCCAGGCGTGGACGCCGCCGGTCAGGTTGATGACCTTGGTGAAACCCTGGCGTTCGAGGAAGGCCGCGACTTGCATGCTGCGCCCGCCATGGTGGCAGATGCATACCACGGGCTGTTCCTCATCCAGCTCGGAAAAGCGCCCGGGAACGGTGTTCATCGGCACCAGCTGCGAGCCGGCGATGTTGCAGGTTTGGTGTTCCCAGGGTTCGCGCACATCCAGCAGCAGAGGGGTAGGGCGGTCGGGATCGGCGATCCAGGCGGCCAGGTCCGGGGCGGTGATGTGCTCCATAAGAAATCCTAGAAAGTGAAGGGTGAGGGCGTGGCGGCCGCGTGCAAGGGTTTGGCCAGCGTTTCCACCACGTTGACGGTATCGAAAGTGTGTTCGGAGGTGCGGGTGATGAGTTTCAACACCATCACCGGTTCGGCGCCGACGATGGCCAGCAGGCGGCCGCCGACCTTGAGTTGCTTGCCGAAGCCTTCCGGCAGGAACGGCAGCGAGCCGGAGATGACGATCACATCGTATTCGCCTGCGCGGCCATCGGCGCCGGTCCAGCCTTGCGCGCCGTTGCCCAGCTGGACGTCGACATTGGCCACGCCATAGTCGGACAGGTTCTGTTCGGCCAGCGATTTCAGTTCCGGCGAGATCTCGACGGTGGTCACATGGCGCGCCTTATGCGCCAGCAACGCCGCCATGTAGCCCGAACCGGCGCCGATTTCCAGGACGTATTCGTGTTTCTTGACGTTGGCTTCCTGCAGGATGCGCGCTTCGATCTTGGGCGCCAGCATGTTCTCGCCGCCCGGCAGCGGGATTTCGGTGTCGAAAAACGCCAGGCTGCGATGCGCGGCCGGGACGAAGTCTTCGCGCTTGACGACCGTCAGCAGGTCCAAAACATCCTGCGCCAGCACGTTCCAGGGGCGGATTTGCTGTTCGATCATGTTGAAGCGGGCTTGTTCGATATTCATGGCAGTAGGCTCAATAGCGACGGAAAGCCGCCATTTTATCAAACACCGCCCAGCTCAACAGCTCATGTATGCCCGGAAAATCCCCGCAGAATCCCGCCTGTTGCAGGATTTCCTCAGTGCAATCCGTCTCGGCGGCGGGCATGCGCTCAATCGTCATGGCGTTCTCCCGCGCCGGCTTGTTCCTGTGCCGGCCCGAACCACTTGCGCTTGACCCAGGCGCCCAGGTCGTCCAGGTAGGTATAGGCTACCGGCACCACCACCAGCGTCAGCAGCGACGAGGTGATGATGCCGCCGATCACCGCCTGCCCCATCGGCGCGCGCTGCTCGGAACCCTCGGCCACGCCGAAGGCCAGCGGCACCATGCCGAACACCATCGCCAGCGTGGTCATCAGGATCGGGCGCAGGCGCACATGCGCCGCTTCCAGCAGCGCCGCGCCGCGCTCCATGCCTTCGCGGCGCGCCTGGTTGGCGAAGTCCACCAGCAGGATGGCGTTCTTGGTCACCAGGCCCATCAACATGATGAAGCCGATGATGGAGAACATGTTGAGCGTGGAGCGGAACATCATCAGCGCCAGGAACACGCCGATGAGCGTGAGCGGCAGCGACGACATGATGGCCACCGGCTGCAGGAAGCTGGCGAACTGCGAGGCCAGGATCATGTAGATGAACACGATCGCCAGCGCCAGCGCGCCCACGGCGTAGCCGAAGGACTCGTTCATGCTCTTGGTCGAGCCGCCGATCTGGTAGCGGTAGCCCGGCGGCCAGTGCATGTCGTCCAGCATGGTCTTGATCTGGGCGTTGATCTGCCCGGCCGAGCGGCCCTGGGCATTGGCCGACAGCTCCACCTCGCGGTTCAGGTCGCGCCGGTTGATCTGGTTGGCGCCCAGCGTGTTCTTGATCTCGGCCACCTGGCGCAGCGGCACCATGCGCGGCGAGCCGTCCGCATTGGTCAGCGTGCTGGCCAGCATCAGGCGCGAGAGGTCGTCCACGGTGCTGCGGTCGCTCGGCGCCAGGCGCACGTTGACGTCGTAGTTCTCGTCGTCCGGCGCGCGCCAGCTGCTGGCGGCTTCGCCCGCCAGCAGCGGCGACAGCGCATTGCCCAGCCCGGCCACGCCGATGCCAAGATCCGAACCGATATCGCGCCGCGGTTCGACCGAGATGGTCGGCTTTTGCGCCTTCAGGCTGGAGTCGAGGTCGACCACGCCGGGAATCTGGCTGAGCTTTTGCTGCACCTGGTCCGACAGCCGCGCCAGTTGCTGCAAATCCGGCCCCAGCAGGCTGAAGCGGATCTGCTTGCTGTCGCCGCCCACGCCGTCCAGCGTGCCCACGTGGGTGACCGTGATGCCGGCCACCTGTGACAGTTTCTGGCGCAGCAGCGGCGCCATCTGGCCAGTAGTGAGCGTGCGTTCGGTGCGCGGCTTGAGGCGCACGAACACGGCCGCGTAGTTCTTGCCCTGCGAATTGCCGGTGTTGACGGTGCTGTAGATGTCGGTGATCTCGGGGAACTGCCGCAATATCGCCTCAACCTGATGCACCTTGCTTTCGGTCAGTTCCAGCGAGGAACCCACCGGCGTAAAGAAGGTGACGCCGGTTTCGGAATAGTCCGCCTGCGGCACGAATTCGGAGCCGATCAGGCCCGCGGCCGGCAGCGCGAGGCCGCCGAAAAAGGTTGCCAAGGCAATGACCAGCGTAGCCACGCGGTGCTTCAACGACCAGCGCAGCATTTCCTGGTAGCGCGCCGACAGCCATTGCACCAGCCGGTCGAAGGCCTGCAGCACGCGGCCGATGGTCTTGTCATACCAGCCGGCTTTCTTGCCATGTTCTCCATGCGCATCCGGATCGGGCCAGATGGAAGACAGCATCGGATCCAGCGTGAAAGAGACGAACATCGAGATCAGCACGGCGGCGGCCACGGTCACGCCGAACTGGTGGAAGAAGCGCCCGATGATGCCGCCCATGAAGCCCACCGGCAGGAACACCGCGACGATGGAGAAGGTGGTGGCCAGCACCGCCAGGCCGATTTCCTGCGTGCCTTCCAGCGCCGCCATGCGGTGCGACTTGAACTTGCCGTGCACCTTCATGCCGGCATGGCGCACGATGTTTTCCCGCACCACGATGGCGTCGTCGATCAGGAGGCCCACGCACAGCGACAGCGCCATGAGCGTGATCATGTTGATGGTGAAGCCGAACATGTACATGAACAGGAAGGTGCCGATCAGCGCCACCGGCAATGTCAGCCCGGTGATCACGGTGGAGCGCCAGGAGTTCAGGAACAGGAACACGATCACGATGGTCAGCACCGCGCCCTCGATCAACGTGCGGCGCACGTTCTCCACCCCGGTGCGGATCTGGCGCGAGCCGTCCTTGACCACCTGCAGCGTCACGCCCGGATACAACTGCTGCAGGCTGGGTTCCATTTCCTTGATGCTGCGCTTGAGGCCGTCGGCCACGTCGACGGTGTTCTGGCCCTGGGCTTTCAGGATGTCCAGCGCCAGCGTGCGCTGGCCGTTGTACAGGGCCAGCGTCTCTTGCTCTTCCTGGCCGTCGACCACGTTGGCGACCTGCGCCAGCGTCACCGGCTGGCCGCCGCGGCGCGCCACGATGATGCGCTTGAAGTCTTCCGGATTTTTCACGCGGCCCTGCACCTGCACGGTCTTTTCCGCGTCCAGCATGCGGATGGCGCCGGTCGGCAATTCCTGGTTTTCATTCCTGACCGCGTCGATCACCTGATTCACGCCGATGCCCAGCGCCTCCATCTCGGCCGGCTTGACGTAGATGTTGACCTGGCGCTTGACGCCGCCCACCAGCGTCACCGAACCCACGCCGCGCACATTCTCCAGCCGCTTCTTGATCACCTGGTCGGCGATGGTGGTCAGTTCGCGCAGCGTGCGCGGCTTGGCATCGGGCGCATTGGTGACCGAGATCGAGAAGATCGGCTGGTCGGCCGGATCGAAGCGGGTGATGCGCGGCTCGTCCACTTCCTTGCGGAAGGCCGACTTCACCAGCGCCACCTTTTCGCGCACGTCCTGCGCACCCTGGGCCGGATCGACGGTGAGGTCGAACTGCACGATCACTACCGACAGGCCTTCATACGAGTGCGACACCAGCGAATCGATGCCGTTGATGGTGTTGACCGACTCTTCGATCTTGCGCGTGACGTCGGATTCGACGTTCTCCGGCGAAGCGCCGGGATAGGTGGTCTGCACCACCACCACCGGAAAGGTGATGTCGGGGAACTGGTCGACCCGCATGCGCTGGTAGGAGAACAGGCCCAGCACCACGAAGGCCATCATCATCATGGTGGCCAGGACCGGGTTGCCGATCGAGATGCGCGTGAACCACATCGTTCAGCGCTCCTGCGGCCGGTAGGCGGGAGAACTGCCGGCCTGCGCCGATTGCGCGCCGGCGCCGCGCTGCAGGATGCGTACCGGCGTGCCGGCGCGCAGGATGCCCAGGTTGGCCTTGACCACCAGCGCGCCCTCGGCCAGGCCGCTGGCGATTTCCACCGCGCCGCCATCGGCATTGCGGCCTTGCAGGCCGGTCACCACCGGGCGCCGCGCCAGCACGTTGTTTTCGATGGCGTACACGTAGGCATTGCCATCCTCGACCTGGATCGCGGTGCCCGGCACGGCCAGCACGCGCTCCTTCTTCTCCAGCGTCAGGCCGGCATCGGCGAACATGCCTGCGCGCAACAGGCCCGCGGGATTGTCCACGCGCACGTAGACCATGATCGAGCGCGAACCCGACTGCGTGGCCGGATTGATGCGCACCACGCGGCCGACCACCTTCTGCGGCAGGCCCTCCACCGCGACCTGCACTTCCTGGCCGATCTGCACTTTCAGGATATCGTTGGTCGGCACCGGCGCTTCCAGTTCCATCTGCGACAGGTCGACCACGTCCAGCAGCTTGCCGTCGACCGCTACCTTCTCACCGGGCTGCACATTGCGGGCGCTGATCATGCCGGTAATCGGCGAGCGCACCACGGTATCGGCCAGCGCCTTCCTGGCCACGTCCAGCGCGCCACGCGCAGTGTCGACATTGGCGCGGGCGATGTCGAACTGGCTGGATGCGGTATCGAAGGCGTTGCGCGAGATGAAGCCCTTGTCCAGCAGCACCAGGTTGTTGTTGCGGGTCTGGGTGGCGATCTCCAACTGGCCCTGGGCCGCCAGCAGCGAACCGCGCGCCTGCTCGACCTTGGCCTGGTAATCGGCGGTATCGATGCGGGCCAGCACCTGGCCTTCCTTGACCGCTTCGCCTTCGCGCACCAGCACCTGCTGTACCTCGCCGGCCACGCGCGCCTTCACCGACGCCTGGTTCAGCGCGCGCAACGCGCCCGACAACGGCAGCACGCGGCGCAGCTCGCCGGCCTGCACGGTGACCAGGTCGCCCGGGAGGAACTCCATCGCGCTGGGGGGCGCCGCCTGCGCGGCAGGCGGAACCGAGGCGGGCGCGCGTTTCTTCAGCAGCAGGCCGGCGGCTCCCAGCAGTACCAGGATCAGCAGGGTCCAGCGCAGCCAGCGGCGTTTGGGCAATGGAAGCTTCATCGATATGTCTCTGTTTGGGCATGCAGACGTTTGCGCCCGCGATTTATTGTCGGCTATTGCGGCGTCAAGCCTTCAGGCCGTTGATGCACAGGTCGATCAGGCTGGCCAGGTAAGCGTGCGGATCGATCGGCGCGATCGCGCACAGGCCGAAGGACTGGTGCCACAGCATCAGCATCACCACCGGCGCGACGATCACCTTCTTCATCGATTCGGCGTCGATCTGGCGGAACTCGCCGCGCGCCATGCCGCGTTCCAGCATGCGCACGACCATGGCGTCGCTGCGCACGATGATTTCTTCATGGTAGAAACGCGCCAGCTCGGGGAAGTTGCCCGACTCCGCCATCATCAGCTTGGTGATGCCGTTCAGGCCGGAACGCGCGGCCGTCTCCCACCATCCCAGGATCAGTTCGCGCAACAGTTCGGCGCTGCTGCCGGGGTAGTTGTCCACCATCGTTTCGGCTTCATCCAGCAGCGGCAGCATGTGGGTGCGCACCACCGACTTGAACAGGCTTTCCTTGTTTTCGTAATAGAGATACAGCGTGCCCTTGGAGACGCCGGCGCGCGCGGCCACGTCTTCCAGTCGGGTGGCGGCGAAGCCGCGTTCCACGAATAATTGCATCGCCGCCGTCAGCAGTTCCTGCGGGCGGTCTTGTTTGCGGCGTTCCCAGCGAGGTTCTTTGGCGGCTTCTGACATAAACGAGCAAGACAAGGCGCACCGCATCGGCGGCCGGCAATATCCTGCGTGAAAATGGGGTTGCCGTCGGGCGGGAATACGAGTGCGCCAGTAAATTACCGGAGAGTCAGCAATGTAAGTGGCAAACGGCATGGCGTCAAGGATCAAGGTGGAAGCGGATGGCCAGACTACGGGCGCGCAGGCCAGGAGGCCAGCGTCATGCGACCGGAGGCGGCGTCTGTGCCGTGAAATGCGGCAAAGGCGAGGCGAATCGCTGTCGCAACGGCGTGCAGCATACCCAAGGCCGGATGAAGGAAGAATGAAGCGGCAGTCCTGGCCGGCGCAGGGCGTTAAAGGGATTTACGTTAAGGGCTTTACAATAGCGCCTGCGCATTGCCGGCCGGCAGTGCGCGTCCTGCTTCCGATGATTTGCCATCCATGAACTGTCGTCCCCAATGCGGCGCCTGCTGTACGGCGCCTTCCATCACCAGCCCCTTGCCCGGCATGCCCAATGGCAAACCGGCTGGCGTGCCGTGCGTGCAATTGGATGAGGCGATGCGCTGCAAAGTCTTCGGCCGGCCCGAGCGTCCGGCTTTCTGTGGCGGCCTGCAGCCGTCGGCCGAGATGTGCGGCGACAGCCGTGCCGCGGCCATGTTCTGGCTGGGGGCGTTGGAAGCCGTGACCGCGCCGGCTGGTTGATCCGCTGATCCCTTTATCCAGGGAAGATTTCTTCCAGCCGCTCCTTGGGGCGCACCAGCAACGCTCCCTTGGGCGTGACGACGATCGGGCGGTTGATCAGGATCGGGTGTTGGGCCATCGCATCGATCAGTTGGGTATCGGTCAGCGCCGGGTCGTCCAGGCCCAGCTCGGTGTAGATCGCTTCCTTGCTGCGGATGATGTCGCGCACCGGCACTCCCATGGCGGCGACCAATTTCTTCAGCGTGGCGCGGTCGGGCGGGGTCTTCAGGTATTCGATCACGGCCGGTTCGGCGCCGCCGTCGCGCAGCGCCTGCAGCACGTTGCGGGAGGTGCCGCATTTGGGGTTGTGATAAATGGTGATGTCGCTCATGGTGATCCTTTCGGGCGCGCGTGCCACGGCTGTCGGTGGCAAAAACCGACATGGTAACGTTTCCGGCCGGCATGGTTGGGCGAGGCTTTCCGCTGCGGCACGCATAGAGCGCCAAGTGCCGTACTGTAGAATTTCGGTTTGTTGCGGCGCACCTTTATGCGCAAGCGTAGTCAAAAAGCCGTTTTGCCCGATCCACCCGCCGCTTTTCCTGTCAACCCCACCGAAAGAAGCCACCCTAGCCACGTATGGACACCATCCTCGCGCTCAAGGCGCTCATCATGGGCATCGTAGAAGGCCTGACCGAATTCCTGCCCATTTCTTCCACCGGACACCTGATCCTGGCTGGCAGCCTGCTGCAGTTCAGCAGCCCGGCCTTCCCCAAGGAAAAAGTCGATGTCTTTGAAATCGTCATCCAGGCCGGCGCCATCCTCGCCGTGTGCTGGGAATACCGGGCCCGCATCGCCTCGGTGCTGACCGGCCTGTTTACCGACCGCAAGGCGCAGCGGCTGGTGATCAACCTGATCGTCGCCTTCCTGCCGGCAGCCGTCCTCGGTTTCCTGTTCAGCAAGAAGATCAAGGAAGTGTTGTTCAACCCGCTGTCGGTGGCGATCGCCTTCATCGTCGGCGGCCTGGTCATCCTGTGGGTGGAACGCCGCAACAAGGACCGCATGAGCATGGCGTCGGCGCGTATCGAAACGGTGGACGACATGACCCCGATCGACGCCCTCAAGGTCGGCATCGCCCAGGCCTTCGCACTGATCCCCGGCACCAGCCGCTCCGGCGCCACCATCATCGGCGGCATGCTGTTCGGCCTGTCGCGCAAGGCGGCCACCGAGTTCTCGTTCTTCCTGGCCATTCCGACGCTGTTCGCCGCCACCATCTACTCGCTGTACAAGGACCGCGCGCTGCTCTCCGCGGCGGACGTGCCGCTGTTTACCGTGGGCACCGTGGCCGCCTTCGTCTCGGCTTTCCTGTGCGTGCGCTGGCTGTTGCGCTATATCAGCTCGCACGACTTCACCATCTTCGCCTGGTATCGGATCGTGTTCGGCATCATCGTGCTGGCCACGGCGTATAGCGGCGTGGTGGTCTGGGTGGAATGATTCCACGCGCCTCCCGCAGGTTTGACTAATGCAGTGCAGTATCGCCGTACCGGACCGGACGCCTCGATGCGTCCGGCCTCACAATTACCTTTCGCCAACCTCACTCCAAAGAGAACCTTATGGCCAATGTTTGCAGCGCCGGCCTCGATATCGGTTTCGCCTCGCTTAGTTATCTGCAGATCGGTTTGCTCGGCGTCGTCCAGGGCATCACCGAATTGTTGCCGATTTCTTCCACCGCCCATATGCGCGTCGTGCCGGCCTTCCTCGGCTGGCATGACCCCGGTTCGGCGTTTTCCGCGGCGATGCAGCTGGCGGCGCTGGCCGCGGTGGTCAGCTATTTCCGCCGCGACGTGGCGGCAGTGACCGGCGGCAGCGTGGCCGCCTGGCGCCGCCGCGATTTCAATGACCCCATGTTCAAGCTGGCGGTGGCCATCATCCTGGCCACCATTCCCATCGGCATCGCCGGGTTGGCGCTGTCGCATGTGCTCAATGCCTGCGGCTCGCCGCTGCGCAGCCTGAGCGTGATCGGCTATTCCTGCATCGCGATGGCGATCCTGCTGGCGATGGCCGAACTGGCGTGCCGCCATCGCCGCAGCGTCAGCCAGATGCGCCTGCGCGATGCGCTCATCGTCGGCATCGCCCAGGTCGGCGCGCTGATTCCGGGCGTATCGCGCTCCGGCTCCACGCTCACCGCTGCCTTGCTCCTGAATTTCCGCCGTGAAGAGGCGGCGCGCTTTTCTTTCCTGCTGGGGTTGCCGGCCATCGCCCTGGCCGGCTTGAAGGAGCTGGCCGTGCTGCTGCACGCGCATATTCCACTGCAAGCCTGGGGCGTGCTGCTGTTCGGCCTGGTGGTGGCGAGTGTTTCGGCCTTTGCCGCGATCTGGGGCCTGATGAAGTTCCTGGAGAAATTCTCCACCTGGCCCTTCATCGTTTATCGCGCCGCGCTGGGGATATTCCTGCTGTTGGCGGTCGGCCAGGGCTGGCTGCAATAGAATAGCGTCTTTCCAGCGGCTTCCGTTTCCGCCAGTTCCGCCACACCCGCATAAAGATCCATGGTCGATTTCGATACCCTGCCTGCCGACACCCCTTTGCCGCAACGTGCCCTGCACGTGCTGGAGACCGTGTTCGGCTATTCGTCCTTCCGCGGGCACCAGGGCGAGATCGTCCAGCACGTCGCCGGCGGCGGCGATGCGCTGGTCCTGATGCCGACCGGCGGCGGCAAGTCGCTGTGCTACCAGGTGCCGGCCTTGCTGCGCGACGGCGTGGGGGTGGTGGTGTCGCCGCTGATCGCGCTGATGCAGGACCAGGTCGATGCGCTGGACGAAGTCGGCGTGCGCGCCGCCTTCCTCAACTCCACCCAGAGCTTCGACGAGGCGTTGCAGATCGAACGCCGCCTGCGCACCGGCGACCTCGACCTGCTCTACGTCGCGCCGGAACGGCTGATGACGCCGCGCTGCCTGGAACTGCTGCAATCGGCCAATATCTCGCTGTTCGCCATCGACGAGGCGCATTGCGTCTCGCAATGGGGACATGATTTCCGCCCCGAATACATCAAGCTTTCGGTGCTGCATGAGCGCTTTCCGCAGGTGCCGCGCATTGCGCTGACCGCCACCGCGGACGCCCAGACCCGTGAAGAGATCATCCGCCGCCTGCAGCTGGAACAGGCGCGCCAGTTCGTCTCCTCCTTCGACCGTCCCAACATCCGCTACCAGATCGTGGAAAAGGCCAACGGCCGCAAGCAGTTGCTGGACTTCATCAAGAGCGAGCATCCTGAGGACGCCGGGATCGTCTATTGCCTGTCGCGCAAGAAGGTGGAAGAAACCGCCGAATTCCTGCGTAGCGAAGGCCTGAATGCGCTGGCCTACCACGCCGGCATGGACTATGCGCAGCGCACCGCCAACCAGGCGCGCTTCCTGCGCGAGGACAAGATCGTGATGGTCGCCACCATCGCCTTCGGCATGGGCATCGATAAACCGGACGTGCGTTTCGTCTGCCACCTCGACCTGCCCAAGAGCGTCGAAGGCTATTACCAGGAAACCGGCCGCGCCGGCCGCGACGGTTTGCCGGCCGACGCCTGGATGGCCTACGGCCTGCAAGACGTGGTGCAGCAGCGCCGCATGATCGGCGAATCGGAAGCCGACGAAAGCTTCAAGCGGGTGCAGGGCGCCAAGCTCGACGCCATGCTCGGCCTGTGCGAAACCCTGAACTGCCGGCGCGTGCGCCTGCTCAATTACTTCGGCCAGGAAGCCAGTCCCTGCAACAACTGCGACATCTGCATGACGCCGCCGGTATCCTTCGACGCCACGGTCGAAGTGCAGAAGCTGCTCTCCACCGTCTACCGCGTCGAACAGCGCTTCGCGCCCGGCCACGTGATCGAGGTATTGCGCGGCATCGACGGCGAGCGCGTCAAGCAGTGGCGCCATGACCAGCTTTCGGTATTCGGCATCGGCAGCGACCGCGGCGAGGCCGAATGGCGCGCCATCCTGCGCCAGGTGATCGCGCTGGGGCTGCTGACCGTCGACCATGAGAACTACAGCGCGCTCAAGCTCACCGACGCCGCCCGCCCGGTGCTGCGCGGCGAGCAGAAGATACAGCTGCGCCAGTACCAGAAACCCGTCAAGCCCAAACGCGGTTCGCAGCGTTCCAGCTTCGTCGAGACCGACCTGTCGAGCGAGGAACAGGCGCTGTTCGAGAAGCTGCGCTGGTGGCGCGTGGAAACCGCGCGCGAACACAACGTGCCGGCCTACGTCATCTTCCACGACGCCACCATGCGCGAAATCGCCAAGGCGCGCCCGCAATCGCTGGACGACCTGCGCCACGTCAACGGCGTTGGCGAAAAGAAACTGGAAACCTACGGCGCGCAAATCATCTCGCTGATCGCCGGCGTGGAGGAAGAGGCAGGCTGATGCCTGGCCTCACGACGGAGCGAAGCTTGCGCTGAACTTGCTCTTGTCGCCCAGTCTGGTTTAACACGTAAAATTAACGCGCAAAAAAAACGGCATGCTGCAAACAGCATGCCGTTTTTCATGGCAGCGCCGAGGCGCCAGGAAGCCTCAGGCTTTCTTCTCGAATACCAGATCCCACACCCCATGCCCCAGCCGCAAGCCACGGTTCTCGAACTTGGTGGTAGGACGATAATCGGGGCGCGGCGCATAGCCGGACGGATCGGTAGAAGTATTCTTCAGCGTCGGTTCGGCGCCCAGCACTTCCAGCATCTGGATCGCATACTCTTCCCAGTCGGTAGCGCAGTGGAGATAACCGCCAATCGCCAGCCGCGAGCTCAGGAGCTGCACCAGCGGCCCCTGGATCAGGCGGCGCTTGTTGTGGCGCGCCTTGTGCCACGGATCGGGAAAGAACACATGCACCCCGGCCAGCGAACCTGGTGCGATCATATGGTTCAGCACCTCTACCGCATCGTGCTGCATGATGCGCACGTTGGCCAGTTTGCCTTCGTCCACCAGTTTCAGATAACTGCCCACGCCCGGCGTATGCACTTCCACGCCGATGAAATTCTTTTCCGGCATCAGAGCGGCGATCTTGGCGCTGGTCTCGCCCATGCCGAAACCGATCTCAAGCACCGTCGGCGCACTGCGGCCGAACGCGGCATCCAGATCCAGCGTTTCCTTGGCATAAGGCAGCAGGAATTTCGGCCCCAGCTCCTCCAGCGCACGCCCTTGCGCATTGGAAACGCGCCCGGTGCGGGTAACGAAGCTGCGGATGCGGCGCTCGCTGGGATCATAGAAAAGCGGCTTGCCGGATTTGTTCTCAGACATGGAATACTCGTGAATCGGTGAGGCGCGGCCCGGATATCCTGTTCGGAAGATTCCGGCACGAGCCGCATGGAATTGGAGCGGGTGAAGGGGATCGAACCCTCGTCTTAAGCTTGGGAAGCTCCTGCTCTACCATTGAGCTACACCCGCGTTGGGTGGGGATTATACCGGGTTACGGAGGGTCTTTTCCAACGTTGGAAATTGCTGGGGGCGTTACTGGTGCAACTGAGATGTTTGGGCTATCTTTAAAATAACTGCATTTAACGCTTCCAATTTTTTATCGAAAATTACTCTGACACTGCATCAGATAATTCATATGAATTTTTTACCGTGGGATCAGTTTTCTGCATCTCTTCTACTTAATGCCACGTCTATTTACCTCTCTTGAACCATCGATTGAGAATGCCCGACGCGTCTTTATTTTTCTCAAATATTCGTTCGCGCACAAGTTTCCCCGTCTTGTCATGTAAATCAAGATTCAATTCTGTGGACTCGAATATAACTTTCAAATCGATATCGTTTGAGTGACATACTTCAGAGAATTCCTCAATCGCTTGATGATATTTCGGATCGGATACTGCTATAAACCTTACTTCTGCGGCTTCCTTTTGTCTTGCGCGATGCCAGCCAATAACAATTTCTTTGAATACGCGCATTTCCTGCACAAGTTCGTCGGGGTTTTGAAGCTCAATGGAAAGAACAAGGACGAAAAGATCTTTTCCACGGCTGTCTTTTTTACTGAATTCCTTTTGATTCACTTCAATTTTCCCTATCGAGTGGTTTGCTCAGAATATAACTCAAATTGCCACCGGTTAATTTGAAAATGACTTTATTTGAAATAATCTACGTGACAATAAAAGTTAAAGAGCATAAATCCAAACATCTCAGTTGCACCAGTAACGCCCCCAGCAATTTCCAACGTCGGAAATAACCACCCGTAACCCGGTATAATCCGTACCCAACGCGGGTGTAGCTCAATGGTAGAGCAGAAGCTTCCCAAGCTTAAGACGAGGGTTTTTATCACTGCACCCACAAAAGAAAATGAGATTGGTAGACAGGCGTTTCTGACACTCCCTCCGCTGGAAATACTAATAAAAAAACCAGCCACAGAAATCCCGAAACTTATCTTTTTCTAATCATTAGGTTCGGCATCAATCACGAACCTTGCCCCGCATCGACTTGATTTCACCGTGCTGTTTCTTTGTTTGCAGGCGTCTGCGCTGTGAACCACGGGTCGGTCGGGTCGGTCTGCGCATGATCGATACCTGGGTCACGAGCGCCACCATTTCCTGCAAGCGCTGCATGGCGTCCGCCTTGTTCTTTTCCTGGCTGCGGTGCGCCTGGGCCTTGATGATGACCACCCCTTCCTTGCTGATGCGATGGTCCCGCAATGCCAGCAGGCGTTGCTTTACCTCGTCCGGCAAGGACGATGCCCGGATATCGAAACGCAGGTGGATGGCGCTCGATACCTTGTTGACGTTCTGCCCGCCTGCGCCTTGTGCGCGAATGGCGGTCAGTTCGATTTCTTCGTCGGGAATGAAAGAGGGGGAAATGATGGCGGCCTACGATGGCAAAGCATCATTCTAGCGGCTGCGGGAGCGCACGTTGACCTGAGGGCGCAAAAGATTCCATCGCAAGTCAGCCTTGCCTGGCGCTTGCGAAACCGCCATGCCGCCGGCGCGGGAGGCCAGCGGCATGGCGCGGAGATTATCCGAACAGCTTGCCCTTGAGCAAAGCGAGGCCTTGTTCCAGCAGTGCATTGTTGTCGGTGACCTGGCCGTTCGGGCTGAGGTGGTCGATGACTTGCGGCAGCAGTTGCGCCAGCCCGGCCGCGGCATGCTCCGGCGCCACGCCGGCTTGTTGCGCGACTTGCGCCAGCGAATCGTCGCCGAGTGCGCTGGCGATCTGGTCGCCGGAAACCGGCTGGTTCTGGCCTGCGCTCAGCCAGGATGCCACCTGCTCGCCGAGGCCGCCTTGCTGCAACTGGGCCAGCAATCCTTGTACGCCGCCGGCCTGGTTGACCAGCGACATCAGGCCGGACAACAGCGCCGAAGATTGCGTCTGATCCTGGGATTGGGTGCCGAGATTGCCCAGCACCTGCCCTGCGAGTTGATCGAGTAAGCCCATTATTTTCTCCTTCGGATGCGTCGCAACGGGAGCCGTTGCGAGCGGGTTGATAGTGATGAGACATCACAGGCGGGGTGAAGCGAAGGCATGACAAGCCAGTTGGCCGGAAACAAAGACATGAGGCATGAAAACGGCTGGCTCTCGCGCTGATTGTAAGGTGCGGCAAGACATGCCGCCGGTTTTACGATGGCGGTGTGGCGATGGCGCAACGTAGTGCAATTCCCGTCGCGGCAAGGCCTGTTCGCCAATGCCGGCGCTTGCCTTGAGGATGTGTTTATTGTTGAGCTAATCGCACAAAAGGCAGGCTTTTTGTGCGGCGGGCCAAAACCGTGTACAATGCGTCCTGTACTTGCATCAAGTCGTATTCCTTGTTGGTTCAAATTCCGCCTGACTGTTGTTTCCCCTCCGGTCGTTCTGTTTTCTTTCCTTCGGTTTCATTTCTTGGTCTCAAGTGCCTTTCGGGCATGTTAGCCCTATTCAACCAAAGGAAATATCATGAGCACACAAACAGGCGTAGTTAAATGGTTCAACGATGCCAAGGGCTTCGGCTTCATTACTCCCGATGCAGGCGGCGCGGACTTGTTCGCCCACTTCCAGGACATCCAGTCCACCGGCTTCAAGAGCTTGTCCGAGAACCAGCGCGTGTCGTTTGAACGCAGCGTTGGCGCCAAGGGCGAGAAGGCCAGCAACATCAAGGTTATCGCCTGAATTTTATTGCGCTCAAGCCTGAACGCTATCGGATGTCCATACGCAACAGATAGCCAGGCAGGGTAGCAGCCAAGCGTCTTTACTTCCCCCGGTTGACGGATATCCGCAGACCGGCACCTTGCAGATAGCATGGGTCGGTAGATTGAACCGGTGATGTGGCGACGCAAGCGCCTGGGCAAGTCCGGCATCAGCCTGGATTTGCCCAGGACCCGGCCGGCCTTCGCGGCCGCATGCCAGCGTGCAGATAGCACGGGCATGCAGGATGCGAAAGCCGGCCAAGCAAATAGTTTATTAAAGGTCGTTGCCAGGCGCTCAGCCAAGAGCGGGCGCACGGAATCAACGACCGGCTGTATTTGAAATGGCACCGATCGGATGGATCGGGCTGTTTGATCAGGCGGCACCATGCAGATGGCATGGGCTGCGGAAAATCCAGAATTAATCGATGAACGGCCCACTTTTTGGTGGGCTTTTTGCGTTTACGGGCACCGAGGGCGCCGCTGCCGGCCGGGGGCGGTCAGTATTGTCCCGATGACGGTGGCTTCAGGCATTACCGGCGCCGCCGAGCAGCAGGGCGATCCTGCTTCGCAAGTCCGGCAGCAGCTCCGTTTCAAACCACGGATTGCGGCGTACCCATAGCTGGTTGCGCGGGCTCGGATGCGGCAGCACGATGACATCGGGCGAACGATTGCGCCAGTCCAGGACCGCCTCGGTGAGGGAGGGGTAGACCGAAGGGTAATGGTAGGCTAGCGCATATTGGCCGATCACCAAGGTCAGCGCGATGTTGGGCAATTGCGCCAGGAGGGCGGCGCGCCATTTCGGCGCGCACTCGGGGCGGGGAGGCAAGTCCCCGGATTTTCCTGTACCCGGATAACAGAAACCCATCGGCAAGATGGCGACCGCATGCGGATCGTAGAAAGTCGCGCGGTCGATGCCCAGCCAGAGGCGCAGCCTGTCGCCGCTAGCGTCATCGAAAGGAACGCCGGACATGTGCACCTTTTTGCCCGGCGCTTGCCCGGCGATCAGCACGCGCGCCTGCGGATGCGCCTGTATCACGGGGCGCGGGCCGAGCGGAAGGAACGCCGCACAGGTAGTGCATTGCCTTATGTCTGCCAGCAGCGAATTGAATGCGCGAGATGCCATGGGAAAATCATACCAAGAGATCCGCCTGGCCGCCCATGTTCACGTTCAGTGCGGGCCGCCGCACCCGCCGCCGTCGTTCCAGCCGCCGCGCCCGCCATCGGGGCCGCCGCCTCCCGGTCCGCAGAACCACGGCGCACATACGCAGCCGCCCAGGGTTGCCAGCAGCAGCGTCGCTGCGACCGCCGTCGCAAGTTTCTTCATGAAGCCTCCTTGAATCATTCCGGTAAGGCTGCATTGGACACTGCGGGCTTGCTAAGCGCGGTCAGGCATTTGCAACAAATGGTTTCGGGGACGCAGCGCTTCAATCGAAGCCGCGGATGCGATCCTTGTTCAGCCGCGGCAATTCCCAATGGAAGCGGATCGCCAGCAGCCGTACCGCGCAGCCCAGCAGCAACGAGCTCAGGGTGGCGATGTGCGGGGCGATGCCGAGGTGCAGGATGCCGACGTACATGGCGCCGGTCAGCAGTGAGACGCTGGCATAGATTTCACGGCGCAGGACCAGCGGGATCTCGTTGCACAGCACATCGCGCAACAGGCCGCCGAAGACGCCGGTGACCATGCCCAGGAGCACCACGATGGCCGGGTGGAAACTGGAAAAGCCGCGCGCGATATCGCAGCCGATGATAGTGAAGGCGACCAGCCCCAGCGCATCGACCACCAGGAAGGCCGACTTGAAATGATGCAGGGCACGCGCGGCGACGGCCGCCACGACAGCCGCGCAGATGGTGAAGGCCAGGTATTCCGGATGCGCCACCCAGCCCAGCGGATAGTGCCCGATCAGGACATCGCGCACCGTTCCGCCACCCAGCGCCGCCACCGTGCCGATCAGGCAGATGCCGAAGATGTCCATGTCCTTGCGGATGCCCATCAATGCGCCGGAGGCGGCTTCGGCGCAGATGGCGAGCAGGTAGATGTAGTGCAGCAGCATAAAAGGCTTCCCTCATTCTGTGGCCGGGCATGCATCTGGCCGCGGGCCGGTGCCGAATTATAGGGCCGGCGAGGGTGATGCGCCTGTTCCCGTCGCATTGGGAGCAGGCGCCTGGCGCTGATGCCTATGCTTACCAGCTGCTCCTGATGCCCACCAGGAAGCCGAGATTGCTCTGCCGCGAATTGTATTGCACCTGCGCATCCGCGAAGAGCGACAGATGGCTGTTGGCCTGGCCCGACAGCGTCAATCCGCCAATGAGGGCGTCGCGCGGTATTTCTGCGCCATAGGTGGAGAACGTGATGCCGCTGTCCTGGAACTGGCTGGTCATCGGCGCGTTGGCATTGCCGAAATCGTGCGACCAGATCAGGCGCGGCTGCAGCAGGATGTTATCGCCGACGGCCAATACCGCTTTCGTGCCCAGCAGGGTTTTGACGGAATGCTCGCTGCGTGGATTGACTTGCAGGTTCAGCCCCGGCGCGCCGCTTTCGGTGAAGCCGTCGGTCTTGCCATGCGTCCAGGAAAGGCCGGCGAGGGGGCGCAGTATCCAGTTCGACATGGGAATGTCGTAAGTGGTTTCGCCATACAGCGACAGGCTGCGGCTATGGAAGTCGGCAATCGCGGTCTGCTGCAGGCTGCCGAAGGCCATGCGGCGTTCGGTATGGTTGCTGTTACGGGCGATGTTGAACGAGCCGCTGAGGTTCCAGTTGCCGGTGGCGTATCCCGCATAGAGCGCCGCGGCATTGCCGCGCGAGCGTCCGGTCACGGCATCGTCCGTGCTGAGGTCGCTGTTGCCGTGATTGAAGGCGATGCCAACCACCAGATCCGTGGCGACCTGCGCATCGAAGCCGATGCTGGTGCCGCCATCGCGCAGGCGCGAGGCCGCATTCTCGGCATCGCCGCCGGTATTTTGCTGGCTGCCATAGCGGCGCAGCCAGAGGCCGGCCTGATTGCCTTGCCCGTCGGGAACGCCGCCGTTCAGCGAGAATTTCGACTGTTTCTGCAAGGACTGCATCAGGTCATCGACGTTATCGTTGGCGGCTAGCATGATGGGGGCATCCTGTGCAGCGGTGCGATTGCTCCAGGGATTGGACACGATGCTCAGGCGGCCCCGCAACTGGTTGCCGAAACTATTGGAAAACGCCGCACCCGCCTGTTGCGCCGATACCAGGCCGGCGCCGTGAACAACGGCCAATGCGGCGCGTGCTTGTGGAGCGGACAGGCTGTCGATGGTATTGATCGCATCGTGGCTGTCCTGCGATGTGGAATGCGACATCCTGTCCAGGGCCCTGCCTACCGCCATCTGGTTGCGCGTGGCGGCAAGATCGGTGTATTTGACGTGATTGCGCGTGAGCGTCAGCACGACTTGCTTGTCGGTGTAGCTGAGCGTCGGCGTGAGAAAGGCCAGGTTCGAGGTGACATCAGCGAAAGCGCCGTTGCGTGTATCTGCCTGAATGATCGCGTAATTTGTATAGCGGTTATAGCGGCCGCGATCGGCCAGGACTTGTACCGTCCCGCCGTTGATGGCGGCGTTGCCGGCCTTGACCTGATCCATCTGGCCTGAAGCATTGGCTTCTACGCGAAAGCGCGCGCCGGGATCCAGAACGAGGTTGTCGGTCACCGTCAACCGCCCGATCGAATTGCCGGGCGACAGCGTGCCGCCGTTGCCGATGCGCAGATTCTTGAGTGTGCCGTTGCCGCCCAGTGTGCCCGTGTTATTGACCGTGACGTTGGAGGAGAGCGAGCCGTTGACGATCAGGGCGCCGCCATTGACCGTGGTGGCGCCTGCATAGGTGTTGTTGCCGGTCAGTACCAGCGTGCCGTCGCCGCGCTTGATCAGGCCGCCGGGGCCGGCGATGTCGTTCTTCCAAATATCCCATTCGCCGAATCCGGCGATGTCGTATGGGTTGCCCGCTTGCTGATTGACATCCATGTCACGGTAGAAATGGGCAGGGCCGCGATAGGCTCCCGGCATGTTGAGCAGGCCCCAGGTCGAGCCGGGTGTAAGCATGCCGGCTATCGAATCTTGCGGATAGGCGCTGCCGGCGAGAATGTCGCGCCAGTCTTCCTGATTCAGGTAGGGGAAGCGTAGTCGCAGCAGGTAGGGCGCTTGTGCAGGAAGTGCTGAGGGCGCAAGTGGCGTGTTGGACGTGTCGCTTCGAACCCCGTAATAACCGATGCGATCCTGTTGTGCCCGATGTTCGTCGGCCACTGATGTAGGCAGAGCTTCCAGGCAATGGCGCAAGGGTATGCCGCCACAGGCGGTGGCCATGCTCTGGCGAGCCGCTTTTGCTGTGAGAGCGATGTTTGTTGCGATCTCATCGTCGGCCAGCATCTGTGCCGTGAGGTAATACACACCGATGCGCGAGGCAATGGTGTCGGTGGCGAAATGCGCGCCCAGCACGACGCGGCTTTCGCCATATTGTAGCGCTCGGGCATAACTTTCTTCGCCTCTTTCCGGAAATATCATCGCCATTAGAAAGGCATTTTTGTAGCCGTTCCATGTGTGGCCGCTGGGGAAAGAATTTTTTTTATCCTCTTCTATATTCAGATCAGTGTAACCGGGGACGAAGTTGCCATCTGCATCCAACGCATATCTGGGACGTGAGCGTTTTCGAAGATCCTTAAGAATAAAATCCATGGAGCGGACCCTGTTTCTCGCATTCTTGGCGCGGGTCCCATCGTCCAGTATTTTCGCTAAGGACTTGAAGTCACTATTGTCCTTCAGAAGCGAACCCGGGCCTGTACTTGCCATCCCTTTGCCAAGAGCATTTTCCAGAAAAGTCTCGTACTGATGGTTAATATTGCCCTCTCTTTGTTTGGCATCTTGTGTCGCTAAGTCGCGGCGCGGCCCTGCTGGGGTTGATCTGATTTGATGCGTGATCAGCCTATCCATCGTTTCAATGTCTGAACCGGGCTGAGGAAAATGCGTCAGCAGATTGTCACGCAAATGTTCGAACCAGCCCTGGCGCAGGCTATCGGAGATGACTGACGACTGGCCAGAAGCGGTGGATGTTTCGGCCCAGGCGGAATGGGCAGCAAGCAGCCCGAACATGACAAGGGAATATGTCGCTTTCAGTTTTGGTTTCGGTTTCATTGACGGAAGGCTTCACGGATTTGTAGAAAGACCGGCCTGTCCTTCTATCGATGTGCACGCGAATGCGATGCGAACAGGAGGACATCCCGGGGCTTGAGGCGTGAAGAATGCGGACGGCTTATGAACGGAATATGAAAAAAACGGCAACAAGAAAAAGGTTCGTCGGAACCGAAATTTATTCGCTCAACACGTGAACGTTGTTCGTCTTTTTGTTGAGTGCATTTCGACATGGCGCATCGGATGCGCCTGAAATTTTTCTGCGAGGGAGGGCGTCGACCGCGGTGTTTATCGGTGCTTCAACCTGGTATTGAAGTCGCGCATGCGGGCGAAGAGATGGCGGCGTTTGCGCCGGAAGTCAGGAGGGGGCATGCGCACAGAAAACGAATGCAGAGGCTGCGCATGTGGGGACATGGCGACTCAATGAAAAAGGGAGGCCATTGGCCTCCCTTGCATAGCGATATGGCGTATCAAGCAGGGAGCGGCGGCATTGCCCGCTCCCTGTTTGTTCAGGCGCTGGTATCGATGATATTGCCGATCTTCTTGAAGCCTGCGGAGATGTCGTCGCCGACAGTGTTGGCGGCGGACTTCACGGTATCCACCGTGGTGTCGTAGGCATCGCCGATGTCGTCGCCGACTTCCTTGATCACGTTCTTGATCGGTTGGACGACGGTGTTGTAGAAGCTGCTGTTGCCGGAAGAAACGGATGACACGCTCATGATGGACTCCTTGTCGTATGGATGATGCCTGCCGCCGCGGCCGCCATGGCCGCGGCAGGGCATGGCTGCATCATAGCCATGCAAGGTGTCAGCGTGAATGCCGCCACGCCCGCCTTTCGGGTAAAGATGTGCAAGTCAATGTAAAGACCGGCGGCAGCCGGGCCGCCGTCCTTGTGCGCGCTACGGCCGCGCCAGCCGCGGTACGGCCATCGGCAGCGCCGGTACGGAGGTCGTCGCGATCTGGCGTTGCGGCGGCGCGCCGTCGCCGATCTTGAACACGGAAACCGCCTGGCTCAAGCGGTACGCCTGGTCGCGCAGGTTCTCGGCAGCGGCGGCGGCTTGCTCCACCAGCGCGGCGTTTTGCTGCGTGGTTTCATCGATGGAGTTGATCGACTGGTTGAGCTGTTCGATGCCGCCGCTCTGTTCGCGGCTGGCCATGGTGATCTCGTTCATGGTGACCGCCATGCCCTGCACCGCGCTGCGTATTTCATCCATCGCATGCGCCGTTTCGCGCACCAGCAGGTTGCCGCTTTCCACTTTGCTGCCGGAGTCGTCGATCAGGGTCTTGATGTCCTTGGCGGCCGCCGCCGAACGCTGCGCCAGCGTGCGCACTTCTGCCGCCACCACCGCGAAGCCGCGTCCCTGCTCGCCGGCGCGGGCAGCTTCCACCGCCGCATTGAGCGCCAGGATATTGGTCTGGAACGAGATGCCGTCGATCAGGCCGATGATGTCGACGATCTTGTTGGAGGCGGTGCTGATCTCTTCCATCGTCATGCCCATGCGCCGTACCGATTCGCTGCCGCGGTTGGCGATGTCCGAAGCCGATTGCGCCTGGCGGTCGGCATTGGCTGCCGAGTCGGCGTTCTGGCGTACCGTGGCGGCGAACTGTTCGACGCTGGAGGCGGTTTCTTCCAGGCTGGATGCCTGGGATTCGGTACGGCCGGAGAGGTCGAGGTTGCCGCTGGCGATTTCCTGCGTCGAGACCGCGATCGATTCCACATTGCGCCGCACGTCGCCAATGATGGAGCGCAGGTTGACGTTGAGTTGTTGCAGCGCTTGCAGCAGCAGCCCCATGTCGCCGCGCCGGCTGGTGTCGACCTGCAGGTTGAGGTCGCCGCCGGCCAGGCCGTGCACGGTGCTGATGGCTTGTTTCAGCGGCGCCACGATGGCGGCGTGCAGCATGGCCCAGGAGCCCAGCAGCAGCGCGATGCCGGCGATGGTGCCGGCCCATACCGGATAAGGGTTGGCGCCGGCCGTTTGCACGGCATGGCCGGCGATGAGGCCGCCGGCGCCAAACATCAGCGCGAGCACGGCCATGACCAGGCCCAACCTGCGTGCGATGGAGATGTTGCGCAGGTTCAGCAGCCAGCCGGCGAAACCGCCGCGCACGGCGGCGCCGCGCCGGATCCGCAGGCCGCCTGCCTGGCCGGCGCTGAAACGGCGGTAGACGGCGTCGGTCGCCTGCACCTGTTCGCGCGAAGGGCGTGTGCGCACCGACATGTAACCGACCGTCTGGCCGTTTTCGCGCACCGGCGTGACGTTGGCCTGGACCCAGTAGAAGTCGCCGTTCTTGCAGCGGTTCTTGACCAAACCATTCCACGGCAGCCCCGCTTTGATCGTGGCCCACAAGTCGGCGAAGGCCTCGCGCGGCATGTCGGGATGGCGCACGATATTTTGCGGCGCGCCGATCAGCTCCTCTTCGGTGAAGCCGCTGATTTCAATGAAGTAAGGATTGACGTAGGTGATGTTGCCCTGGAGATCGGTCTTGGAGACGATGGATTTGCTGTCTTCCAGCAGACGTTCGACCGTGGTGACCGGCAGGTTCTTGCGCATGCGATTTTCCCCTTGCGTTAGTGCGCCGGGCCCGCGCCGTTGGCTGGGCCGATGCATATAGTTATGGATACGGCGGCACTATCCCCTAATGCCGCTGCCTGGCAAACTCAAACTATCGCTACTGCGTGCGGAACTGGATACGTTGGTAAGGCTTGGAATGGATCACGCCGGCAAGCAACGCGAGGTCGCTTGCCGAGTTGGGCCAGAAGGCCTTTTTTTGATTTGGCGCGAGTCGTCATTGTTGGCAGATTTTCTTCGGTTTTTCAAGCGGTACCGGCCGCCGGCGCGGCGTATTGGCCTGAAAGTTGATCAAACTGCAATGCAATGTGTTGTAAAAATATAAGTGATTAATGGTTACGTATCGCCACGTGGGAAATATGCCGCGCCGCCAGGCGCCTTAAGGTGTTGGCAGTAGCTGGAACACCAAGCCTGGCGGCGCTGCTTCCACCAGCGGCAGTTGGTTGGCGGCCACTTTCGTCATGCGTTGCCGGGATGGCTGAGGGCGCGGCAGGAGAGGGCGTGAAGAGGGTCGCTACATTGGCGATGGTGATAAAGTGAGCGCTTTTCCCATAGCCTTGCGCATTAGCATCCCATGAGCACCCGACAGGAACCCATCTCCGACCTTATCGAACTGCGCGACATCATCCGCCAGTTTTCCGGCGAACGCGACTGGCTGCGTTTCCATACCCCGAAGAACCTTGCCATGGCGTTGTCGGTGGAGGCGGCGGAGCTGATGGAGCATTTCCAGTGGCTGCCCACTGGTGCCGACCATGAGCTCGACGCCGCCGGCCGCGAAGGCATACGGCACGAGATGGCCGATGTGCTGGTCTACCTGATCCAGTTGGCCGACCACACAGGCGTTGACCTGCGCAGCGCGGTGCTGGAGAAGATTGAGCTGAACCGCCGCAAGTATCCGGTCGAGCTGGCGCGCGGCAGTTCACGGAAATATACGGCCTACAGTGCCGACAGCGGCAAGGACGACACGACTAATAACAATGGCGGCGGCAGCGGCGGCTGATGCCGCCATCGTTACCGCTGCCGTCTGATAACGCCAATGCCATCCCCGCAGGGAGTCCCCCTTGAATAATTGGAACGACGGATACGTCTTCGACATCGCCTACACCTACGGTTACTACCCCGGCATGAACCCGGCGCGCCTGCCGCTGGCGTTCGCCTTCCACGGCCTGCGGGCGCCCGTCGTGCAGACGGCTTGCGAACTGGGGTTTGGCCAGGGGGTGTCGACCAATTTCCATGCCGCGGCATCGGGTACGCGCTGGTGGGGCAACGATTTCAATCCAATGCAAGCCGCTTTCGCCCAAGAGCTGGCCGCGGCCAGCGGCAGCGGCGCGCAGCTGGAAGACTCGAGCTTTTCGCACTTCTGCCGCCGCGAGGACCTGCCGGATTTCGATTTCATCGCGCTGCACGGCATCTGGAGCTGGGTCTCGGAAGAAAACCGCGCCATCATCTTCGATTTCATCGACCGCAAGCTCAAGCCCGGCGGCGTGCTTTACATCAGCTACAACACCCAGCCCGGCTGGTCCGCCTTCATGCCGTTGCGCGACCTGATGGTGCAGCATACGCAGCAAGCCGGCAACGACGAACAGGCGCTGCCGACCGAAGCGCGCATCGATGCCGCGCTGGATTTCGCCGCCCGCATGTTCGATGCCGACCCGGTGTACGCCCAGGCCAACCCGTTCATGCGCGACCGCCTGAAGATCCTGCAGCAGCAAGGCCGCGATTACCTGGCGCACGAGTACTTCAACCGCGACTGGCACGCCGAATCCTTCGCCCGGATGCACCAGCGTCTGTCGCAGGCCGGCCTGCAGTTCGCCTGCCCGGCCCACTACGCCGACCATCTCGACATGGCCAACCTGACGCCGGCGCAGCGGCAGTTCATGCAGGGCGTGGATGACGCGGTGATGCAGCAGAGCGTGCGCGACTTCATGGTCAACCAGCAATTCCGGCGCGACTACTGGGTGCGCAGCGGGCAGGTGCTGGACGAGCGCCAGCGGGTGCAGGCGCTGGCGCTGCAAAGCATCGTCTTGCTGACCGAGCCGGACAAGGTGCCGCTGACCATCCAGAACGTGGCCTCCGAGATCACCCTGAACCGGCTGATCTACGAACCCATCCTGCAGGCACTGAGCGACTACCAGCCGCATACGCTGGTCGACCTGGCGGCGTCGCTGGCGCATCGCAACCTGAATTTGTCGCAAGTGCTCGACTCGGCGTTGATGCTGATCGGCACCGGCCATGCCGCGCCGCTGCCGGCCGAACCGGTCGAGCTGGCTGACGATGCGCGCGCGGAGATCGCGCGCCGTACCCGCGCGCTCAATGTGCATTTGCTGAACAAGGCGGCCCAGTCCGCGCCGTCGGCCATCGAAGGCGGCGTCGGCCACCTGTGCAGCCCGGTGACCGGCGGCGGGGTGGCGGTCGACCGCATCGGCCAGCTGTTCCTGCTGGCCTATCTGGAGCATGGCGAGCAGGTGGATGCATGGCCGGCGCTGGCATGGAAGCACATCAGTGCGCAAGGCAAGAAGCTGGTGCGAGAAGGAGTACGGCTTGAAGGCGAGCAGGAAAACCTGGGCGAGCTGGCGACCCAGGCGCAGCTGTTCGCGCGTACCCGCCTGCCGCTGTTGCGCGCGCTGCAGGTCGTGTGACCGGCGCGTGAGCGGCGTGGATAAAGCGTTACACCGGCCGACAGGGGGTTATGCAGGCCAGCCATCTGCCTGAAGCCTGAATGTTGAAAAAGCCGCGCATCGCATGATGCGCGGCTTTTTTTGTCGGCAGGCTCAGAACCTGTTCAGGCTCAGGGCTGTTGCGGCGCCGGCACCAGGTACTTGGACTTGGCGCAATACATCTTGGCGTTGGTGTCGTTGTAGACGATCTTGCTGCCCGCCTGCGAATGGCGTACCGGATAGGCGGAATTGTCTTCCGGCGTGAAGCGTATGCCCACGGTCGAACTGATGGCGTCGGTCAGCCTGACTGGGGTGGCGTTGAAGAAGGCGCCGATGAAGTCGGCCTGGCTGTTGCTGTCGTTGACCAGCAGGTCGGTGACCTGCACCCCCCACAGGTTGACATTGGTGGCCTTGAACCAGTAGGCGCCGCCTTCGGTCTTGTACGGCGGGCCGAAGGCTTCGTAGAGGTAGTCGTAGAAATATTTGCTGTTGAGCTGGTTCAGGCACAGCAGGGCATTGCCGACTTCGATGCCGAAGCTGGGTTGCGGCGCGGCTTGCGCAACCGGGCCCACGCCGGCCGAACAGGCCAGCGCCAGCGCCGGCAGGCTTGCGGCCAGGCGACGTACGATTTTCAAACAAGCTCCCGAGGATGATGCCGGATCGGCTGGTTGTCACTTTGGAACCTGTTTCCGCTCCCGGCAGGGCGCGCGAACAGGTTCCTGACCATCGTGTATGGTCGTGGGAGTCGATTGTAGGTGGCTTTGCCGATTTTTTCCAATCGGCATGATCGGCAACAGGTTCTTGGCGCCTCAGCGTGCGCTTCTGAGCATGCGTTCGCCGCGCGCCGAGGGGCCGGTCGCCGTAGGGTGTCGCTGCGCCAGGCTGCCCAGGCCGTCGAGGAAGGAGGCGATGCCGGTTCCCTTGACCAGCACGCAAGGCTTGCCCAGCTTCTTGCAGGTGCTTTTGACCAGGTGATAGGCGTTGTGGCTGATGTTGCCGGAGGCGCAGATCACGATGTCGGCCGCGGCCAGCATCGGCGCCAGGCGGTGCAGGTTGTCTTCGCGGCCGCCGTCGTGGTGGATGAAGCGCCCGTCGCGCGTTTCGATCTCGGCGCGGTAGTGGTTGCGCGCGCCGGTCAAGCCGCCCACGCACAGCACACAGCGGTCGTCCAGTGAAATGCGCACGGCAGGCTGGGGAGCGAGGGCGGATGGCGCAGGCGCATGGCCTGCCTTGGTGCGGCGGTTCTCTTTTCGCATGGGGTGGCCCGGAAACGATAACGGCTCAAGCCTAACCCTGCGGCTACCCCGGACGAACGAATGAATTTGCATCTGCATATGCGGTTTGCGCCGCCATGCGCCCATGTGCCATACGCCATGCGCCGCGCGCTGCGTTATTGCAGCGTCGAGCCCTGTTCCTTGCGGTCGCGCCGCATGGCGCGCACGAAGTCGGCCAGGCGGCGGCCGTCGCGGTCGGGATAGTGGCCTTGTTCGTTGAGCTGCTGCACACGGTCCAGGCGGAACGAGCGGAAGTCGTTGCGCGCTTCGCACCATGCGGCCAGCAGCCAGCTGCCGCCGAAGAAAGCCAGCGCCAGCGGCCAGACCACCCGCTGGCTGGCGCGTTGCTGGGCGTCCGAATAATCCAGGAGCAGCTTGTGGCGGCTGCTGATGGCCTGGCGTATCCGTTCCAGGCATTCGCCTTGCTGCGGATCCATTTGCGTGTCGGGCGCGAACAGCGGCGTGGCCTCGACGAAGTCGCGCTTGTCGCGCGGCAGCGCCAGCACCACCTTGGCCAGCGCGGAGGCGGCCGAGGCCGACAATTGCGGGCCGCCCCAGGCTTGCACCATGCGCATGCCGATCACCAGCGCATCGATTTCATCGGCATTGAACATCAGCGGCGGCAAGTCGTAACCGGGTTTGATGCGATAGCCGACGCCGGCCTCGCCATCCACCGGCACGCCCGACAGCGAGAGATCGCGAATGTCGCGGTAGACCGTGCGTTCCGAAACCGACAACCATTCGGCCAGCTGGCGCGCGGTGGTGAGCCTGCGCCCGCGCAGGTATTGGGTGATCTGGAACAGTCGGTCGGCTCGGCGCATGGGAGGCAGGGAAAATGCGGTGCGCGCCATTCTGGCACGCACCGGCCAGCTTCGCCACCAGCTTCGATGTTGCTGTGCAATGCGGCCGCGATGGGGCGCGCATATCGTTGTCGTCCGCTTGCGCCGGCGATGCTCAGTTCATCGCGTGCAGTGCGACCCGGTTGCCTTCGGTGTCGATGAACTGGCAGATATATCCCAGCTCCTTGGGCAGTTGGGTTTTCTCCATGGCGATCTTGCCGCCGGCGGCTTCGATGCGGTCGATCACGGCCTGGATCGACGGGCCGGCATCCAGATACACCAGCGTGCCCTGGGACGAAGGCTCGATCCAGTCGCCGCCGGTCAGGCAGCCGATGGACTGGCCGTCATCGCGGATGAAGATCGCCATGGGCGATTCTTCCTCCAGGCTTTCCAGGCGCAGCTTGGTGGCGAACACGGTTTCGTAGAAACGGGCGGCGCGGGTCAGGTCCTTGGTGGCGATTTCGAACCAGTTGACGTTGGTTTGCATGGTGTCTTCCTTTCGTTGTGCATGTGGTTGAGGATGCCGCCGATGGCGGGCGGCATGCGACGCATCATGCAGGCAGGCTCCTGACAGCGTGGTGTCAGGAGCCTGAGAACCTGTTTGTCGAAGAAAGGAAAAGCCGGAGATGAAATTCAGCGGCCGGCGCCGGCCACGGCCGGGGCGCAGTCGGGCCGATCCTGTTCCTGGCGCTCGTACTGTTCGGCATAGCGGCGCGCCAGCACGGCGCACAGCATCAGCTGCATCTGGTGGAACAGCATGATGGGCAAGAGCACGATGGCCGCGCCGCTGCCGGCAAACAGCACCGAGGCGATCGGAATGCCCGAGGCCAGCGACTTCTTGGAGCCGCAGAACACCAGCACGATCTCATCGCCGCGCGGCATCTTCAGGGCCCGCGCGCCATAGGTGGTGATCAGCAGCACCGCGCCCAGCAGCACCGCGTTGACCAGCAGCAGCAGCGCCAGCTGGCCGGGCGGAAACAGGTGCCAGATGCCTTGCGCCACGGCGGCGCTGAAGGCGGCGTAAACCGACAGCAGGATGCCGCCGCGGTCGACCACGTTGACAATCACCTTGTGGCGGTTGATCCAGGCGCCGATCCACGGACGCAGCAGGTTGCCCAGCACGAACGGCAGCAGCAATTGCAGCAGGATGCTGAGCACCTGCGACAAGCCGCTGCCTTCATGGTGGCGATGCAGCAGCAGGGTCACCAGCAGCGGCGTGACCACGATGCCCAGCAGGTTGGACGCGGTGGCGCCGCAGATCGCCGCCGGCACGTTGCCGCGCGCGATCGAGGTGAAGCCGATCGACGATTGGACCGTGGACGACAGGGTGCAGACGAACAGCACCCCCATCCACAATTGCGGCGTCAGCAGGTCCGGCGCCGCGGCTTTCAGCGCCAGCCCCAGCAATGGAAACAGGATGAAGGTCGAGGCCAGCGTCAGCAGGTGCAGCCTGGGTTGCTTGAGGCCGGAGATCGCCGCCTCGCGCGACAGCTTGGCGCCGTGCAGGAAGAACAGCAGCGAGATCGCCACGTTGCTGGCCACATGCATGAAGCCCTCGAAACGGCCGGTGGCCGGCAACAGCGTGGCCAGCAGCACGGTGCCGATGAGCAGTTGGGTGAAGCGGTCGGGGAGGAAGCGTTTCATGGCAATGGACGGGGTTCGGCGGTTTTCCGCCATGATAGGAAATCGTATGGCTATCGGGAACCCCTTTGATCGCGTTGACTGTGATCGGAAAATTCGATGACAATGGCATCTCTTCCAACGTTGCCGATGGCGCCCCATCATGCTCAATCCCGTCTGGCTGCAGACCTTTACCACCTCCGCCGCTTCCCGCAGCTTCACCGAGGCCGGGCGCCAGCTCGGGCTGACGCAATCGAGCGTGAGCGACCATATCCGGCGGCTGGAAGAAAGCGTGGGGCGGCGCCTGTTCGTGCGCGACACCCATTCCCTGGCCCTGACCGCCGATGGCGAGAGCCTGCTGGTGCATGCGCGCCTGATCCTGCAAGCGCATGCCCGGGCCGAGGCCCAGTTCAGCGGCGAGCGCTTGCGCGGCCGGGTGCGCTTCGGCACTTCCGACGACCTTGCCATGGGGCCGCTGCCGGACATGCTGGCGGCTTTTCGCAGCCAGCATCCGGAAGTCGAGCTGGAGATCACCATTGGCCTGACCAGCGAGCTGTATGCCTTGCTCGACCAGGGCAAGCTGGATTTGCTGGTGGGCAAGCGGCGCAGCGGCGAGTCGCGCGGGCACAGCATGTTTTCCACGCCGATGCAGTGGCTCACCCGTCCGGAGACGCAGGTCGACCTGTCGCAGCCGTTGCCGCTGATCCTGTTGCCCGAGCCCAGCATCACCCGTGCCGCCACGCTGCAGGCGCTGGGCAAGTCGGGCCACCATTGGCGCATCGTCTGCACCAGCGGCAGCCATGCCGGTTGCATGGCGGCAGCGCGCGGCGGCCTGGGGCTGTCGGCCTTGCCGCAGCATCTGGCCTCGCGCGACCTCACGGTACCGCTCAACAATGCCAGCCTGCCGCTGCTGCCCGATGTGGAATATGTGGCGCTGACGGCGCGCCGCTTGTCGCGGCCGGCGGATACGCTGTACCAGATCCTGATGTCCAGCCGCCTGAGCCGGGGCTGAATGGCCTGAGGTTGCGCCTGGCGGCGTTGATCGGCGCTTAGTTGGGGCGCTTGGTCGTGGCGCTTAGTCGGCGTCGACCACCAGCGCGGGCCGGTCCAGTGCGCGGATGCGGCGGTCGACGAAGTAGCCGCCGGCTTCGGTATAGCGCAGGTAATGGCGGCCGCACAGCGTACAGCGCGCCACGTTGCAGCGGTTATAGGGAAAGTAGCGCGGCGCCACCGGCGCTTGCGGCCAGTCGTAGCGTGTGCCGTCGGGGTGGTATTCGGCGAAGGTGGGTTCGTCGTAGGGATCGGCGACCAGCGTGCCGATGTCGGCCAGTTGCTGTTCCGGCAGCGCCAGCGGCAGGCTGATCCAGCCGGCGGCGTCGACGCCGCGGCAATTGCATGCCTGGGTCACGGCGGCGGAGATCTGCGCCAATGTGCGCAGCTCGGCCGCGCCGAGCCTGGAGAGGTCTGCCATAGGTAAAAGGATCTTACTTTTTCGGGTTGTAGCGGATATCGCCCTCGAACAGCTGCGCGGTGCCGCCGCCGAGGTCGGACTGCACCGGCCATACCTGGTGCCCGATGCGCAGTTCCGTGCCTTCATAGACCGCCTTGGCGACGACAATCCGGGCATCTTCGGCGGAGACCATGCCTTCCTTCATCTGCGCCACGTCTTCCAGCAGCGTCTTGACTTCGTAAGCCAGCGTCTTGCGCTTCTCGCTGGTCTCGAACAGGATTTCCGGCGTGGCCTTCTCGGGGTTGAGCTTGTAGTAGCCCTGCTGCTTGATGGTACGGTCCAGTTCGGCCACCTTGCGCGCGTATTCCTGTCCCTTGATGGCGATCTTTTCTTCGAGATAGGGATCCAGGCCCACCTGCACGCGGGTCAGGTTGCCGGTGGGGGCGCCGATGACGTTGGCGCGGATCATGTTGGTGGCCTCGACGCGGCCGCCGATGATCTGGCCGGTGCGCGGGTTGCCCTTGCCCACCGTGATCTGGTCGCCGGCCAGCAGTTCGCACTGGCGCGCGTTGCCCAGCACCAGGATGTTTTCGCCGGCTTCGATGTGGGCGCTTTCGGCGAACATCACCTGCACCGAGCCCTTGGCGCTGATGCGCGAGGCGATGGACGTGGTGCCGGCCGAGGCGGCCACGCCTTCGCTGTGGCCGATCACGCCGCCCTTGACGGTGACGTTGCCGCCGGCCACGATCTCGGCCGCTTCCACGGTCCCGTTCACCACCACATCGCCGCCCACATGCAGCTTCATGCCGGTCATGACGTCGCCGGAGACGCGCACCGTGCCTTCGAATGTCAGGTTGCCGGTGGACAGGTCGACGTTCTCGATGTCGATCACCGGATTGACCTTCACGCCGTTCTTGATCACCGTGGGCTGGCCCGGCACGATCGCCACCAGCAGGTTGGGATCGTCCGCGCTCGGTTCGGCGCCGACCGATTCCTTGGCGAACGGGACATCGGCGACCGGACGCGCCGGCACCTTGCCGCCGCGGATGTCGATGCCGTCCTGGCCGGGAACCGGCGGGATGCGGCGCATCAGCGGGTCGCCGGCGGACACCAGCAGCAGGTAACCCATGTCGGCATAGGAGATGACGGCGTCTTCCTCGATTTCGGCCAGCTCTTCCTGTTTTTCTTCCAGCAGGCTTTCGAAGCGCGCCGGTTCGGCCGGCGTGGGCATCAGGCCTTGCGCGATGACCAGCTTGTTGCAGTGGCCGGCGGCGAGGGCGCCGCGCAATTGTTCGTGCAGGATGCCGTAGGTGATGCCGGCGGCGCGGATCGCATTGACCACCTCCACGCTCTTGGCGCGGCCCCCGAACGGAGCCACCAGCGTGAGCGAGGCGCTCATCAGGTCGTCGGCCACCTCAAGTGCGAATTCGCCGTCGCGGCGCTGCGCGATGACCTGGCTTACCGCTTCCGTGGCGCCTTCGGCTTGGCGCACGAAACCGTTGAGGACAGAATCCTGGAAGAACAGCTTGGTCAGCCCATTGTCCGCCATGGCCTGCTTCAGGAAGGCCAGGGTCAGCGGCGGGAAGCCCGCCATCGGGGTGAAGGTTGCGCTCAGTTCGCCGCTGTCCCTGTCGAATGCGAACGACAGCGGTTGCGGAGTTGCTTGTGCCATGCTGTTCCTCGGATGAGTTGCTGCTCTTGGTCTGCCGGAGCGTTTTCGTCGGTTGCCGTGGCCGCGGCGCGATGACTCGCAACCGTTCTCCTTCGATGCGGCAGGAGACTGCCCATCCGGGACGAACCTTGCTGAAATTGATCTTGTACATGCAAGATCGCGCGTTTGGCGGAGCAATCGGCCACGGGCATTCCCTTGCCCGGCGGCTGACATTGTATTGTGGCAAGATGATCCTGCAATTTGATCGATAGCACAAGTTTTGCCGGTATTTGCGGATATTTAAAGCTCGTCCCAGGGTATATAGTTGACGATATGTTAAGCGCCGAAAAAGAAAACGCGCCCGACGCCGAGGCCCGCTACCGCGCCGGCAGGGTCAGCACGATGGTCAGCATCGTAGTCAACGTCGGCCTGACCGCGCTGCAGATCGCCGCGGGGATCCTGTCCGGTTCGCAAGCCCTGGTCGCCGACGGCGTGCATTCGCTGTCGGACCTGGTCTCCGATTTCGTGGTGCTGTTCGCCGCGCACCACAGCCGCAAGGAGGCCGACGCCGACCACCAGTACGGCCACCAGCGTTACGAGAATGCCGCTTCGCTGGCGCTGGGCAGCTTGCTGCTGGCGGTGGGCACCGGCATGCTGGTATCGGCCGCGCACAAGATCCAGGATTACGGCCATACGCCGCCGGTGCACAGCGCCGCGTTGTGGGTGGCGTTGGCGGCGCTGCTGGCCAAGGAATTGCTGTTTCGCTACATGCTCCGGGTGGCCGAGCGGGTACGCTCGGGCATGCTGGTGGCCAATGCCTGGCATGCGCGCTCGGACGCCGCTTCTTCGCTGGTGGTGGCGCTCGGCATCGGCGGCAGCCTGCTCGGCTTCACCTTGCTCGATCCGGTGGCGGCCGCGGTGGTCGGCTTGCTGGTGGTGCGCATGGGCTGGCGTTTTTTCTGGGCGGCGTTGAACGACCTGATGGATCGCGCCGTCTCCGAGGAACAATCGCAGGCCATCCGCCGCACCCTGGAAGGAACGCCAGGCGTGCAGGGTTTGCACGACCTGCGCACACGCAAGATGGGCGACCTGACCCTGGTTGACGTCCACCTGGAAATCGATGGCGCGCTGACCGTGGCGCAAGGCCACGCCATCGCCGCGCTGGCGCGCCAGCGCGTGCTGGATGCGCACCATGTTCTGGACGTGATGACCCACGTCGACCCGGTGGTGGTTGAGGCGCATCCGGCGCGGGCCGCATCGTGAACTTCCCCGCTCTTGTCCTTCTCGCATTCGCCATGTCGACCGATGCCTTTGCCGCGGCCATCGGCAAGGGCGCAGCCATGCGCCAGCCGAAATTCCTGCAGGCCCTGCGCATCGGCTTGCTGTTTGGCGTCATCGAAGCCATCACCCCGCTGATCGGCTGGCTCGCCGGTTCGGTCGCCACCCAATGGGTGGCGCAATGGGATCACTGGATCGCCTTCGTCCTGCTGCTGGTGCTGGGCGCGAGCATGATCCGCGAAGGCCGCAGCGGCGGCGATGAAGCGGCCCGGCCCGAACCGAGGAACCAGTCGGTGCCGATGGTGGCGCTGACCGCCGTGGCGACCAGCATTGATGCGATGGCGGTGGGCGTGGGCCTGGCTTTCGTCGACGTCAGTATCGTCGAAGCCGCGTTGCTGATCGGATTGGCCACCACCATCATGGTGACCATCGGCGTGATGCTGGGGCGCCTGCTGGGCAGCGTGGTCGGCAAGCGCGCCGAGATCGTCGGCGGCGTGGTGCTGATCGGCGTGGGCGCGGCGATCCTGTACGAACATTTCGGCGCCTGAGGCCATTGCTGCCGCGGCGGCGCACCGCGCCATGACAATGCCGGCGCCGGGCTAGCCGGGTTTGCGATAGTGGCTGGCCACCCAGCGTCCGGCGCTGTCTGCGTTCAGTTTGTAGTTGGGGGCGACCTGCACCCTGGCCAGCATTTCGCCCATCTCATCCCAGGCCGTCAGGTCGGCGTAGGGAAAGTCGTCGTCGGGCACGATATCCAGGGTCACCTTGACCGAAGCGCCGTCATCGCCATCGACGGTGACGTGCTTGTGCAATTGCGCATGCAATTGCTGCTCGCTGCGGCGGCGGAATTCCGATGCGGTTTTCACCAGCGTATTGAACGCGGACTTGTCCAGCGGCTTGGGATTCTTCTTGTCGCGGCCCATGGTCCAGGGGCCGATCAGCGTCGGTTCGCGTTCCCCGTCGCGCGTCATCTCGACGGCCCAGCCGTCGTCATCGTCATTCTTGATGATGCGGGCGGTCCAGCCGTCTTCACGCCACAGGCGCGCTTCATTGATGACGTCCAGGTCGGGGGCGGAATCGTCGGCGGAGGCGGTGGCGTCGAAGTCGGACATGCGGGAAAGGAAAGAGGTTGAAAAGGCCCGCCATGATAATGGAATGGCGGCGGGGATGCTGGCAGCAATGCAGGCAGCGCACATGCGCATGGCGTTGCAATGAAGGCCGCCACGGCCGCCGGCACGCTATGCTACGATGCCCCGAACAATCATTTGAATGGCAACGCACATGGCGCAATACGGCGCAGCTTATCGCGGCAGGCACATCACGGTCGACTACCAGGAAGACGCGCGCAGCGGCGATGTGCGCTGCGTGGTCAAGGTCGGCGATGTGGCCTACCCGAATATCCGCGGCAATCCTTTCCGCTCGGCCGCTGCGGCGCAGGCGACCGGCGCCGCGTTCGCACGCGCCGTGATCGACGCCGAGCTCGACGGCGACGCGGTAGAGCATCGCGGCTACTTCATCCGCGTCAGCAGCATTGAACAGCGCGACGGCAGTTGGGTCGGCAGCTACCAATTCCACCGCAACGACAACCCGGTGCCGTTTCGCCGCGTCAGCTGCGACGGCTTTCGCGGCAATTCCCCGGTGGAGGCCGAAGAGTACGCGATCGGGATGGCGCAGCAGGCGATGGATGCCGATATCGCCGCGGGAAAACTCTGAAGTCTTTGCCGATGCGCCGGCGTCCAGCCGGTCCGGCATGCCCCTGAAAAGGAAAAAGCCCCGATCCGTCGGATCAGGGCTTTTCGCCTGCGTTTTCTTGCATGCGGTTTTCTATCGATACCCGACTTGAACAGACCGTCGCGGCATCCGGTCCTTCCGGACAGTGATGCCCGCCCGGCCCCGGGCGCCTTAACGGCGGCGGGGAGGCCTCGGTCCGCTGGATGTGCGGTTCTCGATATGACGGAAGATGATTCTTCCCTTGCTCAAGTCGTAAGGCGACAATTCAAGCGTCACTTTGTCGCCCGCCAGGATCTTGATGAAATTCTTCTTCATGCGTCCCGCGCTATAGGCGATCAGGGAATGTCCATTTTCCAGATCAACACGGAACCGCGAGTCAGGCAACACTTCAGTTACCTGGCCCTGCATTTCGATCAACTCTTCCTTCGCCATTCAGTCTCCGAAACAGGTGAGCCTGGTGCAGGCCGGCAAACCGTTGCACGCAACTCGTTAAAGGGTATTTCCCAGGTGAGAACTTCTTCGCGCCGGTTGCGCAAGAAGTTGCCGGTATTCCTCGTACAGGCGAAGCCAGACGGCTTCGTCGCCTTTCAGGCAATGTCATATCCTCGGCTGCGTGATCAAAAGAGCATCGGCTCCGGAAGCACGCCAAACAAGAAGAAATAGAAACGAGGGATCAGACAGGACTTGCCAGGGAGGCAAGACAGGTGAGAGGCCAGACTTTTACGTCACTTGGTGAGGAGTTGCGCCACTATACACATGATCGGCCTTTTCTTCCAGCTTTATTTTGGCGCGGCAGGCTGCGGCCGGATAGGTGCCGGGCCGCGCTAGCCGTCGTTCCCGTGGAGAAAAGGCCGGCAGGATGATTGCTTGCCCCAAGCGGCAAGCACAGATGAAAAAGGGCCCCGCAGGGCCCCTTGCCGAGCGTCGGGTCAGCCGTTGTTGCTGCCCTTGCCGCCGTGGCTGTGCTGGCCGCCCTTACGGCCGGCTTCGCGCGCTTCCTCCGAAGTGAATTCGTGCGCGGTTCCCTTTTCGTGGGAAGCCTTGCCGCCTTGGCTGGCGATCTCGCGCTGCTTGTCTTCATCCATCGAAGCGAAACCGCGGTTGCTGGTAGAGCCTTGCTGGTTTTGCTGATTTGCCATGGTGTTTCTCCTTTCGTTGGCGTTGATCGGAAATATCGCAGGGCATGCGTTACGGCGCGCATCTCCGCCCCACGCCTGTCATCTTAGGGAGGCCCGCACGGCTCCGATATCGGAGGATGGCTTGAGGCGACGCCCGAAGCGGCTGTCAGTCATGCCAGCGGCGATGAAGATGAGCTCGTTGCCGCCGCCGGCTGCCGGCATCGGGGCATCAGTCCATCAGTCCATCAGTCGCGCGCCTTTGCTGGGCCGGCCAGCGGCAAGCGCCAGAGCGTGTAGCGTTCTTCCCCCGGCTTGACTGCGCCGGCGAAGTGCCGGTTCAGGTTGCTGGCGGTAAAGATCAGGTCGCCATTGTTCGCCATGGTCGGCGTATCCGGCCAGTACACCCGTTCATCGCTGGCGAGCAGCCGCATGGTGCGGCGCTTGGGATCGTAGGCCGCGATGCCGTTGTGGGTGACATCGGTGATGTACAGCATGCCGTTGCGATCGGTGGCGATGCCGTCGGTGTTGCCGCCTACTTCGCCCAGTTCCCGTACTGCCGCCGCCACCTCGGCTTGGCTGGCGTTGCGTTGGCGCAGGACAGCGGTAGAGATGGCGTATGCCTTGGTTCCTGTGGTCACCGTCCAGTACAGCGTGCCCGCATCGGGGGACAGCGCGATGCCGTTGATGCCCAGGAGCAGCGGCTTGCCGGGCCAGACTTCTTCCCCATGCGACATCACGCGGGCGCCCGGTTCCACGGCAAGGGCGGGGTGCCGGTCGAGCAGGCGGCGCGTGGCGGAAGACGCGTAATCCACCACGATGATGCCGACCTGGTTGGCCGGCGCGCTGCGCAGGCCGCTGTCCGAGATATAGGTGATCTTGCGCCGTTCGTCGACGACGATGTCGTTGAGGAAGCTGCCCTTGCGGTCGGCGACGGCATCCAGCCCGATGCGCTTGAGCAGCTTGCCGCTCGAGAGCTGGTACACCATCAGTTTCTGCGCGCCGTGCGGGGCTTCGCTCTGGCCGGCGACGAAGCCCTGGTCGAGCGCCCACAGCCAGCCGTTGCGGCGATCGATATAAAAGCCCAGCACATTGCGCAGATGCTGCTCGGGCGAGGCGTCGACGGCATTGCCGGCCTCCGATGGGAAGGCCGTGAGCCGGGCCGGGCCGCCATCGGCGGCGGTATCCAGGATGCTCAGCGTCGCCGGCGCGCCGGGCGAGATCAGGCGCGGCGTGCTGACGAAGGCGCGGTTGCGGGCATCGAAGTGGATGCCGGCGATCGGCGCGTTGGCCGAGTCGGCATAGGGCTGCACGCTGCCGTCGGCGGCCGGCTTGTGCCAGGTGACGCCGGTGTAGCTGCGCCATGGTTCGAGCGGCGCGGAAGGCTGGGCCGTGGCCGGGCCGGCCATCAATGCGGTTGCCAGAAAAGGCGCCAGAGCGGGGATGAGGTAACGGTGCATGACGACTCCTCGGGTCAGGCGGCCTGGCGCATCTGCAGCAGGTCGAATTCGCCGATCAGATGGCCGGCGCTATCGCGGAACGCCTGCATGTATGGGCTTTGCATGTGCTGCTGCCAAAGCGCGGGAGATTCCCATTGCTCGACGAAGGCCACGCGGCCGCTGCCGTCTTCCGACAGGTTCAGCTCGTAGCGGATGCATCCGGGCGCTTTCCTGGTTTCCTAGACCAGTCGGGTTTGCGCAGCGAGCAGTTCGGCTTGCGCGCCGGGGCGTGCGCGCACCAGCGCGATGATGACGAGGGGAGCATTCATGCGAATCCTTTATCGTTGGTTCGGGAAATGGGCGGCAGGGCGCCGCTTTCAGTGTCTTCAGTGCCTTTAGTCCCGCTAGCCGCGCCATGGCTCGCGGCGGCTGGCGGGACGATGGGGCGCATTATGGCCTTGGGCGATCAGATTGATAATTGCACCCAATGGAATATCATCTGTGAATTGGATTCTCAAATAAGGTGGCGTACATGGATGCCCGCAACAGCGAGATGGCGGTGTTTGTGAAGGTGGCGGATATGGCGAGCTTCAGTGCGGCCGCCCGGGCCCTGAAGTTGACGCCGTCGGCGGTGGGCAAGCTGGTGACCAGGATGGAGGAGCGGCTGGGCGTGCTGCTATTCCAGCGATCGACCCGGCACATGGCGCTCACGCCGGAAGGCAAGCTGTTTTATGAAAGCTGCGTGTGCATCCTCGACGACATCGAACGCGCCGAATCCGACATCACCCAGAAGAGCGTGGCTGCGCATGGGCATCTGCGGATAAGCGTGACCTTGCCTTTCGGGACGCACCAGGTGCTGCCGCTCATCCCCGAATTCCATGAGCGCTATCCCGGGATCATCCTCGACATCTCGCTCACGGATGCCCTGGTCGACCTGCAGAAAGACCAGGCCGACATCGCCATCCGCATGGGCCCGCTGGCCGACGCCAGCATCCATGCGCGCAAGCTGGGCCAATCGCGCCGGGCGGTGGTGGCATCGCCGGCTTATCTGAAACGCTTCGGCATTCCGCAAACGCCCGACGACCTTGTCGGGCACAAATGCTTCAACTTCAATTTCCGGCGCGCGATGGATGAGTGGCCGTTCAAGGTCGGCCGGAGCACGGTGCGGCTGCCGGTCACCGGCGGCATGCTGACCAACAACGGCGAGACCATGCGCGAGCTGACCCTGGCCGGACTGGGGATCGGCCGCCTGGGCATGTTCCACGTCGGGCCGGACATCCAGGCCGGCCGGCTGGTCGAGATCCTGAAGGAATACAACCCCGGCGATATCGAGGATATCCACGCCATCTACAACAGCCAGCGTTACATGCCCGCGCGGGTGCGGTTGTTCATCGATTTCCTGATCGAGAAACTGGCTGACCGGTTGCGGGCGGATGCCTTTGACCGCGTCGCGGCCGGCCGGACCCGACGGCCCGGTTGAGGGAAAAGGAAGGAAACGGAAGCGGCCGGCCCGGCATCAGGCGGCGTGACGACTCTTCGGAGCGGCGCTTTGCTTCATCACATCGACAAGCCATAGACCTTGGCTGAGGTTTCTCCCCAAAGCGCGTCCTGCTCGGTTGCCGATAAGCGCGTGCTGGCCCATTCCCGGGTGACCGACACCACCCTGGAATAGGACGCGGCGAGCAGGCAAACCGGCCAGTCGGAACCGAACATCAGCCGCTGCGGCCCGAACAGTTCCAGTGCGGTATTGAGGCACAGCAGGATATGGTCGAAGTCGCGCAGGCACAATCCGCGCATCCAGTCGGCTTCGGTGAGCAGGCCGGACAGCTTGCAGGCGACGTGCGGCATGGCGGCCAGTTCCCGCGCCTGCTCGCGCCAGCGTTCGAAGGCCCCTTTGTTCTTGCGGAATTCCTTGAGCGCCGGTTTTCCCAGATGGTTGAGCACCAGCCAGTGCTTGTCATGGCGGGCGCAGAAGGCCCGGATGGATGACAGCTGGCTTTCATGCACCAGCACGTCGTAGACATAGTTGCGCTCTTGCAGCCAGCGGATTCCCTCGTTGAACTGCGGTTGCGCCAGGAATGCCGGCGGATCGCTCTCGTCCTGGATCTGGTGGCGAAATCCCAGCAGCTTGTCGCGGCCCCATTGCCCGACATGTTCGGCCAGTTCGGGCGAGGAAATATCTTCCCAGCCGATGACGCCCGCGATGCGGCGATCCTGCCGCGCCAGTCCCAGCAGGAATGCAGTTTCATCGCGACCGGGGCGCGCCTGCACCGTGATCGATGCATGCAGCCCGTGCGCTTCAAGCAGCGGCTGGAACTGGTACGGCAACCGATCCTGCGCCAGCAGATCCATCTCGGCGCCGATCCACGGATAGTCCTCCGAGCGATAGTGCCAGAAATGCTGGTGCGCATCGATCCGTAGCGGCTTTTTGGGGTTCATGGGGCGGGTTGCGCGCGATGGCTGGTGGGAAAACCGGGCTCGGAGATCGTCATTGGGATATCCGCCTCAGGCGCCGAGCCAGCCGGCATCGACGTAGTAGTTGCGCCCGCTGCACATGGCCGCGCTGTCGGAGGCCAGGAACAGCGCCATCGCCGCCACGTCGTGCGGCTCGATGCGCTTGGGCAGGCATTGCGAGGACAGGATGTTGGCTTCCTCCTCCGGGTTGTGCCACAGGCGTGTCTGGCGCGGCGTGCGGACTGCGCCGGGCAGGATGCAGTTGACGCGGATGTTGTGCGGGCCAAGGTCGCGCGCCAGTCCGTGGGTGAGGCCTTCGATGGCGGCCTTGGCGGTCATGTAGAGCGTCAGGTTGGGCAGGCCCAGGTGCCACGAAATGGAACCGAAGTTGATGATCGCCCCGCGCCCTTGTTCGCGCATGCCGGGCGCGACCGCTTGCGCGCAGAAGAACTGGTGGCGCAGGTTGACCGCCATGCGCTCGTCCCAATAGGCGGGGCTGACATCGTCCAGCGCATGGCGGTCGTCGTTGGCGGCGTTGTTGACCAGGATATCCACCGCGCCGACGGTTTCCCCGATGCGCGCAAAGGTGGCCGCCAGCGCGTCCAGATCGCCCAGGTTGCAGTGCAGGAAGGTGGGCGGGAAGGCCGCATCTTTCAGCGCCGCTTCCAGCGCGCGGGATTCCTGGTCGGCAATGTCGAGGAAGAAAACGTTCGCGCCCTGTTCGACGAAGGCGGTGACCAGCGCGGCGCCGATGCCGGTGCCGCCGCCGGTGATGACCACGCGCTTGCCGGCCAGGCTGGGATAAATGGCGTGCTCCATGGCGCCGGCGGAGGTCGATGCGGGTTGGGTTGATGCGGTCATGCTGAGGGACTCCGGAAATAGAGTGAAATACCGGCCGGGCCAAGCCCGGCGAAAAATGGATAACAAGATGAATATCGGATACTCAGCGTCCCGAACGGGTACTGACGTCGACCCAGACGGCCAGCACCAGGATGCTGCCCTTGACGATCATCTGCCAGTAGGTGCCGACATCGAGCATCGACATGCCGTTGTCCAGGCTGGCCATCACCAGCGCGCCGATCAGCGCGCCGTAGATGGTGCCCGAGCCGCCGCGCATGGAGGTGCCGCCGATGAAGCAGGCCGCGATCGCATCGAGCTCGCCCATGTTGCCGGCCGAGGGCGAACCGGCGGCCAGGCGCGCGGTGTTGACCAGGCCGGCCAGCGCGCACATCACGCCCATGATGCCGAACACCCAGAGCTTGACCGCCTGCACGTTCACGCCGGACAGGCGCGTGGCTTCCATGTTGCTGCCCACCGAATAGATGCGGCGGCCGAATACGGTTTGCGTGGTGATGTAGCTGAACAGGCCCAGCAGCGCCAGCAGCATCAGCACCGGCACCGGGATGCCGTCATAGCTGTTGAGCGTGCGCACGAAGGCCAGCAGTACGGCGCCGATGAGCAGCACCTTCACCGCATCGCGCCACAAGGCCGGCACCGGCAGCGCGTGGCGCGCGCGGTTGGCGCGCTGGCGCCAGGTCAGCCCCAGCGTCAGGGCGAACAGGATCAGCATCAGCGCAATCCCCAGTTGCGGCGGCAGGTAGCCTTGCCCCAGGTACACCAGGTGGTCCGACACCGGCGCGATGGTCAGGCCGCCGGTCACACCCAGCAGCACGCCGCGAAAGGCCAGCATGCCGCCCAAGCCGACGATGAACGAGGGAATCCGCTTGTAGGCGGTCAGGTAACCGCTGAACAGCCCGAACGCCAGGCCCAGCGCCAGCACCAGCGGCAGGCTGAGCGCCAGCGGCAGGTGGTAGGTCACATCCAGGATGGCGGCCACGCCGCCGAGCAGGCCGAGCAGCGAGCCGACCGACAAATCGATCTCGCCGGCAATGATGACCAGCACCATGCCGCATGCCAGGATGCCGGTGACCGCCATCTGGCGCAGCAGGTTGGACAGGTTGCGGGGCGTGACGAAACCGCCCTCGGTCTGCCAGCTGAAGAAAGCCCAGATGATGGCGATGGCGATGAGCAGTGCGATGATCTTGTAGCGGCCGAAAATCTGCTTGATGTTCGTTGTTCTCATACTCAATTCCAGGTTGTTTTATTTATGCGGCAGCGCTGTGCGTTGCCTGGTGTTGCGCCGATTGGTTGATGGCGGCCGCCAGCACCGTCTCCTGCGTCAGGTTTTCATTGACGAAGTCGCCGCGCAGCTTGCCTTCGCCGATGACCAGCACGCGGTCGGACACGCCCAGCACTTCGGCCAGTTCGGACGACACCATGATGATGGCCACCCCTTGTTTGGCCAGCGCCGCGATGAGCCGGTAGATTTCCGCCTTGGCGCCGACATCGACGCCGCGCGTAGGCTCATCGAGGATGAGCACCTTGGGTTGCGCCAGCAGCATTTTCGCCAGCACGGCTTTTTGCTGGTTGCCGCCCGACAGGCCGGTGATCGGCAGGAAGGGGCTGGACGTCTTGAGCTGCATGCGTACGATTTCGTCCTGGATGGTCTTCAGTTCGGAACCGGCGTCGATGCGGGTGCGGTGCGAAAACCGGTCCAGCACCGTCAGCGTGATGTTCTGGCCGACCCCGAGATCGGGCACGATGCCGTGCTGCTTGCGGTCTTCCGGCACCATGCACAGGCCGAGGCGGATCGACTTGAGCGGCGTGCTGGTATCGACCTGCACGCCGTCCATGAAGACCTTGCCCTCGTGGCGGCCGGGATAAGCGCCGAACAGGGCCGACACCAATTCGGTGCGGCCGGCGCCGACCAGCCCGGCAATGCCGACGATCTCGCCGCGGCGCACCGCCAGAGACACGTCGTCGACACGCTTGCGCCTGGGGTTGTCGACATCGAAGCAGGTGACGTTGCGGGCCTCGAACACCACTTCGCCGATCTCATGGTCGCGGGTCGGATACATCGCCGTGATTTCGCGCCCGACCATCTGCGTGATGATCTGGTTCACATCCAGCGACTGCATCGGGGTGGTGGCGATGTGCTTTCCGTCGCGGATCACCGAGATGGTGTCGCAGACTTCGGCTACCTCGTCGAGCTTGTGCGAGATGTATACGCAGGCCACGCCTTTGGCCTTGAGATCCCTGATGATCTTGAGCAGGACCGCGATTTCCGACGAGGTCAGCGACGACGAGGGCTCGTCCAGGATCAGCAGGCGCGCCTTCTTGTTGAGCGCCTTGGCGATTTCCACCAGTTGCTGGTGGCCGCCGCCGTACTGCATCACCGGCAAGGCCACGTTGATGTCGGGCATGTTCAGCTCGCGCATCAGTTCTTCGGCGCGGCGATACATGGCCGGATAATTCATGCGGCCGCCGGGCAGGGTGATCTCGTGGCCCATGAAAATGTTTTCGGCCACCGACAGTTCCGGCACCAGCATCAGTTCCTGGTGGATGATGACGATGCCGGCCGCTTCGGTGTCGCGCACCGACTGGGCCGCGAGCGGCTTGCCATCCCACCGGATCTCGCCTTCCCAGGTGCCGTGCGGATAGACGCCGGACAGGATCTTCATCAAGGTGGATTTGCCGGCGCCGTTTTCGCCGCACAGGCCGACGCATTCGCCGGCCTTGATCTTGAGGTCGATGCCATCCAGGGCGCGGACGCCGCCGAACTGCTTGACGATGCCCTTCATTTCTAACAAATACTCAGACATGCCTGCTCTCGTGGGATAAAAACGGCCGGAACTGGCCGGAACGTCATGGCGGTGCCATGGAAGTTCGGGGCGGTAAAGCATGCGATGAGGCCGGCGACGGCCGGGCATCGCACCGGCATCGGCCATGTCCCGTCGCCCATCGCCCATCGCCCATCGCCATCAGGCGCATGGAACCAATAAAAAAATGAAGCGAACGCCGCGATCCGGAGCGGCGCTGTGCCGTTCCGGATCGTCGGGTTTATTTGCCGCCGATTTGCGCTTGCGTGTAGAAGCCGTCATCCACCAGGATGTTGACGTTGGCCTTGGTCAATGGGGTCGGCTTGAGTAGGACGGTGTCGACCTTCTTGAAACCGTTGTCATATTGCGAGTTGTAGGAAGGCTTCTCGTTGCGCGCCAGTTGCACCGACAGGTTGGCCGCTTCGGAGGCGATCAGCTTGAGCGGCTTGTACACCGTCATGGTCTGGGTGCCGGCGACGACGCGCTTGACCGCGGCCAGGTCGGCATCCTGGCCGGAAACCGGCACCTTGCCGGCCAGCTTTTGCGCCGCCAGCGCCTGGATGGCGCCGCCGGCGGTGCCGTCGTTGGACGCGACGATGGCATCGATCTTGTTGTTATTGGCGGTCAGCGCGTTTTCGACGATGGACAAGGCCTCGGTCGGGTTCCAGTCCTTCACCCACTGCTGGCCGACAATCTTGATGTCGCCCTTGTCGATGTATGGCTTGAGCACCTTCATCTGGCCTTCGCGCAGCATCTTGGCGTTGTTGTCGGTGGGCGAGCCGCCCAGCAGGTAGAAGTTGCCCTTGGGCTGGGCCTTGACCACGCCTTCGGCCTGCATTTCACCGACTTTTTCGTTGTCGAAGGAAATATAGGCATCGACATCGGCATTCAGGATCAGGCGGTCGTACGACAGGACCTTGATGCCGGCCTTCTTGGCTTCCTTGATGGTGTTGGTCAGCACGGTCGCGTTGAACGGCACGATGACGATGACATCGACGCCGCGCGAAATCAGGTTCTCGATCTGGGAGATCTGGCGCGCTTCGCTGGCGTCCGCCGACTGGACAAAGACTTTCGCGCCCAGTTTTTCCGCGGCCGCGGTAAAGAAATCGCGGTCGCGCGCCCAGCGTTCGACGCGCAGGTCGTCGATGGAAAAGCCGATCTTGGGGTTTTTGGCATCCGCCATGGCGCTGGTGCTGACCAGCGAGATGGTCGTTATCGCCATCAAGGCCAATACACTTTTTTTCAGAATTGCGTTCATTGCCTGATCTCCAATGTCATTATGATTTTTAAAGGGGCATCTTTAGGGGCATGGCTAGTGCCAGTCCCATGTGCAAGCTGGCGACCGGCCCCTTGTCATGAGGTCGATCCGCTTGCCGTTACCGTGTTGCCGGTTTGCCGCCTCGCTCCGTAAATTCACGGAGGAGAAGTCTCTTGCTATGCATCAAGGCCTTTTGAATAATTGCTATCGGTTTTGATGTGAGGCCGATACTAGCAACCGCCGATTCATGTCTACAATTACGAAATTCACCAACCGGGATAGCGATTCTTTCTGTTGCGGTTGCACAAAGCGGTGGTCCGACCAATGGGCCGCTACAATCCCTCTGCTGTAAGAAAAATGTCAGCCAGCAGAGCTGGGAGCGAAAAGACCGCGCGCACCGATGGCCGGAGACAGCGCTGGGAGGCCGGCGCCAAGAGGAGAGTGCAGAGTGGCAAGAGTGCCAACAGTGCATCGTATTGCATTGCTGTTCAATGCGAACAAGATATTCGACCGCGAGATCATTGCCGGCATCGGCGAATACCTCAGCAGTACGCGCGCCTCATGGGACCTGTACCTGGAGGAGGATTTCCGTACCCGCCTGCAAGGCATCGAGCGCTGGCAAGGGCACGGCATCATCGCCGAATACGACGACCCCGCCACCGCCGAGGCCTTGTCGCGGGTGCGCCTGCCGGTGGTCGCCATCGGCGGCTCGTATGCCGATGAGAGCTTCTATCCGGAAGGCCGGCCCTATGTCGCCACCGACAACTTCAAGCTGGTCAAGCTGGCCTACGACCACCTGATCGAGGCCGGCCTGCAGAACTTCGCCTTCTTCAGTCTGCCCGCGGCCGGCGGCAATCGCTGGGCGCAGGAGCGCGAGCGGATTTTCGACTCGCTCACGCAGCGCGACGGCATCCAGGGCTACATCTATCGCGGCGTCGGCACCAGCGCGCAGTCCTGGGACAGCGCCGTGGAGCAACTGATCGCCTGGGTGCGCAGCCTGCCCAAGCCGATCGGCATCATCGCCGTCACCGATGCGCGCGCGCGCCAGCTGTTGCAGGCCTGCCTGTTCGCCGGCATTGCCGTGCCCGAGCAAGTGGCCCTGATCGGCATCGACAACGACCCGCTGGCGCGGGTGCTCACACGCGTGCCGCTCAGTTCCGTGATCCAGGGGACGACCGAGATGGGCCGCACGGCGGCGCACTTGCTGCACCAGATGCTGCACGGCGCCCAGTTCCCTAACACCCGCATCCTGGTGCCGCCGGCCGGCATCAATGTACTGGCATCGAGCCGCCATGAAGTGCGCAATCATCCACACGTGATGCAGGCGCTGCACTTCATCCGCCAATACGCCTGCCAGGGGATCAAGACCGAACAGGTGGCCGATTACGTCGGCATCTCGCGCTCCTCGCTGGAATGGTATTTCCGGCGCGAGCTGGGGCGCAGCGTGCACGATGAAATCCTGCGCTTCAAGCTCGATGCCGCCAAGAGCCTGTTGCAACAGGACGGCAGCAATGCCGCCGACATCGCCGTCACTTGCGGCTTCACGTCGGTGCAATACATGCACGCCGTCTTCAAGCGCGAACTGGGCTGCACGCCCAGGGAATACCAGGAACGCTTGGCCGGCGGCGGCGAGACGCCCAGGCAAGCGCCCCAGCGGTCGGGGAAAAAGCTTTCGGCGGCCGCATCGATACTGGCGCCGCCATCGGACGGCAGCGGCAACTGACAGGCATCAAGGACAAACGGGCGAATGAACATACCGATGGATCCGCAATTCAATCCATTGCCAAATTTTTAGACGATGACGCATTTCACAATTTCCAGCACATCTGCTGAACACGGTATCAACCTGTACACCTTGCGCAATGCCTATGGCATGCGCGTCATCATCAGCGACCGCGGTGCGGCGCTGGTTTCCTGGTGGGCGCCGGACCGTTACGGCCGCGAAGCCGACGTGTTGCTCGGCTACAAGGACGTCGACGGCTACATCGCCAATCCGGATTACTTCGGCAGCATCATCGGCCGCTGGGGCAACCGCATCGCCGACGGCCGCTTCACGATGGATGGCGTCGCCTACCAGGTCCACCGCAATAACGGCGACAACCACTTGCATGGCGGCGAGGGCGGGTTCCATCTCATGCCGTGGCAAGTGCAGCCCGATCCGGAAGGCTTGCGGATGACGCTGGTATCGCCGCACGGCGCGGCCGGTTTCCCGGGCAATGTCCTGGCCTCGGTGCTGTACCGGCTGGATAACGAGGGCCGGTTGCGCATCGACTACACCGCCACGACCGATGCGCCTACGCCGCTCAACCTGACCTCGCACGGCTACTTCAACCTGAACGGCGGCGCCGACAACATCTGCGACCACATCCTGTCCATCGACGCCGATACCTATCTGCAGGTCGACCGCAAGCTCATCCCTGAACGGGAAGCGGAGGTGGCCGGCAGCGCCTTCGACTTTCGCCAGCCGGCGCCGATCGGCCCCCGCTTGTCATGGCCCGACGAGCAACTGGGGATTGCCGGCGGCTTCGACCATTGCTACTGCCTGCGCCGGGAAGAGCCGGAAGCCGGCGATCCGGGAGGACGCAGCCAGGCATTGCGCGAGGTGGCGACGGTCTACGATCCGGGATCCGGGCGGCAATTGACCGTATCGACGACGGAAATCGGCCTGCAGTTCTACAGCGGCAATTTCCTGGCAAACATCCCGGGGCGGGGCGCGCAGCCCTATGTCCCGCATGACGGCTTTTGCCTGGAGGCGCAGGCTTATCCCAACCAGATCAACGGCCCGCAGCGCGAAGCCGTGATCCTGCGTCCCGGGCAGGTGTACCGCCAAACGACGGTGTATCGCCTGAGCGTGCGGGAATGACTCGCGTTCTGGAGGCTTGCTTTGATGTTAGTGCAGATCACTCGCGCTGGAAGCTGATATCCGCCATTCCTGGAGCATCAACTGGGGAGTTAATGCTTTCGGGCCAGTAAATACTCGGCCAGCGCCTCGAAGGCGGGAATGGTAACCGGGTCATTGGCGGCGTTGCTCGCAACTGGATGTGAGGCATAGCGGACGATCACCATTTCGGCTTTCGGATCGATGTAAATCCGTTGGCCATGAACGCCGCGCGCGCTGTATGCGCCATGCGCATTGTGCGATACCCACCACATGTCGCGGTAACTCCATCCGGGGAGCTGCGCATAACCTGCCTTGGCAAAATCGGCCTTGTCGCCGCCGCGTCGAATGTCGGCCACCGCTGCTTCCGGCAGTATCTGCTGCCCATTGAAGCGGCCGTTATGGCGGAGCATTTCGCCAAAACGCGCGAGATCGCGTAGTCCGGTATTCAGGCCGCCGCCAGCGAAAGGCGTTCCGATGGAGTCGACCGTCATATAGGCATCCTGCTCCGCTCCGATGCGCCTCCAGATCCGTTCGGACAGCAGGTCTGCGACATTCTTCCCGGTCACGCGCGCGATGACCCAACCCAAGACATCGGTATTGACGGTCTTGTAGGAAAATTTTTCCCCGTGGCTTCCTTCGGGCCGAACCGTCTGGAGAAATTCGTAGTAACTGCGAGGCCCGGTGTAGCCGGCTGGCTTGGGCAACGGATTGCCGGCCTGCGCGTGCGCCCACACCTGTGCCTTCGGATCGGCGTAGTCCTCGCTGTATTGGAGGCCGGTGGTCATGTCCAGGATCTGGCGCAGGGTTGCATTGCCGAATGCGGATGCGGCCAGTTCAGGCACGTAGTCGGCCACCCGTTTGCCGGCATCGAGTTTTCCTTCCGCCACCAGGGTTGCCCCTAAGGTGCCGACCAGCGATTTGGTCACGGACATGGCGGCGTGCTGTCCATCTTCGGCAAGCGCGCCAAAATAACGCTCATAGACAATGCGGCCACGGTGCAGGACCACGATCCCGTCGGTGTAGGTGGCGCCTAGCGATTCTTTCCATGTCATCGATGTGGCCGAACCGACTGGCGTAAAGCGCAACCGATCGATGTCCGGGCGTATTGCGCGCGGCAGCATCGTCGGGGCGCCCAGGCCGCGCGAGACATTCACGGTTGGCATCAGTTGCCGGAAGTGCGCCACGCTCCATCGCAATGCAGGAAACCGGAAATAGCTCCCGTCTTCAAAGCGCAGTATCTTTTTATCGGGCGGCGGCGCGCCAACCATCCATTCCAACTGGACGGGGTCGCTGTCTGCGGCATCAGGAAACGTATGAATGGCCGGGGCTTGAGCATGCGCGCTGTGCAGTGAGCATGCCAACGCCAGCGAGATGATCGCGGCGCATCGGGCCTGCGACATAAAACCAAGACAGGTCGCCATTGGGGAATTCCTTTCCTTGAAGGCCGGGTGGCATGATCGCAGCCAATCTTATCCGGATGAACGATAAGGATAAAGGGAATCGGATAAAAACCGTTCAACCGGCCTTTTTATCCCGCAAGTGTCCTATTGCATGTCGCATGTCGATACCGAAGACGTATCCCCGGCAGAGGCGTTGCCGTCATTTTCAGCGGTCCGAAAAATTCAGATCAGGTCACTTCCTCTCGTCAGAAAAGTGTCAACCTAGTTCAGGACGGGACACCTGATGCCGCCCCAACTTTCTCGCCGCGATCTTTACCGCACGCTGACTCCATCCAGGAACAGGTCGGTCAAATGCGCGACACGCGAATTCGTCGTACTACCTTGTTCGATGCTGAGGGAAATCGCGGTCACTATGCAGACGAGATCCTCAACGGAGACGTCCGGGCGAATGGCTCCCGCCTTTTGTGCGCGCTGGAGAAGGCGTCGCACCTCCTCGCCGCTAGCGTGGCAACCCGGCGTGCCGCTATTGAGGACGGTACCCAGCGCCGCAGCCAGCCCCCGATAGTGGGTTGCGTGCGCCACCAGATCCTTGACAAAAGCGCGTACGGAAGCATCCGGATCCAGCTTGTCGTCGCGCCCTCGGCTGGCCTCGGTCAGCGCCATGAGCCGCTCATCGTTCGTCGCTGCAAGCAGCGCCTCTCTTGTGGGAAAGCGGCGATACAGGGTGCCGATCCCGACTTTGGCTCGCTTGGCGATGTCGTCTAGCGAGGCGTCGGCCCCGCGTTCCAGAAACACTTCTTCGGCTGCCGCGAGGATGCGCTCGCGGTTGCGGGCTGCATCGGCCCTTAGCGATGGTTCTTCTGTCAGGGGGAATTTGTGCGCCATATTCAAATATGCTTGCAAAAGTGAATGATATCTCCACATAATAAGTGGAGCAATTCTCCACTTATGAAAGGGGTACATATGACAAAGCGATTCGAAGACAAGGTTGTGGCGGTCACCGGTGGCAGCGAAGGCATCGGGCTGGCCACGGCCAAGCTATTTGCTGCAGAGGGTGCGCGGGTTTATGTGACCGGCCGCAGGCCTGACAAACTTGACCAGGCAGTCCGGGAGATCGGAAATGGCGCCGTCGGCGTATCGGGCGACGCTGCCAATCTGGGCGATCTGGACCGCCTTTACGCTCGCATCCACGACGACCACGGAAGACTCGATGTGCTATTCGCCAACGCCGGGATCGCCTCAACCGAGGCAAAGCCATTGGGCCTGATCGAAGAGGAAGACTTCGATTGGATCTTTAACCTGAATGTGCGCGGATTGCTGTTCACCGTGCAAAAAGCGCTGCCCTTGATGTCGCCAGGAGGTGCAATCGTCCTGAATGGCTCTGTGGCTGGCGTCAAGGGCTTTCCGGGACAGTCGCTTTATAACGCGAGCAAGGCGGCCGTGCGCTCGTTTGCGCGCAGCTGGACTGCAGATCTGAAGGATCGGCGCATCCGAGTGAATGTGGTAGCGCCTGGAGGAACCGAGACCCGCCTGATGCGTGATTACCTTGAGGCGCGTCCTGGGATGGAAGACGCGCTGAAGCAAATGCTACCTTTGGGGCGCCTGGGGGAACCGGATGAGGTTGGGCGTGCCGTGCTGTTCCTGGCATCGGCCGAGAGCAATTACATCGCGGGTATCGAGTTGTTCGTGGATGGCGGCTCTGTCGCAGTCTGAGACACTGCACGGCAAGTATTTCATATCAGCCGTTACTTGGGATGGTTGCTGACCGGGAATGCGCGGCAGTCTGCTTCTGGCCGATGGCCGGCATTCGCGACAATTGCACCCGAATATCGCAAAGGCCACCTTAAGAGGGTGTAATGCCGCTCAGTTAAGGCTAACTCTCGCTCAATCATCAGAACCCGTTCGGGCTGAGTAGGCCCGCCAGGGCCGTATCGAAGCCAGTGTGCCAGCGTTAGCAGTCTTGCCTGCCCTTCGATACGCTGCTGCGCAGCTACTCAGGGCGAACGGAATCTGGACTCCACAAGCAAAAATGCCGTTCAGCGCTTAACTGAGCGGCATTACACCTTAAGAGGTGGTCTTTGCATTGGCAGTCATCTTGTTGCGACCGTATTTTTTTTATTGATCAACGTCACCAACTGGTCTCGCGCTCCGCCGTCGACGAGATCTTGTGGATGGCCAGGTCGGCGCCTTCGAATTCCTGTTCGGGGTCGAGGCGGATGCCGATGGCGGCCTTGAGCAGGCCGTAGACGATCCAGCCGCCGATGACCGCGATGGCAATGCCCAGCATGCTGCCCAGCAGTTGCGACATGAAGGCCACGCCGCCGCGTCCGCCCAGCGCCTGCTGGCCGAAGATGCCGGCGGCCAGTCCGCCCCACAGGCCGCACAGGCCGTGCAGCGGCCATACGCCCAGCACGTCGTCGATCTTCCATTTGTTCTGGGTGCGGGTAAACATCCACACGAAAATGGCGCCGGCGATGCCGCCGGTGGCCAGGGCGCCGATCGGATGCATCAGGTCCGAGCCGGCGCACACGGCGACCAGCCCCGCCAGCGGGCCGTTGTAGGCGAAGCCGGGGTCGTTCTTGCCCATCAGCAGCGCCACCAGGGTGCCGCCGGCCATGGCCATGAGCGAATTCATGGCGACCAGGCCGTTCATCTTGTCCAGCGTCTGCGCGCTCATCACGTTGAAGCCGAACCAGCCCACCGTCAGGATCCAGGCGCCCAGCGCCAGGAACGGGATGTTCGATGGCGGGTGCGCGGCGACCGCGCCTTCCTTGCTGTAGCGTCCGCGCCGCGCGCCCAGCAGCAGCACCGCCGGCAGCGCGATCCAGCCGCCTACGGCATGCACGACGATGGAGCCGGCGAAATCATGGAAGCCGGCGCCGAAGGTCGCGGCCAGCCAGTCTTGCAGGCCCAGGTGCCCGTTCCAGGCGATGCCTTCGAAGAACGGGTAGACCAGCCCGACCAGCACGGCGGTGGCGATCAGTTGCGGATTGAATTTGGAGCGCTCGGCGATGCCGCCCGAGATGATGGCCGGGATGGCGGCGGCGAAGGTCAGCAGGAAGAAGAACTTGACCAGTTCGAAGCCGCTCCGTTGCGCCAGCGTTTCGGCGCCGGCGAAAAAGGAGACGCCATAGGCGACGTAGTAGCCGATGAAGAAGTAGACGATGGTCGAGACCGCGAAGTCGGCCAGGATCTTGACCAGCGCATTGACCTGGTTTTTCTTGCGCACGGTGCCCAGTTCGAGGAAAGCGAAGCCGGCATGCATGGCCAGGATCATGATGGCGCCGAGCAGGATGAACAGCGCGTCTGCGCCGTTTTTGTGATCTTCCACCTGAAAACTCCCAAAGATTGTGCAATAAACGAATTGAAGCCTCGTTTTAAAGCAAATTTCATTCCATTTTGGTGATTTTTCTTTAAGTGGCTGATCTGGAAGGGATTTTTTATTCTGTTTCTTTTGGATGGTTCTCTTTTTGCACGATGTTTGTGCGAAACCGGCCTGCTGGCGATGTGGGGAGCCATGTTTTGGTGCGAATCGGAAAAACAGGGAACCGGGAAAAGAAAAACCATGAAAAATCGGGCATGGCGGCATGGTTTCATCGGACGGTCATACGCGATTGCTAGATTGCAACGCTTCAAGCCACCTGCCACGAGGAGTTGCCATGCCAGACCATCAAGATCCAGCCGACCAGCAACGTCGCCGCTTCCTGCGCGATAGCGCCCGCCTGGGCGCCGGCGCGGTGCTGGGAACCGCCGCCATGCCGGCGCGCGCCCAGGGGCCCGCCATCGTCACCGCCGAGCGCCTGCGTCCGCAGATGCCGGGCGGCGTGATGAGCGGCGACGTCACGCGCGATTCGGCCATCGTCTGGAGCCGTACCGACCGTCCCGCGCGCATGCTGGTGGAGTATTCCGCCAATGCGGATTTCACCGGGGCCACGCGCATCGCCGGTCCGCTGGCGACGGTGCATAACGACTACACCGCGCGCCTGGACTTGCGCGGCCTGCCGGCGGGCCAGCGCCTGCACTACCGTGTACGCTTCCAGGACCTGGCGCATGAATCGGCGCTGAGCGAGCCGGTCACCGGCAGCCTGATGGTGCCGGGCGGCGTGCACGGTGGCCGGGCCGACGACATCACGTTCGCCTTCTCCGGCGACGAGGCCGGGCAGGGCTGGGGCATCAACGAGGCCTGGGGCGGTTACCGCGTGTATGAGAGCATGCGCCGCTTCCGTCCGGATTTCTTCATCCACTCGGGCGACCAGATCTATGCCGACGGCCCGATCCAGGCCGAGGTGAAGCTGGACGACGGCAGCCTGTGGCGCAATGTCGTCACCGAAGCCAAGTCGAAGGTGGCGCAGACGCTGGACGACTACCGCGGCAACTTCGCCTACAACATGCTGGACGCCAGCAAGCGCCGCTTCTGCGCCGAGGTGCCGTTCCTGGTCCAGTGGGACGACCACGAGGTGCGCAACAACTGGTATCCGGGCCAGGTGATGGGCGAGGCGGAGAAGCGTTACAGCGAGCGCAACCTGGATGTGCTGGCGGCGCGGGCGCGCCAGGCGATGTTCGAGCACAATCCGTTCCGCATCGACGCTGCAGATCCCTTCCGCATCTATCGTTCCTTCCATTACGGCCCGCTGCTGGAGGTGTTCATGCTGGATGAACGCAGCTACCGCGGCGTCAATTCGCCCAACCGCCAGAAGGGCGGGCGCGATGCCGATTTCCTCGGGCCGCAGCAGATGCGCTGGATCAAGCAGGCGTTGTTGCGTTCGCGCTCGACCTGGAAGGTGATCGCCAGCGACATGCCGCTTTCCATCGTGGTGCCCGACCTCAATCCCGACGTGCCGCAAGGCACCTATGAAGCCTGGGCCAATGCCGACAACGGCAAGCCTTCCGGGCGCGAGCTGGAGGTGGCCGAGCTGCTGCGCTTCATCAAGCGGCACGACATCAAGAACGTGGTGTGGGTCACCGCGGACGTGCACTACGCGTCGGCCACTTACTATTCGCCGGAGCGCGCGCAGTTCACCGAGTTCAAGCCTTTCTGGGAATTCGTTGGCGGGCCGATCAATGCCGGCACTTTCGGCCCCGGCGAGATCGACCGCACCTTCGGGCCGGATGTGCGCTACGTCAGCATTCCGGCAGACATGAAGCAGAACCGCTCGCCGGCGGAATTGCTGCAGTTCTTCGGCATCGGCAAGATCGATGCGAAGACGAAGGCGATGACGGTGTCGCTGCACAACGCCGACGGCAACGAGCTCTACAAGGTCGAATTGCCGCCGGAGGCCTGATCCGCCGGAGCCCGTCGCGCCGAGGAGTGACGGCGCGCGCTTCAGCCCGGGCCGGCCAGCTTGCGCGAGATGGCGGCGCAGGTTTCCAGCAGGGGTTTGACATAGGCCTGCAGCGGCTCGTCGAGGCGCCGGAACAGCGGGATGCTGATGCTGATGCAGGCCGCCGGCAGCCCGTCCGGGCCCATGATGGCGGCGCCATAGCAGAAGATCTGCGCCTCGTTCTCTTCGCGGTCTTCGGCATAGCCGCGTGCGCGGGTTTCTTCGATCTCGGCGCGCAGGGTAGCGAGGTCGGTGATGGTGTATTCGGTGAAGCGCTGCATGCGGATGCCTTGCATCAGCCGTTCGCGGCGGCCTTCGTCCAGCGCGGCCAGGTAGGACTTGCCGACCGAACTGGAGTAGAGCGTCACGCGGGTGCCGATGCGCGAGGTCATGCGCACCGCCTGCGGGCTTTCCAGTTTCTCGATGTAGACCATGCCGGCGTCGGAGGGCAGCGCCAGGTGCACGGTTTCGCGGGTGGCGTCGCGCAGCGCGCGCAGGTGCTCGATGGCGGTGGCGCGGATGTCGCTGCGGTCCCAGGCGCGGCTGGCCAGGTTGATCAGGCGCGGGCCGACCTCGAACTGCTTGGTGCGCGGATTTTCCAGCACCATGCCTTCGGCCATGAGCGCGCCCAGGATGCGGTAGACGGTCGGGCGCGGATAGCCGGAAAGGGCGGCCAGTTGCGCGATGGTCAATGGCGCATCCTGGTCGGCGATCAGTTGCAGCACGGCCATGAACTTGGAGAAGGCGGCGGTGCCGGCGATCTTGGTCTGGTCTTCCGTGGCTTTATCTTGGGCGGGCATGGACGATGGACGCTGGTTGGTGTGTGGTGGGACGGCGCCAGATTATAGCGAAGCGGTCGAGAACGCATCTCACGCCTATTGATGAAATGAGTTCTAGATAAAAAAGCCCGCGCCGGCATGGAGACGCTGACGCGGGCAAATGGCATGCAATCGAGATGGGTTGGCCGCTCAGGCAACCAGGTAGCCGCCGTCGACCGGCACGATGGTCCCGGTCATGAAAGAGGCGGCCGGCGTGCACAGGAAAGCCACGACATTGCCGATGTCTTGCGGCGTGCCCCAGCGGCCCAGCGGCGTGCGCGCCAGGATCGGGCCGGCGCGCGCCGGGTCGTCCTGCAGCGCTTGCGTCAGGGGCGTGGCGATCCAGCCCGGCGCCACCGCGTTGACGCGGATGCCGTCAGCCGCGTAGGCGATCGCCAGCGACTTGGTCAGTTGCGCCACGCCGCCCTTGCTGGCGCTGTAGCCCGGCACCAGGCCGCCGCCGAAAAAGCTCAGCATGGAAGCGGTGTTGACGATGCAGCCCTGGGACTGCTTGAGCAGTTCGCGCGCGGCGGCGCATACGCGCATGGTGCCGGTGAGGTTGACCGCGATCACCTGTTCGAAGACCTCGGTTTCCAGTTCGGCGCCGCGCTTGATGATGCCGGCGCAATTGACCACGATATCGAGCCGGTCGATCCTGGACAGCGCGCCGCGCACGCTGTCTTCGGAGGCCACGTTCATCTCGATGAGCGACACGCCGCTGTCCTTGAATTCGTCGGTGGCGAACGGCGGCAGGCCGGCGGCGATCACCTGGGCGCCCATCGATGCCAGCTGGCGCGCGATGGCGCCGCCGATGCCTTGGGTGCCGCCGGTGACCAGCGCGGTCTTGCCTTTGAAAAGATCGGCGGAGAAAGTCATGTGGTTTCCTTTGCTGTTTTCTATGGTGCGGGGGACTGGCTGGATGCCGCCGGCGGTATGTGCCGGCGGCATCGGGTCAGGCTCCTGCGTTGCGATGTTGCGGTTGACTCCGTTCGCCCTGCGGGCTACTCAGTCCGAACGGAGTCGGGATGCATAGACGATCAGGCGTGCGCATCAATCGGCTTGTTGACCACGAACATGTAGACCAGTGCGGCGGCAAAGGCCACGGCGGCGCTGATCAGCAGTGCGTTGACGAAGGAGTGGGTCTGGTCCACCACCACGCCGGTGATCACCGGGGCCAGCGAGCCGCCCAGGTAGCCGCCGAAGTTCTGCATGCTGCCCAGCGATGCCACCAGGCGGCGCGGAATCGCTACCGAGACCAGCGCCCATGCGCCGCCCGAGGCCATGTTCACGAATGCCATGGCCAGCGAGATGTAGACGATCGCCATGGTGGTGCTGGGGGTGTAGGCGGCGGGGATGGTGAAGGCGCCCGCGCCGATCAGGCCGGCGCAGATCGGCCACTTGCGGCTGCGGATGGCCGGCATGCCGCGCTTCATCAGGCCGTCGGCTATGTAGCCCGAAGACAGCATGCCCAGCGTGCCGAAGATGTAGGGAATCACCACCACCCAGCCGGTGCGCGCGATCGACAGGTGGCGCTCATGCTCCAGGTAGGCCGGCAGCCAGGTCAGGTACAGCCACACCATGTAGATCACGCCCATGAAGCCGAACAGCATGCCCCAGGTGGTGCGGTACTTGAACAGGCTCTTCCATTCGTTCCAGGTCAGCTTGGCGTTGGCGTTCGGGTCGTTGTCGCTGTCGTCGGCCAGGTACAGCACTTCGGACGGGGCCAGTTCGACTTCGTTGCGGTTGCGGTAGAACAGGTACCAGCCGACCGACACCGCGATGCCCAGCACGCCCATGATGATGAACATCATGCGCCAGCCGAAGGACAGCATCAGCACGGTGAGGATCGGCGGCGCCAGGGCCGGGCCGATGGTCGAGGAGGCGACGAAGATGCCGGTGGGGCCGCCGCGCTCGCGCGTGGCGAACCATTCCGACACCACCTTGGCGCCGGCCGGGAACTGCGGCGCTTCACCCAGGCCCAGGAATACGCGCGCCACCAGGAACTGCTGCAGGTTGGTGACGAAACCGCCGGCCAGCTGCGCCACCGACCAGATGAACATGCCCGCGCCCAGCATCACGCGCGCGCCGAACTTGTCGAGCATGGCGCCGATGGGCAGTTGCGAGAAGGCATAGGCCAGCGAGAAGGCCGACAGCAACAGGCCCATCTGCGAGGCCGACAGGCCCAGCTCCTGGCTCACGGAATGGTTGGCGATGGACAGGGTGCTGCGGTCAAGGTAGTTGACGATCCCGGCCAGCATCAGGAACGTCAGCGCGACGACCTGGATGCGTTTGAGCTTGGGGCTCTTTTGTTTCTGAACTTCCATGAAGTATGTCTCCAAAGTGAATGAGTAAGCCATTTGGTCGCTCCCTGCCAACATCGTCTTTGCGCGATGCTTGATGCGGAAAGCATTGGTTGGTTGGGCGGCACTGTCGTCGCCGGCGTTGTGGATGCCGCCGGCGCGTGTTTGGTCGGCCGTTGCCGGCCGGTCCGGCGCGGGATGCTGCTTGGCTGCATCTTCCCGCGACCGCCTCTTGTCCGGATCATTCTTTGCTGTGGCCCATTCCGGTCATGGGTCTCAAAATCCCTTAGTACGTCGCGCGGCCGCCGGAGAGGTCGAACACGGCGCCGGTATTGAAGGTGCACGATCCCGAGCACAGCCAGGCCACCATCTCGGCGACTTCATCGACCGTGCCCAGGCGCGCCATCGGGCTCTTGTCGATCATGTTCTGCACGTGCGCGGGCGACATCTGCGCCAGGAGCTGGGTCTTCACCGCGGCCGGCGCCAGTGCGTTGACCAGCACGCCGGCATTGGCCAGTTCCTTGCCCAGCGACTTGGTCAGGGCCAGCACGCCGGCCTTGGAAGCGCTGTAGGCCGAGGCGTTGGGCGTGCCTTCCTTGCCCGCCAGCGAGGCGATGTTGACGATGCGCCCCCTGCCGGCGGCGCGCATGGCCGGCACCACGCTGCGGCAGGTGTGGAATACGCCCAGCAGGTTGACGTTGACGATGCGGTGCCATTCGGCCACGTCATATTCGTCCAGCGGCACGGTGGAGCCGGCATAGCCGGCGTTGTTGACCAGGAAATCGATGCGGCCGGCGTCGGCCAGCAGGCGTTGCGCGGCGGCATCGGTGGAAGCCGGATCGGTGATGTCGACTTCTTCCTGCCGGAACGGCGAGGCCGGATCGGCCTTCAGGTCCCAGCACACCACTTGCGCGCCGGCGCGGGCCAGGCGCTGGCCGATGGCCGCGCCGATGCCGCCGTTGCCGCCGGTGACCACTGCCACGCAATCCTTGAAATCGTAATCGGCGTTGTTGTAGGTCGTGCTCATGCTTATCTCACGAACTGGTTGACGTAATCGCCGCCCAGGCCGACCGCTTCGTAATGCTTGCGGCACATCTCGAGCTTGGTATAGACGTCTTCATAGCCCTCGAACTTGCCCCAGGGGTCGCAGTAGAACATCACGCCGGTGATGTGGAAGTAGGTGATCATTTCTTCCACGTCTTCGGGGACGAACAGGGTATGCGTTTCACCCGGCGGTTCGAACACATAGCTGCCTTGCTCGGCGATCCAGTTGTGTTCCAGGTAGCGCCATTTGCCCTTGAGCACCATGCCGTGCACCGGCGCCGGATGGCGGTGGCGCGACAGCACGCCGGACTTGCGCACGCGCAGCAGGTTGGTCCAGTAGCCTTGCGAGACGTTCAGGCACAGCGGGCGGAACCAGACGTTCTCGGCCTGCGGCACCCAGATGCGCTCGTCTTCGGGAATGGCCGGGTTGACCACGATCTCCAGCGGGGCTTCCTTGGGATTGGGAAATTGGTAGGGCATCATCTTCGAGTCGGCTGGCATGGGTGCGCTGCTCATTGGGTTCTCCTCATTGGTGTGTTTTCTGGCACCATATGTTCACTATATGGACATATAGTCTGCAATGTGGTCACTTTGCGCGATCGGCGAGAAGATGTCAAGCCAGGCGTCGGCGCGAATACAGCCGTGAAAGCGAGTCATGGACATCCATGCAGATCGCTGCCTGTCCAGGGTTTGGAGGGTGATGGCGCATATGACGGGGGAGGGCGCGTGCCGCAACGCGAGCCATATATGAAGGGCCATGCCCGTGAAGTCGCTTATCCGCGACAGAATCGCCGACCAATACAGTGGTCATACCAATTTCAGCGGGCGCAGTGTAGTCCAGTCGAGCGGGGAAGTGCGCCGGATGAAGGATGAAAATTTTGCACTGCCGCATTCATCCCAAGCGACGGGAAGAATCCAGGCGAAAGGCGGGCGGAAAGGGCGGAAGGGGGGGGCTCAGTCGTTCCAGTGCACTTGCTTGAAGGCTTCGGACAGGAAGTCCAGCATCGCCCGCACTTTGGGTGGCAGATGGGCGCGGCTGGGATAGACGGCATAGATGCCCAGTTCCGGCGCGCTGTATTCGGTGAGCAGCGGCACCAGCCGGCCGCTGCGCAGATGCTGGTCGATCATGAAGGTGGGTTGGCGCGTGATGCCCGCCCCGCCCAGCGCCGCCGCCACGCAGCTGTCGCCGTTGTTGACGTGCATGCGGGAGCGCACCTTGACGCTGACCGCGCCTTCGGGGCCGTCGAACTGCCAGTCGTCCTTGCCGGTGTTATAGCTGTAGCTGATGGCCTGGTGCTGCGCCAGTTCGTGCGGGTGGGTCGGCGTGCCGTGCTTGTCGAGATAGTCCGGCGAAGCGCACACCAGCAGGCCGGTGCTGGCCAGCTTGCGGTGCACCAGCGTGGAGTCGGACAGACGGGCGATGCGGATGGCCATGTCGAAGCCTTCGTCGATGATGTCGACGATGCGGTCCGACAGCGTGATGTCCAGCGCCACGCCGGGATAGCGTTCCAGGAACATCGGCCACAGCGGCGCCAGGTGCAGCACGCCGAAGGTGTGCGGCGCGTTGATGCGCAGCAGTCCGCCGGGGTTAGCGGCGCCGGCCAGCAGCAGGTCGTCGGCCTCTTCCAGGGCGGCCACGATCTGCTTGCAGCGTTCCAGGTACAGCGTACCGGCTTCGGTGAGCGACAGGCGGCGCGTGGTTCGCTGCATCAGGCGCGAGCCCAGCCGCGCCTCCAGTTCAAGGACGGTGCGCGAGACCGCCGCCTTGGAGATGCCAAGCGCATCGGCGGCCTTCACGAAGCTGCCCAGCTCGGCCACGGCGATGAAGCATTCGATTTCGCGCAGTTTGTTCAAATCCCGTATCCCCGCAACGGCGCCGCGGGAGCACCGTTCCGCGGCTTGCGGAGACGGATGGCTCAGGCGGCTGCCGGTAGTTGTGCCAACAGCTTGGAGGCCGAGCCGAAGGCGAAGGCATCCATGCGCAGGCTATGATACGTCGAACCGCTGTCCAGGTGCACGAACTGCGTCCAGTCATCGGCCGCGCCCATGGCGAAGAACAGCGTGAGCAAGTGTTCGTCGCTGGGATGGTTGCGCACCGCGTGCGGCGCGGTGGTACGGTAGCCGAACAGGCCTTGCAGGTCGCCGGCATGCATGCGCTCGAGGAACCAGCGCAGGAACTCCGTCGTGTGCGCAGCATCGTCGGTCGCGGCCGGATCGTTGCGGCGCAGTTCGCGCAGGTTATGCGTGAAGCTGCCGGAACCGACCAGCAGGATGCCTTCCCTGGCCAGCGGCGCCAGCAACTGGCCGACCCGATAGTGATAGTCCGGCGGCATGTGCGACTGCAGCGACAGTTGGACCACCGGCACATCGGCTTGCGGATACAGGTAGCGCATCGGCACCCAGGCGCCATGGTCCAGGCCCCAGCTGCCATCGGCGTCGGCCGGCACGCCGCCGTCGCGCAGCAGGCGCGCCACATGCTCGGCCAGCGCCGGCTGGCCGGGGGCCGGGTAATCCAGTTGGTAGAGCGCTTGCGGGAAGCCGCCGAAGTCGTGGATCACCGGCGGCTTGGGCTGGTTGCCCACGCGCGCGGTCGCGGTTTCCCAGTGCGGCGAGACGATCACGATCGCCTTGGGCCGGGGCAGCGCCGCGCCGATGCTGGCGAGCAGCGGGCCGGTACGGCCGGGTTCCACGGCCAGCATGGGCGAGCCGTGCGAGACGAACAGCGAAGGCAGGGGCAGGGAATCGGACATGGCGCTCTCCGGTGGAATGGTTGGTAATGCTACTCCCCGTTCGTCCTGAGTAGCGGCTGCGCCGCGTATCGAAGGCGAGCCGTCTGCGTGTCTTCGATGCGGCCCTTGACGGGCCTGCCCAGTCCGAACGGTATTTGGGTACTTGGGATTTCTTAGTTGCGATGTTCGCGCTTGAGGGCGAAAGCGCCGTCACCCAGCAGGAAGACGGCAACCAGGCCGACGATCCACAGCGCCAGGTATTCCCAGCCGCCCTTCGGATTGGTGAAGAAGAAGCCGGCCGGGCCATGCACCAGCACGATCGCGCCCAGCAGGTCCAGCGCCAGCGGGATGGCCAGCCAGCGGCCGTAGTAGCCCAGCACCAGCGCCAGGCCGCCGACCACTTCCAGCAGCATCACCGGATAGGCCAGGAAACCGGGCACGCCCAGCGAGGCGAAGAAGCCCGCGGTGCCGGCCGGCGTGAAGACGAAAATCTTCAATCCGGCATGGACCAGGAAGAAGATGCCCATGGTGACGCGCAGCAGGAAGGCGGCGTAGTCGGCTTTGGTATTGGCGGTGACGGTAGTCATGATATTCCCCGGATAAGTGTGTGGATGAGGCAGCCGGATGATGCGCATTGCGTTGTGGAGCGGCTGCCCATGACGACACTTTAGGGAAAGATCGGGTGCAGATAAATCCGTTTGGGCGGGAAGGATTGTCTCGCCGAGGTTGACAATCGACTGGCAATCGCTTGGCTGGCAATCGCTTCCTGCCGGCGGGGCTGCGTTCAGTCTTCGCTGTTCTTGGCGTGCGGCTTGGCTTCCTCGCGGCGGTTGTAGCCGGCCACCATGTCGAAACGGAACAGGCGGCATTCCAGCGCACCGTTGAAGAACGGCGTCTTGCGCGACTCCTTCAGGCGCATCAGCTTGGGCAGACCGAGGTCGGCCGAGAACAGGAACACGCTCCAGCCGGCGAAGCGTTGCTTGAGCGTCGTGCTGAAGGCGCTGAAGAACTGCGCGAACAATTCCTCGGTCGGCAAGGCGCGGTCGCCGCGCACGCCGATACGCTCGCCGTAGGGCGGATTGGTGAGGATGATGCCGACCAGCGGCTTGCCGTCGGCGCCGACCGGCGGCTTCACTTCCTGCGCCTCGATCTGTTTCAGGGGAATCTCGAACTGGATGCCGGCGCGCGCCAGGTTATGGCGCGTCAGTTCGACCATGTCGCCCGAGATGTCGCTGCCGAACAGCGTCGGGGTAGTCGGCAGCGGATTGGGCTTGAAGTCGCCCTTGATGGCCAGCCAGGCTTCGGCATTGAAGTTGCTGAATTTCTCGAAGGCGAAGCGGCGGCGCGCGCCCGGCGGCACGCCGGCCACCATTTGCGCGGCTTCGGCCAGGATGGTGCCGGAACCGCACATGGGGTCGAACAGCGGCACGCCCGGCTTCCAGCCGGAAGTGCGCAGCAGGCCCGCGGCCAGGTTCTCGCGCAGCGGCGCGTCGCCGGTTTCCTCGCGCCAGCCGCGCTTGAACAGCGCTTCGCCGGAGGTGTCGAGGTAGACCGTGTAATTGTGCGCGTCGACGAAGCCGGCGATGCGCATGTCGGGCGTCTTGGTGTTGACTGAAGGGCGCAGCTTCATCAGGTCGAGGAAGCGGTCGCAGATGGCGTCCTTGATCTTGAGCGTGGTGAACTCCAGGCTGCGCAGCGGCGACTTCACGGCGGTCATGTCCACGCGGATGGTGTGCGAGACCTTGAACCAGTCTTCCCACGGCTGCGCCAGGGTCAGGTCGTAGATGTCGTTTTCGTTCTTGTAGGAACCGTGCGCCATGCGCAGCAGCACGCGGCTGGCGATGCGCGAATGCAGGTTCAACTGGTAGGTCGCCAGCAGCGTGCCCGAGCAGTGCACGCCGCCCGGCACCTGGTTGTGCACCTTCAACGCGGCGGCCGGGCCGGCATGCTGGGCGATTTCATCGAGTTCTTCGGCCAGGGCGGTTTCCAGCCCGCGCGGGCAGGGGCAGAAGTAGGAATAGGTGGTCTGGAAGGATTGCATGGGGGTACCTTTTGTCCGTTGTATGTCATGTCCAAATGAGGACGCCGGGCCGCGAATGCGCGGCCCGGCGTCATTTTACCGCTGAAGTCCTCAGGACTTGGCGAATGCGCGCTCGACGAAGTCGAGGCGATCCTGGCCCCAGTAGCCTTCGCCCTCATAGATGAACCAGGGCGCGCCGAACACGTTGGCGGCATTGGCTTCATCGGTGAAACGGTCGAATTCGGCCTGCACGCTGGCGGTTTCCGACGACTTCAGCAGCGCCGCGCCATCGTGGCCCAGCGCGTTGGCGATGGCCGCCAGCGTGTCGTTGTCGGCGATGTTCTTCTGCTCTTCCCACACGCCGCGCATGACGGCGCCGGCCAGCTTGAGCGAGGCGGCGGTGCCGTGCGCCAGCTGGGCGGCGATGATCATGCGCGCGGCGGTGTCGCTGTTGACCGGGAAGTAGGTGGGTTGCAGGATCATCGGCTTGTCGAGGAATTCGCTCCAGCGCGCCAGTTCCTTCAAGCGGTAGGCCTGGCGCTGCGGGGCGCGCTTGGCCAGCGGCAGGCCGCCGGAGACGCCGAAGATCTTCGACAGGTCGAACGGCTTGGGCAGGATCTGCACATCGTATTTTTCGGCGAGGGCGACGAAGCGCTCGTGGCCCAGGTAGGCGAACGGCGAATGCGGCGCGAAGAAGTATTCACAGGTTTTGCTCATGACCGGCTCCGGTTGGCTGATGAGAGTGGATGATCTACGGCTTGAAAACGGAAGCGCTTGGAACGGCGGCGCGCTTAAAACGGCTTGACTACGACCAGGATCACGATGGCCAGCAGCAGCAGTACCGGCACTTCGTTGAACCAGCGGAACCAGACATGGCTGCGCGTGTTTTTCCCCAGTTCGAATTTCTTGAGCAGCGGACCGCAGGCATGGTGGTAACCGATCACCAGCAGCACCAGGAAGATCTTGGCGTGCAGCCAGCCGTTGCCCGGCCCGCGCCAGAATTGCCAGGTCAGCGCCAGCAGCCAGAGGCCGGAGCCCAGCGCCGCCAGCGCCGTGATGCCGGTGAAGCGGTACAAGCGGCGCGCCATGCCCAGCAGGCGCTCGCGCGCCACCAGTTCGGTCTCCTGCGCCAGGTTGACGAAGATGCGCGGCAAATAAAACAGGCCGGCGAACCAGGAGGCGATGAAGACGATGTGCAGCGCTTTGATCCAGAGCATGGTGTTCCTTGGCTGGTCGATGGGATGGACGGCCGCCGCCTGCCCGCGCATGACGGGCTGTTCCAGCGACATGATGGCGGCGGCTTGTGTCCGCCTGATTACCTGATTGCTGCGGTGTTGCCGATGATGCTGATGTTGCCGCCGGGGCAGCTTACTGGCGCACCTGGCCCTGGCCCAGCACCACGTACTTGAGCGAGGTCAGGCCTTCCAGTCCGACCGGGCCGCGCGCGTGCAGCTTGTCGTTGGAAATGCCGATCTCGGCGCCCAGGCCGTATTCGAAGCCATCGGCGAAGCGGGTCGAGGCGTTGACCATGACCGAGGCCGAATCCACTTCGCGCAGGAAGCGCATGGCGCGCGTGTAGTCCTCGGTGATGATGCTCTCGGTGTGCTGCGACGAATGGCGGTTGATGTGCTCGATCGCCTCATCCAGGCCGGCCACCACCTTGATGGACAGGATCGGCGCCAGGTATTCGGTGTCCCAGTCCTCGGGCACGGCATCCTTGAGCAGCGGATAGCCGGCCAGGATGGCAGCGGCCTCGGGATCGCAGCGCAGCTCCACTTCCTTGGCGCGGTACAGTTCGGCCAGCGGCGGCAGGACGGCGGCGGCAATGTCGCGCGCCACCAGCAGGGTTTCCATGGTGTTGCAGGTGCCGTAGCGGTGGCACTTGGCGTTGAAGGCCACGTCCAGCGCCTTTTGGGCGTCGGCGCGGTCATCGATGTAGACGTGGCAGATGCCGTCCAGGTGCTTGATCATCGGCACCTTGGATTCCTTGATCAGGCGCTCGATCAGGCCCTTGCCGCCGCGCGGCACGATGACGTCGACGTATTCCTGCATGGTGATGAGCGCGCCCACCGCGGCGCGGTCGGTGGTTTCGACCACCTGCACCGCGTCTTCCGGCAGGCCGGCGCCGGCCAGGCCTTCCTTGACCAGCCTGGCCAGCGCCTGGTTGCAGTGGATCGCTTCCGAGCCGCCGCGCAGGATGGTGGCGTTGCCGCTCTTGATGCACAGGCCGGCGGCATCCACCGTCACGTTCGGGCGGGCTTCGTAGATGATGCCGATCACGCCCAGCGGCACGCGCATCTGGCCGACCTGGATGCCGGTGGGGCGGTATTTCATGTTGCTGATCTCGCCGATCGGGTCGGGCAATTGCGCGATCTGCTCCAGGCCTTCGGCCATGGTGGCGATGGCCTTGTCGGACAGCGTCAGGCGATCCAGCATGGCCTCGGCCAGGCCATTGGCGCGCGCCGCGTCCAGATCCTTGGCATTGGCGGCGCGCAGCGCATCGGCGTCGCGCCGGATGGCGGCGGCGATCAGGACCAGCGCCCGGTTCTTGGCGGCGGTGTCGGCACGGGCCATGGCGCGCGAAGCTGCGCGCGCACGTTGGCCGATCTGGTTCATGTAGAGCTCAATGTTTTCCATGAGTGTGTTTCTTTCCGTGCCTGTGCGCTAATTAGAACATGTTCAAAATCTTGTTGCTGTGCCTTCGATACGCCGCTAAAGCGGCTACTCAGTCCGAATGGATACGTGATGAACTTTAAACCGTTCGGCCTGAGTAGCGGCGCCGCCGCGTATCGAAGGTTCTCCTGAGCTTGTCGATGGGGAGATCTAGCGTCCGCGCGCCAGTTTCAGCCCCAGCTGCGACAACGCATCCCACGGGTCGCCGGCGAAAGCCTTGGCGCGCAACCCTTTGACCATGCGGTCGATCTGCGCGGCTTCCTGCAGCGCGGTTTGCAGCGCCGGCAGGCTGATGCGGCGCAGGGCCGGTTCCATCAGCTTCTCGCGTGGGCCCCAGATGCGGTATTCCTTGAGCAGGGCGCCGACGGCCTTGCCTTGCGCCATGCCGGACTTCAGTTTGAGCAAGGTGCGGATCTCTTCGGTCACCGCCCACAGCACCAGCGGCAGCGCTTCGCCTTCGCCCTTGAGGCCGTCCATCATGCGCGTCAGGCGCGCCACGTCGCCCGACAGCATCGCTTCATTGAGCTTGAATACGTCGTAGCGCGCCACGTTGAGCACGGCATCCTGCACCTGTTCGAACGAGAGCTGGCCGGGCGGATGCAGCAAGGCCAGCTTCTGGATTTCCTGGTGCGCCGCCAGCAGGTTGCCTTCCACGCGGTCGGCGATGAAATCCAGGCAGGGGCGGCCGGCGCTTTGCTGCTGGGCCGCCAGGCGGTTGCCGATCCAGCCGGGCAACTGGGCGCGTTCGACCAGCGGGATGTCGATGTAGACCGCGGCCTGCTGCAAGGCGCCGACCCAGGCCGCTTTTTGCGTGGCCCAGTCGAGCTTGGGCAGGCTGATGATGGTCAGGTTGTCGGGGCTCAGGTTGGCCGCATATTCCTGCAGCGCGGCGCCGCCGTCCTTGCCGGGTTTGCCGGTGGGGATGCGCAGTTCGATCAGTTTCTTGTCGCCGAACAGCGATTGCGACTGGTTGGCCGCCAGCAGTTCGCCCCACTTGAAGCTGCGCTCGACCACCAGCACGTCGCGCTCGGTATACCCGTTGGCGCGCGCGCTGCGGCGGATCTTGTCGGCCGCCTCCAGCGCCAGCAGATGCTCGTCGCTGGCGATCACATACAGCGGCGCCAGCGTCTTGCCGAGATGGGTGTCGAGGGCGTCGTGCCGTAGTTGCATGGAGCGGGTTCCGTCAGGCGCGGCTCAGGAGTCGCCGCCGGCCGCGGCCTTTTCGGTCGAAAGCGCCGATTTCGAGGCCGACAGGCGGCGCAGGATCTGCTGCACCAGGTCGGACTGCATGTCGCGGTACAGCAGCGCTTCTTCAGCCTGCTTGGCCAGTTCCTGGTTGGCATCGTAGGTAATCACGCGGCGCAAGGTGATGGCCGTGGGCGGGATGGTCACGGCGCCCTTGGCGTCGGTCACCGAGAAGGTGAAGCGCTGGAACAGCGCGTATTCACGCACCCGGCCGTCGGTGTTGAGGGTCAGGACCTGTTTGTCGCGGGTATCGGAAAGCACCTTCAGGATGGCTTCGGCCTCCTTCTGGTTGTCGACCACCGTGGTGCCGCTGGCCTGGATGTTGCGCTTGAGCTCCACGCCGACCGCCGAGTTGGGCGCGAAGCCCAGGTAGATGGTCTTGAACGGCAGGTCGGCCGCGCCGCGCAGGTGGAAGCCGCAGGCCGTCAGCAGCAGGGCGGCGGCCAGCATGAGCAGCCATTGCCCGATGCGTGTTTGTTGTGCTTGAGCGTGCATGGATATCCGTTCGAAATCAGACCACGATGTTGACCAGCTTGCCCGGCACCACGATGACTTTCTTCGGGGTGCCGGCGACGAACTTCTGTACGTCTTCATTGCCCAGCGCGGCGGCTTCGATGGCGGCGCGGTCGGCATCCTTGGCGACCGTCACTTCGCCGCGCAGCTTGCCGTTGACCTGCACCACCAGCTTGATTTCGCTTTGCTCCAGCGCGCCGGCATCCACCTGCGGCCATGCCGCGTCGAGGATGTCGCCGAAGGCCTTGGCGTAACCCAGTTCCTGCCACAGCGCGTGGGTGATGTGCGGCGCCACCGGGTTGAGCACGCGCAGGAAGATCGAGAAGCCTTCGGCGAGCACCGCGTTGGCGGCGGCGCTGTCTTCCAGCCTGGCGCCTTCGAGCGTGTTGAGCATCTTCATGCAGGCCGAGACCACGGTGTTGTACTGGATGCGCTTGAAGTCGTTGTCGGCTTGTTGCAGCACCTTGTGCACCTCGCGGCGCAGTTCCTTCTGCTTGTCATCCAGGGCCGCGGCGTCCAGCTTGCCGGCAGCCGCGATGCGCGCGGCATTGTTGTAGCCGAAGGCCCATACGCGGCGCAGGAAGCGGTTGGCGCCTTCCACGCCGGCGCCCGACCATTCCAGCGTCTGCTCCGGCGGCGAGGCGAACATGGTGAACAGGCGCGCGGTGTCGGCGCCGTACTGGTCGATCTGCGCCTGCGGGTCGATGCCGTTGTTCTTGGACTTGGACATCTTCTCGGTGCCGCCGATTTCCACCGGCTGGCCGTCGGCCTTGAGGATGGCCGACACCGGGCGTCCCTTGTCGTCGAAGGTCAGTTCCACGTCGGCCGGGTTGATCCAGGTCTTCTTGCCGGCGGCGTCTTCGCGGTAGTAGGTTTCGTTCAACACCATGCCCTGCGTGAGCAGGTTAGTGAACGGCTCGTCGAACTTGACCAGGCCGAAGTCGCGCATGACCTTGGTCCAGAAGCGCGCGTACAGCAGGTGCAGCACCGCGTGCTCGATGCCGCCGATGTACTGGTCCATCGGCATCCAGTAGTCGTTGCGGCTGTCGACCATGGCCTTGTCGCTGTGCGGCGAGGTATAGCGCATGTAATACCAGGACGAATCCACGAAGGTGTCCATGGTGTCGGTTTCGCGGCGCGCCGGCTTGCCGCAGCTGGGGCAGTCGACGTGCAGGAATTGCTCGTGCTTGTTGAGCGGGTTGCCGCTGCCGTCCGGCACGCAGTCTTCCGGCAGCACCACCGGCAGGTCTTTTTCGGGCACCGGCACGTCGCCGCAGTGCGGGCAGTGGATGATGGGGATCGGGGTGCCCCAGTAGCGCTGGCGCGAGATGCCCCAGTCGCGCAGGCGGAAGGTGACTTTCTTCTCGCCCAGGCCCTTGGCGGCCAGGTCGGCGGCGACTGCCTCGACCGCGGCCTGGTAACCCAGGCCGTCGTACTTGCCGGAGGCGATCGTTTTGCCGCTTTCCTTGTCGCCGTACCATTCTTGCCAGGCGTCGGTGGAGTAGGTCTTGCCTTCCACGCTGATCACCTGCCTGATCGGCAGGCTGTATTTTTTGGCGAAGGCGAAATCGCGCTCGTCGTGCGCCGGCACGCCCATCACGGCGCCATCGCCGTAGGTGATCAGCACATAGTTGCCGACCCACATTTCGACTTTCTCGCCGGTCAGCGGATGGGTGACGAACAGGCCGGTCGGCATGCCCTTCTTTTCCATCGTCGCCATGTCGGCTTCGATGACGCTGCCCTTCTTGCATTCGGCGATGAAGGCCTGCAGTTCCGGCTTGTTCTTGGCGGCGAAGGTGGCCAATGCGTGTTCCGGCGCCACGGCGCAGAAGGTCACGCCCATGATGGTGTCGGCGCGGGTAGTGAACACGTACAGCTTGCCGTCGTTGATCGGCGCGCCGTCGTCATCCTTGATGTCGTGCGGGAAGGCGAAGCGCACGCCGGTCGACTTGCCGATCCAGTTGGCTTGCATCAGGCGCACGCGTTCCGGCCAGCCGGGCAGCTTGGTTTCGACGTGTTCCAGCAGTTCGTCGGCGTAGTCGGTGATCTTGGCGTAGTACATCGGGATCTCGCGCTTTTCGATCAGCGCGCCCGAGCGCCAGCCGCGGCCGTCGATCACCTGCTCGTTGGCCAGCACGGTCTGGTCGATCGGGTCCCAGTTCACGGTGCCGGTCTTCTTGTAGATGATGCCCTTCTCCAGCATCTTCAGGAACATCCACTGGTTCCACTTGTAGTACTCGGGCGAGCAGGCGGTCATCTCGCGCGACCAGTCGATGGCCAGGCCCATCGAGGCCATCTGCTTCTTCATGTACTCGATGTTGGAATAGGTCCACTGCGCCGGCGGCACGCCGTTGGCCATCGCGGCGTTTTCGGCCGGCATGCCGAAGGCGTCCCAGCCCATGGGCATGAGCACGTTGTAACCGTTCATGCGCAGGTAGCGGTACATCACGTCATTGATGGTGTAGTTGCGCACGTGCCCCATGTGCAGCTTGCCGGACGGGTAGGGCAGCATCGAGCAGGCGTAGAACTTCTTCTTGTCGCGGCCTTGGGCGTCCTTGGCGTGTTCGACGGTCTTGTAGGCGTCGATGGCGTTCCAATGCTGCTGCGCGGACTGCTCGACTTCGGCGGGGCTGTATTTATCTTGCATGACGGGATGAAACGAATGGAAACGGTTGGAATTCGAAACCCTGCATTATACCGGCTCGTTCCAGGGGGAGGCAGTCTGGCGCGATGGCCGCACGCGGATGTAAAGACCGGCAGGTATTTCCTTTCCGGAAACAAAAAAGCCCGCTTCGCAGGCGAAGCGGGCAAAGTGGCCCCCAGGAGGGGCCAGGGAAGACTATCGCAGGATGGCGCAGGAAAACTGCTGGTGTCGCAGGCTTACAGGTACTTCACTTCGATCGTGGCCGAACCGTCCAGGTTGATGTCCTGGGTCAGGTCCAGGTTTTCAGGCTTGTTCAGGATGGCGACCACGGACAAGGTGCCGCTGACGACCCGGTAGGAACCCGGGGTGGTGCTGCCGGCCGGCGCCCAGGACAGCATGCGGCCCGTGGTCATGCCGCCGGCGCTGACTGTGCTCCAGCTCGGGGTGGCCGACACCGCCGAACCGATGGTGTTCACGGCAACGCCGTCGCCGGTGAAGGAACCTTGCTTCATCGAGAAGTGGAAGGCGCCGATGTTCTTGCCGGCGGCAGCGCCCAGGCCGAACATGCTGCTTTCGGTGGCATTGCGCGAGACCATCGCGGCCAGGCCGGTCACCTTGCTGGCGGCCTTGTTGTCGACCGCCGTCACGGCCATCTTGACCGGGGCTTCGCAAGTGATCGTGAACGGCACTTCCTTGGTGTCGAGAACCTTGTTGGCGCCCGGGGTCAGGGAACCGGCGGGGATGTTGCCATAGTCGATCACGGCCGAGCCGGTGCCGATGGTCGGGGTGCAGGCGACCGGCTTGATCACGCCGGTGACCTTCAGTTCTGCGCTGGGGCCGGCAAAGACGGCGGCCGAGGCCAAGGCGGCGATAGCGGTGAAAGCGGAGCGGGCGATAACGTTGTGCATGATGTTTCCTCGGTTGGGGATGGCGTTGGATTCATATGCATCGCGCTGTTTGCAGACTTCGTTTGCTTGATGCAGTGACGTCAGTTTGCCGATTCGTTCCTCGTGTTTATATGAGAAAAATCTCAAAAAACAGATTGCATTAATATCAACATATTTCGTTTCGCTTGCCGTGAATGTTGCTATATTAGCAATATTCTTCGACCTTCCTCCCGGGGCGGCATGGTCATGAGCCCGTCATAATCGGCTGGCACGATGTAATCGTTTTCATGCCATTGAGCGATTCCCGTGCGACCTTCCATCAAGCAAGTAGCCAATCTGGCCGGCGTTTCCATCGCCACCGTTTCGCGCCTGTTGAACAAGCCCGGTTCGGTGAGCGCCGAGACTGCCGAGAAGATCCAGCGCAGCATCGAGCAGCTGGGTTTTCGCCCCAACTTCAACGGACGCAACCTGCGCGCCGGCAATTCGCGCACCGTGGGCGTGGTGGTGCCGACGCTGTCGAACACGGTGTTCGCCCAATGCCTGCAAGGCATCGAGCTGGCCGCGCGCGAACTCGATTACTCGGTGATGTTCACCACCACCGAATACCAGCCCCATGACGAGTCGGCCGCGGTCGAGCTGCTGCTGAGCCATCGCGTTGACGGCGTCATCCTGACGGTGGCCGACGCCGGCGCCAACGCCACGCTCGACTTGCTGGAGCGCGAACAGATCCCCTTTGTGCTGACCTACAACCAACTGGCGCAACCGGCGCCGGGCGAGCTGCCGGGCGCGCGGATATCGGTGTCGGTCGACAACCGGGTTGCCGCCTGCGACGCCGTGACGCACCTGATTCGGCTGGGGCACCGCCGCATCCGGATGCTGTCGGGCCGCTTCAATGCCTCGGACCGGGCGATCCAGCGCTATTACGGCTACCTGGATGCAATGCGCATGGCCGGGCTGGAGCCCATGTCGGCCATCGAAGTGGAGCGCCATACGCTGACCGCGGCGACCGACTACCAGCAGATGATGGCCGACCCGGTCCGGCGTCCCACGGCCTTGTTCTGTTCCAACGACCTGCTGGCCATGAGCGCCATGCGCGACCTGCGCGCGCTCGGCCTGCGCGTGCCGCAGGACATTTCGGTGATGGGCTTCGACGGCATTCCCGTGGGCGCCCTGATGGAGCCGGTGCTGGCCAGCGTGGTACAGCCGTCGGAGCAGATCGGCGACGTCGCCTTGCGCACGCTGGTGGCGTTGCTCGAGCGCGGCCCTGGCGCCGCCGGGGCCGCCAATGCAGCGCCTGCCGGCGGCATGCGGCATGTGTTGCCGCATGCGGTCAGGGCGGGCGGATCGGCCGCGCCGCCGAGCCAGTCCTGAGCTGTTGCCGTTTGTTTTTCGTAGCGTTTTTGTCTTTGTCGTTTTGTCGTTCAACCTATTGGAAAGGACCTGACATGTTCCTGAAACGTGTTGTTCAAACCGTCGCCGGCGCCCTGCTGCTGTCGGCTTCCGTCGCAGCCTCCGCCCAGACCTCGATCTGCTACAACTGTCCGCCGGAATGGGCCGACTGGGCTGCCCAGATCAAGGCCATCAAGGACAAGACCGGCATCACCGTGCCGCCGGACAACAAGAACAGCGGTCAGGCCCTGGCGCAACTGACGGCCGAGAAGGCCAGCCCGGTGGCCGACTTCACCTACCTTGGCGTTTCCTTCGGCATCGAAGCCAAGGCCAAGGATCTGGTGGCGCCCTACAAGCCGGCCAACTGGAATGACATTCCCAACGGCCTGAAGGACCCGGACGGCTACTGGTTCACCATCCACTCCGGCACCATGGGCATCATGGTCAACGTCGACGCCCTCAAGGGCAAGCCGGTGCCCAAGTCCTGGGCCGACCTGCAAAAGCCGGAATACAAGGGCCTGATCGGCTACCTCGATCCGGCCTCGGCCTTCGTCGGCTATGTCGGCGCGGTGGCGATCAACCAGGCGCTGGGCGGTTCGCTGAACGACTTCTCGCCGGCCATCGCCTATTTCAAGAAGCTGCAGCAGAACCAGCCCATCGTTCCCAAGCAGACTTCGTACGCGCGCCTGATCTCGGGCGAGATCCCGATCCTGCTGGGCTATGACTTCGACGCCTACCGCGCCAAGTACAAGGACCGCGCCAACGTGGCCTTCGTGATCCCGTCCGAAGGCACGGTGAGCGTGCCTTACGTGGTGTCGCTGGTGAAGAACGCGCCGCACCAGGCCGAAGCGAAGAAGGTGCTGGACTTCCTGCTGTCCGACCAGGGCCAGGCGATCTGGGCCAATGCCTACCTGCGTCCGGTGCGCGCCTCGGCCATGTCCAAGGAAGCCGAATCGCGCTTCCTGCCGGCGGAGCAATACGCCCGCGCCAAGTCGGTGGACTACGGCAAGATGGCTGAAGCGCAGCGCAAGTTCGGCGAGCGCTACATGGCGGAAGTGCGCTGATGCAAGCGGCAGGACAGGCAATGGCAGTGCCCGGCCGGACACGGCGCAACGGCAACGGCGTCTGGCTCTGGTTCGCGGCGCCGGGGATGGCCTTGTTCTGCGCCTTCTGGCTGCTGCCCATGGTGCGTCTGCTCGGCGTGGGCGCTTCCGGGCCGGATGGCGCGATGGCCTATCTCGCGGTGCTGACCAACCGCCATTACTTCGCCAGCCTGGTGTCGACGCTGGCGTTGTCGGTGGCGGTCACGGCCGCCACGTTGGCCATCTCGGTGTTGGTCGGCCTGTTCCTGCAGCGCAACCGTTTTCCCGGGCAATCCCTGCTGCTGGCCATGCTGACTTTCCCGCTGGCGTTTCCCGGCGTGGTGGTCGGCTTCATGGTGATCATGCTGGCCGGCCGCCAGGGCCTGATCGGCGCCTTCACCGACTGGCTGTTCGGCCAGTCGCTGGTGTTCGCGTATTCGCTGTCGGGGCTGTTCCTCGGTTACCTGTATTTCTCGATCCCGCGCGTGATCCTGACCGTGGTGGCCGGCGCCGAGAAGCTCGATCCCTCGCTGGAAGAAGCGGCCCGATCCCTGGGCGCCAAGCCCTGGCAAGTGCTGCTGCACGTGGTGCTGCCGGCGCTGTCGCCGGCCCTGATCTCGTCGGGCGCGATCTGTTTCGCCACCAGCGTCGGCGCCTTCGGCACCGCGTTTACGCTGGCGGCCAACATCGATGTGCTGCCGATGACCATCTATAACGAATTCACCGGCTATGCCAATTTCGCCGCCGCCGCGTCGCTGTCCATCGTGCTGGGGGCGATCACCTGGCTGGCGCTGGCATTGGCGCGCTCGCTGACCGGCAACGGCGTGGCCGCGGCGGCATGAGGCAATGACGATGAAACGTAATCTGCGTTTTTACCTGCAACTGGCCTTCACGCTGCTGGTGTGCGCCTTCCTGATCGTGCCGGTGCTGCTGTCGATGCTGGCCGGAGTGACCGAGAATTTCTTCGTCGGCCTCTCTAGCGGCCTCACGCTGCGCTGGGTGGCGCAGGTGTGGGAGATGTACCAGCCCACCATCTGGCGCTCCATCTTCATCGCGCTGGCCTGCCTGGCGGTGACGGTGCTGGCCGGCGTGCCGCTGGCCTACATGCTGGCGCGCTACAAGGGCGGCAACAGCCGCATCGCGCGCGCCATCGAAGAATTGCTGATGATGCCGGTGGCGGTGCCGGGGCTGGCCACCGCGCTGGCACTGATCATGGCCTACGGCCAGTTCCGCGCCTTTCGCGGCAGCCTGGCCTTTATCCTGGCGGGGCATGTGCTGTTTACCCTGCCGTTCATGGTGCGTCCGGTGCTGGCGGTGATGCAGTCCTCGCAACTGGCCCTGCTGGAAGAGGCGGCGGCCAGCCTCGGCGCCGGCATGATGCGGCGCTTCTTCAGTATCGTCATTCCCAATGTGATGTCCGGCATCCTGGCCGGCGCACTGATGGTGGTGACGCTGTCCATCGGCGAATTCAACATCACCTGGATGCTGCATACGCCGCTGACCCAGACCCTGCCGGTGGGCCTGGCCGATGCCTACGCCTCGATGCGACTGGAAGTCGGTTCGGCCTATACCCTGATTTTCTTTTTCATGATCATCCCGCTGCTCATCGGCATGCAGTGGGTGACCCAGGCGACACGCAAGAGAGCAAGTCTATGAAGCAAGCTGTTCCGATCCGGCTGGCGCAATGCGCCAAGTCTTTTGAAAATGGTACGCGCGCGCTGCAGCCGCTCGACCTTGAAATCCGCGCCGGCGAGACGCTGGTGCTGCTGGGGCCTTCGGGCTGCGGCAAGACCACCACGCTGCGCATGATCGCCGGCCTGGAATTCCCCGACCAGGGCGGGCGCGTGATGTTCGGCGACGAGGACGTGACCGCCTTGCCCATCGAGAAGCGCGGCGTTGGCATGGTGTTCCAGAATTACGCACTGTTTCCCAATATGACGGTGGGCGAGAACATCGCCTACGGCATGAAGATCCGCAAGGTCGCCGCCCCGGAGCGCGCCGGGCGCGTGGAAAAGCTGCTGGAGATGGTGCACCTGCAGGGCTTGTCGCAGCGCCGCGTCGACCAGCTTTCCGGCGGCCAGAAGCAGCGCGTGGCGCTGGCGCGCGCCCTGGCGGTGGAACCCAGGGTGCTGCTGCTGGACGAGCCACTGACCGCGCTGGATGCCAAGTTGCGTGAAGCGGTGCGCAGCGACCTCAACCAGTTGCTGCGCAAACTCGGCATCACCGCCGTCTACGTCACCCACGACCAGGGCGAGGCGATGGCGCTGGGCGACCGCATCGTCGTGATGGAGCGCGGCAAGATCTCGCAGATCGGCAGCCCGCAGGATATCTATTACCGCCCGGCCAATGCCTTCGTGGCCGAGTTCATCGGCGCCATGAACCGGGTCGACGGCGTGGCCGGCGCTGGCCGCCTGCGACTGCCTGCGGGCAGCCTGCCGTTGCCGGATAATGTGGCAGACGGCCAGCCGGCGACGGCCATGTTCCGCCCGGAAGACGTGCAGTTGCTGGAGGCCGGGGAGGCCGCCGGCGATACCTTGCGCGGGGCTATTCTCAACAGTTTCTTCATGGGCGACCGCAGCCGTGTCGAGATCGATATCGGCGCCGGCCGGCCGGTGATCGTGGAAACCAGCAAGCGCGGGCTGTGGCAGCCGGGGCAGATGGTCGCGCTGAGCGTGCCGGCCGCGGCCCTGGTGAAGGTGCCGGCCGGTAAGGAGGCAGCATGATTTTGGGACAAATTTCCGACCTGCACATCAAGACCGATGGCAAGAAGTCTTATCGCGTGGTCGATACCGCCGAGAGTTTGCGCCGTTGCGTGGCGCAGGTGAACGGATTGCGGCAGAAGCCGGATGCGGTGGTGATCACCGGCGATCTGGTCGATTTCGGCAAGCCGTCCGAATACGATTTCCTGCGCAAGCTGCTGGCGCCGTTGAGCATGCCGTATTACCTGTTGCCGGGGAACCATGACGAACGCCAGGCCTTGCGCGCGGCGTTTCCCGATCATGCTTACCTGCAGCAGGGCGGGGAGCGCATCGAGTATGTGATCGACGAGCATCCCATCCGCATCGTGGCGCTGGATACGGTGATTCCGCGTTCCAGCAGCGGGGCGCTGGCGCCGGCCAGCCTACTCTGGCTGGACGATGTGCTGGCGGCGCAGCCGGACAAGCCGACCGTGATCGTGATGCACCATCCACCGTTTCGTACCGGCATCGGGCATATGGACGATATCGGGCTGGCTCAGCCTGATATCCAGGCGCTGGAGGCAGTGGTGCGCAAGCATGCGCAGGTTGAACGGGTGTTGTGCGGGCATTTGCATCGCGCTATCCAGCGGCGCTTTGGCGGGACGGTGGCTTCTACTTGCCCCGGGGTGTCGCACCAGGTTTTGCTTGATCTGGATCCGCGGGCGGATTCATGTTTTGTGATGGAGCCGGCGGGGTTTCAGTTGCATTGGTGGGATGAGATGGCGTGCAGCCTGGTTAGCCATACTGCTTTTGTGGGGGAGTTTGAGGGGCCTTATCCGTTTTATGATGGAGAAGGGTTGATTGATTGAGTTGGTTTTTTGGTAGTCTGGTCTTGCTGCTGGTCGATGTACTGGCTCTATGCTTTTCTTTCTCCGGTCGGAGCGGAGCGCCGGGGGCGGCCCGGCAGCCGCTCACTTTTCTTGTCTCGCCAAGAAAAGTAAGCAAAAGAAGCGACCGCTACTGCCCAGCCCCTTCGGGGTGCCCGCTGAGGAGACGGAAAAAATGGGCGTGGCAGAGTCGCTTCGCTCCGACTGCCCCGCTGATCCATTTTTTCCGTCTCCTCAGCGGCTGGTCAGAAGCGGACTTCGTAACCGGCTCGCCTTCGGCATTGCGGTGCTTTCCCTCGCCTGCGGCTTCGATGCTGTGGCTCGCTATCTTGTTTTCGCCGTCATCCTGACGAAGGTCAGGATCCAGCGTCGTTCAGTGCCTCACATCACTTCCAGACCAACTCCAGCACCGGCTCTTCCCCATAATCCTCGCAACGGTCATTGATCGCCGTACAGCAAAACTCCACATCCTCTACCAGTGCCGGCAAGCGCTTGTGCAAGTCTGCGCTGCCGCTGATCTCAATGCGCAGCACTTCCTTCGGTTTGAGCCTGAACTTGCACATGCCGTCGTCATCGCGCAGGTAAGAGAGGCAGTCGACCCAGGCGTCCATGTTGCGGCCGTAGAAGTCCGGGAAGCCGAAGGCTTGCGCGCTTTCGGTGTGGAAGCTGTCCCAGTCGGTGATGCGGTCGCCTGCGAGTTGTACGGTTGCCATGCTTATTTGGGTTTGGGATCGGTGACGAAGCCGAGCTTGGTCAGGCCGGCGCCTTGGGCGGCGGACATGACTTCGGCGATGGTTTCGTAGCGGGTGGATTTGTCGGCGCGCAGTTGCAGTTCGGGTTGCGGCTGGCGGGCCGAGGCGGTAGCGAGGCGGGTGTCGAGTTCTTGCGCGCTGACCGGCTGGTCGTTCCAGTACAGTTTGCCGGCGGCGTCGATGCCAACGGTGACGGTTTCCGGTTTTTCCGGCGCCGGGGCCGATTGCGCGGTGGGCAGGTCGAGCTTGAGCGCGTGCGTAAACAAGGGCGCCGAGATGATGAAGATCACCAGCAGGACCAGCATCACGTCGACCATGGGCGTGACGTTGATGTCGGCCATCGGGCCTGAATGCTGGTTGTCGTTGAAGCCGCCGAAACTCATCGGGTTCTCCTTCGCTGTTTATTTGCGTACGCCGCCGACGCGTTCGCCGGTGGTGAGGTAGGCGTGCAGGTCGTGGGCGAAGCCGTCCAGTTCGGCCAGCACCACGCGGTTGATGCGGGTGAAGGCGTTGTAGGCCAGCACTGCGGGGATCGCCACCACCAGGCCCAGCGCGGTCATGATCAGCGCTTCGCCGACCGGGCCTGCGACCTTGTCGATCTGCACCGTGCCGCTGGCCGAGACTGCCGCCAGTGCGTGGTAGATGCCCCAGACGGTGCCGAACAGGCCGACGAAGGGGGCGGTCGAGCCGACCGAAGCCAGCAGCGTCAGGCCGCGTTCCAGGCGCGCCGAGACGCGGTTGATCTCGCGCCGCAAGGTGCGGGTGATCAGTTCGTCGCGGCCCGTGGTGGCATTGAGCGACGGCGCCGACTGCTGGCGGGTGCCGATGTCGGCGGCGTCGGCGGCGCGTTCGGCCATCGGGGTGTAGATCAGTTCGCTGTCCGCGCCTTGCATCGCAGCGATGGCGTCGGGCAGCGTCGGCGCCTGCCAGAATTGCTCCAGCGCGTTGCTGCCGCGGCGGATGCGCCAGGCTGCCCAGGCCTTGGAGAGAATGTAGAACCAGCTGGCCACCGACATGATCAGCAGCAGGTAGGCCACGGTGTGCGAAACGGCATCGCCTTGCGCCCAGTAATGGGCAAATCCGACATTCGATTCCATAGGAGCAGTCTCTTGATCGTTAACAGGTTCTTGGATCGGTGTTCCAGAAAAAAATTCGCTGCCGGACCAGGCAGGCGCGGCAGCGAATTTCTGTCATAGCATCCTGGCGGGCTTACTTAAAGCCCAGCACATCTTGCATGTCGTACAAGCCGGTCTGCTTGCCGGCCAGGAAACGTGCGGCGCGCAGGCTGCCCATGGCGTACGAGACGCGGCTGGAGGACTTGTGCGAAATCTCGATGCGTTCGCCGATGCCGGCGAACAGCACGGTGTGGTCGCCAATGATGTCGCCGCCGCGCACGGTGGCAAAGCCGATCGAGGACGGGTCGCGCTCGCCGGTCACGCCTTCACGGGCGTAGACGGCGACGTCGTCGAGTTTCTTGCCCAGCGCGTCGGCGATCACTTCGCCCATCTTCAGCGCGGTGCCGGAGGGAGCGTCGACCTTGAAGCGGTGGTGCGCCTCGATGATCTCGATGTCGTAACCCTGCGAGAAATTCTTGGCGGCCATTTCCAGCAGCTTGAGCGTCACATTCACGCCCACGCTCATGTTGGGCGCGGCCATGATGGCGGTCTTTTGCGCGAAGGCGGCGATGGCGTCCTTGCCGGCCGCTTCGAAGCCGGTGGTGCCGACCACCACTTTCACGCCGTGCGCGGCGCAGTATTCGAGGTGTTTGAGCGTGCCTTCAGGGCGGGTGAAGTCGATCAGCACGTCGGCGTTGGCCAGGCCGCGGGCCAGGTCGGATTCGATTGTCACGCCGGTGGCCTTGCCCAGGAAGGCGCCGGGGTCGGTGCCCACGGCGGGCGAGGCCGGGGTGTCCAGCGCGCCGGCCAGGGCCAGGTCGTCGGCGTTGAGGACGGCTTCGATCAGCATGCGGCCCATGCGCCCGGAGGCGCCGGCTACCGCGATTTTCAGTGCAGTCATGAATCAGCTTCGGAGGTTATTCTTTGGAGGACGACGGGGCTTCAGGCGCGGCCGGTTTGACGTCGCTGCTGCTGGTGAATGCCGCCTTGGCGCCCGCTTTGGAATTGGTGATCAGCGTCAGGTATTCGCTTTCGGTGGGCAGGTCCTCGCCGCCGTCGACGTGCTCCACCAAGCCATCCTTGAAGAACACCGAGACGCGGCTGGACATGATTTCGCCATTGCCCTTGGCCAGGCGGAAGTCATAGTCCCAGCGGTTGGAGTGGAACATGTCGTTCAACAGCGGCGTACCCAGCACGAAGCGCACCTGGTCGCGCGTCAGGCCGGGGCGCACCTGGGCGACCATTTCCCTGGAAACGAAGTTGCCTTGCTGGATGTCGATGCGATAGGGCTTGAGGAAGCCGAACAGGCTGTTGCTCTTGCCGGTCACCTTCACGCCCGATGCGTCGGTTGCGGCCGACTGTTCCGGCGCCTTGGTCGAGGAACAGCCGGACAGCGCCACGCTCAGCGCTGCAAACATGCCGATTACGGCAATCAGGGAATGGGACTTCATTCGGGAAAGCATTCGCATAAAGATGTCAACCGGGTTGAGCCATAGGCCTAAAACACTATATGATAAAGCAGATAACCGGGAAATTAACTAACCATGCCTAATAATCCATCCGAACTCAAAGCAAGCGGCCTGAAGGCGACCCTGCCCCGGCTGAAGATCCTGGAGATCTTCCAGAACACGTCCGTGCGCCACCTGAGCGCTGAAGACGTCTACAAACAGTTGCTGTCCGACAATCTGGATGTCGGCCTGGCCACCGTCTATCGCGTGCTGACCCAGTTCGAACAGGCGGGCCTGCTGCAGCGCAACCACTTCGAGACCGGCAAGGCCGTGTTCGAGCTCAACGAGGGCTCGCACCACGACCACCTGGTCTGCCTGGACTGCGGCAAGGTCGAAGAATTCTTCGATGCCGAAATCGAAAAGCGCCAGGTGAAGATCGCCCAGGAGCACGGTTTCGAGATTGCCGACCATGCCTTGGCGCTGTACGGCCATTGCAAGAACTGCAAGAAGATCAAGAAGTAATCGAGGTATTCAGGGCAAAAGGCAGCAAGCTTTTTCCTGTTTTTACAGCGGCAATAAAATGCAAAAGCCACGTGGATCCACGTGGCTTTCTTGTTTTTGGCGGCCGAATGCCGGCGAATGGGCGGATACGGTCAGCGTCAGTGTTCAGTGCTGGCTCAGCGCGCTGGAGAGCAGCTTGGCCGTGATGTCGACGATCGGGATCACGCGCTCGTAGGCCATGCGGGTGGGGCCGATCACGCCCAGCGTGCCGACGATGCGGCCGTTGACCTCGTAAGGCGCGGTGACGATGCTCATGTCGTCCATCGGCACCAGTTGCGATTCGCCGCCGATGAAGATCTGCACGCCGGTGGCCTTGCTGGAGACATCCAGCAACTGCAACAGGCCGGTTTTCTGTTCGAACATGTCGAACAGCTGGCGCAGCGAGTTCATGTTGGAAGACAGGTCGGTCACCGACAGCAGGTTGCGCTCGCCGGAGATCACCACGTTGCTGTCGGCATCCTCGCTCATGGCGTCGCTGCCGGCTTCGACGGCGGCCTGCATCAGTGCGGTCATGTCGTCGCGCAGCTGGCGCAGTTCGCTTTGCAGCAGCAGCCGCACCTGGTCGAAGGACTGGCCGGCGTAATGCTGGTTGATATAGTTGGCCGCCTGGACCAATTGGCTGGGCGTGTAGTCGACCTCGGTGAGCAGCATGCGGTTCTGCACGTCGCCGCCCTGGTCGACGATCACCAGCAGGATGCGTTTTTCCGACAGGCGCAGGAACTCGATCTGCTGGAATACCGATTCGCGCTTGGGCGTCATGACGACGCCGGCGAACTGCGACAGCGAGGACAGCACCTGGGCGGCGTTGGTGATGATCTTTTGCTGAGAGGAATTCTGCAGGCGATGCTGCAGGCGTCCCTCCAGCGCGCTTTCATTGATCGTTTCCACCGTCAGCAGGGTATCGACGAACATGCGGTAGCCGCGCGGCGTCGGCACGCGGCCGGCCGAGGTGTGCGGGCTGGCGACGAACCCCATCTCTTCGAGGTCTGCCATGATGTTGCGGATGGTGGCCGGCGACAGTTCCAGGCCGGACAATTTCGAGAGGGCGCGCGAGCCCACCGGCTGGCCGTCGGCGATGTACCGTTCGACCAGCGCCTTGAGCAGGGTACGGGCGCGGTTATCGAGTTGCATACGCCGTATTCTAACGATTTATCGGCATAAAAGTCCGTTCCGATATCGGCAATGGCGCAAATAGCTGCGCCGGATCATGCCTGCGATGCGGCCTGGGCGTCCAGCCACGCATGCAGTTCATGCAGGTCGCGGCAGATGGCGTCGGGCGCGATGCCGGCCGGCAGGTCGCGGCCGAAGCGGTTCATCCACACCGCCCGCAAGCCGGCCTGCTGGGCGCCTTGTATGTCCAGCTGCAGGTCGTCGCCGACGTACACGGTCTCGGCCGGCGCCACGCCCAGCGCGTCGCAGGCGGCATGGAAGATGGCGGCGTCCGGCTTGGCGCGGCCGAAGCGGTGCGCCGCGATGGAAACGCCGAAATGGCTCGCCAGCCCGATGCGCTCCAGGTCGGCGAAGCCGTTGGAGACCGTGCCCAGCGCCAGCCTGGCTTTCAAGCGCTGCAAGGCCGGCTCGACGTCGTCGAACAGCGCGACCGTGCTGCGCGCCTCGGAAAACAGCGCCATGGCCTCGTCCGCCAGCGCCGGGTCTTCGCCGTGCTCGCGCAGCACTTCCGTGAGCGCGGCATGGCGCAGCTTCCACAAGTCGATGCGGTACAGCGGATCGGTCTGCATCAGGGCCATGCGGCGTTCGCGCAGCGAAGCCACGCTATGGCGGGCGGTCACCTTGGGCGCATGCCGGCGCAGCCATTCGTAGAGCAGGCCTTCGGCGCGCACCAGCACCGGCTCGATCGCCCACAAGGTGTCGTCGAGGTCGAACAGCACGGCCTTGACGGCGGCGCGGGAGGCGGAAGAGGGTGGCGTATTCATTACAAAGTCATCTCAAATTATGGTCTAATCCGCAGCATGTGGCCCATCAAATTACCCGTCCAGGCAGCCGTACCCAAAACCGTCGCGATCATCGGCAAGTACCAGGCCGTCGGCATCGCGCAGATACTGTCCGACATCGCCGTGTTCCTCGAATCGCACGGGCATACCGTGGTGTTCGAAGCGGAAACCGCGCAAAACGTCGCACTGGATGGCTATGGCGCCCTGACGCCGGAGCAGATCGGCCAGCAGGCCGATGTCGCCATCGTGATCGGCGGCGACGGCACCATGCTGGGCATCGCGCGCCAACTGGCGCCGTACAGCGTGCCGCTGATCGGCATCAACCAGGGGCGCCTGGGTTTCATCACGGATATTCCCCAGGACCGAATGATACCGGCTCTGGGCGATATGCTGGATGGCAAGGTCGAAGCCGAGTCGCGTTCGCTGCTGGAGGCCCGGGTCTACCGCGAAGGCCGGGAGATTTTCCATGCGCTGGCGCTGAATGACGTCGTGGTGGCGCGCGGCGCCACCTCCGGCATGGTCGAGCTGCATGTCGAGGTCGACGGCCACTTCATGTACAACCAGCGTTCCGACGGCCTGATCGTGGCCACGCCGACCGGCTCCACCGCCTATGCGCTGTCGGCCGGCGGTCCCATCCTGCATCCCAGCCTGCATGGCATCGTCCTGGTGCCGATCTCGCCGCATTCGCTGTCGAACCGCCCGATCACCATCTCGGACTCCTGCGAAATCGTGATCCAGGTGATCTCCGGGCGCGAGGTCAGCGCCAATTTCGACATGCAGTCGTTGACCAGCGTGCTGCACGGCGACCGCATCGTGATCCGCCGCTCGGCGCACAAGATCACTTTCCTGCATCCCGAGGGCTGGAGCTATTTCGACACCTTGCGGCAGAAGTTGCACTGGAATGAATATCCTTCGATAGAAGGCCGATTACAATAATCCGATGCCGGCGGCTGTCATCCTCGCGTCATGATGGCGGCCGACACTGCCTTCCTGCCCAATCTTCCACTGACCACCATGCTGCGTACCCTCACGATCCGCGACTTTGTGATTGTCGATGCCATCGAGCTCGAATTCGCGCGCGGATTTTCCGTCTTCACCGGCGAAACCGGCGCCGGCAAATCCATCCTGATCGACGCCCTGGCGCTGGCGCTGGGCGGGCGCGGTGACGCCAGCGTGGTGCGCGAAGGCGCGGCCAAGGCCGATATCACGGCGGATTTTGCCGCCCTGCCCGAGGTGCAGGCCTGGCTGGCCGAGCATGAATTTGCCGATGAAGACGGCGGCGTGCTGCTGCGCCGGGTGATCGACAACGCCGGGCGCTCCAAGGCCTACGTCAACGGCATTGCCGCCACTGCCGCGCAATTGCGCGAGCTGGGCGAGATGCTGGTCGATATCCATGGCCAGCATGCGCACCAGTCGCTGATGAAGGCCGATGCCCAGCGCCAGCTGCTCGACAGCCAGGCCGGTTTGCTGGACCAGGCGCGCCAGGTGGCGGCGGCCTACAAGAGCTGGCGCGCGTTGGCGCGCCAGCGCGAGGAATTCGAACAGAATGCGCGCAACGTGCTGCTGGAGCGCGAGCGGCTGCAGTGGCAGGTGTCCGAGCTGGAGAAACTGGCGGTCAAGTCCGGCGAGTGGGCCGAGATCAGCGCCGAGCACAGCCGCCTGTCCCATGCCGCCTCCCTGATCGGCGGTGCCCAGGAGGCGCTGGAAGCGATCTCGGAATCGGAGTCGCCGATCCTGTCGCAACTGTCGTCGATCACGCAAAAGCTCAACAAGCTGGTCGATGTAGACACCGCCCTGAAGCCGGTGCTCGACGCCCTGGAGCCGGCCCAGATCCAGCTGCAGGAAGCGGTGTACGCGTTGAACGATTACCTGGGCCGCGTCGAACTCGACCCCGCGCGCCTGAAGACGGTCGAAGAACGGCTCGAAGCGGTGCATTCCACCGCGCGCAAATTCCATGTGCAGCCGGACGACCTGCCGCAGGAATACGCGGCCCTGTCCGAGCAGCTCAGGCAACTGGCCGACGCCAGCGACCTCGATGCGCTGCGCGCGCAGGAAGACAAGCTGAAGGCGGCCTATCTCGTCCTCGCACAGCAGCTTTCCGGCGCGCGCGCCAAGGCCGCCGCGGCATTGGGCGAGGCGGTCACCGCCGCCATGCAGGATCTGTCGATGGCGGGCGGGCGTTTCTCGATCGCGCTCAATGCCTGCGAAGCGGCGGCCTACGGCCTGGAGCAGGTGGAGTTCCTGGTCGCCGGGCATGCCGGCGTGGCGCCGCGGCCGTTGACCAAGGTCGCCTCCGGCGGCGAGCTCGCCCGCATCTCGCTGGCGATCTCGGTGATCGCCTCGCATGCCACCGGCACGCCCACGCTGATCTTCGACGAGGTCGACAGCGGCATCGGCGGCGGCGTGGCCGAAGTGGTCGGGCGCCTGTTGAAGCGCCTGGGCCAGGAGCGCCAGGTATTGTGCGTGACCCACCTGCCGCAAGTGGCCAGCCAGGCCAACCAGCATTTCCAGGTCAGCAAGCGCAACGAGGGCGGCAAGACCCTGTCGCAGATCGATGGCCTGGACGCCAAGTCGCGCGTGGAAGAAATCGCGCGCATGCTGGGCGGCCTGGAAATCACCGCCACCACCCGCAAGCACGCGCGCGAGCTGCTGGCATCATAAGAAGAACGTCACCGATGGCATTTCGCAAAGAACCGTCCCTGCCTCAGCGCCAGTCGCACGACCGCCTGCCGTCCGCCGCGCTGGTGCTGGTCAACCTCGGCACGCCGGACGCGCCCGATGCGCGCGCCGTGCGCCGCTACCTGAAACAATTCCTGTCCGACCCGCGCGTGGTGGAAATTCCGCGCGCCATCTGGTGGTGCATCCTCAACGGCATCATCCTGCCGTTCCGTTCGTCCCAGTCGGCCAAAAAATACGCCAGCATCTGGAGCGGGCAAGGTTCGCCGCTGAAAGTCCATACCGAACGCCAGGCCGCGGCGCTGGGCGCGGAGCTCGCCGCGCGCGGCCATCGCCAATTGCAGGCGGTCTATGCGATGCGCTACGGCAGCCCGGCGCTGCCGGATGTGCTGGACCGGCTCAAGGCCGAGGGCTGCGAGCGCATCCTGGTGTTGCCGGCGTATCCGCAATATTCCGGCACCACGACCGCCTCGATTTTCGATGCGGTCTTCGGCCATTACCGCAAGGTGCGCAACATCCCCGAGCTGCGCATGGTCCGCGACTATCATGACAACGACGGCTACATCCAGGCGCTGCGCCAGTCGGTGCTCGACCATTGGGCGCGGCATGGCCGCCCGGACAAGCTGGTCATGAGCTTTCACGGCGTTCCCCGGCGCACGCTGCTGCTGGGCGATCCCTACCATGACGAATGCCAGCGTAGCGCGCACCTGCTGGGCCAGGCGCTGGGATTGGCGGCTGGCGAATATCTGGTCACCTTCCAGTCGCGCTTCGGCAGGGCCGAATGGTTGCAGCCCTATACCGCGCCGACGCTGCAGGAACTGGCGCGGCAAGGCGTGCGGCGCGTGGACGTGATGTGCCCCGGTTTCACCAGCGATTGCCTGGAAACCCTGGAAGAGATCGCCATGGAAGGCCGGGCCGAATTCCTGCATGCCGGCGGCAAGGAATTCCATTTCATCGATTGCCTCAACGAGTCGCCAGCCTGGATAGCCGGCATGGCCGATATCGCCGAACAGCACCTGGCCGGCTGGCCGACGATGGGCGCGCCGCGCTGAGGCGGGCGCCCGAAACCTGCGGAAAAGCCGTCTGCGGCCTGCTAGAATAGCGGGTTATCCCTTCTTGCCGGCAGGCAAGGTCGGATGCGATGGTGCGACGATTGGTTGCGATGCGGAAAATCCGGCTTGAACGAAATTCCCTTCGGCCCGGAGAAGAAGGGCTGGCGAGAAGGCTGGCGGGGTCTGCGTGCTTTTTTACAATGCGTACAGGCCGACCAGATGCGAGTAGCTGATCCAGGCGGTGGCCAGGAGGCTATAGGCGGCAACGAGAAGGGCTGCCGCGATCAGTGGCAATTTCATGATGTCACCTCATGTGAGGATGGGATCCGGGGCCCGGAGGTTCCAATCCGGGCGACGCCGCGTCCAGCTTGCCTGAGCGGGCAAACGGGAAAGCAGCTCAGGCTTGAATTCATATTAGGTCAAGGCCGTATTAACTTGAAGATGAGCCCGGTAATTTCTGTAACCACTGGTAACAATTTTCTTGTTGAAATGACAGGAAAAAGCAAAAACCCTTGAAATCCGAAGGGAATGCCTCATCTGGCGGACATCTTGTGTCGTCGCAGGCAATGCCGGCAAACGGCAATCACAGTTTGATTTGTTGGAGGTAATTCAGGAATGCAAGATATGGAAAAGCAAGAAGCGCAACACGAGCAGCAACCGGCGCCGGCCGACCAGGCAGCGGCAGCCGATGCCGCGCAGGCGGCACCCGCCGAACCGACGCTGGAAGACAAGCTGGCCGCAGCAGAAGCCCGCGCCACCGAAATGCAGGACGCGTTCCTGCGCGCCCGTGCCGAAGGCGAAAACATCCGTCGCCGCGCCCAGGAAGACATCGCCAAGGCGCACAAATTCGCGATCGAAGGTTTCGCCGAATCGTTGCTGGCCGTCAAGGACAGCCTGGAAATGGCCCTGAAGATCGAAAACCCCTCGCTGGAGTCGTTGAAAGAAGGCGTCGACATGACCTTGAAGCAACTGTCCTCGGCCTTTGAAAAGAACAAGCTGCAGGAAGTGAACCCGCAAGCCGGCGAGAAGCTCGACCCGATGAAGCACCAGGCAATCTCGGCCGTGCCCGCCGAGCAGGACGCCAATACGGTCGTGGCCGTATTGCAGAAGGGCTATGTGATTTCCGACCGTTTGCTGCGCCCGGCGCTGGTGACGGTGGCGCAGGGAAAGTAAGCGGGCAGGCGCCGCAGGGGAAAAGGCATAAATATTGCTTTTGGGCCTGGTTCAGGCGCTTGAAAGTCTGCCTTCCCTCCATATATTAAAACCATTAAAAACTACTGTAGCCCGGCATCCAGGGCTGAAAGATCGAAGGAAAAATCATGGGAAAAATCATTGGCATCGACCTGGGCACGACCAACTCTTGCGTTTCCGTCATGGAAGGCAACCAGCCCAAGGTCATCGAGAACTCCGAAGGCGCGCGCACCACGCCGTCCATCATCGCTTACCAGGATGACGGCGAGATCCTCGTCGGCGCACCCGCCAAGCGCCAGGCCGTCACCAACCCGAAGAACACCATCTATGCCGCCAAGCGCCTGATCGGCCGCAAGTTCGACGAGAAGGAAGTGCAAAAGGACATCAACCTGATGCCTTACGAGATCGTCAAGGCCGACAACGGCGACGCCTGGATCGGCGTGCGCGACAAGAAGCTGGCGCCGCCGCAGATTTCGGCCGAAGTCCTGCGCAAGATGAAGAAGACCGCCGAAGACTACCTCGGCGAAGAAGTCACCGAAGCCGTCATCACGGTGCCGGCCTACTTCAACGACGCGCAGCGCCAGGCCACCAAGGACGCCGGCCGCATCGCCGGCCTGGACGTCAAGCGCATCATCAACGAGCCGACCGCGGCCGCGCTGGCTTTCGGCCTGGACAAGGCGGAAAAGGGCGACCGCAAGATCGCCGTCTATGACCTGGGCGGCGGCACCTTCGACGTGTCGATCATCGAGATCGCCGATGTCGACGGCGAAAAGCAGTTCGAAGTGCTGTCGACCAACGGCGACACCTTCCTGGGCGGCGAAGACTTCGACCAGCGCATGATCGATTACATCATCGAAGAGTTCAAGAAGATCAACGGCCTGGACCTGTCCAAGGACGCCATCGCCCTGCAGCGCATCAAGGCCTCGGCCGAGCGCGCCAAGATCGAACTGTCGTCGTCGCAGCAGACCGAGATCAACGAGCCGTACATCGCCATGGCCAATGGCGCGCCGGTCCACCTGAACCTGAAGATCACCCGCGCCAAGCTGGAATCCCTGGTTGAGGAACTGATCAGCAAGACCATCGAACCGTGCCGCACCGCCATCAAGGATGCCGGCGTGAAAGTGTCCGACATCGACGACGTGATCCTGGTCGGCGGCATGACCCGCATGCCCAAGGTGATCGAGAAGGTCAAGGAATTCTTCGGCAAGGATCCGCGCCGCGACGTCAACCCGGACGAAGCCGTGGCCGTGGGCGCCGCGATCCAGGGCTCGGTGCTGTCGGGCGACCGCAAGGACGTGCTGCTGCTGGACGTGACCCCGCTGTCGCTGGGCATCGAAACCATGGGCGGCGTGATGACCAAGATGATCAAGAAGAACACCACCATCCCGACCAAGTTCAGCCAGGTGTTCTCCACTGCCGACGACAACCAGCCGGCCGTGACCATCAAGGTGTTCCAGGGCGAACGCGAAATGGCCGCCGGCAACAAGGGCCTGGGCGAATTCAACCTGGAAGGCATCCCGCCGGCGCCGCGCGGCACGCCGCAGATCGAAGTGACCTTCGACATCGACGCCAACGGCATCCTGCACGTGGGCGCCAAGGACAAGGCCACCGGCAAGGAAAACAAGATCACCATCAAGGCCAACTCGGGCTTGAATGAGGAAGAGATCGAAAAGATGGTGCGCGACGCCGAGGCCAACGCCGAGGAAGACAAGCGCCTGAAGGAACTGGCGGAAAGCCGCAACCAGGGCGATGCCCTGGTGCATTCGACCAAGAAGGCGCTGGGCGAATACGGCGACAAGCTGGCCGCCGGCGAGAAGGAAGTCATCGAAGCCGCCATCAAGGAGCTGGAAGACGTCCTCAAGGGCGACGACAAGGCCGCCATCGACGCCAAGACCGCCGCGTTGGGCACCGCCGCGCAAAAGCTGGGCGAGAAGATGTATGCCGACCAGCAGGCGCAAGCTGCTGCGGCAGGCGGCGCCGCGGGCGCAGCCGGTGCCGAAGGCGCAGCCGGCCAGGGCAAGGACGACAATGTCGTGGACGCCGACTTCAAGGAAGTGAAGTAATCCGAGCCCGGTCCCGGAGCCTGCCCGACCCGTGTCGGGAGATTGAAGGGCTCCAGAGATCGGACTTCGCGCCCGGGGGCGCAATGCACATGTTCAGGCATGCGCATTGCGCGGCCCGGGCGGATTTTTGAGATGCATCTCCCGGCTTGCACGGCAGTTTCGCAAGACAGGGCACGCCGAGTCCCGCAGCCAAAAGCTGCACTCGGCTTTTTCACATTGTTGGCTTCCGATCGGATGGGGCATTGCCGCATGCGGCGGACACAATAACAAAGTGGGTTAGAGAACATGGCAAAACGCGATTTTTACGAAATTCTCGGACTGGCGAAGAACGCCACCGACGACGAGATCAAGAAGGCTTATCGCAAGCTGGCGATGAAGTACCATCCTGACCGCAACCCCGACAGCAAGGGCGCGGAAGAGAAGTTCAAGGAGGTCAAGGAAGCCTACGAGATGCTGTCCGACCCGCAGAAGCGCGACGCCTACGACCGCTACGGCCATGCCGGCGTCGATCCCAACATGGGCGCGGGCGGCGGCGCCGGCGCGGGCGGCTTCGCCGATGCCTTCGGCGACATCTTCGGCGACATCTTCGGCGGGGGCGGCGGTGGCCGCGGCCGCGGCGCCGGCCCGCAGGTCTACCGCGGCGCCGACCTGCGCTACAACCTGGAAATCACGCTGGAACAGGCCGCGCACGGTTTCGACACCACCATCCGCGTGCCGTCCTGGGACGAGTGCGATACCTGCCACGGCAGCGGCGCCAAGCCCGGCACCTCGCCTGTGACCTGCTCGACTTGCGGCGGCCACGGCCAGGTGCGCATGCAGCAGGGCTTCTTCAGCATCCAGCAGACCTGCCCCAAGTGCCACGGCAGCGGCAAGGTGATCCCCGAGCCGTGCGCCACTTGCGCCGGCGCCGGTCGCATCAAGCGCAACAAGACGCTGGAAGTGAAGATTCCCGAAGGCATCGACGACGGCATGCGCATTCGCTCCTCGGGCAACGGCGAGCCGGGGGTCAACGGCGGGCCGCCGGGCGACCTGTATGTGGAAATCCATATCAAGGCGCACGACGTGTTCCAGCGCGACGGCGACGACCTGCATTGCGAAATGCCGATCTCGTTCGCCAAGGCGGCGCTAGGCGGCGAGATCGAAGCCCCGACCTTGAACGGCAAGGCCTCGTTCTCGATTCCCGAAGGCACGCAAAGCGGCAAGACTTTCCGCCTGCGCGGCAAGGGCATCAAGGGCGTGCGCTCCGGTTTCCCCGGCGACCTGTTCTGCCACGTGGTGGTCGAGACCCCGGTCAAGCTGACCGAGCGCCAGAAGGAACTGCTGCGCGAATTCGAGCAACTGACCACCGAAGGCGGCGCCAAGCACAGCCCGCAGACCAAGACCTGGAAGGACAAGGTCAAGGAATTCTTCGAGTAAGCGACATGGACCGGCATGCCAGTTGGCGTGCCGGTTTTTTTGTGCATTTTTTCTATACAATGCACACGCGGCGATGTGCGCCGCCCGCAGCGTCGGGCGCGCACGGCATCAAAGGATTCGTCTTCGAATCCGCCTGATGACGCGCCGTGGCAATGCCGAAAGACAGGAGCCTGGATGGCTCCCGATAGCAGCGTCGCGCAGGGACCGCATCTTGCGAGCGCGACACCGGCAGCAGTACCGCGATCGTCGCCAAGGCATGTCAGGCCCTGGCCCGCGGAGGCCGCAAGCAGCACGTCTTTCGCCCATCCAACCTCATGCCCGCGGCTTCTTGCGCGCTTTTGCGCGCAGTGGACGCGTGTGCGTGAACAACCAGATCTTGCCGACCATGACAACACCAAACCCACAAGACATGATCCAGGAACAACTGCTCAAGGGGAACCGCCGCTGGGCCTCGGAAATCACCGCGCGCGACCCCGAATTCTTCAAGAAGCTGGGCGCGCAGCGCTCGCCCGAATACTTGTGGATCGGCTGTTCCGACAACCGCGTGCCGGCCAACGATTTGCTGGGCCTGTTGCCCGGCGAGCTGTTCGTCCACCGCAACATCGCCAACGTGGTGGTGCATACCGACCTGAATTGCCTGTCGGTGCTGCAGTTCGCCATCGATGTGCTCAAGGTCAAGCACGTCATCATCTGCGGCCACTACGGCTGCGCGGGCGTAGCGGCGGCGCTGACCAAGCGCCGCGTCGGCCTGGCCGACAACTGGCTGCAGCACGTGCAGGACGTGCACGAGAAGCACGCGCACTGCTTCCATGAGGGCATGACCCACACCGAGCAGCATGACCGCCTGTGCGAACTCAACGTGCTGGAGCAGATGGCCAACATCTGCCGCACCACCATCGTCAGCGATGCCTGGGAGCGCGGCCAGGAGCTGAGCTTCTACGGCCTGGTGTACGGCGTGCACGACGGCTTGCTGCGCAACCTCACCAAGGCCATCAGCAATGGCGAGGAATGCCAGGCGCATTTGTCGGAAAGCCTGGCGCGGTATGCCGACGTCCAGGCCTGATGACGATATCGGCGCATCAATGAGAACAGCCCGGCATTGCCGGGCTGTTCTTTTATCCGCGCCAGATCCGGCCGCGGGATGGGCGCGCTGTCAGAAAGTCAGAAACAGTGTTCCGGCGCCGGGAACGCGCCATCCTTGACCGCGGCGACATAGGCTTTCAACGCGGCCTCGATGCTGGGCGCGCCTTCCATGAAATTGCGCACGAAGCGGCTCTTGTGGCCGGGGAACACGCCCAGCATGTCATGCATCACCAGCACCTGCCCCGAGCAATCGGGGCCGGCGCCGATGCCGATGGTGGGAATGGCCAGGCGCTCGGTGACTTCCTTGCCCAAGGCCGCCGGCACCGCCTCGATCACGATCAGCGAGGCGCCCGCCTGCTGCACCGCCAGCGCATCGGCATGCAATTGGGCGGCGCCATCGTGGGTCTTGCCTTGCACCTTGAAACCGCCCAACTGGTGCACCGATTGCGGCGTCAGGCCGATGTGGGCGCATACCGGGATGCCGCGTTCGGTCAGGAATCTGACCGTGTCGGCCAGCCAGACGCCGCCTTCCAGCTTGACCATGTGGGCGCCGGCCCGCATCAGTTGCGCGGCATTCCTGAAGGCCTCTTCGGGCGTGGGGTAGGTGCCGAAAGGCAGGTCGGCGATCACCAGCATGGTGCCGGCGCCGCGCGCCACGCTGGCGGTGTGGTAGGCGATGTCGGCCAGCGCCACCGGGAGGGTGGAATTGTGGCCCTGGCAGACCATGCCCAGCGAATCGCCGACCAGCACGGTTTCCACGCCGGCGCGCTCCATCAGCGTGGCGAAGCTGGCGTCGTAGCAGGTCAGCATGCTGATCTTGTCGCCCTTGCCGCGCATGGCTTGCAGCAGGTGGGTGGTGACGGGTTTGCTGCGCGCGGCCGCGCCGGTTTCCTGCAGATAGCCTGCCATGAGTTTCAACCTCCCTGATTGAGAAAGGCGCGCTTGCCGCGCATCGCTTCGATGTGCTGCAGCAGTACCTTGAGATCGGCATCGTTGTGGGCCGGATCCAGGTGTTCGGTGTTGACGGTCAACACCGGCGCCTCTTCGTAGTGATGGAAAAAATTGCCGTAGCTGTCGGACAGCTGCTGCAGATAGTCGGAAGAAATCGCCTCTTCCATGCCGATGCCGCGCCGGGCGATGCGCTCCAGCAGCACCTGCGGCGGCGCCTGCAGGCAGATCACCAGATCCGGCGGCCGCACTTGCGGGCGCAGTTGCGCATGCAGTTGCCGGTAAAGCTGCAGTTCCGCCTCGGACAAGGTCAGTTGCGAGAACAGCATGTTCTTTTCCAGCATGAAGTCGGCGACGAAGCGCCGCTCGCCCAGCGACGGATCCAGCGGCGCCTGCAGTTGCGTGATGCGCTGCAACAGGAAGCAGGTCTGGGTCTGGAAGGCATACCGTCCGGCATCGCGATAGAAGGCGGCCAGGAAAGGATTGTCGGCGGGTTGTTCGAGCACCGGCAAGGCATCGAACAGCATTGCCAGCCGCCGCGCCAGCGACGTCTTGCCGACCCCGATCGGGCCTTCGATTGCGATATAGCGGTAGCTGTCCAGTTCCATGGGCATTCTTCATCCAGATGATGCGCACCGGGTGCGGCATTGTAGATGATTTCGGCAGGCCTGCCATCGGCATCCGAAGGGAGCGGCGAAATCGGGAGCGGCGCCTGTTATTCGCCAAATTAATTGTCGATTCGATAATTTTTTACCCAAATTTGCGTGCTTGATTGATAACTCAGCAGGAATTAGGCCTTTATTCCTTGAAAAGCAGACATGCTTGAAGCGGCACAATAAACTCGTCTCTTCTTGTGCGCCGTCATGGTTGCATGGCCAACTCATGACAGGTCGCAGACCGGAAGCGCAGCCGGCAAAGGTTGTGCCGTTCCCGGGAGATGAGGCTTATCATCTGAAAAAAAGAAAAATCAATCAAAGAGTCGGGATGTTGCCAACAAGGCAGCGTCGGGTTGCCGATAAATACTGGAGGGGCGCCGGAAGTGCAGCGGCGGGACAACAGAACAACAACATTTTTTGGGGTCGTATCCGTGAAATTGCTTCGCAATATCTTGCCGGTGCTGTGTATTGTGAACTTGCTCCTGTTCATGATGCTGGCGCAGCATTGGTGGCTCGGCGGCCTGGTCGGCGTGCTGATCGGCGGCGCTTTTTATCTGACCTGCCTACCGGCGCCGGAAATGCCGCAGCGGGCTGCATCGAGCGAGGCGGCAGAACCTGCGCCGGCATCGCCCGCCGCTGTTGCCGCCGAGGCCGGCGATACCCCAGGACAGTTTCCGGATTTGCTTGTGCGGGTACTGCCGGTATGGCAAGCCAACGTGCAACTGGCGCGCACCCAGACCCAGGGCGCCATCGACAATCTGACCGCGCGTTTCGTCGGCATCCATGAGCGCCTGGGCGATGCGCTGAACTTGTCCCAGGGCGGCAAGAATGCCGATGTGCTCAAGGTGATCCAGAACGCCGCCCAACAGTTGGGCGGCATCGCCACCGCGCTGGAAAGCGTGCTGGCCTCGCGCCAGGCGCTCATCGGCAAGCTCGATATCCTGGCCGCGGCCAACGACGAGATCCGCCACCTGGCGCAGGAAAACGAGCAACTGGCCGGCCGTACCGGCGTGACCGACTTGCTCAGCAGCGAGCAGAGCTGGCAGGAGCTGGCGCAGCGTTCAGCCGAAAACAGCCGCCAGATCGCCGCCCGCACCAGGAGCGTGCGCCAGCAGATCCAGGGCGCGGTCGGCGTGGCCGGCGAGCTGTCGGCCGGCGCCGGCGGCCTGGTCGAGAATTCGCGTGCCGTGATCGACCAGGTGGTCTCGGATTTCCGCCAGTCGGCCATGAAGCTTTCGGCTACCGTCGAGCAACTGGAGGGCGATAACCGCGAGGTCGACCAGGAGGTTTGCGACATCCTGGTCAACCTGCAATTCCAGGACCGCATCGGCCAGATCCTCGACCATGTCCAGCGCGATATCGCGCGCCTGAAGGATGCGACCGGGAGCGGCCGCCTGCCTTCGCCCGAGCAGTGGCTCGCCGACCTTGAAAAGACGTACACCACCCCCGAACAACGCCTGGTGCATGCGGGCCAGCAAGTGCCCGGCACGCTGCAGCCGCAAGTGGATTTCTTCTGACGGAACCGCCATGGAAAAAAGTATTTTGATTGTCGATGATTCTTTCAGCTTGCGGCAAACCATCTCGATCGCGCTCAAGACGGCCGGCTATAACGTGGTCGAGGCGGCCGATGGCCAGGAGGCGCTCAAGAAGCTCGATGGCCGCAAGTTCAACCTGGTGATTTCCGATCTCAACATGCCCAATCTCGACGGCCTGAGTTTCGTGCGCGAGATGAAGCAGCTTCCCGCCTACAGGTTCACGCCCGTCATCATGCTCACCACGGAGAGCGGCGAGGCGCGCAAGCAGGAAGGCAAGGCGGCGGGCATCCGCGCCTGGGTGCACAAGCCTTTTCAGCCGCCGGTATTGCTCGATGCGGTGGCCAAGCTGGTGCTGCCGTAACCGAACGGCCGGGAGCCAAGGGGGGGAGACCATGGAGCTCAAACATACCGAACACAACGGAAACCTGCTGTTGAGCCTGAACGGCGGGTTGACGATCTTTCAGGCGGCTGAACGCAAGCCGGAATTGCTGCATGCCCTGGCGCAGGCAAGCCGGACGCTGTCGCTGGACCTGTCGAGAGTGGACGAGATCGATACCGCCGGTATCCAGTTGCTGCTGTTGCTAAAGCGCGAAGCCGCGCGCAATGGCCTGCAACTGGAGGTGGCGGCCTACAGCCCGGCGGTGCTGGCGGCATTCGACCTGCTGCAGTTGCATTCCCTGTTCGACGCGGAAACGGCGAGCCTGGCGGAGGGCGCATCATGAGAAAGGATTCGGCGCGCGACGCCGTGGTGCAAGAGGCCCGCGAACTGCTGGTGGCGATGGAAGCCGCGCTGTTGCAGATCGAAATGGAGGGGCCGGGCAAGGACACGGTCAATGCCATTTTTCGCGCCGCCCACACGATCAAGGGCTCGGCCGGACTGTTCGCTTTCGATAGCATCGTGCAGTTCACGCACCTGGTCGAACACGTGCTCGACAAGGTGCGCAATGACGAACTGCCATTGAACGACCAGCTGATGTCGTTGCTGCTGGAATGCGGCGACTACATCGGCGAACTGGTCGACGCCATCGAACGCCGCGAGGAAGACCAGGAGCCCGATCTTGCCAGGCGCCAGGCGCTGGAGGCCAAGCTGGATGCATTGTCCCGCGATGCCGGGCCGGCGCCCAGCCAGGCGTCGGAAGCGGTCGCGGCGCCGCAGCCGCAGCCGCAGCCGCAGCCGCAGCCTCAACCAGTTGCGGAAACCGCGCAGGCCTCTGGACCGGCGCTTGCCACCGATGATGCGCTCGCCTCGAACCCGTACTGGCACTTGTCGCTGCAGTTCAGCGACGATGTGATGCGCGACGGCCTGGACCCGATTTCCTTCCTGCACTATTTGCGCACCCTCGGGCGCATCGTCGCCATCATGCCGGTGCTGGAGCATATGCCCGACGCCGCGGCCATGGATCCGGAGAGCTGCTACATCGGCTTCGAAATCTGCCTGGCATCGGACTCGAGCAAGGAGACCCTGGAAGGCGTATTCGAATTCGTGCGCGAAGACAGCCGCATCGACATTTTGCCGCCGTACAGCCCGTTGTCCGACTACGCGGCGCTGCTGGCCCGCCTGGGCGAGGCGGAGGCGGGGCGGCTGGGCCGGATGTGGCACCAGCATGGCGCGTTGAATCAAGACGATTGGCGCGGGATGGCCGCTGATGCGGCCCATGATGCCGTGGCCATGCCATCCTTGGAGGAGGTGCCGTTGCCGGCGGCGGGCCCGGTCGATGCCTCTTTGGGCGGGGCGCGTTCCCGCGGCCTGGAGGATCGCCGCGCCCAGGAACAGAAATTCATCAAGATCGAAGTCTCCAAGCTGGACCAGCTGATCGACCTGGTGGGCGAGCTGGTCATCGCCGGCGCCAGTGCGCGCCTGGTCGCGCGCCGGCGCAAGGACAGCCAGTTCGAAGAGGCTACCCAGGCCATCGACGCGCTGATGGAGCAGATCCGCGATGCCGCGCTGACGCTGCGCATGGTGCAGATCAACGAAGTGTTCCAACGTTTCCCGCGCGTGGTGCGCGATTTCGCGCGCGACATGAACAAGGAAATCGAACTGGTCATGACCGGCTCGGAAACCGAGCTCGACAAATCGATGATCGAACGCATCGCCGACCCGCTGATGCATATCGTGCGCAACGCCATCGACCACGGCATCGAGCCGGCCGACGAGCGCATCGCCGCCGGCAAGGAGCCCAAGGCGACCTTGCGCCTCAATGCCACGCATGAATCCGGCAGCGTGGTGGTCGAGGTGATGGACGACGGGCGCGGCATGGATCGCGACCGCATCCTCGCCACGGCGATCAGCCGCGGCCTGACCACCGCCGATGCCGACCTGACCGATGCCGAGATCTACCGTTTCGTGTTCGAGCCGGGATTCTCGACGGCCCGGCAGATCACCGAGCTCTCCGGGCGGGGCGTGGGGATGGACGTGGTCAAGCGCAATGTCGATGCCCTGCACGGCGAGATCGCCATCGATACCGTGCGCGGGCGCGGCACCATCGTGCGCGTGCGCTTGCCGCTGACGCTGGCCATCATTTCAGGTTTCCAGGTGGTGGTGGGCAACGCGGTGTTCGTGATTCCGCTGGACATGGTGGTGGAGTGCATCGATATGCCCGCCCAGCAGCACGAACACAACATCATTTCGGTGCGCGACGAGCCGCTGCCCTTCGTGTACCTGCGCGAACTGTTCGAATTGCCGGCCAGGGAGCGCGGGCGCAAGAGCCTGGTGATCGTGCAATATGGGCACCAGCGCGCGGGGCTGCTGGTCGATGGCTTGCTGGGCGAGTGCCAGGCCGTGATCAAGCCGCTGGGCCGGCTGTTCGGCAAGGTCAAGGGGTTGTCGGGGTCGACCATCCTGGGAGACGGCCGGGTGGCGCTGATCCTGGATATTCCGCACCTGGTGCAGTACACGCAGTACCAGGAGCAATGCAACCCGATGGCGCAGGCAGAACGCGGCGTGGCGTCCACGCAATGAGACGTCGGCAGAGAGGGGATGAACCGTGCGAAACAAGATGACCCACCGAATGAGCATCAAACAGCTTTTTATCTGGCTGGCGGCGGTGCTGTCCATCCTGATGGCGGCCGTGATCGGCCTGATCGGCGCGCTCAGGGAAGCCAACATGGAGCTCGAGCGTGCGCATGAGGCGCGCTATTACTCGTCGGCGCTGGCCAACGAGCTGCGGCGAACCACCGAGGACATGACCAAGTTTGCGCGCGCCTACGTGACCACCGGCGATCCCAACGACGAGGAACGCTACTACATGATCATGGACATCCGCAACGGCAAGCGCGCGCGGCCCGACAATTACGACCGCTTCAACTGGGACCTGGTCAGTGCGCGCAAGCTGCAGGCCGATCCCGGCGCCAGGCCGATGCCGTTGACCGAGTTGATGAAGCAATCCGGCTTCAGCGCGCAGGAGCTGGCCAAGATGCAGGAAGCCATCCAGCAGGCGGATCAGTTGTCCAGGATCGATGTCACCGCCTTCCATGCCGTCAAGGGAGAGTTCGACGACGGCGGCGGCAAGTTCACCGTGGTGGGCGCGCCCAACCAGGCGATGGCGCAGGAACTGGTGTTCGACCAGGCCTACCGTACCCTGTTCGGCAAAGTGATGGGGCCGATCAACGATTTCCTGCGGCTGGTCGACGAGCGCACCCGGGCCAATGTATCCAAGGCGCAGCAGGAGTACGCCAACCTTGGGCAGAAGATATTCTGGCTGTTGACGGCATCGGTGCTGTTGTCGTTCGGTTGCCTGTGGTTTGCCTACTACACGATCCGCTCGCAGATCGGCGGCGAGCCGCGCGACGCCATGGCCGTGTTGCGCCAGGTGGCGGAGGGCGATCTGACGGTGGCCGTTCCTCTGGGCAAGAAGGACAAGGTCAGCGTGCTGTACAGCACGCAGCAGATGATCCACAAATGGACCGGCGTGATCGGCGATGTCGGCGGCACCGCCAGCTCGCTGGCATCGGCGTCGGAGCAGATTTCCTCATCTTCCCAGGCGCTCTCTCACAGCGCTTCCCAACAGGCGTCCAATGTCGAGGAAACCAGCGCCTCGGTCGAGCAGATCACTTCCACCATCGCCCAGAACGCCCACAATGCGCGCACCACCGACGGCATTGCCAGCATGTCGGCCAGCGCCGCGACCGAAGGCGGCGAAGCGGTGCGCGAGACGGTGCTGGCCATGAAGCAGATCGCCAGCAAGATCGGCATCATCGACGACATCGCCTACCAGACCAACTTGCTGGCGCTCAATGCCGCCATCGAAGCGGCGCGCGCGGGAGAACACGGCAAGGGGTTCGCCGTGGTGGCGGCCGAAGTGCGCAAGCTGGCCGAACGGTCGCAGGCCGCGGCGCAGGAAATCATTGCCGTGGCCGAGCACAGCGTGGGCCTGGCGGAGAAGGCCGGCGGCCTGCTCAACCAGATGGTGCCGTCGATCCGCAAGACCGCCGACCTGGTCCAGGAGATCGCCGCCGCCTCGCAGGAACAATCGGCCGGGCTGGAGCAGATCAACAACGCCGTGCACCAGATGGCGCAGACCACGCAGATGACGGCATCGGCATCCGAGCAGCTGTCGGCGACGTCGGAAGAGATGAGCGCCCAGGCGATCCATCTGCAGGACCTGATGCGCTTTTTCCACGTGGGCGAACAGAAACGGGCGGCGCCGCATGCGGAAATCGCGGTCAACCAGAAGCCGGCCATCGGCGGGGACCTGCGCGCGCGCCGGGTATCGATGCTGGACGGCGCCGACCAGCAGCCGCCGATCGACGAATCATCATTCAAACGTTTTTGACATTGCGTGCAACGTCGCACCGTCGTTGCACCCGATAAGGGCTACATCATGAAACTTGCCAACAAACTTGCTCTGTTTTTCACCGCGGCGGCTTTGGTTACGCTGGCAGCCGGCATCCAGGGGGCCTACAACTTGTACAAGGTGAACAGCCTGCTGCAGGAGATCTATGTCTCCAACCTCAAGACGATCGTGAATCTAGACGGAGTCCGGAAAGGGACGCAGGACATTTACCTCAGCATGCTCATGGCGCAGAAGGCCGACAGCCCGGCCGAGGGGACGCGCATCGCCAATGAGCTGGAGTCGGCCGTGGCCGAAATGAACAAGTATTTCGACGATTACAAGGGAACCACGGTGCTTTCGTCGCTGGAGGGCGAGTTGCAACGGAAAATCGAGCCGGTGCTGCAAGAGTATGTGCGGACGGCCAGGGAGGTCAGCAAACAGATGCAGGAGGAACAGGCCGCCGCGGGAGCCGCCAATGCGTATGTGCAACTGCAGCGTGCGCGTTACGAGTTGGGATTGCTGATCCAGGAAAACGTGCGGCAGGCGGAAGGGAATAAGGCGCGCGCCGAAGAACTGGAGCGCAGTAACATGACCAGCGCGATCGGGAGTACCGTGCTGGCGGCGCTCATCGCGCTGCTCCTGGGCCTGTATACGCGCTACCTGTTTGCGCGCCAGATCGGCGGCGACCCGCGCGAGGCGATGGAGTCGCTCAGGCGTGCCGCCGCTGGCGACCTGACCACCCGTTTCAATGTTTCCCGCCTGGGGGGCGGCAGCATGCTCGACAGCGCGCAACAGATGGTGGACCGGCTCAACGGCGTGCTGCATGACGTCAGCCAGGCCATTTCCATGTTGGCCAGCGCCTCCGGCCAGCTGGCCGCCGCGGCCCAGCAGTTGAGCGACAACTCCTTGCGGCAGGCGAGCAACGCCGAAGAGACGGGATCCGTGGTGGAGGAAATCACCGCCACCGTCGGCCACAATACCGACAACGCCAACAAGACCAACGAGATCGCCGGGGAATCCGCGCGCACGGCAAAGGAAAGCGCGCAAGTGGTGCGCGACACCATCGATGCCATGCGGGCCATTGCGGGACAGATCGGCGTCATTGACGACATTGCCTACCAGACCAACCTGCTGGCGCTCAACGCCTCCATCGAAGCCGCGCGCGCCGGCGAGCATGGCCGGGGGTTCGGCGTGGTGGCGGGCGAGGTGCGCAAGCTGGCCGAACGCTCGCAAGCGGCGGCGCAGGAGATCGTCGGGGTCGCCAGGCGCAGCATGGAACTGGCCGAACGCGCCGGCGGCCTGCTCGACAACATGTTGCCGGCGATCCAGCGCACGGCCGATCTGGTCGACGACATTTCGTTCTCGGCGCGCGAACAGAATTCGGGCCTGGTGCAGATCAACGTGGCCATCGGGCAGATTTCCCAGGCTGCCCAGCTCAATGCGGCCGCCTCGGAAGAGCTGTCGGCGACATCGGAAGAGATGAGCGCCCAGGCGCAGAACCTGCGCGAACTGATGCGCTATTTTTCGCTGGGCGCGCGCCACGGCGCCGGCCATGCCGATGGCGCCCAGGCGTCCGGCAAGCCGCGTCTCGATTCCTCCCGCGCGCCGGCGCTGGAGGCCACATGAGTACCCGACTGGCAAGAGGAGATGAGCATGCCTAGCGTGTCGTTGAATGGCGCACCGGTCAAGAAAAGACATCCGGAAGAGGTGGTGGAGAGCCGCCAGTACCTGACGTTCCTGGTCGGCGCCGAAAGCTTCGCGATGCCCATCGGCAGCATTCGCGAAATCATCGAGTTCGGCGGCCTGACCGAAGTGCCGCTGATGCCGAGCTTCCTGCGCGGGGTGATCAACCTGCGCGGCTCGGTAGTGCCGGTGGTCGACCTGTCGGTGCGTTTCGGCCGCGCCCCGACCGAGATTGCCAAGCGCACCTGCATCATCATCATGGAGCTGGTGCAGGATGAGCAACAGCTGCTGCTGGGCGTGATGGTCGACGCGGTCAGCGCGGTGCTGAGCGTGCAGGAAGACCGCATCGAGATGCGGCCGTCTTTCGGCGCCGGCGTGCGGGCCGACTTCATCGAAGGCATGATCAACATCAACGAGCGTTTCCTGGTGGTGCTGGACGTGCAGAAGGTGCTTTCCGTGGATGAATTGTCCAGCCTGCTGGGCATGAGTTCAGACGACGTACTTGCAGGGGAAGAGCGTGACGAACGGGCCGGGCGGCAGCCAGAAATCCGGGAAGGCTGACGCCATGGACAGCGCCTTGGCGATGGCTCCGGAGGTCAGCGATTGCGACATGCTGCTGTTCCAGCAACTGTTCAAGCAGCATATCGGCCTGAACCTGCCCATCACGAAGAAGGCGTTGCTGCAAAGCCGCTTGAGCGGACGCATGCATGAACTGGGGCTGGCGCAGTTGAGCGATTACCATGCGCTCATTTCCGGCGCGCAGGGGAGCGAAGAGCGCCAGCGGGCGATCGACCTGATCACCACCAACGAAACCTATTTCTTCCGCGAACAGAGCCATTTCGATTTCCTCAGCGCCGAACTGCTCCCGGCCTGGTCCGGCATGAAAATGCTGCGCGCCTGGAGCGCGGCCAGCTCGACCGGCGAGGAAGCCTATACGCTGGCCATGCTGCTGGACCACCATCGTCCCGGCGGGTCGTGGTCGGTATTCGCTTCCGACATCAGCATGCGCGTGCTCGGTTTCGCGCGCCGGGCGCTGTACCCGATGGCGCGCGGCCAGAACATTCCGAAGGCTTATCTCAAACGTTATTGCCTGCGCGGGACCGGCGAATACGAGGGGCATTTCCTGGTGGATGGAGAGCTGCGCCGCAAGGTGGAGTTCGCCCAGCGCAACCTGATGGACCTGGACGCCTTCGACGACGGCAGCTTCGACCTGATTTTCCTGCGTAACGTGATCATCTATTTCGACTTCCCCACCAAGACCAAGGTGCTCAATGACGTGATCAGGCGCTTGCGGCCCGGCGGTTACCTGGTGGTCGGGCACTCCGAATCGCTGCATGGGATGCTGCTGGGGCTGGAGATGCATTCGCCGTCCATTTACAGGAAGCCGCAATGAACCCCCGCAGCACCGCCATTGCCGCGGCGGCGGGCGGCGGGCGGCGAGGGAGACGGCCATGATCAGGGTCATGGTGGTGGATGACTCGTCGGTGGTGCGCCAGCTGATGCAGGAGTTGCTCAGCGCCACCAGCGACATCCAGGTCGTGGCCACGGCATCCGACCCCATCTTTGCCATGCGCAAGATGCGGCAGGATTGGCCGGATGTGATCGTGCTCGATATCGAGATGCCGCGCATGGACGGCATCACCTTCCTGAAGCAGATCATGGCGCTGCGCCCGACGCCGGTGATCATCTGTTCGGCGCGCACCGACAGCAGCGCCGAGATCACCATGGAGGCGCTGGCCGCCGGCGCGGTCAGCATCATTTCCAAGCCGGCGCTGGGCGTGCGCAATTTTTTGCACGACGCTTTCGACGACCTGGCCAACGCCATCCGCGCCGCGGCCCAGGCGCATCTGGGGCATCCCGCCGCGCAACCTGCCCAGCCTGCGCCGGCAACGGCGGCGGCCGTGGAAATCCGCAGGCCCAAGACGCCGCCTCGGGAAATGTTGCATGGCAAGGACTGGGACGGCGATCTGCAGAAATACAGCGCCGACGTGGTGCTCGATGCCCCGAGAGGGGGCGATGCGGCGTGTCCGGAGACGGCCAGGATCGTCGCCATCGGCGCCTCGACCGGCGGACCGCAAGCGCTGGAGCTGGTGCTGGGCGGGCTGTCGCAACACTGTCCGGGAGTGGTGGTGGTGCAGCACATGCCGGAGCGGTTCACGCATAGTTTTGCCGAGCGTCTGCACAAGATTTCGCAAGTCGATGTCAAGGAGGCCGTGCACCTGGATATGGTGATGCCGGGCCGCGTCCTGATCGCGCCGGGCGGCATGCATCTGGTAGTAAAGCGGGATGGCGTGCAGTACTATGTAGAAGTCATCAACGGCCCTCTCGTGAGCCGGCACAAGCCCTCGGTGGATGTGCTGTTCCGCTCGATGGCGAAGGCTGCCGGCAGCAACGGGGTCGGCATCATCATGACCGGCATGGGCGACGACGGCGCCCGCGGCATGAAGGAAATGGCCGATCGCGGCGCGAATACCTACGCCCAGGACGAACGCAGCAGCGTCGTCTTCGGCATGCCAAAAGAAGCAATACAGCTGGGTGGCGTCCACGATGTCATCTCCCTCGAAAACATCTCTGCCGTGATTGAACAATATGGCCTCCGAGAACTTAAGTGACCTGATCGAGTCGGCGCTGGTGGTCGACGACAGCGCGCTGCAGCGCCAGCATACCGTCGGCCTGCTGCAGGAACTGGGAATAGACATGATCTACGAGGCCGGCAACGGCAACGAGGCGCTGGACTTGCTGGCCTTGTTGAAGCTGCCGCCGGGGGTGGCCGTGATCGACCTTGAGATGCCGGGCATGGATGGCATCGAACTGATCCAGCAACTGCAGCAGAAGGGCGTGAACATGCCGCTCATCGTCGCCTCCAGCCGCGAGGCTGCGTTGCTGCAGTCGGTGGAGACCATGATCCAGGCGCTTGGCATGCATGTCCTCGGCGCGCTGCAAAAGCCGCTGAGCAACGAGAAGCTGGCGGCCGCGCTGCACACCTTCACGCCGTTGCACAGCAATGCGCGGCAGCATGCCGACCCCGGCCCGTCGATGTGCGAGGCCGACCTGGCGGCGGCCATCGCCAATGGCCAGATCGTTCCCTACTACCAGCCCAAGGTCGACGTGCAGACCGGGATCCTGAAAGGCGTCGAAGCGCTGGCGCGCTGGATCCATCCCGAGCGCGGCATGATCCCGCCGGACCGTTTCATCCCGCTGGCCGAAAACTGCGGCCTGATCCATGACCTCACCATCAGCATGATGGACCAGGCCACCGCGCAGGCGGCGGTCTGGCACAGCCGCGGGCTGGCGATCAAGGTGGCGGTGAACCTGTCGCCGCTGTCGCTGGAGCAGCCCGATTTCATGCAGCGGATCATGGGGCTGGTGGAGCGCCATGCGCTGCCGGCCGACCGCGTGGTGCTGGAAATTACCGAAGGTTCGGTGGTGGCGCACAAGGGCAATTCGCTGGGCATGCTGGCGCGCTTGCGGCTCAAAGGTTTTGGCCTGTCGATCGACGATTACGGCACCGGCTTTTCTTCGATGCAGCAGTTGGCGCGCATCCCGTTTACCGAGTTGAAGATCGACCGTTCCTTCGTGCATGGCGCGCATGAACGCAAGAACCTGCGCGTGATCTTGCAGTCCGCATTGGACATGGCGCGGCGCCTGGAGCTGGTGACGGTGGCCGAAGGCATCGAGAACATGGAGGACTGGCGCCTGCTGCAGGACTTCGGCTGCAATATCGGGCAAGGCTATCTGATCGCCAAGCCCATACAGGCCAATGAGCTGCCCTTGTGGCTCAAGGGGCACCATCGCCGCCTGCCGGAATTGCGACCCTTGCCGCGCGAGGGCGAAGCGCCCGGCAACGCGCAGGACGGCGCTGCCTGACGGGCGCGCTTTTGCGCAGCCTCAGAGCTTGCTGACGGGTTGGTTGGCGATGCCGGAAAGGCAGGCCTGGGCCGCGCCCACGCCGGGGATCGCGATGGCGGGATCGATTTCCAGCAGCGGCGCCAGAACGAAGGCGCGTTGCGCCATGCGCGGATGCGGCACGGTCAATTCGTCGCCGCCGATGATGCGGTCGCCATACAACAACACATCCAGATCGAGCGTGCGCGGCGCGTTGCGGTAGGGGCGCTCGCGGCCGTGTTCCAGCTCGATCTTCTGCAGCGCGTGCAGCAGCTCGAGCGGGGCCAGCGAGGTGGCAAGCTGCGCGACGGCGTTGATGTAGTCGTCGCCGCTGGCGTCGACCGGCGCCGTGCGATAGAGCGACGACGTGCGCAGCAACTGCGATTGCGGCAAGGCGGCCAGCCGCCTGATCGCCTCTTCGACCGTGCCGCGGGCATCGCCGAGATTGCCGCCGATGCCGATGTAGGCGATGGCTTGCTGCGCTTGCATTGATGCGTCAGTCGTTGTCGCCGGCGGGCGCGGCGTCGGCGCCGCCCGATGCGCCGCCGCTGCGACTGCGGCTGCGACGACGGCGCCTGGGGGCCTGGGCGCTGCCGGCATCGGCGCTTTCCGGTGCGGCGGGGGCCGTCTTTTCAGGCGCCGGCACGGGCGCCGGCGCCGCTTCCGCGGCGGTATCGTTGTCCGCTTCTCCTTGCGCGGCATCCTTTGAGCGGCTGCGGCCGCCGCGGCGCTTGCGTTTCTTGGGCGCGGGGCCGGAAGCGGTATCGGCTGGCTTGCGGGCGATCAGTTCTTCGCGCTCGGCGCCGCTGCCGCCGATGAAGGCGCTCCACCATTCGCCCAGCTCGGCGTCGAGCTCGCCCGATGCGCAACGCAGCATCAGGAAGTCGTAGCCGGCGCGCAGGCGCAGGTGCTCCAGCAGCTTGTAGGGCGCCTTGCCGACGCGGCGTTCGAAGCGCGGCTGCATGGCCCAGATGTCGCGCATGTCGGAGGCGATCTTGCGCTGCAGGGCCAGCTTTTCGGTCTGGGCATCGAGCACGTCGTCGGCGGCCAGGTGCAGCGCGGGGATCGGATATTCGCCGGCGGCCTGGTAGGCGCGCCATTTCTCCAGCACCTGGTGCCACAGCAGCGAGGCGAACAGGAACCCGGGCGACACCGGCTTGCCTTCTTTGACGCGGGCGTCGGTATTGGCCAGCGCCAGCGTCACGAACTTCTCTCCCAGCGGCTGTTCCAGCACCACGTCCAGCAGCGGCAACAACCCGTGGTGCAGGCCTTCCTTGCGCAGCTGCTGCAGGCAGGCCAGGGCGTGTCCGCTCATGAGCAGCTTGAGCATCTCGTCGAACACGCGCGCGGCCGGCACGTTGTCGATCAGCGGCGCCATCACGCGGATGGGTGCGCTGCTGGCCGGGTCGATGGTGAACTTGAGCTTGGCGGCGAAGCGCACCACGCGCAGCATGCGCACCGGGTCTTCGCGGTAGCGCGCTTCGGGCTCGCCGATGATGCGCAGCTTCCTGGCGCGGATGTCGGCGATGCCGCCGTGGTAATCCAGCACCGTCTGCGTGGCCGGATCGTAGTACATGGCGTTGATGGTGAAGTCGCGCCGCACCGCGTCCTCATGCTGTTCGCCGAAGGTGTTGTCGCGCAGCACGCGGCCGTGTTCGTCCTTGGGCGAGTTGTCGGCCGAGGCGCCGCGGAAGGTGGTGACTTCGATCAGTTCCTGGCCGAACATCACGTGCACGATCTGGAAGCGGCGGCCGATGATGAAGGCGCGGCGGAACAATTGCTTGACCTGTTCCGGAGTGGCGTTGGTGGCGACGTCGAAGTCCTTGGGCTTGACCGACAGCAGCAGGTCGCGCACCGCGCCGCCGACGATGAAGGCCTTGAAGCCGGCTTCCTGCAGCGTCTGGGTCACGCGCACCGCGTTGGGCGACACCAGCGAAGGATCGATGCCGTGCTGTTTGGGGCCGAGCACGTCCGGTTCGGTGGCGTCGGAAGCGGCGCCTTTCTTGCCCTTGCCCAGGATCGAGCGAATCAGTTTCTTGATCATTGCGCGTGGCCGTCGAAGAGATTGATCACCGGCCAGCCGCGCGCCTGGGCATGCGCCAGCAGCTTGGCGTTGGGGTTGGTGGCCACCGGATCGGTCACGCGTTCGAGCAGCGGGATGTCGTTTTGCGAGTCGCTGTAGAAGTAGCTGCGCTCGAACTTGGCCAGCGTGTGTCCGAGCCGGTCCAGCCAGGCTTCGGTGTGGACGATCTTGCCGGGACCGTAGGTCGGCGTGCCGCGCAGCTTGCCGGTGATGTTGCCGAGTTCGTCCAGCTCCGGCAGGGCGGCGATCAGGTGTTGCACGCCGAAGTGCGAGGCGATGGGCTCGGTCACGAAGTGGTTGGTGGCAGTGACGATGGCGACCAGGTCGCCGGCGTCCAGGTGTTTCTTCACCAGCGCCAGCGCCTGCGGCAGGATCGCCGGCTGGATCACTTCAGCCATGAACTGGCGATGCATCTCGTCCAGTTGCGCGCGCGGGAACCTGGCGAGGATGCCGAAGGCGAACTCCAGGTACTTGACCGGGTCCAGCGTGCCCGCCTGGTATTGGGCGAACCATTGGTCGTTGGCCTGCCTGAAGCTGGCGGCATCGACGGCGCCGGTGCGGGCCAGGAACTCGCCCCACTCGTGGTCGGAGTCGAGCGGAAGCAGCGTGTGGTCGAGGTCGAATAAGGCAAGGTTCATTGTTGTTCGGTTTCCTGTTGTAACAGATCGCGCAGCAGTGGCAGCGTAATGGCGCGCTTGGTCGCCAGCGAGTAGCGGTCCAGCGCATCGAGCATGCGCGACAGCGAAGGCATGTCGCGCCGGTAATGGGTCAGCAGGTAGGGCAGCATGCCGGGCGGCAGTTCCAGCCCGCGGCCTTGCGCGGCCTGCGCGAGGGCGGCGATTTTTTCGTCGTCCGACAGGCCGTGCACCTGGTAGATCAGGCCCCAGCCCAGGCGGGTGCGCAGGTCTTCGCGCAGTTCCAGCCGGGTCGGCGGCAGCGCGCCGGTCGATACCAGCCAGCCGCCCTGTTCGCGGATCTGGTTGAACAGGTTGAAGGCGGCGATCTGGGCTGGCGGACCGAGCTGGTCGGCGTCGTCGATCAGGTAGTGCGCGACCTGCGGGCTGTACTCGAAGGTCGATTCCGGCGCATCGGCGGCGATCAGGCGCGCTTGATCGCCGGCCTGGTGCGCGATGGCATGCAGCAGGTGGCTCTTGCCGGCGCCGGCTTCGGCCCAGAGGTAGAGGAAGCGGTCGGTGCTGGCGCTGGCGGTGTGGGCGGACTTGTCCGCGCCGGCCGTGGCGAGTTGCTGCAAGCGCTGCAGCAGTTCTTCATTGCGGCCAGTAACGAAAGTATCGAAGCTTTGCGGCTGGTCCGCGCTTAAATCGAGCGGAATCTGTTTCATCGGAATGTGTTATGTCCTATTCCAGCCCCGGAAACGGGCCGGATACAAGGCACGACGACATGCCGCAGCGGCGCTGCGGCAAGGAGAAATAAGGCGGCGGGCGGCCCGTTTCCGGGGCCGCCCGAAGGAGTTCGGATGAGCGTGCGCCTTGCGCGGCATTGCTTCTCATTCGGACGCTGGGGCTGGAATAGGACATGGCGCACGTCAGTGGTTGTAAAAATTGCTGGCCAGATAGGCGCGCCGCACGTGCATGGCGATCACCGAGACGATGGCCGATGCCGGCAGCGCCAGCAGCACGCCCACGAAGCCGAACAACTGGCCGAACGCCAGCAGCGCGAAGATCACGACCAGCGGATGCAGGCCGATGCGTTCGCCGACCAGCTTGGGCGTGAGGATAAAGCTTTCCAGCACCTGCCCGATGCCGTAGATCAGCGCCACCCACAGCAAGCCCACGGCGCCGTCGAATTGCAGGATGGCGGCCAGGATCGCCAGCACCAGGCCCATGCCGAAGCCGACGTAGGGAATGAACACCAGCAGGCCGGTCAGCACGCCGACCGGCAGGGCGCTGTCGAAGCCGGCGACCGTGAGCGCCACCGAATAATAGACCGCCAGCGTCAGCATCACCAGCAACTGGCCGCGCAGGTACTGGCCCAGCAGGTCGTTGACTTCGGTCGCCATGAGATTGATGCGCGGCGCCCAGCGGCGCGGGATCATGCTCTGCACGCGCTTGATGAAGGGATGCCAGTCCTGCAGCAGGTAGAACAGCACCATCGGCACAAACAGCAGATTGGCGGCCCAGGCCAGCAGCGCCGTGCCGCCCGCGCGCGCCGAGGCCAGCACGGAGGTCCACATTTCATCGCTGCTGGTGCTGATCTGCTGGGTCAGCAAGGCCTTGATGCCGGCCAGATCCAGCCGCACGTCGATGCCCAATAGGTGCAGGCGCGGCGACACGATGGCGTTGAGCTTGTCCAGCAACGGCGGTATTTGCGCCTGCAATTGCGGGATCTGGCGCAGCAGCAGCGGCACGACGATCAGCACCAGCGCCAGCACGGCCAATATCAGCAGCAAAATCATGACGGTCACGGCCACGAAGCGCGGCACCCGCAGCGGGCCGATGCGGCGGCTGGCGATCCAGTCCACGCCCGGATTGAGCGCGTAGCCGATGATGCCGGCGGCGATGAATGGCGACAGCATGGGGCCGAGCGCGGCCAGCAGGGCCAGCAGCAGGATTCCGACGATCAGCCACACCAGATTTTGTTTTTGCTCTTCGGATAAAGAAAAAGGCATGGAATCGGGGTTTGGGGGTGTCGGTTTTGTTAAAATCACGGTTTAGCGGGGTTTATCAACCCCGGATTTCCTTATTTTACCGTCTTCACTGGCAATATCATCATGACTTCATCATCCAATGTCTCCCTTTCCTACCGCGACGCCGGCGTCGACATCGATGCCGGCGACGCCCTGGTGGAGGCAATCAAGCCTTTTGCCAAGCGCACCACCCGCGAAGGCGTGCTGGGAGGCATTGGCGGTTTCGGCGCCCTGTTCGAGATCAGCAAGAAATACAAGGAGCCGGTGCTGGTGTCCGGCACCGACGGCGTGGGCACCAAGCTGAAGCTGGCGTTCCATCTTAACAGGCACGATACGGTCGGTATCGACCTGGTCGCCATGAGCGTCAACGACATCCTGGTGCAGGGCGCCGAGCCGCTGTTCTTCCTCGACTACTTTGCCTGCGGCAAGCTGGACGTGGCTTCGGCCACCGATGTCATCAAGGGCATCGCCGCCGGCTGCGAACAGGCCGGTTGCGCCCTGATCGGCGGCGAAACCGCCGAAATGCCCAGCATGTACCCCGATGGCGAGTACGACCTGGCCGGTTTCGCGGTCGGCGCGGTGGAAAAGTCCAAGATCATCGACGGCACCAAGATCGCACCGGGCGACGTGGTGCTGGGCCTGGCCTCGTCGGGCGCGCATTCCAACGGCTACTCGCTGGTGCGCAAGATCCTGGAAGTGGCCAAGCCCGACCTGAACGCCGATTTCCACGGCCGCAAGCTGGCCGACGTGCTGATGGCGCCGACCCGCATCTATGTCAAGCCGCTGCTGTCGCTGATGGAGAAGCTGGAAGTCAAGGGCATGGTCCACATCACCGGCGGCGGCCTGGTGGAAAACATCCCGCGCGTGCTGCAGGACAACCTGACCGCGGAACTGGACGCCAAGTCCTGGACCATGCCGCCGCTGTTTTCCTGGCTGCAGCAGCACGGCGGCGTGGCCGATGCCGAGATGCACCGCGTCTTCAACTGCGGCATCGGCATGACCGTGATCGTCTCCAGGGAAAACGCGGACGCCGCCGAAGCGCACCTGAAGGCGGCCGGCGAGACCGTGTTCCGCATCGGCCATATTCGCGCCCGCGCCGAAGGCGAAGCGCAGACGATTGTTGTCTGAAAGAAATTTCCCCTCCCTGGCTTTCCAGCGGAGGGAAAAAGATAAAAAAATGGCTGCGATAGCGATATCGCAGCCATTTTTATTTCCAGAAGGAAATTTTCTGGAATTTAATGGGCCTGTTCCTTATTGCCGTCCTGATGCGCCAGGATCTGGCGCGGCACGGTCGAGGCATTGCGCGCGACATTGGGCGGCGGCGGCACCCGCACCGGTTCGCTGTGGTCGGCGGAGGAAGACAGCACATTGAGCGTGGCTTCCGGTGCGGCATCCCAGACCGGATCGTCGATGGCTTCGAACACGCGCTTCAGTTGGGCGCCCCAGCTGCGGCGGATCATCTGGAAATACTGGTTGTGCTCGTCGATCGTCACGAAACGGCTCACGGCCAGCTCGTCGCTGTTGTAGAGCAGCAGGTCCAGCGGCAGGCCGACCGAGATATTCGACTTCAGCGTCGAGTCCATGGAAATCAGGGCGCACTTGGCGGCCTCGTCCAGCGTGGTCGAAGGCGTGACCACGCGGTCGATGATGGGCTTGCCGTATTTGGCTTCGCCGATCTGGAAATAGGTGTTCTCGTCGTGCGACTCGATGAAGTTGCCGGCCGAATACATCTGGAACAGGCGGCAACGTTCGCCCTTGATCTGGCCGCCGAAGATGATGGAAACGTTGAAGTCGATGCCGAACTTGCCCAGCTCGCCGGCTTCGCGCTCATGCACCGCGCGGATGGCGTCGCCCAGGATCTGTGCCGCCTCGTACATGGAGGTGGCGGTCCAGATGCTGCGCCCCTCGGCGTTGGTGCGCTCGCCCAGCATCTGGCGGATCGACTGCGAAATCGAAAGATTGCCCGCCGTCATCAGGACCATGACGCGATCGCCCGGATTCTCGTAAACACTCATTTTGCGGAAAGTGCCGATATGGTCGACCCCCGCATTGGTTCGCGAATCGGAGAGGAATACCAGGCCGCTGTTCAGGCGCATGGCAACGCAATAGGTCATGATGTGATCTGAAAATGTAAAAACCGGATTTTACAGGAAGCCTTGTCCACCCAAGTCGCGGACAAGGGCTTCTTGTCGCCGTGTGCCTACAGTAACGGCGCAATTCAGAATTTTCTTAGGTAATGGCGTTGGTTTTTTGAATATTCATGCTGCCAAAGGAACAAGAAAATCCCGGCTGATCCGGTTGCCTAGCTCGAAGATGCGCTCCAGGAATACCGTCAGGTAATCGTGCAGCCCGGCATCGAGCACTTCCTCGATGCGCGCGAACTTGAGGTCGGCGTGCAGCTTGCCGGCGAAGCGTTCGGTGTCGGACGAGACGTCGTTGTGCACGTTTTTCAGGTTGGACAGCACATGGCCCATGCAGGCCAGCAGCGAGCGCGGCATGTCGGCGCGCAGGATCAGCAGTTCGGCTACCCGCTCGGGCGTGATGACGTCGCGGTAGACCTTGCGGTAGATCTCGAAACCGGACACCGAGCGCAGGATCGCGGCCCAATAGTAGAAGTCGATCTGGCCGTCGCCTTTCTCTCCGGATTGCGACTGCGATTGCGATTGGCCGTTGTGCTTTTGCGCCTGGCTTTCCTTGGCGCCGTGGAACTTGACGTCGATGATGCGCGCCGTGTTGTCGGCGCGCTCCAGGAAGGTGCCCAGGCGGATGAAGTGGAACGCCTCGTCCTTGAGCATGGTGCCGATGGTGACGCCGCGCGAGAGGTGCGAGCGGTGCTTGACCCATTCGAAGAAATCGCTCGGGTTCTGCTCCAGCGCGTTGGTCTGCAGGTAGGACTGCATCTTGATCCAGGTGGCGTTCTGGATTTCCCAGGCTTCGGTGGTCAGCGCGCCGCGCACCGCGCGCGCGTTCTCGCGCGCCTGGCGCAGGCAGGAGGCGATCGACGAAGGGTTGTTCGGATCGCGCACCATGAAGTCGATCACATCCCTTTGCGTGAGCTGGTCGTACTTCTGGTTGTAGCCGTACAGCAGTTCGGAAATGCCGAGGACGGCGCGCCAGCCTTGCTCGGCGTCATCGGTCGATTGCGGCAGCAGCGCGGTCTGCACATGCACGTCGAGCATGCGCGCGGTGTTTTCGGCGCGCTCGGTGTAGCGGGCCATCCAGAACAGGTGATCGGCGGTACGGCTGAGCATCTTATTTCTCCAGAATCCAGGTGTCCTTGGTGCCGCCGCCCTGCGACGAGTTCACCACCAGCGAGCCTTCCTTGAGCGCTACGCGCGTCAGGCCGCCCTTGACCATCGTCACGTTCTTGCCGGACAGCACGAACGGGCGCAGGTCGAGGTGGCGCGGCGCGATGCCGGCCTCGACATAGGTCGGGCAGACCGACAGCGCCAGCGTGGGCTGGGCGATGTAGCCGTCGGGTTTGGCGATGACGCGGGCGCGGAAGTCCTCGATTTCCTGCTTGGTCGAGGCCGGGCCGACCAGCATGCCGTAGCCGCCGGCGCCGTGCACTTCCTTGACCACCAGCTTCCCGAGGTTGGCCAGCGTGTAGTCGAGGTCTTCCTTCTTGCGGCACTGGTAGGTCGGCACGTTGTTGAGGATGGGTTCTTCCGAGAGATAGAAGCGCACCATGTCCGGCACATACGGATAGATCGACTTGTCGTCGGCCACGCCGGTGCCGATGGCGTTGGTCAGCGTCACCTTGCCGGCGCGGTAGGCCTGCAGCAGGCCCGGCACGCCCAGCGCGGAATCGGGACGGAACGCCAGCGGGTCGAGGAAGTCGTCGTCGATGCGGCGGTAGATCACGTCGACCCGCCTGGGGCCGCGCGTGGTACGCATGTAGACCACGTTGTCCTTGACGAACAGGTCCTGGCCCTCGACCAGCTCCACGCCCATCTGCTGGGCCAGGAAGGCATGTTCGAAATAGGCCGAGTTGTACATGCCCGGGGTCATCACCACCACCACCGGATCGGTCACGCCGGCCGGCGCCACCGAGCGCAGGTTGTCCAGCAGCAGGTCGGGGTAATGGTCGACCGGGGCGATCTTGTGGCGCGTGAACAGGTCGGGGAACAGCCGCATCATCATCTTGCGGTTCTCCAGCATGTACGACACGCCGGAAGGCACGCGCAGGTTGTCTTCGAGCACGTAGAACTCGCCCTCGCCGGCGCGCACGATATCGACGCCGGCGATGTGCGCGTAGATGTCGTTGACCACGTTCACGTCCTGCATCTCGCGGCGGTACTGCGCATTCTGGAAGATCTGCTCGGGAGGGATGATGCCGGCCTTGACGATCTTCTGCTCGTGGTAGATGTCGTGGATGAACATGTTGAGCGTCTTGACGCGCTGCACGAGGCCGGCTTCCAGCTTGGCCCATTCGGCCTTGTGGATGATGCGCGGGATGATGTCGAAGGGGATCAGCCGCTCGGTGCCGGCGTCGTTGCCGTAGACCGCGAAGGTGATGCCGACGCGGCGGAAGATCAGGTCGGACTCGGCACGTTTGCGGGCGATGGTTTCAGCCGACTGCGCCGCCAGCCAGTGGGCGAATTCGGCGTAGTGCTGGCGCACTTGCGGGTTGTCGCTTGCGACGCTCCCCGAATACATCTCATCGAAAAAATGTGCCATAAATTTGATTCGTTTTCCTGGTGTGGACAGGAACTTTTCTAAGTTGAATGTGACGACAAACGAGACGTGGAGATCTTCTGCAAAGGCGCGCGCTTGCTAGCGTGTGCCGGATAAGCCTATCAGAGGCATATGTTTTTGGACAGTGGAAAGTTTCATGGTTTCGATCTTTGCTCCCGATCCGTTTTTCCTTCTTGCACACGTTCGAAAAATCCCGCAAAACCATGCCCCGTTTCATCGAGACCGGTACGCCGATGAAACGGGAGGCCGGGCGGAAAGTGCGCGTCGCGCCCGGCTCAGTTCCACGGCGTGGGCGGCGGCACGGCGCATGGCGCCGGCATGTCGATGGTCTTGAAATCGGCCGGGCTGACGATTTCCAGGTACTCCATGTCGGGCGAATAATCGAACAGGAAATGCACGATGCCGGGGCGCTGGTGTACGCAGTCGCCGGCCTTCACCAGCGTCACCTGGTCTTCATACATGAAACGCGCCCAGCCCTTCAACATGATGACGATGTGGAAATTCGCCTCGTGCCGGTGCCATCCCGTGCCTTCTTCCGGCGCCATATTGGCCTTGACCAGTTGCGCGACCACTTGCCCGCCCGTGGCGGCGGCGATGCCGAGGTCGCGGTAGAGGAAAAAGTCGCGCAACCCTCCCGATTCGTAGGGCGTATCGCCCTCGCATACATGCGAGAACGTGTTTCCTGCCAATACGCTTTCAGCTACCGTGTTCATCACATCCATCCTTTCTGCGGCGTCCCGCATTTGGCTTGCGACAAAAATAGCTGCGGCGGCCGCCGCACCCGCGGGCGCGTTCGATTTTCCAGCGAACGCGTCCTAAAACTCCACATCCAGCTCATCAATGTCTTCCGGCTCCTTCTTGGCGGCGGTGATCCATTCCTGCATCTCCGGCATGGCCATGATGCGCTTGCCATAGGCCGCGCACACCGGATCGAGCTTGATGTCGTAGGTGACGAAGCGCGTCACTACCGGCGCATACATGGCGTCGGCCATGGTGCGCTGCTCGCCGAACAGGAAGGGGCCGCCGTACTTGGCCAGGCATTCCTTCCAGATGGTGGTGATGCGGTGGATGTCGGCTTCGGCGCGCGACCATACCTTGAAGTTGGGGAAGTGCGCCTTGAGGTTCATCGGCAATGCCGCGCGCAGCGCCGAGAAGCCCGAATGCATTTCGCCGCATACCGCGCGGCAGTGCGCGCGGGCGGCCTGGTCGGCCGGCAGCAGCAGCGCCCCGGGACGGATTTCGTTGAGGTATTCGGCAATGGCCAGGGTGTCCCACACCAGCACGCTGCCATGCTTGAGGCTGGGCACCAGGATGGAGGAAGACAGCAGCAGGATCTCCGCGCGCGCGGTCGGATCGTCCGGCGGCACGATGTCTTCCTCGAAAGACAACCCGGCGAACTTGACCAGGAGCCAGCCGCGTAAGGACCAGGAAGAGTAGTTCTTGCTGGTGATGCGCAAAGTCGTCTTAGGCATGTCAGTCCTTTATCTGTTTTCTTGCAATGTTGACTTTGGGCACGACGTTGCCGGCGCGGATACGCTGGCGCAGGCACGACATCGTTGCCGCTTTTGTTCCCGTGTTTGTCCGGCCGGGATGGAAGGCGGCAGCTGGAGCATGTGCTTGCAAAGCGCGTGCCAGCCTGCGGATTTGTCGCGGCCCACGGTCGACAAAAAATGCCGCGATGGCGGCCCGCGGGCCGCGCCGCGAAAGGCATCGGTGGATATCAGTGGCATGCATATTGCATCGCAAGGAAGACTGCGAGCGAACACTATAAGAGACAGAAGGGCGGCGTCCTCATGATCAATACCTACCAGCTCTACCAGCAATATGCAGACGCCACCGATCCCCTGCGGACTTGCGCCAGGATGATGGCGCCCGTGTTCGGGTACCAATGGCCGGGCTTGCCGGCGCATCCTGTCATGCGCAGGCTGGCGTCGGCCTGCGAAGTGTTCGCGCGTACCCAGCTCACCCACGTCCGCCCGGATTTCGGGATCGCCGCCGTTGACGATGATGGGTGCACAGTTTCGGTGCGCGAGGAGGTCGTCGCCGGAACGCCTTTTTGCAGCCTGCTGCATTTTCGCAAGGAAATTCCGGATGCCCAGCCCAAGGTGCTGGTGGTGGCGCCGATGTCGGGCCACTTCGCCACCTTGCTGCGCGGCACGGTCAACACCCTGTTGCTCCATCACGATGTCTACATCACCGATTGGCACAATGCGCGCGACATCCCGCTCGGGCATGGTAAGTTCGGCATGGATGAATACGTTTCCCACATCATCTCCTTTCTCGAGATCCTGGGGCCGGGCGCCCATCTGCTGGCGGTTTGCCAGCCTACCGTGGCGGCCCTGACGGCGGCCGCCGTGATGGCCGACGACGGCAATGCGGCGCAGCCGCGCACTATGACGCTGATGGCCGGCCCGCTCGACACGCGGGTCAATCCCACCGCCGTCAATGCCCTGGCCAAGAGCAAGCCGATCGCCTGGTTCGAAAAGAACATGGTCAGCACCGTGCCGGCCCGCCATGCGGGCGGCGGCCGGCGCGTGTATCCGGGTTTCATGCAACTGGCCGCGTTCATGAACATGAACCTGAACCGCCACGTCGACGCTTTCCGTAACCTGTACCGCCACCTAGCCGACGGGGATGACGAGAAGGCCTCGCAGATCAAGACCTTCTATGAAGAATACTTCGCCATGTCGGACTTGCCGGCCGAGTTTTACCTGGAGACGGTGCAACTGGTGTTCCAGGAGCATGCGCTGCCGCTGGGCTCGTTGCAATACCAGGGGCGCGCCGTCAATCCGCGCGCCATCCGCCGCACCGCGCTGTTGACCATCGAGGGCGAGAAGGACGACATCTGCGCCGTCGGCCAGACGGTGGCCGCACAGGAAATGTGCAGCAGCATCCGGCCTTACATGCGCTTGCACCACGTTCAGACGGCCGTGGGACATTACGGCGTCTTCAACGGCCGCCGCTGGGAAAACGAAATCTATCCACGCCTGCGGGATTTCATTAATATGCATCACAGGTAGGTACGGCGGCGTAGTCGCAGTTCCAGGGGAGGGGTAATGAACAGGTTTCACGCATAACCCGGTATGCATCACCGTCGCTGCGCCCGCCTTGCGCAACCGGAAAGGCGCATGGAGCGGATGACGGAAATGCAGATCGCAGTCAGGTATTCATCATTTGCTCGCCGTAAAGGATCTCCATGTCAATTCACGTGGCGCTGAACCATGTCACCTCGTACCGGTATGACCGTCCAATCAACCTCGGGCCGCAAGTCGTCCGCCTGCGTCCCGCCCCGCACAGCCGTACCCGCATCCTGAGCTATTCGCTGCGCATCCTGCCGGAGCCACACTTCATCAACTGGCAGCAGGATCCCGAGGCCAATTACCTGGCGCGCCTGGTGTTCCCGGAGAAAACCACCGAATTCAAGATCGAGGTCGACCTGGTGGCCGAGATGTCGGTCATCAACCCGTTCGATTTCTTCCTCGAACCCTACGCCGAGCAATTCCCCTTCGAGTACGCCAAGGACTTGCAGAACGAACTGATGCCGTACCGGCAGAAGCTGCCGTTGTCACCTTTGTTCAAGAAATTCCTCGATGGGATTTCACGCGAGAAAATGGGCAGCGCCAATTTCCTGGTCGCGTTGAACCAGAAGCTGGCCAACCACATCGATTACACCATCCGCATGGAACCCGGCGTACAGACCCCGGAGCAGACGCTGGAACTGAAGTCGGGCTCCTGCCGCGACTCGTCCTGGCTGCTGGTGCAACTGATGCGGCATCTGGGGCTGGCGGCGCGCTTTGTCTCCGGCTACCTGATCCAGCTGACGGCCGACCAGAAATCGCTGGACGGCCCCTCCGGCCCCGAGGCCGACTTCACCGACCTGCATGCCTGGTGCGAGGTCTACCTGCCGGGCGCCGGCTGGATCGGGTTGGACCCAACCTCGGGGCTGTTCGCCGGCGAAGGCCACATCCCGCTGTCGTGCACGCCCGAACCGGCTTCGGCGGCGCCGGTGTCGGGCCTGGTCGACCCCTGCGAAGTCGAGTTTGAGCATCTGATGAGCGTCAAGCGCATCTGGGAAGCGCCGCGCGTGACCAAGCCCTACAGCGAGGAGCAGTGGGCCGAGATCGAAGCGCTCGGCCACGCCATCGACCGCGACCTGGTCGCCAACGATGTGCGCCTGACCATGGGCGGCGAGCCGACCTTCGTCTCGCTCGACCATCCGGACGAGCCGGAATGGAATACCTCCGCCATGGGGCCGACCAAGAAGCCGCTGGCGGCCGCGCTCTACCACCGCATGCGCGACAAGTACGCGGCGCAAGGCCTGCCGCATTTCGGCCAGGGCAAGTGGTACCCCGGCGAGCAGTTGCCGCGCTGGGCGCTGAACTGCTACTGGCGGCGCGACGGCGAACCGATCTGGCTCAATCCCGCGCTCATCGGCGACGAGACCCAGCCGAACGTGGCCGACAAGATCGTCACCAGCCACTTCCTGCACCGCGTGGCGCAGCGTCTGAAGCTGGATGGCAAGAACGTGTTCCCCGCCTACGAGGACGTGTTCTACTACATGTGGCGCGAGCGCCGCTTGCCCGGCAACGTCGACCCCTTCGATTCGCGCGTGGACGACAAGCAGGAGCGCGAACGCCTGATGCGGGTGTTCACGCAAGGCCTGCAAAGCGCGGCGGGCCACGTGCTGCCGCTGGCGCGCCGCTTCGACGGCCGCGGCTGGCAGAGCGGCAGCTGGTTCCTGCGCAGCGAGCGCTGCTACCTGTATCCGGGCGATTCGCCGCTGGGTTATCGCCTGCCGCTCGATTCGCTGCCCTGGGTGAGCGCCAGCGAATATCCGGCGGTATATCCGGCCGATCCGTCGCAGGCGTTCAAGGGGCTGCCCGGCGCGGCCGAGATCCGGCGCCAGGCTGGCGGCCCGCAACAGCCGCCGTTGCGCGTGGGGGAGCCCATCGGCGCCGCCGCGGCCAGGCCGGCGCGGGGGCAGATCGGTGAGGCTGCGGACAATGCCAGCAATGCCGCCAGCGTAACGCCGGCGCATGGCGAATCGGCCAACGGGATCACTCGCACCGCGCTGTCGGCTGAAGTGCGCAATGGCGTGCTCTACCTGTTCATGCCGCCGCTGGCGCAACTGGAGCATTACCTGGAACTGGTGGCCGTTATCGAAGCGGTGGCGGAGGAACTCAAGCAGCCGGTGCTGCTGGAAGGCTACGAGCCGCCCAACGACCCGCGCTTGCGCAAGTTCAGCGTCACGCCGGACCCCGGCGTGATCGAGGTCAACATCCAGCCGGCCAACAACTGGAGCGAACTGGTCGAACAGACCACCCACCTGTACGAGGCCGCGCGCGAGTCGCGCCTGACCACCGAGAAGTTCATGCTGGACGGCCATCACTCCGGCACCGGCGGCGGCAACCACATGGTGCTGGGCGGCATCACCACCGGCGACTCGCCCTTCCTGCGCCGGCCGGATTTGCTGCGCAGCCTGATTTCGTACTGGCACAACCATCCGTCGCTGTCCTACCTGTTCTCGGGCATGTTCATCGGCCCGACCTCGCAAGCGCCGCGCATCGACGAGGCGCGCAACGATTCGACGGTGGAGATCGAGCTGGCTTTCGCCGAGATGGACAAGCAGGTCGCCAAGGGCGAATGCCCACCGTGGCTGGTGGATCGGCTGCTGCGCAACCTGCTGATCGACGTCACCGGCAACACCCACCGCGCCGAGTTCTGCATCGACAAGATGTATTCGCCCGACAGCGCCACCGGCCGCCTGGGCCTGCTGGAGCTGCGCGCCTTCGAGATGCCGCCGCATGCGCGCATGAGCCTGACCCAGCAGTTGTTGCTGCGCGGCCTGGTGGCGCGTTTCTGGCAGCAGCCGTACCAGCCGGCAAGGCTGGTGCGCTGGGGCACCGAACTGCACGACCGCTTCCTGCTGCCGCATTTCATCGCGCAGGATTTCCGCGACGTGATCGACGACATGAACGAGGCCGGCTACGCCATGAAGGCCGAGTGGTTCGCGCCGCACATGGAATTCCGCTGCCCCAAGATCGGCGACTATGCGGTCAAGGGCATGGAGATCGAATTGCGCACGGCGCTGGAGCCCTGGCATGTGCTGGGCGAGGAAAGCAGCGGCGGCGGCACCGCGCGCTATGTCGATTCCTCGCTGGAGCGCTTGCAGGTGAAGGTGTCCGGCATGGCTTCCGACCGTTATGTGCTCACCTGCAACGGCGTATCCGTGCCGCTGCAGCCTACCGGCACGGTCGGCCAGTTCGTGGCTGGCATCCGCTACCGCGCCTGGCAGCCGCCATCGGCGCTGCACCCGACCATCCCGGTGGATTCGCCGCTGACCTTCGACCTGGTCGATACCTGGAACGGCCGCAGCCTGGGCGGATGCCAGTACCACGTGGTGCATCCGGGCGGGCGCAATTACGAGACTTTCCCGGTCAACGCCTTCGAGGCCGAAAGCCGCCGGTTGGCGCGCTACTTCCGCCTCAACCACACGCCGGGGAAATTCGATGTGCAGCCGGCGCGGCCGTCTGTCGAGTTTCCTTTTACGTTAGACTTACGTTACTTCTAACTCATCCGGGCGCGGCGTTCGCGCCGCGCCGGTCCTCCCGCCCACGCAAGCCGGTTCGCCGGCGCCAACAGGCAGCGGCGGACCCGCCCGCATCGCGCCCGCCCAGCCCCATTTATGCATCAGCGTTTACTGGAAAGCTATTCGGCCAACAGCGATCGTTACGACGAAATGCTGTCAGCCGACGGCCGCCTGCGGCCGCATTGGCGGACGCTGATCGACCAGCTGGAAAACCTGTCGCCGGAGATGTTGCGCCGGCGCGCCAGCGAAGTGCGCGAGGCCATCGCTTCCGATGGCGTCACCTACAACGTCTACGCCGATCCCAAGGGCGCCAACCGCCCGTGGGAGCTGGACTTGCTGCCGCACATCGTGGCGGCCGACGAGTGGCAGTTCCTGGCCAAGGCGGTGGCCCAGCGCGCGCGCCTGATGAACGCGGTGCTGGCCGACCTGTACGGCGAGCAGGCCCTGCTCAGCGAAGGCCTGCTGCCGCCGGCGCTGGTGTTCGGCCAGCACGGCTACCTGATGCCGTGCCATGGCATCCGGCCGCCGGGCGGCGTGCATTTGCATGCTTATGCGATCGACCTGGCGCGCTCGGCCGATGGCACCTGGTGGGTGGTGTCGGACCGCACCCAGGGGCCGTCAGGCACCGGCTACGCCCTGCAGAACCGCCAGATCATGGCGCGCGCCATGCCCGAGGCGCTGCGCGACATGCACGTGCAATCGCCGCATGGCTACTTCCACACGCTGCGCGCCATGCTCACGCAACTGGCGCCGGCCAATGGCGAGATGCCGCTGATCGTGCTGCTCACGCCCGGCCCCTACAACGAAACCTATTCGGAGCATGTGTTCCTGGCGCATACGCTGGGCTTCCCGCTGGTTGAAGGCGTCGACCTGACGGTGCGCGGCGACCAGGTGTTCCTGAAGACCCTGAACGGCCTGCGCCGCGTGCATGCCATCCTGCGCCGCATGGACGACGATTATTGCGATCCGCTGGAATTGCGCGCCGATTCGGCGCTGGGAATTCCCGGCCTGACGCAGGCCGCGCGCCTGGGCAATGTACTGGTGGCCAATTCGCTGGGCAGCGGCGTGCTGGAATCGACCGCGTTGCACGGTTTCCTGCCGGCCATCAGCGAGCGCCTGCTGGGCGAGCCGCTGGCGCTGCCGGCGGTGGCGTCCTGGTGGTGCGGCGAGAAGCCTGCGCTGGATTACACGCTGGAGCATCTCGACGACCTGGTCATCGTGCCGGCCTTTTCTTCCATGCGCATGCAGCCGGTATTCGGCCATACCGTCACCGGCGCGGCGCGGCGCCGCCTGATCGAAAGCCTGCAACTGCAGCCGCACGCCTATGCGGCTCAGGAATGGGTGCGCCTGTCGCAGGCGCCGGTGATGTCGCGCAGCGGCGACTATGGCCTGATGGGGCGCACCATCAGCCTGCGCGTGTTTGCCGTGGCCGACGGCCGCGGCGGTTACCAGGTGATGCCGGGCGGCCTGACCCGCGTGGCGTCGCGCCAGCGCCGCGACGTGGTGTCGATGCAGCAGGGCGGCACCACCAAGGATGTCTGGGTGCTGCGTGAAAGCGAACCCGGTCCGGCCGAGCAACTGCCCGATGATGTCGTCGATACGGTCAACGGCACGCTGATCCGCAGCACCGTCGATGTGTCTTCCCACTCCGGCGAAAACCTGTTCTGGATGGGGCGCTATTCGGAGCGCGTGAAGAACCTGGCGCGCCTGCTGCGCACCACCTTGCAATACACGATGGACGGCCAGAGCGAAAGCCGCGGCATCCTGGGCAGCGTGAGCTGGATTTGCGGCCAGCTTGGCGTGCTCATGCCCAAGTCCGATCCTCGCCCGACCATCACCGGCCTGCAGCAAAGCCTGCAGGCCGCCGTCATCGATTCATCGGCGCCGGTCAGCGTGGCGACCCAGGTGCGCCAGCTGGCGCACGCGGCCTACCAGGTGCGCGAACACCTGTCGCTGGACAATTGGCATGCCCTGACCAAGATGCCGGCTATGGTGCAGGAGCGCATCAGTACGCCCACCGGCGCCCAGCATGTGCTGGGCAATGTGATCGACGCCTGTTCCGGCTTGGCCGGCCATGCCCTGGACGACATGACGCGCGACGCCGGCTGGCAGTTCCTGATGGTGGGGCGCCATATCGAGCGCATGGTCAACATGGCCACGCTGTTCGACAACTTCCTGCGCCTGCCGACGGCGCGCCAGACCGCGGCGCTGTCGTGGCTGCTGGAGTCGGCCAGCAGCATCGTCACCTACCGCGTGCGCTATCGGCGCACGCCGGAGTGGCTGCCGGTGTTGCACTTGCTGGTGTTCGATGCCAGCAATCCGCACGGCATGGCTTATCAGTTCCGCATGCTGCAGCAATACCTCGCCGACATCGCGCAGCAACTGGGCTTGCTGAGCATGACCATTCCGGCGCACCTGGCCGGCCAGCTGGAGGCGATGAGCCTGTCCGACTTCGCGCACGGATCGCCTACCATGGAAGAGGCCAACGCGCGCCTGGCGCAATTGATGCGCGACGCCGTCAGCGGCGGCTATATGCTGTCGGACGACTTGTCGCGCCATTACTTCACGCCGTTGACGGCGCCGGTCAGCCAGGGAGTATGAAATGACGGAAAAAGACACCGCCGGCCAGGCCGCCGACGAACGCGTCATCTACCAGATCCACCACCAGACCACTTACCAGTATTCGCTGCCGGTGCGCCTGTCGCACCAGATGCTGCATCTCACCCCGCGCGAGCTGGCCTGGCAGCGTTGCCTGTCGCACCAGGTCAATATCCAGCCGGCGCCGGCGCTGGTGCGCAGCTATGAAGACAATTTCGGCAACGTCATCAAGGCATTCTCGCTGGACACCGACCATAGCAGCCTCGACGTGGTCGCCGAGTCCTGGGTCGAGTTGAGGCCGCGCCTGCTGCCGGCGCATTCCATGCCGTGGGAGGAGGCGGTCGCATTGCTGTCCTACCAGGGGGCGCGGCCTCTGCCGCCGGAGATGCTGGATGCGTCCAATTTCCTGTTCGAGTCTTCCCATGTGCGCATCAAGCGCGAGTTCATCCATTACGCCGAGCAATGCTTCACGCCGGGGTTGTCGTTGCTGGACGGGGTGCGCGCGCTGATGCTGCGCATCTTCGATGAATTCGCGTTCGATCCGGCCGCCACCACCGTTTCCACGCCGGTGACCGATGTGTTCGCCAACCGGCGCGGCGTGTGCCAGGACTTTGCGCACCTGATGTTGTCCTGCCTGCGCTCGGTCGGACTGGCCGCGCGCTACGTCAGCGGCTACCTGCTGACCCAGCCGCCGCCGGGCCAGCCGCGCCTGGTGGGGGCCGACGCCTCGCATGCCTGGGTCTCGGTGTATTGCCCCGGACGCGATGGCCAGGCCGGCGTGTGGATCGACGCCGATCCCACCAACGGCCTGTTTCCCGGCACCAGCCACATCACGCTGGGATGGGGGCGCGATTTCCTCGATGTCTCGCCTTTGCGCGGCGTACTGATCGGCGGCGGCCAGCAAACCATGCAGGTGGCAGTCACGGTGATGCCGGGCGAAGAGGCGGGCGAACTGGCGTTCGCGGTCTAGGTGTCTATGTAGGCAGGCGGGATGGCGCAACCCGGTTCTTGTCGGGTTGCTGCATGGAAATCCATGACGGATACCGCCTTGCCAGGCGCGGCGGCGGCCCGGGATTTAAGCCTGCGGCTTGAGCATGAATATGCTGACGGCCTGCTGCAGGCGCTGCGCCTGGTCCTGCAGGGTCTGCGCGGCGGCGGCGGCCTGTTCCACCAGCGCCGCATTTTGCTGCGTGGTCTGGTCCATCTGCACGATGGCGTCGTTGATTTGCTGGATGCCCGAGGCCTGTTCGCGCCCGGCTTCGGTAATCTCGGCGACCACGTCGCATACCTTGCGGATGCTCTCGACCACGCCATCCATGGTGCTGCCGGTCTGCTGCACCAGCTGGTAGCCGCTGTCGACGTTGCTGACCGATTCTTCGATCAGGGCCTTGATTTCCTTGGCCGCCGATGCGCTGCGCTGGGCCAGCGAGCGCACCTCCGAGGCGACCACGGCGAAGCCGCGTCCCTGTTCGCCGGCGCGCGCAGCTTCCACTGCGGCATTCAACGCCAGGATATTGGTCTGGAAGGAAATGCCGTCGATCACGTTGATGATGTTGACGATCTGCTTGGACGATGAATCGATCGCATTCATGGTGGCGATCATGCGTTGCACCGACTGGCCCGCATTCTCGGCGATCTCGGAAGCCGAGATGGCCAACTGGCTGGCCTGCGCCGCGTTATCGGCGTTTTGCCGCACGGTGGAGGTCAGTTCTTCGATGGCCGCCGCAGTTTCTTCCAGCGAGCCGGCCTGCTGCTCGGTGCGCGACGAGAGGTCGAAGTTCCCGGTGGCGATCTGGGTGGTGGCGACGGCGATGGCATCGCTGCCGGTGCGCACCTCGCTGACGATCTCCTGCAGGTTGCCGTTCATCGATTTCATGGCATGCAGCAAGCTGGTTTTCTTGCCGTCGACGGTGATCTGGCTGCTGAGGTCGCCGGCGGCGATGCGGTTGGCGATGTCGGCGGCATACGCCGGCTCGCCTCCCAGTTGGCCGACCAGCCCGCGCGAGATGGCCAGCGCCAGGACGATGCCGATGGCCAGCGCGATGACGCCCAGTACCAGTATGGTGTGTTTGGCGACCAGGTAGAACGAGGTCGCCTCCGCGCTGGCTTCATTGTTGAGGCGGTCTTCCAGTGCGACCAGCTCACCCAGTTTCACGCGGCGTTCCGTTTGCTTGGCAGTCAGGCCACTGGCCAGCAACTGGCGCACGCCCTCGATGTCGTCGACGTCCGCCAGTTCGGTCAGCTTTTGCAGCAACGGTGCGGCGGACGCTGAAAGTGCCTTGACCTGTGCCATGGCGGCTGTTTCGATGTCGGCCGTCTCTGCCAGGGTGCTGAACATCGTATCGAGTTCCTTTTCGATGCCCTGGTAATTGGCGATTTCCTTCCTGATGCGTTCGGTGAAGATTTTGCGCGCCGCAGCATCTGGCGCCAGCAGGAGGTCGCGCGTGGCCATCGACTGCTCATACAGCGAGGTGCGCAAGGCCACTGCCAGTCGCGCTTCGACATTGTTGACGTTGCTGATGGAGTTGAGACGGGTATTGATTTCGCCCATGAGGTTCACGCCAATGGCGATGACCAGCGCCAGCAACCCCAGCACGACGCCGAATCCCACGTTCAGGCGATTGGAGACTTTCATTTGAGACAGTTTCATCGGTGAGCCCTTTCTTGGTCTTGATTATTAGAGGGGGCGGGGATGATGGCCGATGTCGTCTTGCCCTTGCCGTCCCCCCGGACGTCAAGGATTTCCCCGTGAGTTGAAGATTGTAAGGCCCGAAAGGCTTGTCGCGGAACGGCGATCAGAGCGGGTTTTACCTCGCTTTTTGCGATCGAGCCGGACCGGCTCGCAATGTGTTGCCGCAGGAAATCATGGCGTGCGGATGTGGTCGATCAGCGCGATGGTAGCTTCGTCCGGCGGCGGCGTGAGCAGGCTGACGATGACCATGGCCGCGATGCCCACCGGCACGCCGAACACGCCGGCGGAGATCGGCGCGATGTGGAACCACTGGCCGGCGGCGCTGCCGCCGAAGGTCGGGTTGGTGTGCAGCATGTAGTACACGCACATCAAAAAGCCGCACACGATGCCGGCCACCGCGCCGGCCTGGTTGGCGCGTTTCCAGAACACGCCCAGCACCAGCGCCGGGAACAGGGTGGAACCGGCCAGCGAGAAGGCGGCGCCGACCATCGACAGGATATCGCCCGGTTTGAGCGAGGCGGCATAGGCCGCCAGCAGCGCCACCACCAGCAACAGCAGCTTGGAGATGGTCACGCGTTTCTGGGTCGAGGCGCTGGGGTCGACCACCTTGTAGTAGATGTCGTGCGAGAGCGCGTTGGAGATCGTCAGCAGCAGGCCGTCGGCGGTCGAGAGCGCCGCCGCCAGGCCGCCGGCGGCGACCAGTCCGGAAACGAAGTAGGGCAGCCCGGCGATTTCGGGCATGGCCAGCACGATGATGTCGCCATCCATCGAGATTTCGCCCAGTTGCACCAGGCCGTCGCGGTTGAGGTCGGTAATGGAGACCAGCGGATTGACCTTGTCGATGTTGGCCCAGTAATAGACCCAGTCGGGCAGGTGGTTGTAGCTGCTGCCGACCAGCGAGGTGTAGATGTCGTATTTCACCAGCACGGTCAGGGCCGGCACCGATAGGTAGATCAGCATGATGAAAAACAGCGTCCAGAATACCGACTTGCGCGCGGCCGACACGGTGGGCGTGGTGTAGTAGCGCATCAGGATGTGCGGCAGCGCGGCGGTGCCCAGCATCAGGCAGAACACCAGCGCGAGGAAATTGTTGCGCTTGATGTCGGAACTCTCTTTGTCGCGGCCGGGGAAGGGTTCGGTCTGCGAGACCGGCGGCTGCGCCCGTATGAGGTTGGCGGCGCGCGCGTCGCTCCAGCGCCGCTCGGCTTCTCCTGCACTTTTCGGATAGGACGACAGGGCGCGGCTGGCGGCCTTGATTTCAGCCAGCGAGGCGTGCGTGTCGCGCTTGACTTCGTCGATGTGGCGCTGCGCTTCCAGGCGCCCTTCTTCCCAGGAGTGGGGCAGGTTCTTCAGTTTGTATTCGAGCTCGTCGGCGCGCGCCTGGAAGATCTTGCGGATCTCCTGTTCCTTGGGGGCATCTTCGAGCTTGTGTTCGATCGCCTTGAGCTTGGGCAGCACCGCGCCGTAAGCCACCGGCGGCACCGGGACCGTGGTGTGCTTGGCCGACAGCCAGACCACCGGGATCAGGTAGGCGAACAGGATGATGATGTATTGGGCCACCTGGGTCCAGGTGATGGCGCGCATGCCGCCGAGGAAGGAGCACACCAGGATGCTGGCCAGGCCGAGGAAGATGCCGATCGAGAAATCGATGCCGGTGAAGCGCGAGGTGATCAGGCCCACGCCGTAGATCTGCGCCACCACGTAGGTGAAGGAAATCAGGATGGTGGCGGCCACGGCCAGGATGCGGATCGGCGTGCCGCCGAATTTTCCCGGATAGCGCGCGGCCAGGAAGTCGGCGATGGTGTATTGGCCGAACTTGCGCAGGTAAGGGGCGATCAGCAGTGCCACCAGGCAGTAGCCGCCGGTCCAGCCGAGGATATAGGCCAGGCCGTCGAAACCTTGCAGGTAGAGTCCGCCGGCCAGGCTGATGAAGGTGGCGGCCGAGATCCAGTCGGCGGCGGTGGCCATGCCGTTGAACAGGGGCGGCACGCGGCGCCCGGCGACGTAGTATTCGGGCACGTCCGAGGTGCGGCAGACCACGCCCCACCAGCCGGCTGCGGCGGGCCGAGGGAATGATTTCGGAGGACATGGTCAGCGCCGCCAGCGCGCCGTCCTGGTTGCCCTGCGCCTCGTCGATCTGCGCCAGCAGGTCATAGGCGGCGATGAACTGCTTGTTCTGGGCGAGCACTTCCTCGACCGTCTTGCGCGCATCATCCAGCTGGCCGGCCACGATATTGCAGCGCGCCAGGCCGAGCTTGGCCCACACCAGGTCGTCGCGCATGGCCAGGGCCTGCGCATACACCTCGCGCGCTTCGTCGATGCGGCGCTGGTCGACCAGCAGCGTGCCCTTGGTCTTCATGATTTCGACGATCCACTTGGGCGCGGCCTTGAGCACGTTGTCGCATTCGGCGATGGCGCCGGCGAAATCCTTGCGCTTCATCTTTTCGGTCACCGGCAGCATGGCGTGTTGCTTTTCCAGCAGGCGATCGACGCGTTCGGCGATGCGGCTGGCGGTGAGCGGCTTGAGCATGTAGGCGTCGGGCTGGAACTCGGCGGCGCTGGCTACCAGGTTGTAGCCGCTTTCGGCGGTCACCATGATGAACATGGAGGTCGGCGAAAGCATGTTCTGGGTACGGAAGAACTCCAGCAATTGCTGGCCGTTGCTTTCCTTGTTCAGGTTGTAGTCGCAGATGATGAGGTCGTAAGTGCCGGCCTGGACGAAACGGATCGCCTCGTCAGGCGTGGCGGCTTGATCCACTTTGGTCACGCCGAGTTGGCCGAGGTGCATCCGGATGTTCTGGCGCATCGTCGGCATGTCGTCGATGATCAGGCAGCGCAAGGCGCTGATATGGCTAAAGGGCACTAAACTCATGACAACAATCTAAAACAGTCTCTATCTCGTTATATTGCAAGCCTGCAATGTATATCAAGCCGGCATGCGCCCGTCGCAAGGTTAGGGGCGAAAACGGCATCCATTTCTGGAACACATGTCACTCCTGTTGTGAAATGTGTTCCAGGAAAAACGCGAGTTTGACGGTTTTTGCTTTTGCTTGCAGTACTTGTGTCGCATTTCTGCGGCCAATCCTCCCGATCTTTTATAATCGGCCCCTCGACCGCGGGGATCGGCCTTCGTCCCCCGGGTGACAAAAAAGCTTGCGCGAATCACTGTTTTTTTATACAGTACTGCTTCATGAGTGCAGCGACACAGAATTGACCGGTGCGCAGTTTCCGGCGCACTGAAGAGATACGTCCTGCAGTAGACACCTTCTTCACGACCTTTTGCCGAAAGAGATTTATGGACGACAAAAAAGCTGCAAACAACTCTGAAAAGGGCAAGGCGCTTGCCGCCGCATTGGCGCAGATCGAAAAGCAATTCGGCAAGGGCTCCGTGATGCGCATGGAAGACGGCGCCGTCGCCGAGGAAGTCCAGGTCTTTTCGACCGGCTCCCTGGGGCTGGACATCGCATTGGGCGTCGGCGGCCTGCCGCGCGGCCGTGTCGTCGAGATTTACGGCCCGGAATCCTCGGGTAAAACCACGCTGACGCTGCAAGCCATTGCCGAAATGCAAAAACTGGGCGGCACCTGCGCCTTCATCGATGCCGAACACGCGCTGGATGTCACCTACGCGCAAAAGCTGGGCGTCAACCTGCACGACTTGCTGATCTCGCAACCCGACACCGGCGAGCAGGCCCTTGAGATTACCGACGCACTGGTGCGCTCGGGCGCGGTCGACCTGATCGTGGTCGACTCGGTTGCGGCGCTGACCCCCAAGGCCGAAATCGAAGGCGACATGGGCGACTCCCTGCCCGGCCTGCAGGCCCGCCTGATGTCGCAGGCATTGCGCAAGCTGACCGGCAGCATCAACCGCACCAATACCACCGTCATCTTCATCAACCAGATCCGCATGAAGATCGGCGTCATGTTCGGCAATCCGGAAACCACCACCGGCGGCAATGCGCTCAAGTTCTATGCATCCGTGCGCCTGGATATCCGCCGCACCGGTTCGATCAAGTCCGGCGACGAAGTCATCGGCAGCGAAACCAAGGTCAAGGTCGTCAAGAACAAGGTGGCCCCGCCGTTCCGCGAAGCCCACTTCGATATCCTGTATGGCGAAGGCACCTCGCGCGAAGGCGAAATCCTCGATCTCGGTTCCGAGCACAAGGTGGTGGAAAAATCCGGCGCCTGGTACAGCTACAACGGCGAACGTATCGGCCAGGGCAAGGACAATGCGCGCAACTTCCTGAAGGAACACCCGGAACTGGCGCGTGAAATTGAAAACAAGGTGCGCATCGCGCTCGGCGTGCCGCAACTGGCCAACGGCGAGGCCGAAGTCCAGGCATCGTAATCCGCAAGAACCTGCCGTCGTGGGCGCCATGCTCTTATCGGCGTACTAGTATGGCCGGGGCAGCGGCAAGGGATGCCTCTCCCGTCGTTGCTGTCCCGGTAGTTGTCGCCGTTGCCGGCGTTGTATGGTGTTATTTGCGATGCCGGCGATGGTTGGTGTTTCTGTCGTTGCTGTTTTGCAGTATCCGTTTTGCCTGCATGTCCGCATGCGTTCAGCGTTTTTGACGTATGCAGTCACAGTTTCATCCGCCTCATAGCCCGTGTAGTCGAACGTCATGCCTAGACCGCCGATCAGCCTGAAAGCACGGGCGCTCAAATATCTCTCTTCACGTGAGCATAGTCGCCTGGAACTTGCGCGTAAGCTGACCCCTTACGCGCAAGAGGGCGATGATGTCGAAGCCTTGCTCAACTGGCTCGAACAATCCCGTTTCCTTTCCGCAGAGCGTTTTTCCGAATCCCTGGTGCACCGGCGCGCGGCGCGTTATGGCAACAATCGCATCTTGTCCGAGCTGCAAAGTCACGGCATCGAAGGCGAGGCGCTGTCCGAGCTGAAATCCGGCCTGGCTGAAGACGAAGGGATCCGTGCGGCCCAGGTACTGCGGCGCAAATTCAGCGAGCCGCCGGTCGATGCCGAGTCTCGCGCCAAGCGTATGCGTTTTTTGCAGCAGCGGGGTTTTTCCCACCGCAGCATCCGTGAAGCGCTCAATACCGCCTGGTCGGATGACGACGGGCCGGATGCCTGATTAAGGTGCGAGCGCCATGGCGTCGTTCGGCTGATGCCTCCCCGGTAGCGATTGAAAGGCTCAGGCGCAGGTCTTTATCGGCAAGGTTAGCGCTACCATCCCTCAGCACCCCTGCCCTGTGCTAGAATTCGGAAGTTTTTGCTGCGGCGCGGTAGCCGATAAATGTCGATTATTGCTGTTTTCTTGAAAGCGGCGGGTCGATGTAAGGCTGGCGACAGCAGGGAAGACGGATAATGCGGATCGCTCCGGTGCATGCCGGCGAGATGCGAATATCAGAGACCAACTCATGCAGACGGCATGCACATGCCCAATTTTACGAATCCTTTCGCAACCCGCGCAGCTCATGTCTGCGCCAGTTCTCGTCCGGCAACGGATGCGACGCCCGCCTGCGGGTTGCGGTCTGCTTTCTCGTCAGCCGGCATTGCGCCGATGACGGAATTTCAATCCGGCAAGTTTTATTCAATTAGTGTCTAAAGGGAAGCTCCCATGAAAATCCATGAGTATCAGGGTAAAGAAATCCTGCGCCAGTTTGGCGTAACCGTTCCGCGCGGCGTTCCTTGCATGTCGGTCGACGAAGTCGAAGCGGCAGCCAAGAGCCTGGGCGGCTCGGTTTGGGTCGTGAAGGCACAGATCCACGCCGGCGGTCGCGGCAAGGGTGGCGGCGTGAAGGTGGCCAAGTCCATCGAACAGGTCAAGGAATACGCCAACCAGATCATGGGCATGCAGCTGGTCACGCACCAGACCGGTCCTGAAGGCCAGAAGGTTCGCCGCCTGCTGATCGAAGAAGGCGCCGACATCAAGAAGGAACTGTACGTTTCCCTGGTGACCGATCGCGTCAGCCAGAAGGTCGTGCTGATGGCTTCCAGCGAAGGCGGCATGGACATCGAGGAAGTTGCCCACAGCAACCCGGAAAAAATCCACAACGTGATCATCGATCCAGTCACCGGCCTGACCGATGCCGACGCCGATGACGTGGCCGCCAAGATCGGCGTGCCGGCCGCTTCCATCCCCGAAGCGCGCAAGAACCTGCAAGGCCTGTACAAGGCTTACTGGGAAACCGACGCTTCCCTGGCCGAAATCAACCCGCTGATCCTGACCGGCGACGGCAAGGTCATCGCCCTGGACGCCAAGTTCAACTTCGACTCCAACGCCCTGTTCCGCCATCCGGAAATCGTCGCCTACCGCGACCTGGACGAAGAAGATCCGGCTGAAGTCGAGGCTTCCAAGTTCGACCTGGCCTACATCTCGCTGGACGGCAACATCGGCTGCCTGGTCAACGGCGCCGGCCTGGCCATGGCGACCATGGACACCATCAAGCTGTTCGGCGGCGAACCGGCCAACTTCCTGGACGTGGGCGGCGGCGCCACCACCGAGAAGGTCACCGAAGCCTTCAAGATCATGCTGAAGAACCCGGGCCTGAAGGCCATCCTGGTCAACATCTTCGGCGGCATCATGCGCTGTGACGTGATCGCCGAAGGCGTGATCGCCGCATCCAAGGCGGTTTCGCTGAAGGTGCCTCTGGTGGTGCGCATGAAGGGCACCAACGAAGAGATCGGCAAGAAGCTGCTGGCTGAATCCGGTTTGCCGATCATCTCGGCCGACTCGATGGAAGAAGCCGCGCAAAAGGTCGTGGCTGCAGCCAAGTAAGTAACCCAACACGAAAGCCCGCGCCGGCAAAGTCCGGAGCCAGAAAACAGATTGCGCACCGACCGAAGCCGGGCGCGGGCATCACAGTCAAGGAAGAGAAATGTCGATCCTCATCAACAAAGACACCAAGGTCATTACCCAAGGCATCACTGGCAAGACCGGCCAGTTCCACACCCGCATGTGCCGCGACTACGCAAACGGCAAGAACGCGTTCGTCGCCGGCGTGAACCCGAAGAAGGCCGGTGAAGACTTCGAAGGCATCCCCATCTACGCCAACGTGACCGACGCCAAGAAGGCCACCGGCGCTACCGTCTCGGTGATCTACGTGCCGCCTGCCGGCGCCGCCGCCGCGATCTGGGAAGCGGTCGAAGCCGAACTGGACCTGGCCATCTGCATCACCGAAGGCATTCCCGTGCGCGACATGCTGGCCCTGAAGGACCGCATGGCCAAGGCCGGCTCCAAGACCCTGCTGCTGGGCCCGAACTGCCCCGGCCTGATCACCCCGGACGAAATCAAGATCGGCATCATGCCGGGCCACATCCACAAGAAGGGCCGCATCGGCGTGGTGTCGCGCTCGGGCACCCTGACCTATGAAGCCGTCGGCCAGCTGACCGCGCTGGGCCTGGGCCAATCGTCGGCAGTGGGCATCGGCGGCGACCCGATCAACGGCTTGAAGCACATCGACGTGATGAAGGCATTCAACGACGATCCGGACACCGACGCCGTCATCATGATCGGTGAAATCGGCGGTCCTGACGAAGCCAACGCTGCGCGCTGGATCAAGGACAACATGAAGAAGCCGGTGGTCGGCTTCATCGCCGGCGTGACCGCGCCTCCGGGCAAGCGCATGGGCCACGCAGGCGCGCTGATCTCCGGCGGCGCCGACACTGCCGAAGCCAAGCTGGCGATCATGGAAGAGTGCGGCATCAAGGTGACCCGCAACCCGTCCGAAATGGGCCGCCTGTTGAAGTCGGTGCTGTAATTTAGCGCCAACGCGGAACCTGCAAGACAAGCATGGGGAGCTTCGGCTCCCCATGTTCATTTATGGAGGCGGCGGCATCATCGGTTGCCGCCGCTACGCGTTTGTGCCGATGCAGGCATTGCGGTGCGCCCGGCAAAGCAGGAGAATCGCGCTGGCGCATGATGCGCACAATGGCGCGATTTCTCATCACAAAGGAAACGAATGGAATTTCTGGCAAATCTGAACTGGATCGCGGTTGGGCAAATCATCCTGATCGACATCCTGCTCGGCGGCGACAACGCCATCGTGATCGCGCTGGCCTGCCGCAACCTGCCGGCCAAGCTGCGCATGAAGGGCATCGTCTGGGGCACCCTGGGCGCCATTGCGATCCGCATCGCCTTGATCGCTTTCGCCGTGACCATGCTGGAGCTGCCATACCTGAAACTGATCGGCGGCCTGTTGCTGCTGTGGATCGGCGTCAAGCTGCTCAACGAGGATGACGGCCATGCCGAAGTCAGCGGCAGCGACCGCCTGTGGGGCGCGGTCAAGACCGTGATCGTGGCCGACCTGGTGATGAGCCTGGATAACGTGATCGCCATTGCCAGCGCGGCCGAGCAAGCCGGCGAGCACCAGATGGCGCTGGTGGTATTCGGCATCGTCGTCAGCATTCCCATCATCGTCTGGGGCAGCACGCTGGTCTTGAAATTGATGGAGAAATTCCCAGTTATCATCACGCTGGGCGCCGCATTGCTCGGCTATATCGCCGGCGGCATGATTTTCAGCGATGTCGGCATCCAGCCGCACCTGCAGAGTTTCATCCCCGACAGCGAATTCGTCGTTCCCGGCGCGCAATTGCACCTGAGCCTGCCCGGCCTGATCGGCGCCATCGGCGTGGTGCTGGTCGGACTGAACCTGAAGCGCAGGACGCAGGAGAAGAGCGGCCAGCCCTGAGCCGGCCAGCCGGATCAGCCGCGCACGCTTGATCCAGGTCAGCGTGGCGGAGATTAAATTCTGCTAGTTTGGAAGTATTTCTCTTTGCAGCACCATGGGCGCTGCCGATACTGGCAACGTCTTCCATTTTTAAACAGGAACGCAATGAAAACCGCTGTCGGCAACAAGAAGCAACAAGGTTTCACCCTGATCGAACTGATGGTGACGCTCGCCATCATCGGCATCCTCGCCACCATCGGCGCCACTCAGTTCCAGGACTACATCGCGCGTTCGCGCGTGGCCGAAGGGCTGAACCTGGCCGCACCTTACAAGCTGGCGGTGGCGGAGCAGGCCAATACCAACAATGGCGTCTTCACAGTGGCGCAGCTGGGATTGCCGGGCTTCGTAAAAACCGAGAATGTGGAAAACATCACCGTCACTCCCATGCAAACGCGCGGCGTGGGCGGCGTCATTACGATCACTTTCAACAAGCGTGTCGGCAACGGCGGTACATTGACGTTGACCCCGACCCTGACCGCCTCTTCCATCCAATGGCAGTGCGCGGCAGCCGGTGTGGCGCAGGCAACGCCGCCGGAAGGCGCGCCGCGCAATAGCGGATTTGCCGCCGGCACGCTGGAAGCGCGCTACGCGCCCGCCAACTGCCGTGAATGATTCGCCATCGGACGGACTGCCTGAGCACCCATGAAAAAGCGCCCTGCGGGGCGCTTTTTCGCAAGGCCTATGGCCGCGCCATGCTGATATCGCTTTTCCCGCCGCGTTTTTCCGTCACGCAGATATCGGTCATCACCATGGTCTTGTCGACCGCCTTGCTCATGTCGTAGACGGTCAATAACCCGACCTGCACCGCCGTCAGCGCTTCCATTTCCACCCCGGTCTTGCCATGGGTTTCCACGCGCGCGGTGCATCGCACGCTGGCGTTGGCGGCGTCGGTTTCAAACTCCACCGCCACCCGCGTCAGCGCCAGCGGATGGCACAGCGGGATCAGGTCCGACGTGCGCTTGGCGGCCATGATGGCGGCGATGCGCGCAATGCCCAGGATATCGCCCTTCTTGGCGGTGCCGGATTCGATGATGGCCAGCGTCTCCGGTTTCATGCGGATCACGCCGCTGGCCACAGCCACGCGGTGCGATTCGCGCTTGCCGCCGACGTCGACCATGTGGGCCTGGCCGCCTTGGTCGAAATGGGTGAGGCCGTCGCTGGGAGGTTGCTGGTCGCTGGGTATGCTCATGTGCCGATCTGCCGGGGAAAATGATGAACGAAGAAACAGAGCAGGTATCATAGCAGGCGTGCCGGGCCTGTTCGCAGCGACTGCTGCGGGCATTCTCGTTTTCAGCACGACGGCAATCCTTTTCCGATTTTGTCCATGCAACAATCCGAGATTTCGTCTGTTAGCCCATCATTTCATCCGGCGCGCAGGATGCTGGCGCGCGCGCTGACGGCGGCGCTGCTGCTGTTGCCCACCGTGCCGCTGACGATCGCCCCGGTGGCGAGCGTGGCGCAGAACCTGCCGACCTTGGGCGATACCGAGCGCGAAGGACTGTCGCCGCTGATGGAGCGCAAGCTGGGCGAGCAGATCATGCACGACATCCGCAGCGACCGCGACTACATCGACGATGGCCCGGTGTCGGAATACCTCAACAATTTCGGCCTGAACCTGGTATCGATCCATCCCGAAGTCCGCGGCGAAGCCGGTTTCGATTTCCAGTTCTTCATGGTGCGCGACCCGACGCTCAACGCCTTCGCGTTGCCGGGCGGCTTCATCGGCGTCAACAGCGGCCTGATCCTGGCGGCGCAATCTGAATCCGAACTGGCCGGCGTGCTGTCGCACGAAATCGGCCACGTCGCGCAGCGCCACATCGCGCGCATGCTGGGGCAGCAGAAGCAGAATTCAATGATCCAGCTGGCCGCCATCGTGCTGGGCGCCCTGGCGGGCGTGTCCCGGGCCGGCGGCGATGCCGCCATGGCGACCATGATGGGCGGCACCGGCCTGGCCATCCAGCGCCAGCTCAATTTCAGCCGCGATGCCGAGCGCGAGGCCGACCGCATCGGATTGCAAATCATGCGCGATGGCGGTTTCGACCCGTCCGGCATGGTCACCTTCTTCGGCCGCTTGCAGACGGCTTCCCGCAATTTCACCGATGCCGTGCCGCCTTACCTGCTGACCCACCCGCTGACGACGGAACGCATCGCCGACATCGAGGCGCGCATCCGCGACCAGCGCTACAAGCAGCGTGTGGACAATCCCGAATTCCAGCTGGTGCGCGCGCGTACCCAGGTTCTGCAAAACGAATCGATACAAGGGCTGCGCGATGTGGCCGAGCGCTTCCAGAGCCAGATGAAGCAGAACACCAAGCTGCAGACGATGTCCGCCAAGTACGGCCTGGCGTACGTCTACTACCGGCAGAACAAGCTGGAGCAGGCCGAAGCCATGCTCAAGGAGGCGCAGGAGGCGTCGCAGCCGTTGCAGACCGGCATCATGCTCGCCAGCCTGGAGATCGACATCAAGATCGCCCGCAAGCAAGGCCAGCAGGCGCTGCAATTGGCCGAGGCGATGCGCAAGCAGTTCCCGATCTCGCGCGTGGCGGCGCGCCAGTATGGCGATGCCCTGATTGCGGCCCAGCGTCATGACCAGGCGGTGGCGTATCTGCGCGACCAGGCGCAGCTCTACCGTACCGATCCGCAGATCCAGAAACAACTGGCGAAAGTCTATGCGGCGCAGGGCAAGCAGGCGCTGCAGCATCTGGCGCTGGCCGAAGCCTATGCCTTGAATGGCAGCCTGCTGGCCGCCATCGAGCAGTTGGGGATCGCGCGCCGCGCGCCCGACGCTACCTTCTACGACCAGGCCATGATCGATGCGCGCGAGCGCGAGTGGAAGGAAAAATGGAAGGATGAATCCAAGGACATGAAGGATCGCGGTTAACGCAAATCTTCAGCAGGACTTCATTCCGGGCGGGGCATGGCGACAAAGCCGAAGTGCCGAGCCAGCTCGTTCGCATCCAGGCGCTGCACGGTGAGCGTGCGGCCGGCATGTTCAAGCTTGAGCACGGCGCCGGGGTTGCCGCCTTCCATCCAGCGTAGCAGCGCATCCTCGTCGGCGCTGCCGTCCACCCGCAAGGCGCCGAGCATGTGCGCCATGTCGCGGTCGTCCAGCGCGCCGGCTTTCTCCCCCTCCTTGAGGTACAAGCGCCCGTGCTGGTCGAGCCAGGCGGCATCGATTTTGTCCATGCGCTGGCCGGTGTGCAGGACGAGTTCGGGATGGCCATTGGCGCCCGGTTGGGTGCGCACGATGTAGGGCATCAGTTCGAGATCGACATACACGCGCTGCGGGCCGTTCTGGAAATACCAGCGGCCGGTTTCGTCGGCGGCGTAATTGCGTTCGATGAAGGCCAGCAAGGCCGGGTGCGCGATGCGGTCGCCGGGCAGGCCGAGATGCTGCGCGCGCTCGTCGCGCATGCGCCAGCCGCCGCGCGCATCCAGTCGCAGCCAGCCGAAGCAATGCGGCACGTTGGGCCATTTGGCCATGGCCTGGCGGACGATCTCATCCATGAATGCCTTCCTTTGGCTCCGTGAAGGCAGACTCGCTCTTGCCTTCCAGGAAATGCAGCAGCCGGCGCGGCAGCCAGTCCAGCCGCCCCGGCGGTCCGCCGGCGGCGAAGCCCACGTGCCCGCCTTGCTCAGGGTACTCCAGTACCACTTCGGGCGCAGCCGTGCGCGGCAGATGGCGGGCCGGCAGGAACGGGTCGTTTTGGGCATTCAAGACCAGCGTAGGCACCGTGATGTCGTGCAGGATGTGCCTGGCGCTGGCGCGGTCCCAGTAATCGTCGGTGTTGCGGTAGCCGTGCAGCGGCGCGGTGACCACGTTGTCGAAGGCATGCAGGTCGCGCGCGGCCAGCAGCGCTTCGCGGTCGAACAGGCCGGGGAACTGATCCAGTTTCACCAGGCACTTGGGCCGCATGGTGCGCAGGAATACCCAGGTGTAGAGGCGGTTGAAGCCGCGCGCCAGCGCCGCGCCGCCGCCGGCCAGGTCGAGCGGCGCCGACACCGCGCAAGCGGCGTCGACGATCTCTGCTTCATGCTGCGATTCGCCCAGCCAGCGCAACAATGCATTGGCGCCGAGCGAGACGCCGGCGGCATACAGGTGCGTGGCGCCCAGGTCCGACTGGCGCTGCTTGAGCCGCCGCAAGATCCAGTCCAGTTCCGCGGAATCCCCCGAATGGTAGAAGCGCGGCGCCAGGTTGATTTCGCCTGAACAGCCGCGAAAATGCGGCACTGCGCCGTGCCAGCCGCGCCGTTGCACTTCGGCCATCAGCGAGCGGCTGTAGTGGCTGTCCGATGAGCCTTCCAGGCCATGGAACAACACCACCAGCGGGCGGCCGGGTTTGCCGTCGACGAAATCGACATCGACGAAGTCGCCATCGGGCGCTTGCCAGCGTTCGCGCCGATAGGTCACCGGCGGCTTGGCGATGAAGGTCGACGGATAGATGGTTTGCAGGTGACCGCCGGGAAGCCAGCGGGGCGGGATGTAAAGCATGGTGCGGCCTTGTTGTGCCAATGGTGGCTAGTGGGCGGGTAGTGGGAATAGGGGCGTCAGTGCAGCATGGCGCCGCTGGTAATCGGTTCGGCCGGCGCCGCGCCCGGCGCCACCGAGGCATGGTGCATCACCATGCGCCAGCCCAGCGCGGTTTTCATGTAGACATTGGTGGCGATGACATGCACCTCGGATTGCGTATCGTTGCCGTGGTTGATCTCTTCGACCACGCTGTGCACCGCCGTCATCATGTTCTGCGTGGCGTGCAACTGGCGCGGCCGGATATGCAGGCCGCCATTGCCCAGGATGTCTTCCCACGCCGCGCGGATTTCGGCATGGCCCACCAGGCGCCGGGAGCCGGGATGGATGCAGACGATCTCCTCGTCTTCGGCCCACAGGGCCATCAGCGCTTCCAGGTCGGCGCGGGCGAGGGCGTCGTAGTAGGCGGCTTCGATTTCATCGGGGGAGCCATGGATCATGCTGGCGCGGGGCATGGGAATCTCCGAAGCAGATGAGCCAGTTTAAACAGGCTCGGAAAAAGAGGGCCAGCGGCCCTCTTGGTTTTTGTTTCAGTGGCCCTTGACCACGGTGCCCGGCTTCAACTGGTACTGGGTGCCGCAGTACGGGCATTTGGCCGCGCCATGGTCGTCCAGTTCCAGGAACACGCGCGGGTGCGAGGACCAGCTGGTCATGTTGGGGTTGGGGCAGTGGGCCGGCAGGTCCTTGCCTTCGAGTTGGACGACTGCCTGGGATGCTTGAGCTTGGCTCATGTTTTTCTCCGTAGGTGATGCTGTTTGAGCGTTGAAACGTTGATGCGGTGAATGAATCCTGATGGCTTACACCAGCGTCAGCCAGTGCGCATATTGCGGCGCCTTGCCCGCGACCACGTCGAAGAACAGCGACTGCAGTTTCTCGGTGATGGGGCCGCGCGCGCCGTTGCCGATGGTGCGGCGGTCCAGTTCGCGGATCGGCGTGATCTCGGCGGCGGTGCCGGTGAAGAAGGCTTCGTCGGCGCAGTACATCTCGTCGCGCGTGATGCGTTTTTCGATGACCTCGATGCCGAGGTCGCGCGCCATGGTCAGCACCGCGTCGCGGGTGATGCCGTCCAGGCAGGAGGCCAGGTCGGGCGTGTACACGCGGCCGTTCTTGACGATGAAGACGTTCTCGCCGGAGCCTTCCGAAACGTAGCCGTCGGTGTCCAGCAGCAGCGCTTCGTCGTAGCCGTCGGCCAGCGCTTCCTGGTTGGCCAGGATGGAGTTGATGTAGTAGCCGCAGGCCTTGGCGCGCACCAGCGACACATTGACGTGGTGGCGCGAGAACGACGAGGTCTTCACGCGGATGCCTTTGGCGATGCCGTCTTCGCCCAGGTAGGCGCCCCAGGGCCAGGCGGCGATGGCGACATGGATCTTGTTGCCCTTGGCGGACACCCCCAGTTTTTCCGAACCGATCCACACCAGCGGGCGGATATAGCAGGACTCCAGCTGGTTCTCGCGCACTACCTGGCGCTGCGCTTCATAGATGGTTTCCTGGTCGAACGGCACTTCCATCTGGAAGATCTTGGCCGAGTTGAACAGGCGTTGCGTGTGTTCCTTGAGGCGGAAAATCGCCGTGCCTTGCGCTGTCTTGTAAGCGCGCACGCCTTCGAACACGCCCATGCCGTAATGCAGGGTGTGGGTGAGCACGTGGATGGTGGCGTCGCGCCAGTCGACCAGCTCGCCATCCTTCCAGATTTTGCCGTCGCGGTCTGCCATGGACATGATGGATGTCTCCTCGGGGAATAATCGGAAAACGGAACGAAAGAGCTCCATTTTAGCGGATTCAAGCGAGCAAAAACTTTCATCTGTAGAATGACTGGCTTGGGTAAAAATGCTGTGAGGCAAACTACACGGCCACCCATTTCATCAAGCGCAAAGCGGAAATAACAATGCAGAAGGAGACGGGCGCCGCCGCGCCATCGGACAGCGCCGCGCTGCCGGAGGCGCGCCGCGTCGAAAGAGAAGCGTTTCAGGAAGGCTGGCGGGCCAGTGCCTCGACCATACCGGCGGTGTTCGCCTGGGGGATCGTGTCGGGCATGGCCATGGTCAAGTCGGGCATGAGTATTTTCCAGTCGCTGGGCATGAGCCTGCTGGTGTATGCCGGTTCGGCGCAGTTCGCGGTGCTGCCGCTGCTGGCGGTGGGCACGCCGCTGCTGGTGGTGTTTTTCACGGCGATGATCGTCAATTTGCGCTTCGTCATCTTCTCCGCCGCCGTGGCCCCGCATTTCGAGCATTTGCCCTGGTACCGCCGGGTCTGGTACGGCTTTTTCAACGGCGATATCTCGATGGCATTTTTTCCGCAGCGCTTCCCTCACCACACCGTGGGCCAGCCGGCCGGCAAGATCGGCTTCTTCGCGGCCATCTGCTATCCCGGCTGGGTGGCATGGCAACTGGGCGCGACCATCGGCATCCTGCTGGCCAGCCAGATTCCGGAAAGCTGGAACATCGGCTTTGCCGGCACGCTGGCGCTGATTGCCATCATGATCCCGATGACCAACAACCTGCCCGCGCTGGCCGGCGTGGTGGTGTCGGGCGCCGTGGCGGTGCTGGCGCTGCATTTTCCCTATCGCCTGGGGTTGCTGGCGGCGATGGTCCTGGGCATGGCGGCGGCGCTGGCGGTGGACAAGTTCCTGCCGATGCGCGACAAGGATGATGAAGACGGGGCAACAGCCACATGAGCGACTGGTATATCTGGGCGGCCATCGCCCTCATGACATTGTCCACGCTGATCACCCGCAGCGGTTTCTTTCTGTTCGGCCACGCCGTCAAGCTGCCGCCCCGGCTCAAGCATGCCTTGAGCTACGCGCCGGCGGCGGCAATGGCGGCCATTGTCATTCCCGACCTGGTGGCGGCCGAAGGCATCGTCGACGTCAGCCTGGCCAATCCCAAGCTGCTGGCAGGCATCGGCGGCGCGATTTTCTTCATTGCAACGCGGCATCTGCTGGGAACTATTGTGGCAGGAATGGCACTCTTTACAATATTGAGATTGATATTGTGAGTGGTTGCCAGTCTGTAAACCTGAGCTCTTCCGCACCATAGCCTGCCTGCAGGCAGCGCAGGGCGAATTACCGCCCGAACGATCCCCAGAAACCGTCTGGAAGCAGGCAGGCTGGAGTAAAATACTGCATTTTTCGCCCCCACCTTCGAATTTGGACCTATGAAATTCAACCGACTGAGCGACCTGATTTCTGCCAACCAGTTGCAAGGAAAACGCGTCTTCATCCGCGCCGATCTCAACGTGCCGCAGGATGATGCCGGCAATATCACCGAAGACACGCGCATCCGCGCTTCGGTCCCGGCCATTCGCGATGCACAAAAGGCCGGCGCCGCGGTGATGGTCACGTCCCATCTGGGGCGTCCGGTGGAAGGCGAATTCAAGCCGGAAGATTCGCTGGCGCCGGTCGCCAGGCGCTTGTCCGAGCTGCTGGGTGTCGAGGTCAAGCTGGTTTCCAATTGGGTTGACGGCGTCGATGTGGCGCCGGGCCAGGTGGTGCTGCTGGAAAATTGCCGTTTGAACAAGGGCGAGAAGAAGAACAGCGACGAACTGGCGCAAAAGATCGCCAAGCTGTGCGACATCTATGTCAATGACGCCTTTGGCACCGCCCATCGCGCCGAAGCCACCACCCATGGCGTGGCCAAGTTCGCGCCGGTAGCCTGTGCCGGCCCGTTGCTGGCGGCCGAGCTGGATGCGCTGGGCAAGGCGCTGAACCAGCCGGCCCGCCCGCTGGTGGCGATCGTGGCCGGTTCCAAGGTGTCGACCAAGCTGACCATCCTCAAGACCCTGGCCGAAAAGGTCGACAACCTGATCGTCGGCGGCGGCATCGCCAACACCTTCATGCTGGCCGCCGGCCTGAAGATCGGCAAGTCGCTGGCCGAACCGGATCTGGTGGGCGACGCCCGCGCCATCATCGACATGATGGCCAAGCGCGGCGCTTCGGTGCCGATCCCGGTCGACGTGGTATGCGGCAAGGAGTTTTCGCCGACCGCCGTGGCGACCGTCAAGGATGCGCAGGATGTGGCCGACGACGACATGATTTTCGACATCGGCCCGAAAACCGCGGCGCTGTTGGCCGAGCAGCTCGGCAGTGCCGGCACCATCGTCTGGAACGGCCCGGTAGGCGTGTTCGAGTTCGACCAGTTCGGCAAGGGCACCGAAGCGCTGGCGCGCGCGATCGCCGCCTCCAAGGGCTTCTCGATCGCCGGCGGCGGCGACACCCTGGCTGCGATCGCCAAGTACAACATTGCCGACAAGGTCGGCTACATCTCGACCGGCGGCGGCGCTTTCCTGGAATTCCTGGAAGGCAAGCCGCTGCCGGCCGTCGACATCCTGCTGCAGCGCGCGCAATAGTCATCAACCAGCGGGTGCGCCGGAGACGCGCATCCCGGGGCAGGAAGCCATCCGCCAGGTCCCGATGCCTCTACCGGGATCTGGCGGGCTTCTTCACTAAGTCGAAACCAGAAAGTCCTCATGTCCAGAGCAACAAAAATCGTCGCAACCATCGGCCCAGCGTCCAGCGACCGTGAAACCCTGACCCGCATGATCCGTGCGGGCGTCGATGTCGTGCGCCTGAACTTCTCGCACGGCAAGCCGCAGGATCACATCGACCGCGCCACGCTGGTGCGCGAAGTGGCGGATGCATGCAACAAGAAGGTCGCCATCATGGCCGACCTGCAAGGGCCCAAGATCCGCGTCGGGAAGTTCGAGAATGGCAAGATCATGCTGGCCAACGGCGACAAGTTCATCCTCGACGCCGATTGCCAGCTGGGTAACCAGGAGCGCGTGGGGCTGGACTACAAGGCATTGCCGCGCGACCTCAAGGGCGAGGACGTACTGTTGTTGAATGACGGCCTGATCGTGTTGACCGTCGAGCGCGTGATCGGCAACGAGATCCACACCGAGGTCAAGATCGGCGGCGAACTGTCCAACAACAAGGGCATCAACCGCCAGGGCGGCGGCCTGTCCGCGCCGGCGCTGACCGCCAAGGACATGGACGACATCAAGACCGCGATGAGCTTCCAGGCCGATTATGTCGCCGTCTCCTTCCCCAAGAACGCCACCGACATGGAAATGGCGCGCCAGTTGGCCAACGTTGCGGCCGAGCCGTTCGGCCACAAGCCGATGATGATCGCCAAGATCGAGCGCGCCGAAGCGATCCCGCTGCTGCAGGAGATCCTCGACGCCTCCGACGGCATCATGGTGGCGCGCGGCGACCTGGCCGTCGAAGTCGGCAATGCCGCCGTGCCGGGCCTGCAAAAGCGCATGATCAAGATGGCGCGCGCGTCCAACAAGCTGACCATCACCGCGACCCAGATGATGGAGTCGATGATCGTCAACGCCGTGCCCACGCGCGCGGAAGTGTCCGACGTCGCCAACGCGGTGCTGGATGGTACCGATGCCGTGATGACCTCGGCCGAGACCGCCTCCGGCAAGTATCCGGTGGAAACCGTGGAAGCCATGTCGGCCATCTGCCTGGAAGCCGAGCGCTCCGAAGATGTGCGCCTGGATGCCGATTTCCTCAATCTGCGTTTCACCCGCATCGACCAGTCGATCGCCTACGGCGCGCTGTTTACCGCGCACCATCTGCGCGTCAAGGCCATCGCCGCGCTGACCGAGTCGGGCTCGACCGCGCTGTGGATGAGCCGGCACAATATCGATATTCCCATTTTTGCCATCACGCCCAATGTGGCCACCCGCCAGAAGGCGGCGCTGTTCCGCAATGTGCGCACCTTCGAACTGGCCCAGTCGACCGACACCGAAGTGGTCTTGAAGGGTGTGCAGGACCTGCTGCTGGCGCAAGGCGTCGTGCAGAAGGGCGACCTGATCGTCGTGACCTGGGGCGAGCCGATCGGCCAGGTCGGCGGCACCAACGCCCTGAAGATCCTGCGGGTTGGCGAGTACTGATTTTTTATCGTTCTGGAGTTCTTATCATGCCTCTCGTATCCATGCGCCAATTGCTGGACCACGCCGCCGAAAACGGTTACGGCCTGCCAGCGTTCAACGTCAACAACCTGGAGCAAGTTACCGCCATCATGCAGGCTGCCGATGAAGTCGGCGCGCCGGTCATCATGCAAGCCTCGGCGGGCGCCCGCAAGTATGCCGGCGAAGCTTTCCTGCGCCACCTGATCTCGGCGGCGGTGGAAGCCTATCCGCACATCCCGGTCGTCATGCACCAGGACCACGGCCAGTCGCCGGCGGTGTGCATGGCCGCGATCAAGTCGGGTTTCTCGTCGGTGATGATGGACGGCTCGCTGATGGAAGACGGCAAGTCGGTGGCCAGCTATGAATACAACATCGAAGTCTCGCGCAAGGTGGTCGAGTTTTCGCACGCCATCGGCGTGACCGTGGAAGCCGAACTGGGCGTGCTGGGTTCGCTGGAAACCATGATGGGCGACAAGGAAGACGGCCATGGCGCCGACGGCAAGATGACCCGCGAGCAACTGCTGACCGACGTCAACCAGGCCGCCGACTTCGTCAAGCAGACCCAGTGCGATGCGCTGGCTATCGCCATCGGCACCTCGCACGGCGCCTACAAGTTCTCGCGCAAGCCGACCGGCGACATCCTGGCCATCGACCGCATCAAGGAAATCCACGCCCGCATTCCCAACACCCACCTGGTGATGCACGGCTCCTCCTCGGTGCCGCAGGAACTGCTGGCCGAGATCCGCGAATTCGGCGGCGACATGAAGGAAACCTACGGCGTGCCGGTCGAAGAGATCCAGGAAGGCATCAAGCACGGCGTGCGCAAGATCAACATCGACACCGACATCCGCCTGGCGATGACCGGCGCGATCCGCCGCTACCTGTTCGAGAACCCGTCCAAGTTCGATCCGCGCGACTACCTGAAGCCGGCGCGCGAAGCGGCCAAGCTGGTCTGCAAGGCGCGCTACCTGTCGTTCGGCTGCGAAGGCCAGGCCGGCAAGATCAAGGCGCTGCCGCTGGAGAAGATGGCAGAGAAGTACAAGAAGGGCGAATTGGCGCAAATCGTTCAGTAATTTCAGTCATTCGACGCACGCGCACTAACCAACCGGGATCCGTTCACAGCGGTCCCGGTTTTTGACTTTACGAAAATACCACCATGAGCAGTCTGTACAAATCCTCGATCACTTCCCTGCCTCTCCTGGGCACCGGCAAGGTCCGCGAAAACTACGCCGTCGGCGACGACAAGTTGCTGATCGTGACCACCGATCGCCTGTCGGCCTTCGATGTCGTCATGAACGAGCCGATCCCGGGCAAGGGCAAAGTGCTGAACCAGATGAGCGACTTCTGGTTCGAGAAGCTGGGCCATATCGTGCCCAACCACCTGACCGGCGTCGATCCGGAATCGGTGGTGGCGCCCGGCGAAGTGGAGCAGGTGCGCGGACGCGCCGTGGTGGCCAAGCGCCTGAAGCCGATCCTGGTGGAAGCCGTGGTGCGCGGCTACATCATCGGTTCGGGCTGGAAGGATTACCAGGCCACCGGCGCGATCTGCGGCATCAAGCTGCCGGCCGGCCTGCAGCAGGCCTCCAAGCTGGAGCAGCCGATCTTCACCCCGGCCGCCAAGGCCGACCTCGGCGAGCACGACGAGAACATCAGCTTCGAAGAAACCGAACAGCGCATCGGCGCCGAACTGGCCAGCAAGATCCGCGACATCGCGATCAAGTTGTATGTGACCGCTGCCGATTATGCCGCCACCCGCGGCATCATCATCGCCGACACCAAGTTCGAGTTCGGCCTGGACGACAACGGCGTACTGCACCTGATGGACGAAGTGCTGACCGCCGACTCCTCGCGCTTCTGGCCGGCCGACAGCTACCGGGTCGGCATCTCGCCGCCGTCGTTCGACAAGCAGTTCGTGCGCGATTACCTGGAAACCGTGGACGGCTGGCAGAAGACCCCGCCGGCGCCGCCGCTGCCGGCCGACGTGATCGAGAAGACCGGCGCCAAGTACCGCGAAGCGCTGGAACGCCTGACCGGCAACACGCTGAAGGACTGAGCCATGAGCAACGTCGTCAAGCCGCTGGTCGGCGTCATCATGGGTTCCTCCTCGGACTGGGATGTGATGCAGAACGCCGTGGCCATCCTCAAGGATTTCGATGTGCCGTTCGAGGCGCAGGTGATCTCCGCGCACCGCATGCCGGACCAGATGTTCGACTACGCCGAGACCGCGCGCGCGCGCGGCCTGCGCGCCATCATCGCCGGCGCCGGCGGCGCCGCCCACCTGCCGGGCATGGTGGCGGCCAAGACCATCGTGCCGGTGCTGGGCGTGCCGGTGCCGTCCAAGTACCTGCGCGGCGAGGATTCGCTGCTGTCCATCGTGCAGATGCCCAAGGGCATTCCGGTGGCGACCTATGCCATCGGCGAAGCCGGCGCCGCCAATGCGGCGCTGTCGGCCATCGCCATCCTGGCGACCACCGACGATGCGCTGGCCGCCAAGCTGGAGGCCTTCCGCAAGACCCAGACGCAAGTCGCCCTCGACATGAAACTGCCCGTATGACCACGCAGTCCCCGAAACAAGCCCGGCCCGCCGTTCCCTCGACCACGCCTGCCACCTGGCTGGGCGTGATGGGCGGCGGCCAGTTGGGCCGCATGTTCGCCCATGCCGCACAGAGCATGGGCTTCAAGGTCGCCGTACTGGAAGCCGATGCCGATTGCCCGGCCGGCCAGGTGGCCGACCGCCTGCTGGCCGCACCCTATGATGACGCCCGCGCCCTGGCCGAGTTGGGAAGCCTGTGCGCCGCGGTTACTACCGAATTCGAGAACGTCTCGGCGCACAGCCTGGCGGCCCTGGCCGGCCAGACTTTCGTCGCGCCTGCCGCCAGCGGGGTTTCGATCGCCCAGGACCGCACCGCCGAGAAAGCCTTCTTTACCGAGTGCGGCAGCCGTTCCGGCGTATTGCCGGCGCCGCATCGCGTGATCGCTTCCGAGGCCGACATCGCCGCCATCGGCGAAGACCTGCTGCCGGGCATCCTGAAGACCGCCCGCATGGGCTACGACGGCAAGGGCCAGGCGCGCGTGCGCACGCTGGATGAAGTGCGCGCCGCCTTCGCCGACATGAAGGGCGTGACCTGCGTGCTGGAAAAGATGCTGCCGCTGGCCTATGAGGTCTCGGTGCTGGTGGCGCGCGGGGACGACGGCCAGGCCGTGGTCTATCCGATCGCCGAGAACGTGCATCGCGACGGCATCCTGTTCACCACGACCGTGCCCGGACCCAACATCGGGCAAGACGCTGCCGCGCGCGCCCAGCAGGCGGCCTTGCAGATCATCGAAGGCATGCATTACGTCGGCGTGCTGTGCATCGAGTTCTTCGTGCTGCAGGACGGTTCTCTGGTGGTCAATGAAATGGCGCCGCGTCCGCATAACAGCGGCCATTACACCATCGATGCCTGCGTCACAAGCCAGTTCGAACAGCAGGCGCGCGCCATGGCCCGCCTGCCGCTGGGCGACACACGACAGCATTCGCCGGCGGTGATGCTGAACATCCTGGGGGATGTCTGGTACGACGGCGAGAACGTGCGCGAACCGGCATGGGAGCAAGTGCTGGCATTGCCCGGCGCCCATCTGCATTTGTATGGCAAGGCCGAGGCGCGCCGCGGCCGCAAGATGGGCCATGTGACCTTCACCGGCGCCACCATTGAAGAGGCGCAGAAGCAGCTTGCTGCCGCTTGCGCCATCCTCGGCATCGCGCCTTGAGCCGGCAGGAACCGAGCATGGGCGACGACAAGCACAATCCCACTACGCTGCAGATCGATGCGGCCGCAGTGATGCTGGCTGCGCGCAAGCTGGAGCAGGGCAAGCTGGTGGCTTTCCCGACCGAGACGGTCTACGGCCTCGGCGGCGATGCCGAGAATCCGGCCGCCATCGCGGCGATCTATGCCGCCAAGGGGCGTCCGGCCAACCATCCGGTGATCGTGCACGTGGCGCCCGAGGCCGACATCGGCTACTGGGCGGCGTCGGTGCCGGTAGAGGCGCGCCGTCTGATCGCCTCTTTCTGGCCGGGGCCGCTGACCTTGATCTTGAAGCGTGCCTCGCACATTCCCGACGCCGTTGCCGGCGGCCAGGATTCGGTCGGCTTGCGTTGCCCGTCGCACCCGGTGGCGCAGGCCTTGCTGCGCGAATTCCGCGGCGGCAAGGGCGGCATCGCCGGCCCGTCGGCCAACAAATTCGGACACGTCAGCCCCACCACCGCCGAGCATGTGCGCGAAGAGTTTGGCGGCGATGAAGACAGCCTGGTCGATTACGTGCTCGATGGCGGCCAAAGCGAGGTCGGCATCGAGTCGACTATCGTCGACCTCAGCCGTATCGATACCCACGGACCGGTGCTGTTGCGCCCGGGCCAGATCAGCGCCGAGCAGATTGCCGCAGTGCTGGGCGCCGCGCCCGCCGCGCCGGATGCCGCCGCGCCGCGCGCGTCTGGCACGCTGGATGCGCACTATGCGCCGCATACGCCGGTAGTGCAGGTCAACCCGGAAGAACTGCCGCAAGTGCTTGCCAAGCTGCATGCGCAGAACAAGACGGCGGCATTGATCCATCGCCTGCCGCAAGCGTCCCAGGTGTTTGCCGCGCGGCGCATGCCGCAAGACGCAGACGCCTATGCGCATGACATCTATGCCGCCTTGCGCGACATGGACCACGCCGGCGCCGACATCATCGTCGTCGAGGCCCTCCCCGTGACGAGCCAGTGGCAAGGCGTCAACGACCGTTTGCGCCGCGCCGCCTTCGATTCCATCGGCATCCTGTCGCGTCTGACCGGCGCCTGAGCGCTGCCTTTCCTTCCCCTGAAGCTCTGCCGTCCTTGCTGGTACTGACCTGCGGGTCAGTTGCTGGTTGTCAAAACAAGACAACGGCCGACATCGTCTATACAAATTGTCACAAAGCTGGCATAGTATCTTCAAAGAATAGCACGCACGTTCTTTTTGTTTGGAAGATGTAAATATCGGGGGAAGTATCAGTCGCCCTGAGTGATGCAAAAAAAATCAAAAACGGCAAATTAACCGTTGAGAAACCACCTGCCGACACCAGCCGGCGGGAATAAAAAATCTGGGCACAGCCCTCAATTCTTGGAGACAGAAATGCAGAAACAATTTTCCCTTTTGCCCAAAATCGCCGCATTGTCCGTGATGGCGGCATTCGCTGCTCCGGCCATGGCGCAGACCGCCGGCAGCAATATTTTGAACGTGGGTTGGTTTCACCTTACGCCGCAGGATTCGAGCGAAGGCCTGACCAAGACGACCAATGGCGGCATTCCAGCCGGTTATTATTCCAACAGCCACTCCAGCGTCAGCGACGCGGATACGCTGGGTATCGCATTTACCCACTTCTTCACCGACAACATCGCGGTTACTGCCGATTTGGGTATTCCGCCAAAATTTAAACTGAAAGGCCAGGGTGATCTGGCTGGGTTGGGCGAACTTGGCACCGCCAAGCAGTGGAGCCCTGCCATCGTAGCCAAATACTATTTTGGTGACGGCAACAGCAAATTCCGTCCATTCGTTGGGGCCGGTGTCACTTATGTATGGTATTCGGATGTGAAACTGTCCGACTCCTTCCAGAATCGCGCTTCGCTCAATACGCGCGCACTCGGTGGTTCTGCAACGGCGTCGCTGGGTTCCTCATGGGCGCCTGTGCTGAATGCGGGTGCTACGTATAATTTCAACGAAAAATGGTCGATGAGCTTGTCAGTGTCGTACATCCCGTTGAAGACCGATGCCGATATCACTGCATCGCCTGGCGGCCCGGCTGCTGCGCTGGGAACGCAACGTTACAAGACCAGCATTACTCTGGATCCGATCGTGAGCTTCCTGTCTGTCGGCTACAAGTTCTGATTCAGCCGGAGCTGAATGAAAAAGCGCCCTCGGGCGCTTTTTTTATGCCGTGCCTGCGCCATCGAGGCCGAGGCAGCATGTCGGGCGGGTCAGATTTTCCCGGTTTTGATGAAGCCCCCATTGTGGAATACCAAGGCCGCCTGCGGATGGACCTCGCAGTGTTCGACCTCGCCGACGAAGATCACATGGTCGCCCTCAGGATACTGGCTGCGGTTATGGCATTCGAACCAGGCGGACACGCCGTCGAGCACGGGCTGGCCGGTGCGCGAGAGTGAATAGGAGATGCCTTCGAAGCGGTCTTCCTTCTTGCTGGCAAACTGCTGCGCCACATGCGCCTGGTCGGCGCCCAGGATGTTGATGACGTAATGCGAATTGCCCGAGAAAACCGGCAAGCTATTGGCCTTTGTCCCCAGGCTCCACAGCACCAGCGGCGGATCGAGCGAGACCGAATTGAAGGAGCTGGCGGTCAGGCCGAGCAGGCTGCCATCGGCCAGGCGCGTAGTGATCACGGTGACGCCGGTGGCGAATTGGGATAGGGCCTGGCGGAAATGGGCGGCGTCGAATTCGCGCGACTCGGCGCGCGGGAAGCGTGTGTGCATCGAAAGTATGGGGGTTGATTCGAAAGGGCGGCGCCTGGTAAGTGCGCAAGCCGGACATGCGCATGATAACGGATCGCGGCCGGTCCTGCCGCAGGCTGGCGCGAATACGTGGCTGCTCCGATATTGGCGTGCATCAACAAAATGCACGGTTGCTACCGTTTTGCGTTAGAGTTTTAACTGATGCAATGGCAATCAAGAACAGGGAGGTTTGTATGGCTAGCGAAATCGCAGTGCTGGGCGGCGGTTGTTTCTGGTGCCTGGAGGCGGTCTACCAGCAGGTCAAGGGCATCGATGCGGTGGAGTCCGGCTATACGGGAGGGACGGTCGTCAATCCCAGCTATGAACAGGTTTGCGCTGGCCAGACCGGCCATGCGGAAGTGGTGAAACTGAGTTTCGATCCGCAAACCATCAGCTACCGGGAAATCCTGGAAATATTCTTTACCATCCACGACCCGACCACATTGAACCGCCAGGGCAACGACATCGGCACCCAATACCGTTCGGTCATCTACTACCAGAACGAGCTCCAGCGCGATACCGCCAAGCACATCATTGCCGAGATGGCACTGGTATGGGACGCGCCCATCGTCACCGAGCTGAGTCCGGCGCAGCCCTACTACAAGGCCGAGGATTACCACCAGAACTATTTCCAGCAGCACCCCTTCCAGGGGTATTGCGCTTTTGTGGTGGCGCCCAAGTTGGCGAAATTGCGCGAGGTATTCGCAGGCAAGAGCAAGCCTGAATAAGGAAAACGGCTCTCGCGGACGCGGGCGTATGGCGTGAGCCCTACGCCCGCTTTTATTTGCGCCTTGAGTTGCTTGAGTCGCTTGAGCCGCCTGCGCCTATCGGCGCCGGGCCGAAAAAGGGGAGGCTACGGCTCCCTCATTTGCCGTAGATGTAGTTGCGTGACCAGGGCAAGCCTTGCGCGCTGGTATTGGCCTTGGTGCAAACGACCTGGTACAGCGAAATCCAGTCGCGCTCGAAACCGTAGGCGCTGCCGGCCAGGTAGACGCGCCAGATGCGGTAGCGCTTCTCGTCGGTGACTTTGCGGATGGCGTCGGTGTTGGCTTCGAAATTGTCGGCCCACATGCTGCAGGTCCTGGCGTAGTGGCGGCGCAGGTTTTCCACATCGAACGCTTCCAGGCCGCCTTCCTGCATGGCCTTCAAGACCGCGCTGAGGTGCGGCAGTTCGCCCGCCGGGAACACGTACTTGTCGATGAATTCACCGGCGCCGTAAGGCGATTCGCCATTGTCGATGTCGGTGGTGGTGATGCCGTGATTCATCGCCATGCCGCCGTCAGCCAGCAGATTGTTGATCTGTCCGAAATAGAGCGGCAGGTTCTTGATGCCGACGTGTTCGAACATGCCCACGCTGGTGATGCGGTCGAAGACGCCGGTGACGTCGCGGTAGTCCTGCAGGCGGATTTCGACCTGGTCGGCGAGGCCGGCGCGTTCGACGCGTTCCCTGGCCAGCGCGTATTGGTTCTGCGACAGGGTGATGCCCACGCATTTTGCGCCGAATTTCTGCGCCGCCCGGATCACCAGCGCGCCCCAGCCGCAGCCGATGTCGAGCAGGGTCTGGCCGGGTTTGAGCTGGATCTTGTTCAGGATATGGTCGATTTTCTTGACCTGGGCGGTGGCGAGATCCTCGTCGCCGTTTTCGAAGTAGGCGCAGGAATACACCATGCGCTCATCGAGGAACAACTGGTAGAAGTCGTTGGAGACGTCGTAGTGGTACTGGATCGCCTCGGCATCCTTCTTCTTCGTGTGGGTCACGCTGCGCACCATGCGCCCCAGCTTGCCTTCAGCCTTGAGCGTGTTGGACGCCAGCGCGTTGGCGACGTTGATGATGCTCTTGACCGCGCCCTCGACCTCGATCTTGCCCTCGACATAGGCTTCGCCCAGGTTGGCAAGGGAAGGGTTGAGCAGCGAGGTGATGGCCGATGCCTGGGGCACTTTCAGCGTGACCTCGGGGGCTCCCTGGCTGAAGTCGTATTGCTGGCCGTTCCACAACACCAGCCGCAGCGGCAGGGCCGATGCGTTGCGAACATTCTCTACCCAGGCGTCAAGCTTCTTTTCCCAAAACACGATTTTCCTCCGCGTAGTGACGTGAATGCTTAAGAACCCGTTTCATTGTGAAACGGGTTCTGCAGCCCCGGTCAGGCAGCGATCAGGGCTGCAGGCGCTGCCGCTGCCATTCGCCGCTGTCTGTTCGGGTGTAGAGCACACGATCATGCAGGCGCGAGGGCCGGCCTTGCCAGAATTCAATGCGATCAGGGATGACCCGGTAGCCACCCCAATGGGCGGGGCGAACCGGATGGTCGCCGTATTGCCGTTTCGTCGTTTCGTATTGCCGTTCCAGCGTGTCGCGATCTGCGACTGCCTGGCTCTGCCGGGAAGCGATGGCTCCCAATTGGCTGGCCAGGGGGCGGCTGGAGAAGTACGCGTCGCTTTCTTCCTGGCTGACGCGTTCCAGCTTCCCTTCGATACGAACCTGGCGTTCAAGTTCGACCCAGTGGAACAGCAAGGCAACGTACGGATTGGCCTGGGCTTCCTTTCCCTTGCGGCTGTCGTAGTTGGTAAACCAGGTAAAGCCATGTTGATCAAATTGCTTGATCAATACGATGCGCGAAGACGGTCTTCCATCGGGCCCGACGGTGGCAACGCTCATCGCGTTGGGTTCGGGGATCTGTGCTTTGGTCGCTTCGTCGAACCAGATTGCAAATTGGTCAACTGGGTCGGCGGCGACTTCGAGTTCGGACAAACTGGCGCGGCTGTAGTCTTTACGTAGGTCTGCTATCGACATGCTACTTGATCCTTTTGGAACAGTGCTAGATTAGCGCGTTTTAAAAAGTTCTGCAGAGATGCAAAACGGCGAATGCGAGCCATTGTGCGACATCCTGGCCATTGGCTCAATGATCCATTGCAAGGATTGCACATGTGCCGGGGACGTAAAAAAGCCGATGCGCAAGGCATCGGCTTTCTATGGGGACAGGCCCGATGCTGATCAGTTGCTCTTGATCGCCTCGACCTGGATGGCCAGCTTGGTTTCCATGGAGAAGCCGTATTTCGCGCCGTAGTCGATGCCGAAGTCGGCGCGGTTGAAGCTGGCCGAGGCATCGCCGCCGCAGACTTCGCGCTTGAGCATCGGGTGCTGGATGCAGTTGAACTTGTTGATGGCCAGCGTCAGCGGCTTGGTCACGCCATGCAGGGTCAGCGTGCCTTCGACCGATACCGGCTTGTCGCCGTCGAACTTGATGGCGGTGCCCTTGTAGACGGCGGTCGGGTACTTGGCCACGTCGAATATCTCGGCGCCCTTGGCGTGCTCGTTCATCTTGGCATGGCCGAAGTCGATCGAGGAAGTGTCGACGGTGATCTCCATGGTGCCGGTCTTGGCGGCGCGGTCGAGGTTCACGGTGCCGCTGGTCTTGGTGAATTTGCCGCGCCAGAACGACACGCCCATGTGGTCGGCTTCGAAGCTGGGATAGGTGTGGTTCGGATCGATGGTGTAGGTGTCGGCGGCGAAGGCGGAGCCGACGGTGCCGGCGGCGAACAGGGCGAGGAGGGCGTGGTTCAGTTTCATGTATCGGTTCCTTGTAGGTAATGTTGGCGCTTCAAACGCGATGCGTCTGGCGGGCGTGGACTGTTGCGTGGATGGCGCGGTTCTTCTGATGTGTTCTGCCGGCGAGGCGGGTTATGGCGTGGCGACGATATGGAACTTGATGCTCACTTCATCGGCCACCATGCCGGTATCTTTCCATTCGCCTTCGCCGATGTTGTAGGTCAGGCGCTTGATCGGCAGCGTGCCGTCGAAGACTTGGGCATTGCCTTCCTTCTTTACCGCCAGCGGGAAGCTGACATCGGTGCTTTTGCCCTTGATGGTCAGCTTGCCGGCGACATCGAATCGGGTGCCGGCCGGCGCGCCGGCGCTGGGCTTGATCGAGCTTGCCACGAACGTGGCCTTGGGGAATTGGGCCGCGTTGAACCATTCCTTCTTCTGCACTTCCTGGTTGTATTCGGCGGCGCCCAGGTCGAAGCTGGCTATGTCGATGTCGACGCTGGCACGGCCTTCGGCAGGCTTGGCCGGATCGAAATCGATGGCGGCGGTGAATTTCTTGAACTTGGCGTCAATCGGCACGTTCAGTTGCTTGAAGGTGGCGGTGACCGCACTTTTGGCGGCATCGACCTTGAGCGGCGCGGCCTGGGCCGAAGCGGCCAGCGCGATCGCTCCGATGGCGATTAGGGAGGGGGAGAGGAAGCTTCGCAGTGTCATAGGGGGTTCCGGTAAAGACAAACTGAAACGAACTGAAACAAACAGTGGGCTTGGGGCAAATCGGCAGATGCCGGCGGTCCGCTTACGGCAGCATGCGCCGGAAGAGGTTGTCGCGGTCGATGAACTGGTGCTTGAGCGCGGCCAGCACATGCAGGCAGAAGGCCGCCAGCAGGACCATGTTCAGCGCATAGTGCATGTCCTTGAGCAGCGGCTTGAGTTCCGGATTGGGCGCCATCAGCACCGGCAGCGGCACGATGCCCAGGTAAACCACCGGCACGCCGGCCGACAGGCTGTAGAAATAACCGGAGAGCGGGACGGCGAACATGAGTACGTACAGGCCCGCATGCATCCAATGCGCCATGCTCTGCTGCCAGCGCGGCATATGTGCCGGGTAGGCGGGCGCTTTATTGCTGAGGCGCCACAGCAGCCGCAGGCAGGCCAGGGCCAGTACGGTGACGCCTATCCATTTGTGCCAGGAGAAGTATTTGAGCTTGGTCGGGGTCAGACCGGGGATGTCGACCATGGTCAGTCCCAGGCCGAAGGCGGAGATGATCAGCAGGGCGATCAGCCAGTGCAGCAGCACGGCGGGTTTGGTGTAGCGGTCCATAGCGTGTGAATTTTGTTGTTGCGGTTGGAACGGTGTGGCCTGAAATGGTTTCGTCACAGCAGGGAGCCAGGCCAGGAATTGCGCGATGGAGACGCTGCGGCAAATTCCTCAGTGCATTGCATCATGCCATTCTTTTGCCGGTATGTGAGTATAAAGAGGTTGGCAAGGGGCCATTACTGCTTGAAATGGAATTTCACCCATCCGGTTTTGCGAGCAATCCTGTCGGCGAGCGGATGGGCGTGGGCGGGGAAACAAAAATGGCGTGCAGGAAGCACGCCATGGGGCGGGGGGGATTGCCTGCCCGGCGGCAGGCGATCCGGGGCTCAGATCTGCTTGGCCAAGGCCACCGCGTTGCCGATGTAGTTGGCCGGGGTCATGGCCAGCAGGTGGTCGCGGGCTTCCTGCGGGATGGCCAGGCCATTGATGAAGTCGCGCAGCGCTTCCTTGGAAATGCCCTTGCCGCGGGTCAGTTCCTTCAACTGTTCATACGGGTTTTCGATGCCGTAGCGGCGCATGACGGTCTGCACCGGCTCGGCCAGTACTTCCCAGGTGGCGTCCAGGTCTTCGGCCAGGCGCGCCGGGTTGACCTCCAGCTTGTTCAGGCCGCGCAGGCAACTGTCATAGGCCAGCAGCGAGTAACCGAAGCCGACGCCGATGTTGCGCAGCACGGTCGAATCGGTCAGGTCGCGCTGCCAGCGCGAGACCGGCAGTTTTTCGGACAAGTGCTTGAGTACGGCGTTGGCCATGCCCAGGTTGCCTTCGGAGTTTTCGAAGTCGATCGGGTTGACCTTGTGCGGCATGGTCGACGAACCGATTTCGCCGGCCTTGGTGCGCTGCTTGAAGTAACCCAGCGAGATGTAGCCCCAGATATCGCGGTTCAGGTCCAGCAGGATGGTATTGGTGCGGGCGAAGGCATCGAACAGCTCGGCCATGTAGTCGTGCGGCTCGATCTGGATAGTGTAGGGGTTGAAGGTCAGGCCCAGGCGCTGCTCGATCACGTTCTTCGAGAAGGCGGCCCAGTCGGTCTGCGGATAGGCGGACAGGTGGGCATTGTAGTTGCCCACGGCGCCATTCATCTTGCCCAGGATCTCGACGGCGGCGATGCGCTTGGCGGCGCGTTGCAGGCGCGCCACGACATTGGCGATTTCCTTGCCCAGGGTGGTCGGGCTGGCCGGCTGGCCGTGGGTGCGCGAGAGCATCGGCACGGCCGCGTGTTCATGCGCCAGTCCGGTCAGCTTGGCGATCACGTCGTGCAGGGCCGGCAGCATCACGCTGTCGCGCGCGGCCTTGAGCATCATGCCGTGCGAGGTGTTGTTGATGTCTTCCGAGGTGCAGGCGAAATGGATGAACTCGGACGCCGCAACCAGTTCCGGCACGTCTTTCACTTTTTCCTTGAGCCAGTATTCCACGGCCTTGACGTCGTGGTTGGTGACGGCTTCGATTTCCTTGATGCGGGCGGCATCGGCTTCGGTGAAGTCGGCCGCCAGCTTGTCCAGCAAGCGGCTGGCCGCGGCCGGGAATGGCTTGATTTCGGCAAAGCCGGCTTCCGACAAGGCTTGCAGCCAGGCAATCTCGACCTTCACGCGATGGTGCATGAAGCCTGCCTCGGACAGGATGGGACGCAGTTTGTCGGTTTTGGAAGCATAGCGCCCGTCCAGTGGGGACAGGGCCGAAAGAGCGGAGAGAGACATGATGGAAAACGGATGAGATGCGTTGACTGAAGATTGGCGGAAATTTGATATATGACTGACATCAATCCCGGAATCACCTGAAGGCAGGATTTTACCATCCGCCGGCTATCCGGCCCCAGTTTTGCGGGCTTGTTGCTTTCCGGCCGGCCGGGGCGGGCGCCTGAATTTGAGCCCAAGTCCGAATGCTATAATCGCTGCGGATAATTACACTAAAGACTATGCTGAAACTCATTGGCTCTTACGCCAGTCCGTTCGTGCGCAAGGTACGCGTCGTAATGGCTGAGAAAAAAATCGATTACGAACTCATCCTGGAAGATGTCTGGAGCGCATCGACCACCATCCAGCAAAGCAATCCGCTGGGCAAGGTGCCTTGCCTGCTGATGGACGACGGCGGCGCCATGTTCGATTCGCGCGTGATCGTCGAATACCTCGATACCCTGACCCCGGTCGGCAAGCTCTTGCCGACCAACGGCCGCGAGCGTGCCGAGATCAAGTGCTGGGAAGCGCTGGCCGATGGCTTGCTGGATGCCGCAGTGCTGGTGCGCCTGGAAAAGACCCAGCGCCCCACCAAGCAGCAGAGCCCGGAATGGATCAAGCGCCAGTGGAGCAAGGTGGAGGCGTCGCTCAAGGCGATGGCCGATGGCCTGGGGGACAAGCCGTTTTGCGTCGGCAACCACTACAGCCTGGCCGACGTCGCCGTCGGTTGCGCTTTGGGCTGGCTGGCTTTCCGTTTCCCCGATCTGACGTGGCGCGAAGACTATCCGGAGCTGGCCCGCCTGTTCGACAAGCTGTCGGAACGGCAGTCGTTCAGGGATACGGTGCCGCAGGTCTGAACCCGGAGCGGCGCGCAGGCGCCGATGGATGTAAAAAAACGCGCTTCTGGAAGCGCGTTTTTTTATGGCAGGCCATCCGTCAGGCTTACTCGCTGGCCGGGGACATCTGGCTTTGCAGGTAATTCTGGATGCCGACTTTCTCGATCAGGTCCAGCTGGGTTTCCAGCCAGTCGATATGCTCTTCGGTATCGTCCAGGATCATCTGGAACAGTTCGCGGGAGACATAGTCGCCGTGCTGTTCGCAGGTGGCGATGCCTTCCTTGACGGTCTTGTGCGCAGCCTTTTCCAGCTTCAGGTCGCACTCGATCATTTCCTTGGTGTTCTCGCCGATCATCAGCTTGTGCAGCGCCTGCAGGTTGGGCAGGCCGTCCAGCATCAGGATGCGGTCGATCAGCTTGTCGGCATGCTTCATTTCGCCGATCGACTCGGCGTATTCCTTGGCGCCGATCTTGTCCAGGCCCCAGTGCTTATACATGCGGGCATGCAGGAAATACTGGTTGATTGCGGTGAGCTCGTTTGTCAGTTGCGCATTGAGCAACTTGATGACAGCTGGATCGCCTTTCATGGGAACCTCTGAATTCGTTGGTAGATGAAGAAGCCGCACACAGGAGCCGGGCCAATGGGCCGAGGACGCGCGGCGGCAAGAACGGACGCATCATAGCGCAGGCCTTTTGTTTCTTCATCATTAATTAGCGCGAATCATTCTTGTCATAATTCTTCGTTGCTTTGCGCAAGCAGGCGAAGAGCGCCGGTCGCCGGGTTGGCGCGATGCGCCCGGAGCGGGAAAAAACAAAGCCTCCATCGCATCACGAGGGAGGCTTTGCCTGGTGTCGGCGATGGCCAGGCTGCAGGGCATCGCCGACTTGTCGCGCTTGTTTCTGCGCTTGCTGCCGTGTTTACTTCTTGTCCGGCTCCGTGACGAAACCGATCTTGGTCAGGCCGCCGGATTGCGCGGCGGACATCACCTGGGCCACCTTTTCATATTGCGTGGTGCGTTCGGCGCGCAGGTGCAGTTCGGGTTGCGGTTGCTTCTGGGCGGCGGCGGCGATACGCAGGCCCAACTGGTTGCTGTCGATCTTTTCTTCATTCCAGAATACCGCGCCGCTGGCGTCGATGGAGAGGTTGATACTTTCCGGCTTGACCTCATCCGGCTGGCTGCTGGCCTTGGGCAGGTCGATCTTCACCGCATGGTTCATCACCGGGATGGTGATGATGAAGATGATCAGCAGCACCAGCATCACGTCGACCAGCGGCGTGGTGTTGATCTCCGGGTTGAAATCGTCGTCCGAATCGGACAGGGAACCCATGGCCATTACGCTCTCCCGACGGCGGACAGTTTGGCCTTACCGCCGTTTTTTTCCGATTCTTCCGAAGCGGTGCGCGAACCGGTCACGAACAGGGCGTGCAGGTCGAAGCCGAACTTGTTCAACTTGGCGATGATGGTCTTGTTGCCGCGCACCAGGGCGTTGTAGCCGAAGGTGGCGGGAATCGCCACGGCCAGGCCCAGCGCGGTCATGATCAGCGCTTCGCCGACGGGGCCGGCGACCTTGTCGATGCTGGCCTGGCCGGTGGTGCCGATCGACACCAGCGCGTGGTAGATGCCCCAGACAGTGCCGAACAGGCCGACGAACGGGGCGGTCGAGCCGACCGACGCCAGCACGGCCATGCCGGCCTGCAGCTTGCCGGAGGCTTCATCGATGGCCTGGCGCAGCGACAGGGTGACCCAGTCGCTGACCGACAGCTGGTCGTGCAGGTGGCCCTTGTGGGCGGTGTGGTGGCTCATCGCGGTGACGCCGGCACGGGCGACATCGGCGAACGGATTGTCGTCGCCCAGCGTGGCCACGCCTTCGGGCAGGCTGGTGGTGTCCCAGAACTGATGGCCGGCGGCGTCCGATGCCTTGGACAGGCGCAGCAACTGGATCGCCTTGGTGACGATCACGTACCAGGATGCGATCGACATGGCCACCAACAGGACGGCAACGCCCTTGGTCACGAAATCTCCTTGAGCCCAAAGGCTTTCCAATCCGTACGGACTAACTTCCATGATGACTTCCTTTGCTACTGTTTGTGAGTTTATGAATTGAGTTTGAAGGCAATGCTGCCGGTGGTGGCAACGACGATGGCGCGGCCATCCTCGATATAGGGCTTATACACGGCGCGCATGACGGCGCGGCGCGCTTCCTCGTCCAGCCGGGGATAGCCGGAAGACTTGATGATTTCCACCTTTTCGGCGCGACCGCCGGTATTGACGGTCACCTTGAACTGCACCACGCCTTCTTCGCCCATGCGTTTGGAGACGGCCGGGTAATTCACCCGCGGCGGTTCAATGTATTCGATGCCGGAGGTGATCTGCTTGGGCAAGACGGGACCGGGCGGCGCCGCCGGCGCCGGGGCGGGCGCTGCTGCTGCCGGGGGAGAAGGTTCGGCCGGCTGCGGCGGTTGCGGGGGCGCGGTGATGGCGGTCGGGGCCGGCGCTTGCGTGACCGGTATCGGTGGTGGCGGGGTGATGTTTTTCTTGACGGTCTTGACGACCTTGGGCGGCGTCGGCTCTGCCTTGGGCGGGGCCGGTTCCGGCGCTTTTTCCGGGACGATGAAGGTGGCGATCACTTCTTTGGGGATGGCGCTGGCGACCTGGTGGACCAGGCCGCTTTGCAGGGCCCAGAAAAAGGCGATGTGCAAAAGGATGATCAGCCCGAGCGGGCCGATTTTTCGTGCCTGGCGCATCAATGCGCTGGGGGGGCTGCTATTCATAACAGGTGGCGAAATTGCGTTCATGAATTTGGCTTATGCCGCCGCCATCGATGCATGGAACATGATGGGACGCGCATTTTGATGTGTCTGGGAGGCATTGTTGAGACATTCGCGCAGGACGTGCTTGGCGCAAGAGTGACATTTGCCGCAGCACGTGCCAACGCCGAGTTGCGCGCGCAACTCGGCCATGGATGTCAGCCCTGCATCGACTGCTTGGTGAATCTTGCCTTCTGAAACATTATTACAAACACATACGATCATTGTACGCCTTGCCGCCTGCTGTATCAGGCCTTATGCGGATCGCGCTCCTGCGACGATACGCGTGAAGAATTTGAACTTTTCCGGCTGAGGCATCGTACGTTCCACGACATTGCCCCATTGTTCCGAGAGCTGCTGGCAAGTCGCCCGCAGCACTGGCGCCAGGTTGGGCAAATCCGCCAGGGCTTTCAGGTGACGCTCAATGACTGACGCCAGTTTGACGCAGCTTTGGGTTTCCTGATGGTTGTTGGCGGTGTAGTGGGACATCAGATGCAAGACGGCTGATACCAGAAGTTCGGGCTGGGCCGGCGCACCGTTGGGTTCCATGAAAGCAGAATTCATTTTGTCGGTAACCATCAAACTCTCCTCACTTGGCTAGCTTTGCTGGCTGAACGTCAGAATGGCCTCAACGTTGGCTGGCTTGTTTGTCCACCTTGCGCTTCGATTGCAACGGCGTTACGCCGTCAGAATCAGCTTGTTCAATTGCGTCAGGCGCAATTTGTAAATTCGACCGCCATGGTCGATTTCCAGTTCGCGCATCTGACGGAACAGGTCCGTGCTCTTGATGCGGGTGATCGGAGTACCGTTGGCAGTCGTGCTTGGCTTGTTACGACGGTCCACGCCCTGTTCGTGCAGTTGGCTCATAACACCTCCTATTAAATGCGAACAATTCTTATTTAGATTATTTGTCATTTGCGGCCAGAATGCAAGTCCTTTTATCAATGAGATTGATTATTTTTATCGACTGGAGATTTCCTTGTGGCAATGCCGATGAATTTTCTTGTTGAAAAGAAACGCCCCGCTGGCGTTTCCGCTGCGGGGCGTGTTTTTGTTGGCTTTAAGTAATGTATCAGGGCGTGGCGTTGCCGCTTTCGATAATGCCGCCGCCCAGGCAGATGTCGCCGTCATACAGCACGGCGGATTGGCCGGGGGTGACCGCCCATTGCGGCGTGTCGAAGCTGAGCGAGAATTGCCCGGCGCCAGCGGCGAAACCGCAGGGCACGTCGGCCTGGCGGTAGCGCGTCTTGGCCGACAGTGCTTCCTGCTGCGGGGCGCTGCCGGCGACCCAGCTGACCTGGCCGGCCGACAGCGTGGGCGACAGCAGCCAGGGATGGTCATGGCCTTGCACAATATATAAGGTGTTGTTTGCCACATCCTTGCGCGCCACGTACCAGGCGTCGCCGTGGCCATCGGCATTCTGGTGCGCCTTCAGGCCGCCGATGCCGATGCCCTTGCGCTGGCCCAGCGTATAGAAGGAGAGGCCGACGTGCTCGCCCACGGTGTCGCCGTCGGCGGTCTTGATCGGGCCGGGCTGGTACGACAGGTAGCGGTTGAGGAACTCGCGGAAAGGGCGCTCGCCGATGAAGCAGATGCCGGTCGAGTCTTTCTTTTTGGCATTGGGCAACTGCAATTGCTCGGCGATCTTGCGCACCTCGGTCTTGTGGATTTCACCCAACGGAAACACGGTGCGCGAGAGCTGCTCCTGGTTCAGCCGGTGCAGGAAGTAGCTCTGGTCCTTGCTGGCGTCGACGGCCTTGAGCAGTTCGAAGCTGCCGGCCTGGTTCTGGCGCACGCGTGCGTAGTGGCCGGTGGCGATCAGGTCGGCGCCCAGTTTCATCGCGTGGTCGAGGAAGGCCTTGAACTTGATCTCGGCATTGCACAGCACGTCCGGGTTGGGCGTGCGGCCGGCCTGGTATTCGCGCAGGAATTCGGCGAACACGCGATCCTTGTATTCGGAGGCGAAGTTGACCGCCTCGATGTCCACGCCGACCACGTCGGCCACGCTGACCGCGTCGATCCAGTCTTCGCGCGTCGAGCAGTATTCCGAATCGTCGTCATCTTCCCAGTTCTTCATGAACAGGCCGATGACTTCATAACCCTGCTGCTTCAGCAGCCATGCCGAAACCGACGAATCCACGCCGCCCGACATGCCGATGACTACTCTTTTCTTACTCATGATGATATTGCTCGCAAGTGGCGGGAATCAATGTCCATGGTCTGCCAGGCTGCCGATCGCGCTCGGATCGGCGTGCAGCAGTTCCAGCGGCGCCCGCTGGCCGCGCAGGTAGTCGTCCACGCAGCGCAGCACCAGCGGGCTGCGGTGGCGTTCGGCACAGGCCGCCAGTTCGTCGCGCGTCAGCCAGACGGTGCGCAGGATGCCTTCATCGAGCGCGCGATCCAGCGGCTCGCCCACGCTGCCGGCGAAGGCGAAGCGCAGGTAGGTCACGCTCATGCCGCCGCGCGAGGACGATACGTTGCGCGACAGATAGGCGCCCACCAGCGCCGTCGGCGCAAAGACCCGCGCGGACTCTTCCAGCGCTTCGCGCACGACCGCGTCCAGCAAGGATTCGCCCGGCTCCAGGTGCCCGGCCGGCTGGTTGATGCGAATGGCGCCGCCGCTTTGCTCTTCGACCATCAGGAAGCGGCCCTGCCGTTCGACGATGGCGGCGACGGTGACCGAAGGTTTCCAGACTTCAGACATTGATTACCTCGTGAATCCGACATTTTACCGCGTCGCGCCAGACTCTTCAGCGCAAAGCCCCGCCGCAGGCGGATTCCCTGCCTACCGTAATGTCCTAGTAAAGTTATTGGGTTTCAAATTTTGTCGTGTAAGATTCGGGTAAGAATCAACAAAACAGGAGCTTTGAATGAGGATAGGTATTCCCGCCGAAAGTCGGGATGGAGAAACGCGTGTCGCGGCAACTCCGGAAACCGTCAAGAAACTGGTGGCCGCCAAACACGAAGTCATGGTCCAGTCGGGCGCGGGCGTGAAGTCCAGCATTCCCGATGAAGCCTATGTCGCCGTCGGCGCCAGTATCGGCAGTGCCGACGCCGTCTATACCGCAGAAGTCATTCTCAAAGTGCGCGCCCCGAATCAACAGGAGCGCGCGCAGATCAAAGCTGGAACTGTTGTGGTCGGCATGTTGAATCCCTTCGATGCCGACAACATCGCGGCCATGGCCGGCGCGGGGCTGACCGCCTTCGCGCTGGAAGCCGCACCGCGCACCACCCGTGCGCAATCGATGGACGTCCTGTCCTCGCAAGCCAATATCGCCGGTTACAAAGCGGTGATCATGGCAGCCAACACGTACCAGCGTTTCATGCCCATGCTGATGACGGCCGCAGGCACCGTCAAGGCGGCGCGCATGCTGATCATGGGAGCCGGTGTGGCCGGTCTGCAGGCGATCGCCACCGCCAAGCGGCTGGGCGCGGTGATCGAGGCGTCCGACGTGCGTCCGGCGGTCAAGGAACAGATCGAGTCGCTGGGCGCCAAGTTCCTCGACGTGCCGTTCCTGACCGACGAGGAAAAGGAAATCGCCAAGGGCGTGGGCGGCTATGCGCGCCCGATGCCGCCCGACTGGATGAAGCGCCAGGCCGAACTGGTCCACGAGCGCGCCAGGCAGGCCGACATCATCATCACCACCGCGCTGATCCCGGGCCGCAAGGCGCCGGTGCTGATCAGCGAGGAAACGGTGAAGGCGATGAAGCCAGGTTCGGTGATCCTGGACATGGCGGTCGACCAGGGCGGCAACTGCCCGCTGTCGGAACCCGGCAAGACGGTCATCAAGCACGGCGTGCACATCATCGGCGAAGGCAACCTGGCGGCCCTGGTGGCGGCCGATGCATCGGCCCTGTATGCGCGCAACGTGCTCGACTTCCTGAAGTTGATCATCGACGGCGAAGGCAAGCTCACGATCAACCGCGAAGACGACATCGTCGCCGCCACGCTGTTGTGCAGCGGCGGGGAAGTCCTGCGCAAATAAAGGGCCCCGCGTGCGCGTTGCGGCGATGGTTGCCGCACGCGTGCGCGGTTTCCATTGCGCTACCTCGCTATTTCGCTATCCCGATTACGCGCCGGCACGACCGGCGCATGCATTACAAGGAAAGAAACACATGCAACGCATCATGCTGCGCGCCAAGATCCACCGCGCAACAGTCACCCAATGTGACCTCAACTACGAAGGCTCCTGCGGCATCGACGAAGACCTGCTGGAGGCAGCCGACATCCGCGAGTTCGAAAAAATCGAGCTGTACAACGTCAACAACGGCGAACGCTTCTCCACCTACGCTATCCGCGGCAAGCGTGGCAGCGGCGAGATCTCCCTCAACGGCGCGGCGGCACGCCTGGCCCACCTGGGCGATCTGCTGATCATCTGCACCTATGCACCCATGACCGATGATCAGGTTGCGCAGTACAAGCCCAAGGTCGTCTTCGTCGACGACAAGAACCGCATCACCAGCCTCAAGGCCATCTGACCCCAGCGATCTGACCCGCGATGCCAACATCGCGCAATAACGAGAGGAACAACAAATGGAAGTCAGCCATACCATCATCAACCTGATCATCTTCGTGCTGGCGATCTACGTCGGCTACCACGTGGTCTGGACCGTCACGCCGGCGCTGCACACGCCGCTCATGGCGGTCACCAACGCCATTTCGGCGATCATCATCATCGGCGCCATGCTGGCCGCCGGCCTGACCGAAGGCCCGGTGGGCCGCATCGCCGGCACGCTGGCCGTGGCACTGGCCGCGGTCAATGTGTTCGGCGGTTTCATGGTGACCCAGCGCATGCTGGAAATGTTCAAGAAGAAAGAACCCAAGGCCAAGGCCGCGGCAGACAAGGCGGGAGCATCAGCATGAGCCTCAATCTCGTTACCCTGCTGTACCTGGTCGCTTCGATCTGCTTCATCCAGGCCCTGAAGGGCTTGTCCCACCCGGCTACCGCGCGCCGCGGCAATGCCTTCGGCATCGCCGGCATGACCATCGCCGTGCTGACCACGCTGGCCCTGATCGTCAGGCTCAAGGGCGAAGGCGCCAACGCCACCGGCGACATCGGCTATGTGCTGGTGGCCGCCGGCGTGATCGTGGGCGGCGGCATCGGCGCCTATCTGGCGCGCAGCGTCGAAATGACCAAGATGCCGGAACTGGTCGCGGCGATGCACTCGCTGATCGGCCTGGCCGCGGTATGTATCGCGGTCGCCGCCGTGGCCGAACCGTGGGCGCTGGGCATCTCGGCGCATGGCGCACTGATCCCGGTGGGCAACCGCGTCGAACTGTTCATCGGCACGTTCGTGGGCGCCATCACCTTCTCCGGTTCGGTGATCGCGTTCGGCAAGCTCTCGGGCAAGTACAAGTTCCGCCTGTTCCAGGGCGCGCCGGTCAACTTCTCGGGCCAGCATTTCCTGAACCTGTTGCTGGCGCTGGCCATGATCGGCTTTGGCATCATCTTCGTGCTCACCCAGAACTGGCTGCCCTTCATCATCATGGCCGCCATCGCCTTCGTGCTGGGCGTCCTGATCATCATCCCCATCGGCGGTGCCGACATGCCGGTGGTGGTCTCGATGCTGAACAGCTACTCGGGCTGGGCCGCGGCCGGCATCGGCTTCTCGCTGAACAACCCGATGCTCATCATCGCCGGTTCGCTGGTGGGCTCTTCCGGCGCGATCCTGTCCTACATCATGTGCAAGGCGATGAACCGTTCGTTCTTCAACGTGATCCTGGGCGGTTTCGGCGGCGAAGCGGCAGCGGCGGGTGGCGGCGAACAGCAGCAGCGTTCGGTGAAATCCGGTTCGGCCGACGACGCCGCCTTCCTCATGGGCAATGCCGAGACCGTGATCATCGTCCCCGGCTACGGCCTGGCGGTGGCGCGCGCGCAGCATGCGCTCAAGGAACTGACCGAGAAGCTGACCCACAAGGGCGTGATCGTGAAATATGCGATTCACCCGGTGGCGGGCCGCATGCCGGGCCACATGAACGTGCTGCTGGCCGAGGCCGAAGTGCCGTACGACCAGGTGTTCGAGATGGAAGACATCAACAGCGAGTTCGCGCAGGCCGACGTGGTGCTGGTGCTGGGCGCCAACGACGTGGTCAACCCGGCCGCCAAGGATCCGAAGTCGCCGATCGCCGGCATGCCGATCCTGGAAGCCTACAAGGCCAAGACGGTGATCGTGAACAAGCGCTCGATGGCGGCCGGCTACGCCGGCCTGGACAACGAACTGTTCTACATGGACAAGACCATGATGGTCTTCGGCGACGCCAAGAAGGTCATCGAGGATATGGTCAAGGCAGTGGACTGAGTTTTGTCCCGCGACGAGCGACGTCGTCGCGCATCAGGACGGCACGCCGCAATAGCCGGTGGCAACTGAAGCAGGCGGGTGGAGCAGGGCAGCGCTCCGCCCGCCACCGCTCCACTTCGCCGCCTTGCTGCCGTGTGCGGCGCGGCGCCTGGGGCGGATTGCCGTCCGCTTTCCCTCCCCGATTTTCCCCGCCGCTTTTCCCCCTTTTTTTCCTCCGCTTTCTCCGAAAAAACGCCAGTGTTCCCCCTGGCCGGGTTTGCCGTATTCGATGTCGATACGGATGAAAAATGATTGTTTTGATAATAATTATCGAGCGTCAGCCACGCATTTTTTCAGAATGTGCAATAAAGCATTGCCAGCCGCCCGGTTTTTCTTGTGCGATTGCCTGATTAAACTTCCAGCATGTGGATGAAGTTAGGTAAATGGATTCGCAATGAGCAGGATCCGCTTGCATTCACGGGGATAAATCATGAATACCATCACACTGGGAAAACTGGGACTGGCCATCGCGCTTCTGGGCGTAGCCGCCGGAGCGGGCGCAGCAGAAGACAAGGCCGCCCTGCCGGCCGAAGCCGCCGGGAAAACGCTGGTAAAGCAGGTTCAGCCGGGCGGGCAGGAAGCACGGGCCACTGCAGCCGCATCCGGGCTTACGCGCGAGCAGGTCATCGAAGAACTCAAGCAGTACCAGCGCGAACACGCCAATCCCAGCTATAGCGAACTGGTGTTCCTGCGCTGACCGATCCGGCGATGGCTAGGGCGTCGGGGTGCGCCCATCGGGCATGAAGATCTTCTGCAGCAGCGCGATCAGTTGCGCGCGTTCGGATTCGCTGAGCGCTTCGGTGGCTTTCAGTTCAAGTTCGCTGGCCGTTTTTTCCGCCTTCACGCACATGCGCATGCCGGCGGCGGTCAATACCAGCACCTGCGAGCGGCGATCCTGCGGATTGCGCTGGCGCATCACCAGGCCGCGCTGTTCCAGGCGATCCAGCAAGGTCGCCAGGTTGGGGGGCGAGACGTTGATGGCTTTGGAAAGGCGCTTCTGGTTGATGCTGGGATTGGCCTTGAGCAGACTCAGCACCGTGAAGTCGACCGGACGCAGCTCGAACTTGGCCATGCGCTTTTCGAAGAGCGGCATGATGGTGATGTAGGCGCGCCGGCAGTTGTAGCCGACCAGGTCCAACAGGACCTGTTGGTCCAGCGGAGCGCTTTCCGGCGATTCGTCGTCGGGGTCGAAGTCAGCCGGCTTCTTGGGCAGCATGATGATGTCGGTCGGAGAGAATAGCCGGAACGCCAGTTGACAGGCAGCCGTCGACGACGTCGAACAACTGCAGCACTTCCGGAAACACAAAGGCAAAATAATAGCATGCGGCATCCCGCTTGCCGTTGTAGTACGCAGGGTTGCAATCCAGCGCCGCAAGCGCCCGCAGCGCGGCGCGCAGCCACATCCAGCCCAATGCCAGATGTCCCGTCAGGCGCAGCATTTCATCGGCCAGGAAGTAAGGCAGCGACGGATTGCTTGCCATGCCGACGGCGATATCCGCTGCCGCTTGCCGCAGCTTTTGCGCGGCCTGCAGCAGCAGCGATGCCTGCTGTTCGAATGCGCCCCCGTCGGCGCGCCGCGCATCGGCTTGCACCAGCGCCACGAAATCCTCCGGCCGGCGGCCATCGTCGGCCAGCACTTTGCGCAGCAGGAAATCGATGCCCTGAATCTCGTTGCTGCCTTCGTAGATCATCGTGATGCGGGCGTCGCGCAGATATTGCTCGATGCCGCTCTCGACGATATAGCCATGCCCGCCGAACACTTGCAGCGCGCGGCTGGCGCATTGGAATCCCTGCTCGGTCAGGAAGGCCTTGACCACCGGCGTGATGAATTCCAGCCGATCGCGGTGGCGGCGTCTTGCGTCTGCATCCGTATCGTGTTCGGCCAGGTCCAGCAGCAATCCGGTCCAGCAAGCCAGCATGCGTCCGCCTTCGATGCGGCAGCGTTGCTCCATCAGCAGCTTGTGCACCGCCGGATGCAGCGCGATCGGATCGGCCGCCTGGGCGCCGGCCGGGCGTACCGGCGCGCGCGACTGGCGCCGCTCGTGCGCATAGGCCAGCGAACGCTGCCATGCCGCTTCCGCCAATCCCAGCCCTTGGACGCCGACGTGCAGGCGCGCCGCATTCATCATCACGAACATCGCCGCCAGCCCGCGTCCGGCCTCGCCCACCAGCCAGGCTTGCGCCTGCTCGAAGCGCAGGCTGCAGGTGGCGCTGCCGCGGATGCCCATCTTGTGTTCGATGCCGGTGCACTGTATGCCGTTGCGGCTGCCGTCGGGCAGCAGCTTGGGCGCCAGGAACAGCGACAGGCCTTTGCTGCCCGGCGCGGCGTCGGGCAGGCGCGCCAGCACCAGGTGGACGATGTTGCCGGTAAGGTCGTGTTCCCCGCCGGAGATGAAGATCTTGTCGCCGCTGAGGCGGTAGCCGCCGTCGTCGCCCGGCGCGGCGCGCGTGCGCAGCAGGCCCAGGTCGCTGCCGGCATGCGCTTCGGTCAGGCACATGGTGGCCAGCCATTCGCCGCTGGCGATCTTGTCCAGGTAGGCCTCGCGCAGTGCCGGCGAACCATGCGCGGCCAGGCAGGCATAGGCGCCGTGCAGCAGGCCCGGATACATGGTCCAGCCGTGGTTGGCCGCGCTCAGCATTTCATAGAGCGCGCAATCGAGCACCTGCGGCAAGCCCTGCCCGCCATGCTCGGGCGCGCAAGCCAGCGCCGGCCAGCCGCCTTCGCAGAAGCGCGCATAGGCGCCGGCGAAACCGGACGGCGTCGTCACCGCGCCTTGCTCGAAGCGGCAGCCCTCGCGGTCGCCGCTGGCATTGAGCGGCGCGACCACATTGGCGGCGAAGCGGCCCGCTTCTTCCAGTATCTGCATCATCAGCTCGCCATCGAACCCGGCGTGCGCAGGCAAGGCGCGCAAAGCCTGCGGAGCCTGCAGCACCTCATCGAGCACGAAAGCGAAGTCGCGCAGCGGGGGCACATAATTCATCGTCGTTCCCCGGACGGCCAGGTTGGGCAGGCGGCGGGCGCCGCCGCTGGAAAACCGGGGGCGATCGGCGCCAGGAATGGTGTGGTCATGAGCATCTCCTGAATGGATCGTTTATCTCTTGCGCGGCGGCGGATGCGCCGAACTCAGGAGGCCACCGCATCCGGCGCGGCCTGCTTGCCGAAGCCGAGATAGGCCTGGATCACCTGGCTGTCGCCGGCCAGTTGCGCCGACTCGCCTTGCATGGTGACCTTGCCCAGTTCCAGCACGTAACCGTAGTCGGCGGTCTGCAGCGCCGCGCGCGCGTTCTGTTCGACCAGCAGCACCGAGATGCCGGCGCTGCGCAGTTCGGCCACGATCTGCAGGATTTCCTTGACGATGCGCGGGGCCAGCCCCAGGCTCGGTTCGTCCAGCATCAGCAGCTCCGGCTTGGCCATCAGCGCGCGGCCGATGGCCAGCATCTGGCGCTCGCCGCCCGAGAGCGTGCCGGCCAGCTGGCGCCGCCGTTCCTTCAGGCGCGGGAACATCTCGAATACCGTGGCCAGCTGATCCATCGGTTGCGCCTGGCGCAGCCGCAAGCGGCGGAATCCGCCCAGCAGCAGGTTGTCTTCCACGCTCATGGTGGAGAACAGTTCGCGCCGCTCAGGCACCAGGGCGATGCCTTCCAGCACGCGCTGTTCCAGGCTGCAGCGCTCGATGGCGCGGCCGCGGTAGCGGATCGTCCCCCGGGCCGGCAGCACGCCCATGATGGCGTTGAGCAGGGTGGACTTGCCGGCGCCGTTGGGGCCGATCACGGTGGCGATGCTGCCGCGCTCCAGCCTGAGATTGATGTCGTGCAAGGCCGGCACCTTGCCGTAGCTGGCGCGCAGCTGCGTCACTTCCAATAAGGTTTCGCTCATTCGATTCCACCCAGGTAGGCTTCGATCACGGCGGGATGCCGCTGGATTTCCTGCGGCGTGCCTTCGGCGATCTTGGCGCCGAATTCCATCACCACGATATGGTCGGTCAATTGCATGACGAATTCCATGTCATGTTCCACCAGCAGGATGCTCATGCCGTCGGCGCGTAGCTCCTGCAGCACCTTGGCCAGCGCCTGCTTTTCCAGGTGGCGCAGGCCGGCGGCGGGTTCGTCCAGCAGCAGCAGCAGCGGATCGCAGCACAGCGCGCGGGCGATTTCCAGGATGCGCTGCTGGCCCAGTGCCAGGTTGCCGGCCTGCTCATGCATCAGGTGTTGCAGGCCGACACGATGCAGCGCGCGCGCGGCCTCTTCCAGCAGCGCTTGTTCTTCGCGGCGCTCCAGGTGCAGCATGGCGTTGACGGTATTGCGCAGGAAACCCTGGCGGCTGCGCAGGTGCGCGCCCAGCGCCACATTCTCCAGCACCGACATGCCCGGCAGCAGGCGCACGTGCTGGAAGGTGCGGGCGATGCCCAGGCTGGCGATGGTGCGCGCCTGCAGGCCGGCGATGTCGCGACCGTTGAAGCTGACGCGTCCGCCGCTGGCATGCAGCAGGCCGGTGACCAGGTTGAAGGTGGTCGACTTGCCGGCGCCGTTGGGGCCGATTAGGCCGACGATCTCGCCGGCTTTCACATTGAAGGACACCTCATTGACCGCCACCAGTCCGCCGAAGCGCTTGGCGATCCGCTCCACCTGCAGCAGCGCCGCGCCGCGCGCCGGCGCCTGGCGCTTCGACATGGCCTGCGCGCCCGGCTGCAGCAATGGCCGCGGCGCCGGCGGAAGGACGCGCGTCCACAGCGCCCGCAGCCAGGGCCACAGGCCGCCGCGCGCATACTTGAGCAGCAGGATCAGGATCAGGCCGAAGACGATGCTTTCATAGCTGCCTTCGCCGCCCAGCAGCGCCGGCAGCAGCACCTGCAACTGGTCGGCCAGCAGCTTGAGCACGCCGGCGCCCAGCAGCGCGCCCCAGATATGCGCGATGCCGCCGACCACCACGATGAACAGGTATTCGATGCCCATCGCCAGGCTGAACGGCGACGGGTTGACGGTGCGCTGCATGTGCGCGAACAGCCAGCCCGACACCGAAGCCAGCAACGCCGCCAGCACGAAGATCAGGATCTTGTAGCGGCCGGTATCCACGCCCATCGCCTCGGCCATCGAGCGGCCGCCCTTGAGCGCGCGGATGGCGCGGCCGGCGCGCGAATCGAGCAGGTTCAGCGACAGCCAGGCGGCGCCCAGCACGATGGCCCAGATCAGGTAATAAAGATGGCGATCCTGCGTCAGGTCGATGCCCGGCAAATGCAGCGGCGGGATGCCGGCGATGCCGTCGTACTTGCCCAGCCATTCGACCTTGCCGAATAGGAAGTACAGGCTGATGCCCCAGGCGATGGTCGCCAGCGGCAGGTAGTGGCCCGACATGCGCAGCGTGATGCGTCCCAGCACATAGGCCGAGGCGCCGGTCAGCAGCAGGCCCAGCGGCAGCGTCAGCCAGGGCGAGATGCCGTGCGCGGTGCTCAGGTAAGACGTGGTGTAGGCGCCCAGCCCGACGAAGGCGGCCTGGCCGAACGAGGTCATGCCGCCGATGCCGGTCAGCAGCACCAGGCCGATGGCCACCAGCGCATACAGGCCGATGTAGTTGGCCTGGATGATCCAGAACTGCGGCGTGGGCAGCAGCGGGAAGAGTACCAGCAGCGCCAGCAGCGCCAGATGGGGAATGCGTCGCGTCGTCATGGTTTTCATTCCTCGTCCTCGTCATGCGCCGGCGTGACCAGCGAGCGCCACAGCAATATCGGCAGCAGGGCCATGAAGACGATCACCTCCTTGTAATCGCTGGCCCAGAACGAACTGAACGATTCCAGCAGGCCCACCAGCAGCGCCCCTCCGGCGGCCAGCGGGAAGCTGGCCAGTGCGCCGATGGTGGCGGCGACGAAGCCTTTGAGGCCGATCAGGAAGCCCGAGTCATAAAAAATGGTGCTCATCGGGCCAATCAACACGCCCGACAGAGCACCGATAAACGCCGCCACGGCAAAGGAGAGCTTGCCGGCCAGCGTCGTGGAAATTCCCATCAGGCGCGCGCCCAGGCGGTTGACCGCGGTCGCGCGCAAGGCCTTGCCGTACAGGGTGTAGCCGGAGAACAGCCACAACGCCAGCAGCAGGGCGCAGGCCGCGCCGACCACCACCAGCGTCTGCGCGCTCAGGGTCAGCGCCCCGATGTTCCAGCGCTCATCCCAGAATGCCGGCGTGCGGAACCCTTCGGCGCCGAAGAACACCAGCCCCAGCCCGGTCATGGCCAGATGGATGCCGACCGAGACGATCAGCAGTTGCAGCACGCTGGCATCGGCCATCGATTCGAATACCACTTGATACAACAGCGGTCCCAGCGCGGTGATGAGCAGCAGCGTCAGCGCCACTTGCACCGGCAGCGGAAACTGCTGCGGCGCGGCCCACCAGACCAGCGCGGCGATGGCCAGCGGCAGGCCCAGCGTATTGGCCAGGACGCGCGGCAGGCGCGCGGCCTGGCCGGCGCGCAGCAGCGCCGTGGTTTGCATCGCGGCCGCGCAACATGCCAGGATCAGCAGCAGCCACAGCGGGCCGGGACGCTGGCCCTGCTGCAGCATGGCCAGCGTGAGCGCGCCGAAGGCGACGAATTCGCCTTGCGGAATGAAGAGGATGCGAGTGACCGTAAACACCAGCACCAGGGCGATGGCGATCAGCCCGTAGACGATGCCGTTGGTCAGGCCGTCCAGCAGCAGGATGGCGGCGATGGATGAGTCCATGTGTGGAAAATGGAAGAATCAGGAACAAGGGCGGCGCGGCCATGGACTTGCATATGGGCCGCGCCGCTGCGTTTGAGGAAGAGCGCCGTCAGGGATTGGCGGCCTTCCAGTTGCCGTTCTGGATGGTCAGCATGATGCGCGCATCGTCGCCCAGGCCGAAGTGATCCTTGGCGGTGTAGTGCAGGGTGCCTTGCGAGATCTGGATATTGCCGGAGTTCTCCAGGGCATCCTTGAGCGCCGCGCGGAAGGCGGGCGTGCCGGGTTTGGCTTTCTTCAGCGCTTCCGGCACCACCTTCTGCAACACCAGCTGGGCATCGTAGATGTGGGCCGCGAACAGGTTGCGGGTGCCGGCGCCGTACTGCTTTTCATAGCGCGTGACGAAATCGGTGGCCAGCTTCTTCGACGGGTTGCTGTCAGGCAGCGCTTCCGGCACCACCGCCGGGCCCGATACCACGAAGGAACCCTCGACATCCTTGCCGCCCAGGCGGATCAGGTCGCGCGAGGCGGCGCTGTGGGTCTGGTAGATCTTGCCCTTGTAGCCGCGTTCGACCAGGGCCTTGTGCGGCATTGCCGCGCCGCTGCCGGACGCCACCACCAGCACCGCGTCGGGGTTGGCGCTGACCACCCGCAAGGCTTGCGCGGTGACGCTGGTGTCGGCGCGCGAGAAGCGCTCCACCGTGCCGACCTTGATGCCGGCGGCCGGCGCCAGGCGCTGCACTTCCTTGAGCCAGTTTTCGCCGTAGGAGTCGGAGTAGCCGAGGAAGCCGATGGTTTTCACGCCTTGCTTTTTCATCTGGTCCACCACGCCGCCGGCCATGACCGCGGTCGATTGCGGCAGGCGGAAGGTCCAGGCATCCTTGCCTTCAGGGGTTTCGATGGGGGAGATGGCCAGTTGCACCGTCTGGGTTTCCAGCGCCACGTCGGCGATGGCCAGCGTCGGCGGCACCGCCGCCGAGCCGATGATCAGGTCGACCTTGTCCTCGGCCACCAGGCGGCGCGCGTTCTTGCTGGCCTGGGTCGGGTCGGTGGCGTCGTCCAGCACCACCAGCTTGACCTTCTCGCCGCCGATGCTGTCGGGCCACAGCGCGAAGCCGTTCTTGGCGGGAATGCCCAGGCCCGAACCGGGGCCGGTCAGAGACATGATCACGCCGATGGTCAGTTCGGCATGGGCCGCGCCCGCGCAAGCCAGCATCGACGCCAGCAGGCTGGCCTTGAATATCTGTTTTACCCTCATTTTCGTCTCCTTGTATTTTGTGGTGTGTTGTTCAGATTTGTCCTCTACATCTTTCCGTCCGGACTGCGCAGGCCCCTGGGGGCCATCCCGAAGGCGCTCGGACAGTGCGCCTTCGATACGCGGCGAGGCCGCTATTCAGTCCGAACGGTATTCCGGCATGTCGAAACGGCCTCCTGTCAGCTGCACATTGCCCGGATGTCGGCCGGGATGGCGATGGCCTTGATGCGGCCGGGATCGTCCGGATGCCGGATGGCGAATACCCGGGTGTCGCGCCCTTCGGCCAGCAGTTCGCCATCGCGCTTGAGTTCGTGCCGCATGACGAAGGTCTTGTCGTTCCACTCGACGATGGCCGAGTGCACTTCCACCCGGTCGCCATAAGTGGCCGGCCGCACGAAGCGCGAACTGATGTCGACCACCGGCGTGCCGATGATGCCGCGCGTCTTTTCCGTCTCGCGCCAGGGCGGCACGCCGCACTGGTGGAAGAAGTTGCGCGAGGCGGCGTCGTACCAGCGGAAGAAATTGGGGAAGAACACGATGCCGGCCGGATCGCAGTCGCCGAATTCGACATTGATGGGATAGATGACGGTTTTGCTCATGGCGTGCTTCCCTTTAACGCGGCGCCAGGCGCAATGCGCCGTCGAGGCGGATCACCTCGCCGTTGAGCGACAGGTTGCCGGCGATGTGCAGCGCCAGTTGCGCGAACTCTCCCGCCTTGCCCAGGCGCTTAGGGAAGGGAATGGACGCCGCCAGCGACTGCTGCACCTCTTCCGGCAGCTTGTAGAGCAGCGGCGTGAGGAACAGCCCCGGCGCGATGGTCGCCACGCGGATGCCGTATTGCGCCAGGTCGCGCGCCAGCGGCAGCGTCATCGAGGTGATGCCGCCCTTGGAGGCGGCATAGCCGGCCTGGCCCACCTGGCCGTCATAGGCGGCCACCGAGGCGGTGGCAATTATCACGCCGCGTTCGCCGTCTTCCAATGGACTGGCGGCGGCCATGCGCGCGGCGGCCAGGCGGATCATGTTGAACGTGCCGATCAGGTTGACGTTGACGATGCGGCTGAAGTCCTCCAGCGGCATCGGGCTGCCATCCTTGCCGACCATCCGCTTGGCGCCGCCGATGCCGGCGCAGTTGACCAGGATGCGCGGCGCGCCGTTGGCTGCCTGCGCGGCATCCAGCGCCGCTTCGACCGAAGCGCTGTCGGTGATGTCGCAGCGCGCGGCATGGCAACCCAGTTCGGCCGCCAGCGCCTGGGCGGCTTCGGCATTGACATCGAGAATCGAGACGCGGGCGCCGGCGCGCGCCAGCTGGCGTACGGTCTCGGCCCCCAGTCCTGATGCGCCGCCGGTCACCAGCGCGGCTTGTCCTTGCAATTGCATGTTTGCTTTCCTTGTCGGTTCAATGGGAGGCGGAAGGGTTTTCCAGCAGCAGCGCGATGCCCTGGCCGCCGCCGATGCAGGCCGAAGCCACGCTGTAGCGCGCGCCGCGGCGGCGCATCTCGCGCGCCGCGGTGATCGACAGGCGCACGCCGGTGGCGGCCAGCGGATGGCCCAGCGCGATGGCGCCGCCGTTGACGTTGAGCTTGCTCCGGTCCAGGCCCAGCTCGCGTTCCACGGCCACGATCTGCGCCCCCTGCGCTTCGTTGATTTCGAAGCAGCCGATATCGTCCAGCGTCAGGCCGCTGCGTTCCAGCAGCAGGCGGATCGCCGGCGCCGGGCCGATGCCCATGATTTCCGGCGGCACGCCGACCACGGCGGCGGCGGCCACGCGCGCCAGCGGCGCGCAATCGTTGCGACGCAGGTAATCGCCCGAGGCCACCACCGTGGCGGCGGCGGCATCGACCAGCGCCGAGCTGTTGCCGCCGGTCTGCACGCCGTCCGGGTACAGCGTGCGCAGCCTGGCCAATACTTCCAGCGGCGACGGACGCGGGTGGGTATCCTGCGCGACCTGCTCGACCTTGCCTTGCAGTTTGATGTGGCGGTCGTGATAGCCGTCCAGGCGGAAGGTCTCGTTGCCGACCGCGACGATCTCGCCGGCGTGGAAACCGTCCTCCCGGGCGCGCAGCGCGCGCTCGAACGACAGCGCAGCGTATTCGTCGACCGCGGCGCGCGCGATGCCGTATTTCTTGGCCAGGTTCTCGGCGGTCTGCGGCATGGTGATGCCGGGGGCGGGATCGACCAGCGCTTCCCACATGTAGTCCTGGAAATCCACCGGCGCGCCGAGCTTGAAGCCGGTGCGGTGCGAGAAGGAGGCGATCGGGTTGCGCGTCATCGATTCGCTGCCCACCACCAGCGCGGTCTCGGTATAGCCGCGCTCGATCTGGTCGCCGGCCTGGCGGATCAGTTCGAACCCGGTGCCGCAGATGCGCTGGACCATGATCGCCGGCACCGTCAGCGGCACGCCGGCATACAGGCCGATGTGGCGCGGCAGTATGTACTGGTAGGCATCGCCCGGCGCCATGTTGCCGGCGATGACCGAACCGATGTCGGCGGCCGGGATGCCGGTGCGCGCCAGCACTTCGCGCGCCACCTTGATGCCCATGTCGGTGGGCGAGAGCTGGCTGAAGGCGGTGCAGTAATCGACCATGGGCGTGCGTACGCCGCCGGCCATCCACACATCGTTGAAACTGGAATAGAAAGCGTGTTGTGCCATGTCCTGTCAGTCCTTAATGAGTGGCGGCGGCAGGCGCGCGCACCGTCAATACGGCCGCGTCGCTGCCCTGGTACAGGGTGTCGACCAGGGCTGCCCGGTGCGTCAGCACGGCGCGCTGGTTGATCGAGCCCTTGTCGGTGATTTCGCCCTTGTCGAAGGACGGCGGATCGACCAGCAGCAGCGCGCGCACGACGCGGTTGGAACTGCCGGTGGCGTGCTGCTGCAGGCGTTCCAGCATTTCCTGGAAGAACGCGCGCACCGGCGCCGCAGCGACCACCTCGGCGCGCGAGGCATCGGCGGGCAGCCGCGCAAGCTGGCGGCAGCGCTCGATGTTGGGCACGATCAGCATGCCGACCTCGTGGCGATCCTGGCCGGTGATGACGGCGTCCTGCAGGTAGGGCGCGCCTTCATGCGCGATCAGCGCGCGCAGCGGCCCGACGCTGACCCAGGTGCCGGTATAGAGCTTGAAGTCTTCCGCCACGCGGCCGTCGAACATGAAGCCGCGGTCGTGATGTTCCGGGTCCAGCCAGCGCACCGCGTCGCCGGAGCGGAAGAAGCCCTCGTCGTCGAAGGACTCGGCGGTCTGTTCCGGCGCCCGCCAGTAACCCGGCGTCACGTTGGGGCCGCGATAGCGGATCTCCAGCTTGTCGCCGTCGGGCACCAGCTTGATTTCCATGCCCGGCGTAGGAATTCCGATCTGCCCCGCGCGCACCTGCTCGTCGACCACGAACAGCGCCGAGGGCGCGGTCTCGGTCATGCCCAGTCCGCACGACATCACGATGCGTTCGCCGCAGGCCGCCTCGGCGGTGGCGTGCAGCTTGTCCCACACCGGCTGGGCCAGCGCGGCGCCGGCGTAGAACTGCATGCGCAGGCGGCTGTAGAAGGTCTTGCGCAGCGCTTCATCCTTTTCCAGCGCATGGGCCAGGCCTTCCCAGCCGACCGGGACGTTGAAATAGACCGTGGGCGCGATCTCGCGCAAGTTGTTCAGCGTCACGGCCAGGCCTTGCGGCGTCGGCTTGCCTTCGTCGATGTACATGGTGCCGCCGTTGTAGAGCACGATGCCGACGTTGTGGTTGCTGCCGAAGGTGTGGTTCCACGGCAGCCAGTCGACCAGCACCGGCGGCTCTTCGGTCAGGAAGGGGAAGGTCTGGGCGATCATCTGCAGGTTGCTGCAGATCATGCGCTGGGTGTTGATCACCGCCTTGGGCATCCTGGTCGAGCCCGAGGTGAACAGGAATTTGGCGATGGTGTCCGGGCCGGTGGCGGCGTGGGCGCGTTCGACTTCCTCGCCGGCGGCGGTGGCTTCCAGTTCGGAAAACAGGGTGCAGGCGCGACCGGCGGGCGGCGCTTCGGTCACCACGAATTCGATATCGGGCGCCACCGCGGCGACGGCGGCGGCGAACTTCTCGCCATGCGCGGCGAAGATCAGGCCGGGCGTGAGCAGTTGCACCGCATGGCGCAGCTTGGCGTAATCCTTCGACAGCAGCGAATAAGCCGACGACACCGGCGCGTAAGGCACGCCGGCGTAATGGCACCCCAGCGCCAGCATGGCGTGTTCCAGGTCGTTCTCCGACAGGATCAGCAACGGCCGCTCGGCCGACAGGCCGCGCTGCAGCAGCGCCTGGCCGATGCGCCTGGCGCTTTGCAGCGCTTGCCCATAGCTGATGCGGCGCCAGCCGCCGGCGGCCTCTCGGCGCGCCATGAAGGTGCGCTCGGGATCGAGCGCGGCCCAGTGAAGCAGTTTGTCGGTCAGCCGCCGGGGGTAATCCTGCAGCGGTTGGCGGGTCTTGACGATGGTCTGGCCGTCAGCGGCGGGAAAGACGTCGACGCCGCCGATGCCGAACCTGACGCTGCGATAGCGAGGTGGAGTGTTCATACATGTCTCTGTTTATGTGATACGCACGGTCATTGCCGCGCGGTCGTATCTATTGTTATGTGCTGCTGTATTACTGACGCGTGATTATGCCGGCTTGACCTTGTTCTGCTTGTGGTCGAGGAACGCCGCCAGGCGCCGCTTGGTATCCGGATCGCTGCCGGCCACCGCGGCCATCAGCGACTCGGTCATCAGGCCGTCCTGGATCGACTGGTCATGGATGCGCGGCAGCACATGCATGACGCCGTAGTTGGTCATCGGCGCGTTGCCGGCGATGCGTTCGGCCAGTTCGCGCGCCTTGTCCAGGCCTTTCCCGGTGGCGGTGGCGTATTGCGAGATGCCGGCCTGGTGGCCTTCCTCGGCCGACAGCACGCGCCCGGTCAGCATCATGTCGGACATGCGCGCCACGCCGATCAGGCGCGAGATGCGCACCGAGCCGCCGCCGCCCACGAACAGTCCGCGCTGGCCTTCCGGCAATCCATAGAATGCGCTCTCTTCGGCCACGCGAATATGCGCCGCCGCCGCCAATTCCAGGCCGCCGCCGATCACCGCGCCATGCAGCACCGCGATCACCGGCACGCGGCCGAACTGGACCTGCTCGAAGGCGGCATGCCACATGCGCGAATGGTGCATCGATTCCGGCGTGCCGCGCTCGCGCAATTCCGCGAGGTCGAGGCCGGCGCAGAAGTGTTCTCCCTTGCCGTAGATGATGGCCGCCTTGACGCCTTCGGGCAGGGTTTCGAAACAATCGCGGATGGCGCGCACCAGCGGATCGCTGAGCGCGTTGCGCTTGGTTTCGCGGTTGATGGCGATTTCGGCGATGGCGCCGCGGTGGTGGATTTCCAGGAGTTCGCTGTTGTGGATGCTCATGCTTTCGCTCATCTTGCCGTTGTCGGTTTTTGAATTTAGTTATAAATTAGAACTGTTATTTAGTATAAATATGTGGGGAGTAAACGCAAGTGCCATGCCGATGCAAATTTGTTCGATATTCATAAAAGAGGGCGGTAACCGAACAAGCTGTCGATGCCAGGCGATGCATCGGAATGGTGCGTTGCGAAGGCCGGGCGGCTTGTTTTGCGGGGCGGCGCCGCGCAGCCGCCGCGCCATGCGGCGAAGGCAAGAAAAAACGCCGGTGTGCAATGCACACCGGCGTTTCATGGTTGCCTCGGACGGGAATTTACTTGCCGCTGTCCTTGACGTTCTCGAACTTGTCGAACTCGACGTTGTAGGCTTCGTTGCCGATCTTCTCCACCTTGCGCACATACACCGTCTGCACGATGTCGCGCGTGGCCGGGTCGATGGCGATGGGGCCGCGCGGGCTGGTGAACTTCATGTTCTTGAGGATCGCCATGGCCTTGTCGCCGTCGATCTTGCCGTTGAGCTTTTTGGAAACATCGTAGATCGCAGCCATGCCGTCATATGCGGCCACCGCCATGAAGTTCGGGCGTCCGGCGCCCGGATTGGCGGCGGCGAAGCTCTTCAGGAATGCCTTGTTCTCCGGCGAATCGTGCGCGGCCGAATAGTGGAAGGTGGTGATCACGCCCAGCGTGGCGTCGCCCATGGCCGGCATCACATGGTCATCGGTGAGGTCGCCGGTGGCGATGACCTTGATGCCGGCTTCGGCCAGGCCGCGCTCGCGATAACCCTTCATGAAGGCGATGCTCTGCTCGCCGGCCGGCACGAAGATGAAGACCGCTTCGGGCTTGGCATCCTTGATGCGCTGGATGTAGGGGGCGAACTCGGGATTGCGCAGCGGCACCCGTATCGATTCGAGCACCTGGCCGCCGCCGCCCAGCAGGTTGGTCTTGAAGGCGGTCTCGGCATCGATGCCGGGGCCGTAGTCGGCCACCAGCGTGACCACGCGCCTGATGCCGTTCTTCAGCGCCCAGGTCGCCATGGGGCCGGAGACCTGCGGCAGCGTCATCGAGAAGCGCGCGATGTAGTTGGACTTGGTGGTGATCACCGAGGTCGCGGCATTCATGACGATCATCGGTTTCTTGGCCTGTTCGGCGATCGGCGCCACGGCCAGCGCTTCCGGGGTGAGGCCGAAGCCGGCCAGGAAGTCGACCTTGTCGCGCACCACCAGTTCCTGCGCCAGGCGCTTGGCGATTTCCGGCGCAGGCCCGGTGGTGTCCTTGATGATGATCTGTATCTTCTTGCCGGCGACTTGATCGCCGTGCTGCGCCATGTAGGCCTTGATGCCGCCTTCCATCTGCTTGCCGTAGTCGGCGAAGGGACCGGAGAAAGCGGCGACCAGGCCGACCTTGATGGTGTCTTCGGCCTGTGCGTGCGCGGCCGCGATGAAATTTGCCCCTGCCAGCAGCGCCAGCAAAGCGGTTTTCTTGAACGTCATTTTTTGTCTCCTGGTTACGCGTATTTCGTCGATGGGAAAACGCTTCTGTCGCGCCCGCCATTGTCGCATCGCGGACGTTTGCTGTTGCTTGAAGGCGACGCGCCGTCTTTTTTTCCGGTTCGCGTTTTGTTGACAAGCTCCGGCGAGGACAATAGTATCTCAACGAGTGTTCGGTTAACAACATATTGTTCGATAATCGCACATCAAATAAAACAGCAAAAACAGAAGGGCGGAGACGGTTCTTCCTCAGGCATCGATCGGTGCCATTGACATGACATGACTTGATGCGGTGCGCGTAACGCATCGCATGCAGTATCAGCAGCAAGCCGACGGCACGCATTCCGCGGCAAGGGCTGCCCATGCCAGCGCAAGGTGCGGTTCGCAGGGCTAGGTATCGAAACATCGCAAATAAAGACCAAGGTATTCGCAACAAGGCAGGGAAAGCGGACGGCGAGCAGCGAATCGCCGGCACGCGCCGGATCATGGCGCGGCAGCCGGCAGCAGGCCGGCCAACAACAATCGTTCATACAACAACAGGAGGAGACAGCAATGAAAAGAAAAAAGGTATGCGGCGCAGTCGCACTGGCCGGCGCAATGTGCGCGGGATCGGCAATGGCCCAGAGTTCGGTCACCATCTACGGCATCATTGACACCGGCGTGATGTACACCACCAACGCCAATGCCGCGGGAAATTCCAACTTCAAGATGCCTTCGCTGACGGGCTCGTTCCCTTCGCGCATCGGCTTCAAGGGGACGGAAGATCTCGGCGGCGGCTTGCAGGCGATGTTCGTGCTGGAGTCGGGATTCGCGCCTGATACCGGCGCGATGGGGCAGGGCAATCGCCTGTTCGGCCGCCAGTCCTACGTCGGCTTGAAGGGCGACTGGGGCCAGATCATGTTGGGCCGCCAGGTCAACATGACTTACCTGTCCGGACTGAAGACCGACGTGATGGGGCCCAACATCTTCGCCATCGGCAGCATCGACGCTTATCTGCCCAATGCGCGCAGCGACAATGCGATCGGCTATCTGGGCACGTTCAGCGGCTTCACCCTGGGCGCGACCTACAGCTTCGGCCGCGACACCTCGGGCACAGGCGGCCCGGCGGCGACCAACTGCCCCGGCGAAGTGGCCGGCAACAGCAAGGCCTGCCGCCAGGTTACCGGTATGCTGGGTTATGACGGCAAGGGTTTCGGCGTCACGACTTCCTATGACATCCTGTACGGCAATACCGGTGCATCGGGCGGGCTGAGCAGCAGCAGCAATTCGGACCAGCGCATCACCGTCAACGGCTACTTCATGCTGGGCGACACCAAGATCGGCGCCGGTGTGATCGACCGTCGCACCCGCGCGGCGGCCAATGTCAATACCGACTCCGACCTGTACTACCTGGGCGTGAGCTATCCGATCTCGACGGCATTGGTGCTGGATGCGCAGATCTCGCGCCTGGATGTCAAGAGCAGCCCCAACGACGTGAACTTGCTGGTGGCGCGCCTGACCTACAACCTGTCCAAGCGTACCGCGCTCTACACATCGGTAGGCCGCATCACCAACGGCGGCACATCGGCTGTCGCCATCGATGCGGGCGGCACGATCGGCGCCGGCAAGAACCAGGTCGGCGTGATGACGGGTATTCGCCACACCTTCTGAGCGGCAGTGGGAAAGTCTTGAGGAAAATGGCGAAGGCGGTTTCCGTCTTCGCCTTCGGCCCGGCCATCCAGCAGGATGTCCGGGCCGTTTTTTCGGGAAGCATCCAGCGGCGCGTCGCCGTCCGGGCGGAAAAGAAGCCGATGGCGTTCAGGGCAGCAGCACCGACAGCTCTTGCGCGCCGCGCAGCAGCACCGGCAGGATCTCTTCTTCCATCTGGCGCTGCGACACGCGCGCGGCTTGCGCGCCGACGTTGAGCGCGGCCAGCACGTTGCCGGAAGCGCCGCGTACCGGCACCGCGATGGAGCGCAGGCCCACTTCCAGTTCCTCATCGATGACGGCGTAGCCGGCTTCGCGCACGCGGGCCAGGATCTCGCGCAGGCGCTTTTGCGAGACCACGGTCTTGTCGGTCAGGGCGCGCAGCTTCACTTTCTCGAAATAGGCTTTCAGCTGGTCATCCGGAAGATGGGACAGCATCACGCGGCCCAGCGAGGTGCAGTAGGCCGGCAGGCGGCTGCCGGTGTTGAGCGCCACCGACATCACGCGCGAAGCGGCCGAGCGCGCCACGTACAGCACTTCGTTGTCGTCCAGCACGGCCAGCGAGCAGGATTCGCCCAGCGTGCGGCTGATGTTGTTCAGGTAGGGCTGGGCGGAAATCGTCAACGGCGTGGAGGACAGGTAGGAGTAACCCAGCGTCAGGATCTTCGGGCGCAGCGAAAAGTTGTTGACCTCGGAATCGGCGTACCCCAGCTGCTTGAGCGTATGCAGGCAGCGCCGCACGGCCGCGCGCGGGATGCCGGTCTTCTGGCTGATCTGGGCGATGGTCAGGCTGCGGCGCGAATCGCTGAAGGCGCGGATCACCGCCAGTCCGCGCGCCAGCGAAGTCATGAAACTGGGGTCGGTGAGGGCGTCGATTTCCTCGGCGATGGTCAGCTCGCGTTCCTGTTCGGCTTCCTGTTGCTTGGCCTTGGTCTTGCCGGCGTTTCCGGGAGTGGACTTGCGCGCTTTCGGAGCTGGGGTGGTAGGCATATTCGATCGGTCTGCGGTAACGGTCGGATGTTGGCGGTTCGGTATCGGCTGCGTATTGATTCTAAACGCATGTGCGGCAAACGAACACATCCGGATGGTTTTTCTTGACGGCGATCGGGCCGGATCGCTAAACTCTTTTTGTGCGAAAAACAAACATTAGTTCGTTTATCGAACATTATTGGGCGAGAAAAAAGCCTTGGAACGATAAGAAAAATCATCGGAGGCAATACCCGAGCGCGCCATGCAGGCGGCTGGGGCATCGGATTCATGCATAAGCCGCCCGAGCGGCGACAACAAAAGAGAGTGCAACGTGATCGATAAAACTTTTGAGTCTTTGGAGCAGGCGGTGGCCGATATCCACGACGGCGCCACCATCATGATCGGGGGATTCGGCAATGCCGGCATGCCGGCCGCACTGATCGACGCGCTGATCGCCCAGGGGGCGCGCGACCTCACCATCGTCAACAACAATGCCGGCAATGGCGATACCGGCCTGGCCGCGTTGCTCAAGTCCAGGCGGGTGAAGAAGATCATCTGTTCCTTCCCGCGCCAAGCCGACTCCCATGTATTCGACGCGCTCTACCGCGCCGGCGAGATCGAGCTGGAGCTCACGCCCCAGGGCAACCTGGCCGAGCGCATCCGCGCCGCCGGCGCCGGCATCGGCGGCTTCTTCAGCCCGACCGGCTATGGCACCATGCTGGCCGAAGGCAAGGAAACGCGACTCATCGACGGCCGCCATTACGTGCTGGAGTCGCCGATCCACGCCGATTTCGCCCTGATCAAGGCGCTGCGCGGCGACCGCTGGGGCAACCTGGTGTACCGCAAGACCGCGCGCAACTTCGGTCCTGTCATGGCCATGGCCGCCAAGTGCACCATCGCCCAGGTCAGCGAAGTGGTGGAACTGGGGCAGATCGATCCGGAAGTCATCGTCACGCCGGGCATCTTCGTGCAGCGGATCGTGCAAACCAAGGAGGTGCAGCAATGAACCGTTTTTCCCGTGACCAGATCGCCGCGCGCGTGGCGCAGGACATTCCAGAGGGCGCCTATGTGAACCTCGGCATCGGCCTGCCGACCAAGGTCGCCAATTACCTGCCGGCCGACAAGGAAATCTTCCTGCACAGCGAAAACGGCCTGCTCGGCATGGGCCCGGCGCCGGCGCCGGGCCAGGAGGATGAAGACCTGATCAATGCCGGCAAGCAGCCGGTCACGCTGCTCACCGGCGGCGCCTACTTCCATCACGGCGACTCGTTTGCGATGATGCGCGGCGGCCACCTCGACATTTGCGTGCTGGGCGCGTTCCAGGTGTCGGCCGGCGGCGACCTGGCCAACTGGCACACCGGCGCGCCGGACGCCATTCCCGCCGTGGGCGGAGCGATGGACCTGGCCATCGGCGCCAAGCAGGTGTTCGTGATGATGGAGCACCAGACCAAGGGCGGCGAAAGCAAGATCGTCGAAAAATGCGCCTATCCGCTGACTGGCATCGGCTGCGTCAACCGCATCTATACCGACCTGGCCGTGATCGACGTCACGCCGCGGGGATTGCAGGTGCGCGAGATCGTCGAGGGCCTGTCCTTCGCCGAATTGCAACAACTGACCGGTGCGCCGCTGCTGCCGGCGGCCTGAGTTGCATCGGAATTGCACCGGAACCATGAGGAAACCATGAAAGACGTATTTATCTGCGATGCCATCCGCACCCCGATCGGCCGTTTCGGCGGCGCCTTGAAGGATGTGCGCGCCGACGACCTCGGTGCCGTGCCGCTGCGCGCCCTGATGGAGCGCAACCCGCAGGTCGACTGGCGCGCGGTGGACGACGTGATCTACGGCTGCGCCAACCAGGCCGGCGAAGACAACCGCAACGTGGCGCGCATGTCGCTGCTGCTGGCCGGTTTGCCCAAGGAGGTTTCCGGCTCCACCATCAACCGCCTGTGCGGTTCGGGCATGGACGCGGTCGGCACCGCCGCGCGCGCCATCAAGGCGGGGGAGGCGCAACTGATGATCGCCGGCGGCGTGGAGTCGATGACCCGCGCGCCGTTCGTGATGGGCAAGGCCGAGAGCGCCTTCTCCCGCAGCGCGACCATCTACGACACCACCATCGGCTGGCGCTTCGTCAACCGCCTGATGAAAGAACAGTACGGCGTCGACGCCATGCCGGAGACGGCGGAGAACGTGGCCGACGACTACAAGGTCAACCGCGCAGACCAGGACAAGTTCGCCGTGAACAGCCAGGCCAAGGCGGCCGCGGCCCAGAGTAACGGTATCCTGGCGCAGGAGATCGTGCCGGTGGTGATTGCGCAGAAGAAGGGCGATCCGGTGACCGTCTCGCAGGACGAGCATCCGCGCGCCACCAGCATGGAGGCATTGGCCAGGCTCAAGGGCGTAGTGCGTCCCGACGGCACGGTCACGGCCGGCAATGCCTCGGGCGTGAACGATGGCGCCTGCGCCTTGCTGCTGGCCAGCGCCGAGGCGGTGGAAAAATACGGCCTGAAACCGAAGGCGCGTATCCTCGGCATGGCCGCCGCCGGCGTGGCGCCGCGCATCATGGGCATCGGCCCGGCGCCGGCCAGCAAGAAACTGCTGGCGCAGCTGGGACTCGGCATCGACCAGATGGACGTGATCGAATTGAACGAAGCTTTCGCCTCGCAAGGCCTGGCGGTGTTGCGCGAGCTGGGCGTGGCCGACGACGACGCGCGCGTCAATCCCAACGGCGGCGCCATCGCGCTGGGCCATCCGCTGGGCATGAGCGGCGCGCGCCTGGTGACGACCGCAACCTACCAGCTGCAGCGCACCGGCGGCCGTTATGCGCTGTGCACCATGTGCATCGGCGTAGGGCAGGGCATCGCCATGGTGATCGAGCGGGTCTGAGGCAAGACGCAGGCGCCGCGCGTGGGCGGCGACTGCGGCAGGAAGCACAAGAATACGAAGAATACAACAAGCATTCAATCACAAGCCGCCGGTAAAAAAGAGCGGAGCAAGAGCAGAAGAGGAGAGCAGCCGCATCATGCACAAGCATTGTCATTTCACGCCCGTAACGGGCATACGACGGCCGCGCCGGGATAGGGGGCGGCCATGATCGGCAACCTCTTCGGCGTATTGTTCGACGGCATCGCCTACGGCAGCTTGCTGTTTTTGATCAGCGTCGGCCTGTCGGTGACGATGGGCATGATGAACTTCATCAACCTGGCGCACGGCGCCTTCGCCATGCTGGGCGGCTATGTCTGCGTGACGTTGCTCAACCGCATGGGCGTGCCGTTCCTGGCGTCGTTGCCGCTGGCATTCCTGGCCGCCGCCGCGGTCGGCCTGGTGCTGGAGCGTTCGCTGTACCGCCGGCTGTACAAGTCCAGCCACCTGGACCAGGTGCTGTTTTCCATCGGCCTGACCTTCATGGCGGTGGCCGGCGCCACCTGGATATGGGGACCGACCCAGCAGCCGGTGGTATTGCCGGACTGGCTGCGCGGACAGATCTCCCTGCTCGGGCTGGACGTCGGCGCTTACCGCGTGTTCCTGATCTGCATCGTGGTGCTAGTGACGGCGGCGCTGGGCTTGCTGATCGAACGCACCCGCTTCGGCGCGCAGATCCGCGCCTCGGTCGACAACCAGGTGGCCGCGGCCGGCCTGGGCATCAACGTCAGCCGGGTATTCAGCCTGACCTTCGCGCTGGGCTCCGGCCTGGCCGGGCTGGGCGGCGGCCTGGGCATCGACGTGCTGGGGCTGGACCCGTCCTTCCCGGTCAAGTACATGGTGTACTTCCTGCTGGTGGTGGCGGTGGGCGGCGCCGGCACCATCAAGGGGCCGCTGCTGGCGGCAATCATCCTGGGCGTGTTCGACGTGGCCGGCAAATACTACGTGCCGCAGATCGGCGCCTTCGTCATCTACGGCCTGATGGTAGTGCTGCTGATCCTGTTCCCGGCCGGCCTGATCAGGAGGCGCGGATGAATACCGTCACTTCCACCCGACCGCGTCCAGAAGGCGCGGCCAGCCCCGCGGCAACTCACCAGGATACGACCATGAAGTCTTCGCTACGCCTGCCCAATGGCCGCTGGACCCCGCTGGAAATCATCTTCTGGCTGTTGCCGGTGGCCGCCTACTTCCTGTTCCCCGACTACCTGATCCTGATCAGCCAGATCATGATCATCGGCCTGTTCGCGCTGTCGCTGGACCTGATCCTGGGCTATGCCGGCATTGTCTCGCTCGGCCATGCCGCCTTCTTCGGCGTGGGCGCCTACACCGCCGGCCTGCTGGCCGCGCATGGCTGGGGCGAGCCGCTCACCGGCCTGCTGCTGGGCGCGGCGACGGCCGGCGTGGCCGGATTCCTGGTCAGCTTCCTGGTGGTGCGCGGCGGCGACCTGGCGCGCCTGATGGTGACGCTGGGCATCGGCCTGATGCTGTTCGAGGCGGCCAACAAGGCCGCCTTCATCACCGGCGGCGTGGATGGCCTGTCGGGCATGGCGATGGACAAGATCTTCGGCGTGTTCGAATTCGACCTCAACGGCAAGGTGGCTTACGTCTACAGTTTTGCGGTGCTGTTCATCCTGTTCGTGCTGTTGCGCCGCATGGTCGATTCGCCGTTCGGCCTGGGCCTCAAAGGCATCCGCGAAGGCGGCCGCCGCATGCCCGCCATCGGCGCCGACGTCAACCGCCGGCTGGTGGTCATCTTTACCGTCGCCGCTGCGGTCGCCGGCATCGCCGGCGCGCTGCTGGCGCAGACCACGCAATTTGTCGGCCTCGACGTGCTGGGCTTCCCGCGCTCGGCGGAGCTGCTCATCATCCTGGTGCTGGGCGGCACCGGCCGCCTGTACGGCGGTCTGGTCGGCGCCGTGGTCTACATGCTGGCGCAGGATTACCTGTCCGGCCTGAACCCGGCCTACTGGCAATTCTGGATCGGCCTGCTGCTGATCGTCATCGTGCTGTTCGCCCGCGGCGGCCTGCTGGGCGCAATGGCGGTGTTGCGCGACAAATTCTTCAAGGGAGGCCGGCCATGAGCGGCGCAATGCAAGGCGCGGATACCACGCTGCGCACCGAAGGCCTGACCAAGCGCTGGGGCGCCTTCGTGGCCAACAGCGAGGTGTCGCTGAGTTTCGCGCCGGGCGCGCGCCATGCGCTGATCGGCCCCAACGGCGCCGGCAAGACCACTTTCATCAACCTGCTCACCGGCGGCTTCGCGCCCAGCAGCGGCAAGGTCTGGTTCGGCGGCGACGACATCACTGCCTTGCCGCAGCACGAGCGCGTCAAGCGCGGCATGACGCGCACCTTCCAGATCAACACCCTGTTCGCCGGCCTCACCGTGCTGGAGTCGGTGGCGCTGGCGATCCAGGAACGGCGCGGCATGCAATACAAGTGGCACCAGACCGTGGCGCAGCAAAGCGACGTGATCGACGAGGCGATGGCGCTGCTGGCGTCTCTCAAGCTGGAGGACGAAGCCAACAGCATCACCCGCAGCCTGGCCTACGGCAAGCAGCGCCTGGTCGAGATCGCGCTGGCGCTGGCCACCAAGCCCAAGGTGCTGCTGCTGGACGAGCCGGCCGCGGGCATTCCCTCGGCCGAGAGCAAGGAGCTGTTCGAGGTGATCGCGCAATTGCCGCGCGATGTGACCGTGGTCTTCATCGAACACGACATGGGGCTGGTGTTCCGCTTCGCCGAACGCATCACCGTGCTGGTGGGCGGCAAGGTGCTGGTGGAAGGCACGCCGGCCGAAATCGCCGCCGACAAGCGGGTCAGGGAAGTCTATCTGGGGGAGGCCGAACATGAGTGAGCTGCTGGCGCTCGACAAGGTGACCGCCGGTTACGGCGAGTCGATCGTGCTGGAAGACGTGTCCTTCTCCATGCGGGAAGGGGAAAGCCTGGCGCTGCTGGGGCGCAACGGCGTCGGCAAGACCAGCCTGCTGGTCACGCTGATGGGCCTGACCCGCCTGCATCGCGGCAGCATCCGCTGGCGCGGCGGCGACATCGTGCGCATGCCCACGCACAAGCGCGCCCATGCCGGCCTGGGCTGGGTGCCGCAGGAGCGCTTCATGTTCCCCTCGCTGAGCGTGGAGGAACACCTGAGCGTGGTCGCACGCGGCGGCCAGTGGGACCTGAAGAAGATCTACGATATCTTCCCGCGCCTGCAGGAACGCCGCAACAACATGGGCAACCAGCTTTCCGGCGGTGAACAGCAAATGCTGGCGATCGCCCGCGCGCTGATGGTGAGCCCGCGCATCCTGCTGCTGGACGAGCCGATGGAAGGCCTGGCGCCGATCATCGTGCAGGAACTGCTGCAGGTGATCCGCCGCCTGGTCAGCGAGGACGGCATGTCGGTGATCGTGGTGGAGCAGCATGCGCGCATGGCGCTGTCCCTGACCCAGCGCGCCATCGTGCTGGATCGCGGGCGCATCGTGCACGAGTCCGACAGCGAGAGCCTGATGGCCGACGGCGAGAAGCTCGACCGGTTGGTGGCGGTGGCTTGAGGCGTACTGTCATGCAGTAAGGAAAAACGGAGGCAGTGGCCTCCGTTTTTCTTTGTCATCGCTGGCGCTACAGATCGATTTCCAGCACCGCAGACTTGGCCCGAGACATGCAGGGCATGAACCATTTTCCCGACGCCTTTTCTTCTTCGCTCAAGAAGCTGTCCCGGTGATCGGCCTGTCCCGCCAGCAAGGCGGTCTGGCAGGTGCCGCATACGCCGACCTCGCAGGAGCAGGGCACCTCCACGCCGGCTTCCTGCAAACAGGACAGGGCCGAGCGATTCGCAGCTACCGCGATTTCGCGCCCGTCTTTGAGCCGCAGTAGGAATGGCGCGTCGCCGGCCGACGGCTGCGGCGCGTTGAACGACTCCTGGTGGAAGCGAGCGGCGCCGAAACGGGCCGTCGCCTGTTGGGCGACGCTGGCCATGAAGGGCGCCGGGCCGCAGGTATAGACCTGGGCGTTGGCGAAACCGGACAGCAGGGCGGCGATGGCGGCGGCGGTCTGCGGGGCATCCAGTCCTGCATGCAGGCTGACGTGCGCTCTCAATATCGGATCCTGCAATTCGTGGCGAAAAGCCAATGACGCTGCATCGCGGGCGAAGCAAGCCAGGCGGAAATCCTCGCCCCGGCGCGCCAGCGCATGCGCCATGGACAGCAGCGGCGTGATGCCGATGCCGCCGGCCAGCAGCAGGTGCGGGCCGGCGCCGGTGGCGAGCCCGAAGGCATTGCGCGGCGCGCCGATTTGCAAGATGTCGCCGGTTGCCGCCGTTTCATGCAGCCAGGCCGAGCCGCCGCGCGAAGCCGGTTCGCGCTTGACGACGATGCGATAGGCGGCGGGCGAGGGTTGCCGGCAGCACAGGGAGTATTGGCGCACCAGGCCATTGCCCAGCGTGACGTCGATATGGGCGCCGGGCGCGTAAGGCGGCAGCGGTGCGCCGCCGGCGCCGGCCAGTTCGAAGATGCGGATGCCCGCGCCGTCGTCGGTAATGGAGGTGATGATGACGTTCATGGATGTGCGTGGCCGCAGGTCGCCTGGAGGCGGCCGGCGCGGTGAATGGGAAGAGAGCGGGAGGGCGGCCGCAGCATGCTGCCCCGGCCGGCAGCTCAGGCGGCTTGCTGCGCCTGTGCGTTGAGCGCGTCGATGATGCGGCGCGCGCGGTTGGCGCCGGCGTCGACGTGGATATCGATCATGCCCGCGCCGGGGAACTGGCGCATGTTGCGGTATTGCGACTCGATGATCACGCGGTCTTCCTCGAAAGTGGCGGCGGTTTGCTGGTAGACCGTTTCCAGGTTGTCCGGCGCATCCGGATGGGTGGAGCAGGCCATGGTCCAGAAGTAATGCGTGGTGGTTTCGGTCTCCGGCGTGATGCCGTGGAAGCCGCGCATATGGAAACCGCCGCGTTGCGGATCGTCGAGCGATTCCGTCCCGGCATCGACCGCGCCGGTGAAGATGTTGAGGTGGCTGACGTGAAAGTCGATTTCCTGCCAGCGGTCGATCAGCCCCTTGAACGGCCAGGCCGCGCTGTAGGTGGCCGGCGGCTGCGATGCCGGCATCCGGCGCACCACGCGCACGTGATGGCCGTCGCTGCTGACCTGGGTGGGAGCTTCCATGTGCGTCTTGGCATTGCCGCCGATGGTCCTGGTATGCACGTAGCCGACGTGGCTCAGGTCGAGCAGGTTGTCGTGGATCAACTGATAGGGCGCCTGGTAGTGGAAGGCACCGCCCTTGTAGCGATAGTGCGGGTTGTCGTGGGCCGCGATTTCGGGCGGTTCGCCAGCGGCGTCCTGGCCCAGCCAGATCCAGATGATCTGGTTGCGTACCGCGACCTGGTAGGGCTTGACGCAGGCCTTGCCCGGGATCTTCAGTTGGCCCGGGATTTCGATGCACTGGCCGCTGGGCGCGTACAGCAGGCCGTGGTAGCCGCAGCGGATGCCGCCGCCTTCGAGCATGCCGCAGGACAGCGGCACGCTGCGGTGGCAGCAACGGTCTTCGAGCGCGGCCACGCCGCCGTCGGGGCCGCGGAACATGACCACGGGATGGTTGAGCAATGTGCGGGCCAATGGCTTGTCCTGCAATTCCCAGATGAAGCCGGCGACATACCATTGATTGAGCGGAAACATGATGGACTCCTTGCTTGGTTGATTCCTGGCGGGCTTACTTGGCCGGATCCTTGACCGCGTCGTAGCGGTCGATCTCGGTGGCGACGTATTGGCCGTCCTTCTTGTCGATGCGGCGGATGTAGATGGTCTGCACGATGTCGCGCGTGGCGGCGTCGATGGCGACGGTGCCGCGCGGACTGGCGGCGCTGTAGCCCTTGACCGCTTCCATGAAGGCGGCGCCATCGGCCTTGCCGCCGGTCTTGGCCAGCGCGCCCGCGATCAGGCCCATGGCATCATAGGACGAGACCGACAGGAAGTTCGGCTTGAAGCGCCCGCCCACCGTTTGCGCGAACGCGTCGAGGAACCTGGCGTTGTCGGCGCCGGGGCGCGAATAGGCATAGAAGCCCGCGGTGTAGATGCCCAGCATGGCATCGCCGCCCATGCCCAGCACATCCTCGTCGGCCCAGCCTTCGCCGCCAAGGAAGCGGATGCCGGCCTTGTCCAGGCCCTTTTCCTTGTAGGCCTTGATGAAGGACACCATGGGCTGGCCGTTGGGCAGGAACACATGGATGGCGTCGGGTTTCTCATCCTTGATGCGCTGGAGGTAGGCGCTGTAGTCGACCGTGTTCAGCGGCACCCGCACCGACGAAATCACGGCGCCGCCCAGGGCGGTGAAGGTCTTGCCGAACCAGGCGTCGGCATCCAGGCCCGGCGCGTAGTCGGAAACGATGGAGAAGACCCGGCGCGAGCCGGTCTTGTAGGCCCACTCGGCCAGCGGCTTGACCGACTGCGCGATGGTGTACGAGGTGCGCGTGATGTACGGCGACTTGGTGGTGACGGCGGAAGAGGCGGCGTTCATCACCACCATCGGCTTCTTCGCCTTGTCGGCCACCGCGGCGGCGGCCATGGCGTTGGGCGTGAACACGAAACCGGCCACGATGTCGGCATTCTCGCGGCCCAGCAATTCGGTGGCCAGCCGCTTGGCGACGTCGGCTTGCGGGCCGGTGTCGTCCTTGTAGAGCACTTCCAGCTTCTTGCCGGCGACGGTGGCGCCATGCAGGCGCAGCCAGGTTTCCACGCCGGCCTTCATCTGTTCGCCGCTTTGCGCGGCCGGGCCGGTCAGCGAAGTGATCACGCCGATGCGGATGGTGTCGGGGGCATTGGCGGCCTGGGCGCCGGGCTGCCAGGCCAGCGTTGCCAGTGCGCTCAGCGCGGCGGCGCAGATGGTGGTGAAACGCAAGGCGATGCCTGGCCCTGCAAGCTTGGTATGTCGCATGGTGTCTCCTCTCTGATTGTCATGGCGGCCGGCTGCGGATGCCGTGCCGATGCGGGTGATTATTTTTCTGGTGGCGCTTCCCGATGGCGATCGATCATACCGAAGCGAAATTATTTGAAAATAGAATTTTCAGCATAATATTTATTCGAATTTCGAATTTACCCATTGTCCCGGGTATGGCAATCTGCGGCCTTGACGGCATCGCTGGGATGCACCGCGAAGACGTACGGAAAAAGGAGGAGGCATGGCATCGTTCGACCTGAACCTGTTGCCGGTGGCACTGGCGATCTTCGAGGAACGCAGCGTCAGCGGCGCGGCGCGCAAGCTTGACATGAGCCAGCCGGCGGTGAGCGTGGCGCTCAACAAGCTGCGGCTGGCGCTGGGCGATCCGTTGTTCGTGCGCACCGCGCACGGCATGGAGCCGACGCCGCGCGCGCTCACGCTGATCAGCCCCACGCGCGACATCATGCAGCGGCTCCATACCGACGTCCTGGCCAGCGAGACCTTCAATCCGGCCAGCACCACGCGGCGCTTTGCCATCGCGCTGTCGGACATCGGCGAGATGACCTTCCTGCCGAAATTGCTGGACCGTTTGCGGCGCGATGCGCCGTTGGCGTCCATCCTGTCGCTGTCGATGTCGCCGCTGGAATTGTCGGCGGCGCTGGAAAATGGCGAGGTGGATCTGGCGGTGGGGTATTTCCCCGACCTGAAGAACCGCAATTTCTTCCAGCAACGCTTGTTCTCGCACGACTTCATCTGCCTGCTCAGCGCCGACCATCCGCATCGTTCGCGCAAGATCACCATCGATCAGTTCCTGCGGATGGGGCATGCGGTGATCAAGGCCGAAGGGCGCAGCCAGGAGTTGTTCGAACAGTTCCTGATACGCCAGAAGATACAGCGCCGCATCGTACTGTCGACGCCGCACTTCATGTCGATACCGTTCCTGATCGCCTCATCCGACCTGATCGCGACCGTGCCGCGCGCGGTGGGCGAATCCTTCGCGCAATTCTCCAACATCAAGCTGGTGGAGCCGCCGTTCGAGATTCCCTCCTTCGATCTCCGGCAGCATTGGCACCGCAAGTATCACAAAGACGGCGGCAATGCCTGGCTGCGCGCCGTGATCGCCGAGATGTTCTCGGCCTGAGCCCGGCTTATTCTTCTTCGTGCTGGCCGTCATTGAGCCTGGCCAGCGGCGCGCGGCTTTGCGGGTTGTTGAGGTGCACCAGCTTGTCGAGCAGGTACATGAATTGTTCCTTCTCGCCTTCGTCGAGCGGTTCGAGGATGCGCTTGCGCAGCCGCTGCAGCCCGGGTATCAGCTGTTCCAGCAATTGTTCGCCGGCGACGGTGATGCGCAGCGCGCGCTGGCGCCGGTTGTGCGGGATCACTTCGCGCACCAGCAAGCCTTTTTCTTCCAGCCGCGCGCATACGGTGGCGCCGGTCGAGGTATCGATCGCCACCAGTCCCGACAGCGTCACCTGGTCGATGCCGGGATGGTTGGAGAGCATGCGCAGGATGGCGTATTGCACCGGCGTGACCACGCCTTCGATTTCGTCATGGAACATCGAGACCGATATCTGCTGCGCCCGGCGCAGCAAGTGTCCGGGATGCTCGTACAGGTCGACCAGCTGGCTTTCGGCTTGCGGCGGGCTTTTCTTGGCGTTGTTTCTGGGCATGGTGGAAGTCGCTGGTGAGCGGGTTAAGTCGTCGGCCTCAGGTGCGGCGCAGTGTAGCGCGCGGTCTTGTGCCTGCGGCAATTTTGGTGCGCTGCGCAACAAAAAAGTTTGCCATCCGAGTTTACTTGCGGCGCGGATTGGCGGATACTTTTTCAAACATTCAGTGTACTGAATATTAAATCAAAAAGCAGAGACCCGACAGGCGCCGGATCAATCATGGCCCGCGGAACAAGAAAGACAGGCATGGCGCGCCGGCATCGGCAAGCGCCAGGCGCCAAGAGGCATCGGACGGGAGCCGGAACACGGCATCGCCGCCGCGCCGATTGAGGAATTCACCTAACGGAGGAGAAGGACATGTTCCCCAAAAATACCTGGTACGTCGCATGTACTCCCGATGAAATCGAAGGCAAGCCGCTGGGCCGCCAGATCTGCGGCGAGAAGATCGTGTTCTACCGCGGCGCCGAAGGCAAAGTGGCGGCGGTGGAAGACTTTTGCCCGCACCGCGGCGCGCCCCTGTCGCTGGGCTTCGTGCGCGACGGCCAGCTGGTGTGCGGATACCACGGCCTGGAGATGGGATGCGACGGCAAGCCGGCCGGCATGCCCGGCCAGCGCGTGCGCGGCTTTCCGTGCATCCGCAGTTTTCCGGTGGTGGAGCGTTACGGCTTCATCTGGGTCTGGACGGGCGACAAGGAGTTGGCCGATCCGGCGCAGATCCACCACTTCGAATGGGCCGTGAGCCCGGAGTGGGCCTACGGCGGCGGCCTCTACCACATCAATTGCGACTATCGCCTGATGATCGACAACCTGATGGACCTGACCCATGAGACCTATGTCCATGCGTCCAGCATCGGCCAGAAGGAGATCGACGAAGCGCCGGTCAACACCAAGACCGAGGGCGAGCAGGTAGTCACCAGCCGCTTCATGGAAAACATCATGGCGCCGCCGTTCTGGCGCATGGCCTTGCGCGGCAACGGCCTGGCCGACGACGTGCCGGTGGACCGCTGGCAGATCTGCCGCTTCTCGCCGCCCAGCCACGTGATGATCGAGGTCGGCGTGGCGCACGCCGGCAAGGGCGGCTATCACGCCGATCCGCAGCACAAGGCATCGAGCATCGTGGTCGATTTCATCACGCCCGAGACGGAAACCTCGCACTGGTATTTCTGGGGCATGGCGCGCAACTTCCGTCCGCAAGACAAGGAACTGACCGCCACCATCCGCGAAGGCCAGGGCAAGATCTTCGGCGAAGACCGCCAGATGCTGGAGATGCAGCAAGCCAACCTGCTGAAGCATCCGGAGCGTCGCCTGCTGGCCTTGAACATCGATGCCGGCGGCGTGCAGTCGCGCCGCGTTCTCGACAAATGGCTGGCCCGGGAGGCGCAAGCCTCGTCGGCTCCGGCTGCCTGAGGGAATGGGCATGAGCCAACTGCAAGTCAGGGTCACGGCGCGCCGGGAAGAGGCCGAAGGCATCGTCAGCCTGGAGCTGGCGGCGGCCGACGGCAAGCCGCTGCCGCCGTTCACGGCCGGTTCCCACATCGATGTCCACCTGCCCGGCGGGCTGGTGCGCCAGTATTCCTTGTGCAACCCCCCGCACGAAAGCCACCGTTACCAGATCGGCGTGCTGCGCGATCCCAATTCGCGCGGCGGATCGGCGGCGGTGCATGAGGCTGTGCGGCTGGGCGACGTCATTTCCATCAGCGAACCGCGCAACCATTTTCCGCTGGCGCAGGCGCGGCGCACGCTGCTGCTGGCCGGCGGCATCGGCGTCACGCCCATCCTGTGCATGGCCGAGCGGCTGGCTGCCGCCAATGCCGAATTCGAGATGCACTATTGCACGCGTTCGCCGGGGCGCACCGCGTTTCGCGAGCGCATCGCGCAATCGGCCTTCGCCGGCCGCGTGGTGTATCACCACGATGACGGAGAACCGGCGCAGAAACTCGATCTGGCGACGCTGATCGCGGTTCCCGATGCCGATACGCATATCTATGTCTGCGGGCCGTCCGGCTTTATCGGGCACGTGGTCGACACCGCCAAGGCCATTGGCTGGCCGGCCGCCAACGTACACCTCGAATATTTTGGCGCGGCGCCCGCGGCCGGCGACGGCGCGGGCGATACAGCGTTCGACGTCAAGCTGGCCAGCAGCGGGCAGGTATTCACGATCCCCGTCGGCCGCACCGTGATCCAAGTGCTGGCCGAGCATGGCGTCGAGTTGCCGGTGTCCTGCGAACAGGGCGTATGCGGCACGTGCCTCACGCGCGTGCTGGAAGGCCAGCCCGACCATCGCGACCTCTACCTCACCGACGAGGAGCGCGCCGCCAACGACCAGTTCACCCCTTGTTGTTCCCGCGCCAAGAGCGCATTGCTTGTGCTGGATGTCTGAACTTATAAAAACCGAGAGAGGAGATGCAATGAACGACACCATCAATTCGCGCCGCCGCCATCTGGTGCTGGCCGGCGCCGCCATGGCGGCCGGTGCGGCGCCGCTGGCCGCGCTGGCGGCCGACCCGGTGAAGGTCGGCCTGATCGTGCCGATGTCCGGCCCGTTCGCTTCCACCGGCCGCCAGATCGAGGCCGCCGTGAAGCTGTACCAGCAGAAGTACGGCGACAGCGTGGCCGGGCGCAAGGTCGAGATCCTGCTCAAGGACGACGGCGGCGTCTCGCCCGACGTCACCAAGCGCCTGGCGCAGGAGCTGGTCGCGCGCGACAAGGCGCAGGTGCTGATGGGCTTCGGCCTGACGCCGCTGGCGCTGTCGACCGCACCCATCGCCACGCAAGCCAAGGTGCCGATGATCGTCACCGCGGCCGCGACTTCCATCATCCCCCAGCGTTCGCCCTACATCGTGCGCACCGGTTTCACGCTGGCCCAGGTCACCGCGCCGCTGGCCGGCTGGGCGGCGAAGAACTGCATCAAGAACGTGGTTACTTTCGTCAGCGACTACGGCCCGGGGCTGGATGCCGAGAAGGTATTCGCCAAGACTTTCGGCGAGGCCGGCGGCAAGGTGCTGGAAAGCCTGCGCGTGCCGTTGCGCAATCCCGATTACGCGCCTTTCCTGCAGCGCGTCAAGGATGCCAAGCCGGAAGCCCTGTTCGTCTTCGTGCCATCGGGCGAAGGCGCGGCCGTGCTCAAGCAATTCACCGAACGCGGCCTGGCAGCCGCCGGCATTCGCCTCATCTGTACCGGCGACGTGCTGGATGACGACCTGATGCCCAGCATCGGCGTCGCCGCCAAGGACGTGGTCAGCAGCCATCACTATTCGGCCGCGCATCCGTCGCCGGCCAATAAGGAATACGTGGAGGGCATCGCCAGGATGAACAAGGGCATGCGCGCCAACTTCCATTCGGTGGGCGCCTATGACGGCATGCACCTGCTGTACGAGGCGCTCAAGAAGACCAATGGCGACACCGACGGCGACAAGCTGCTGGCGGCGATGAAGGGCCTGAGCTGGGACAGCGTGCGCGGCCCGGTCAGCATCGATGCGGCCACGCGCGACATCGTGCAGACGGTGTATATGCGCCGCGCCGAGCAGAAGGGCGGCGAGTTCTACAACATCGAGTTCGACAAGGTGGAGAAGGTCAGGGACCCGGGCGTCTGAGGCCGGCAAGCGCGGCGTTCAAAAAAATCCCGGCCTCGCAGCCTGATGCCGTTCAGTTAAGAACTGAACGGCATTTTTTATGAATCAATAGAAACCCGTTCAGGCAGTCCGAACGGGAGAAGAGATGCGCGAACGGCTTAACTGAACGGCATTAGGGCTCGCAGCCGGGCGTTTCAGATCTGCGCCAGGAAACGCGTGACCAGTTCGGCAAACGCCTGCGGCTGTTCCACCGCGCTGATGTGCGAAGCGCCGCTGATGATTTCCAGCTGCGCTCCCTCAATGCCATTGACCAGCGTTTGCGCCATCGCAATCGGCGTGCCCTGGTCCAGTTCGCCGGCGATCACCAGCGTGGGCGCCTTGATCTGGCCCAGGCGCGCCGTGGTGTCGACGCTGCCCACGGCATTGCAGCAGCCGATGTAGCCCAGCGCGTCGGTGCTGGTCAGGCGTTCGCGGAAACGCGCCACCGTGGCGGCATGGCCGGCGCGGAAGGCGTCGTGGAAGTAACGCCCCATGACGGCATCGGCAATCGCTTCGATGCCCTGTTCGCGCACCGTGGCGATGCGCTGCTGCCAGGCATCGCGCGCGGCGTCGGGATAGGCGGAGGTGGTATTGGCCAGCACCAGCGCGCGCACCAGGTTGGGGTGGCGCAAGGCCAGCTCCTGGCCGGCCATGCCGCCCATCGACAGGCCGACCCAGACCACTGGGCCGGCATCGAGCTCGCGCAGCAGGCGCGCGGCATCGTCGGCCAGATCGGCCATCGAATACAAGCCCTCCGCTTTTTCCGAACTGCCATGGCCGCGGTGGTCGTAGGCGATTACGCGGCAGTCGGCCGCCAGCAGGTTGGCCAGGCCGTCCCACATCATCAGGTCGGCGCCGATGGCGTGCGAGAGCACGACGGTGTGGCGCGGCGCGCGGCCGTTGCGCGGTTCGCGCACGCTGTAGTGCAGCGCAGGGGAAGACGCGGTGCGGCCTTCCTTGCCGATGCCGGGATGGCTGCTGTCGGCGGGACGTTGCGGCTCGATCTGGTAGCCGATCTGTTGGCCCACTTCGCGCAGGATCTGCTGGGCGTGGGTGAAGGCGGTATTGCCGGCCGGCACGCCGGCATAGATGGCGGACTGGATCAGCACTTCCTTCATCTCGTCGGGGGTCAGGCCGGTGCCTTCCTTGCTGGTCAGGGCGGCGCGCACGTGCAGTTCGAACTCTTCCCAGCGGCCCAGCGCGATGGTGATGGCCAGCACGATGATGCGGCGGGTCTTGTGGTCCAGGCCGGGGCGGCCCCAGATCTCGTTCCAGGCGAAGCGGGTGATCAGGTTCTGGAAATCGGCGTTGAAATTGGTGGCGTTGGCCACCGAACGGTCGACCCATTGGTCGCCCAGCACGCTGCGGCGATTGCGCATGCCGCGTTCGAAATCGTGATCGAGGGGATCGTAGCTCATGCTTGTCTCTTGGTCGTTGTCGGGATGGATGTGAATTGGGTCTGTAATTGCCGCAACTGGTGCTCGGCCAGACGGCGCGCCGGCCGGGTCGCCAGCACAGGATCGAACAGGGCGCGCAGCGCCGCGATGTCGATTTGCTTGCGCAGGCCGCCATCGGCTTCCACCGCGTTGACCAGCACCTCGGCCAGATGCTTGTCTTGTTCGACCGTCTGGCGCGTCAGCTTCTCCAGCAGCGCGTGCGCGGCGGGGCGGCCGATGGCGCCGGCCAGGTGGATCGAGGCCGATTCCGCGAACACCAGCCCTTGCAGCGCGTCGATGTTGCGCAGCATGCGGCCTGCATCCACCACCAGCCCGGCGAACGCTTCGTTGAGCGCGCGCAGGGCGCCGTGCACGCCGAGGAACAATGCCGGCCATTCGGCCAGTTCGGCTTGCCAGTTGCCCAGGCCGCGTTCGTGCTGCTGCGCCATCGCTCCCAGCAACGCCGCCGCCTGGTGCGGCGCGCGCGCGGCGGCGGCCAGGGCAATCAACGAGGACACCGGATTGCGCTTGTGCGGCATGGCCGAGGAACCGCCGCGGCCGTTGCCCGACGGTTCGGCCAGTTCGGCGATCTCGCCTTGCGCCATCAGCGACAGGTCGGTGGCGATCTTGCCCAGGCTGCCGGCCAGCACTGCCATTTCGGTGCCGAGCCGCACCCATTCGTCGCGCTGCGTATGCCAGGCGGCGTCGGGGGCTGCCAGGCCGAGCGCATCGGCCATGCGGCGGGCCACTGCCGGGCCGCGTTCGCCCAGCACCGACAGCGTGCCGACCGCGCCGCCCAGCTGCAGTTGCAGCGCGCGCTGGCCGCGCTCATGCAACTGCGCGCGCGAGCGCACCAGCGGCGCGGCCCAGCCGGCCAGCTTGAAGCCGAAGCTGGTGACCTGGGCCGGTTGCATCAGGGTGCGCGCCAGCACCGGCGTGTCGAGATGGCGTTGCGCCAGCTCCAGCAGTTGCTGCATCAGTGTGGACAGCTCGGTGTCGACCAGCTGCATCGCCTCGCGCGTGGCCAGCACCATGGCGGTGTCGAGCACATCTTGGCTGGTGCTGCCCCAATGCACGTGGGTCGCGGCATCCTGGCTGTACAGCGCGACCGTGCGGGTCAGTTCCTTGACCAGCGGAATGGCCAGCGCGCCGGCGCGGCGCCCGGCCACGATCAGGGCCGGAATGTCATACAGCTGTGCCTTGCAGACGCTGGCGATGGCGCGCGCGGCGGTTTCGGGGATCACGCCTTCGGCCGCTTCGGCCTCGGCCAGCGCTTGCTCGAAGCCGAACATTGCTTGCACGATGGCTTCGTCGTCGAAGACCTTGATCATCTCCGAGGTGGTGAGGAAGCTGTCGAATATCGAAACGCTCATGGAAACTCCACAGGGTTGAATGCGGGCTTGAAGCGCGAGCGGGATCGGGCAGGCATGCGCTTGCCGATCCCGTCGCTGCCGTCATGCGGCGATCAGACGTAGTCGAAGAATACCGTTTCGCGTTCGCCTTGCATGTGGATGTTCCACAGGTAGCTGCCGTCGGCCTGCTTGCGCGCGATCAGCGTGCCGCGGCGTTCGGCCGGCACCTGTTCCAGCAGGGCCGATTGCGCCAGCGCCGGGTCGTCTTCCAGGAACACGGCGGTGAACTGGTGCTTGACCAGGCCGCGCGCGAATACCGTCACGTAGGCCGCCGGCTTGCCGGCCGGCGCTTGCGGCTGCGTGATCGAGAAAGCGAAAGCGCCGCTATCGTCGGTCGGCACGCGGCGGTAGCCGGGAATGGCGTGCGCGGATTCGGCCGCGGCGCTGCCGGGCAGCCAGGCTTCGGCCCAGGCGTCGTTGATGGGCGCGCCGTCGCCGTCGATGATGGCGCCGTGCACGCGTACCTGCGGCGCCGGGCTGTCGGTGCCGGCGGTCAGTTCCACGGCCCAGGCCCAGGCTTCATGCGGGAACGGGCCGATGGTTTGCGAGGTGGTGATGTCGAGCTTGCTCATGCTGTATCCCTTGTTAAGAGCGTGTTATGGCCTAGATACCCATCGGCGTGGCGTTGCGGCCGCGCAGGACGATGTCGAATTCGTAGCCGAGCATCTTGTCGTCCACCGTTTCTTCCAGCGAGAAACGCGAAATCAGGCGCTGGCGGGCGGCGGCATCCGGGATGCTCTGGAAGATCGGGTCGTAGTCGAACAGCGGGTCGCTGGGGAAGTACATCTGCGTGACCAGGCGCTGCGCGTAGACATTGCCGAACAGCGAGAAGTGGATGTGCGCCGGGCGCCATGCCTTGTGGTGGTTGCCCCAGGGGTACGGGCCGGGTTTGATGGTGACGAAGCGGTAGCGGCCGTCGCTGTCGGTGAGCATCTTGCCGAAGCCGGCAAAGTTCGGATCGAGCGGCGCGTCGTGCTGGTCTTTCTTGTGCCGGTAGCGGCCGGCGGCGTTGCATTGCCAGACTTCCAGCAGCGAGTCGCGCACCGGCTTGCCGTCTTCGTCGAGCACGCGGCCGGTGACGACGATCTTTTCGCCCAGCGGTTCGCCCGCGCCTTGTTTGGTCAGGTCCATGTCGTGCGGCAGGATCAGCCTGGGCGAGGCGAACAGGTTGGTGCCGGTGGCTGCTTCGTCGCGCACGCGCAGCGGGGCTTGCGTCGGGCCGCGCTTGACGGTGGATTTGTAGGGGGGATAGATCAGGTCCGGATAGACGCCGGGGGCGATGGCATCGAATTGCATGAGGTCTCCTCTTTGGGGCTGTTTGGCTATTCGGCGGATGGCGCCGCAGCGCTTGTGCGATCTGCGCGCCGTCTTTCGGGGTGACCTGATCTTAGGTAAGCGAAACCGGGCTCACAAGGCCGGAGCAGTGCACAATATTCGGTATTCGCCCATATTGTGCGAGAATCGCACAAATCCGCGTTTTTCTATGAGCCATGCATTCAATCGATGAAGATGCCGAGGCCGGCGAGCCGCTCAAGCGCGACCTGGTGGCAGGGCTGGAGAAGGGGTTGCAGGTGATCGAGGTGTTCGACCAGGAGCGCTCGCGCCTGACCATCGCCGAAGTCGCGCAGCTGACCGGCCTCACGCGCGCCGCCGCGCGCCGTTACCTGATTACGCTGACCCACTTGGGTTACATGCGGCACGACAACAAGACCTTTTCGCTCACGCCGATGGTGCTGCGGCTGGGCCAGTCCTACCTGCATTCGGCGCGCCTGCCGCGCATCGTGCAGCCGCTGCTGTACCGGCTGGCCTATTCGCTGGGCGAGGCGGCCTCTTGCGGCGTGCTCGATCATGAGCACCTGGTCTGCGTGGCCGCGGTCAGCGCCGGGCAACTGGTATCGACCACATTGCAGCCGGGCACCCGGGTGCCGGCCTATTGCACGGCCAACGGACGCATGCTCCTGGCCAGCCTGCCGCCCGAAGAGATGCGGGACATCCTCTCCCGCACGCAAGCCGAAGCGATTACTTCCTACACCATTACCGACCGCGACCGGCTGGCGCTGGAAATCGCCCGCGCGCGCGAGCAGGGCTATGCGCTGGTGGACCAGGAGCTGGAGCTGGGGTTGCGCACCATGGCGGTACCGCTGCGTAATTTCCGCGGCGAGGTGGTGGCGGCGATGAACATCAGCGTGCATGCCGCGCGCATGAAGCTGGAAGACATGGTCGAGCGCTGCCTGCCGGCCATGCTGAAGATCCAGGTTGAATTGGGGGCGCTGCTGTAGCCGGGGCGTGCGGCCTTATTCGAGCATGTTGGTGCGCCGGTATTGCTTGGGCGTGATCCCCATGTGGCGCTTGAACAGGCGGCTGAAGTAGGCCGGATCCTGAAAGCCCAGTTCGTAGGCGATGGTCGCCACGCCCGACGGCACATAGGTCAGCTTGCGGCAGGCTTCCAGGATCAATCGCTGCTGGGCGAAGTCGAACGCCGACTGGCCGGACAGTTTCAGGCATAGCCGATTCAGCCTGCTGGACGTCACGCGCAGTTTGTCGGCATACACGCCGACCTGCCATTGTTCCTTGAAGTGCGCCTCCACCAGCGTGCGGAAACGGCTGAACAATTCGAATTCGCCGCGCCCCGATAGTTCGGCAGAACGGTGATCCGCTTCCAGTCTTGCCAGCAGCAGCATCACGCTGCGCGCCAGCCATTCCAGCATCAGCGCATGTCCGGTGCGCGGCGCGGCCGATTCGGCAATCAGCAGGCGCAGCATGGCTTCCATGCGCTCGCGCAACTCCGGCTCGCGCGCCAGGTCGATCGCCATCGGCCGCAGGAACAGCGGGGAAAAGATGTCGCTGTGGGCATCGCCCCCGCCCAGCGAAAACACGATGTGCGGATCCACCGTCAATACGAAGCCGACCGCTTCTTCCGAGAAATCGAAACCGTGCACCACCGACGGGTGGATGGTGATCACCACCGGCCCGTCGTGCTCCCAGAGCGCGTCTTCCATCAAGGCATTGACGTGGCCGGACATTAAAAAAAGTACCTGAAATAGTCCAGCATGCGTATGCGGGGAAATATGCCAGTCGTGTATGCGGCTGCGCGTCTCTATCAGTTCAATGTGTACGGACTCCGCATTATCCGGCCGGGAAGCCTCGCCGTAGAGAGAAAATTGCGGCACCTCGCGGGCCTTGGGTGTGCTTCTTGCCGTGCGCATAGGGTCTCCGTCGAAGCGGTTCTGCATTTTTATGGATGTGAAAATAGTACAAGTATTTTTCAGGATCATCCATTTTTTGTTTCCGATGCCGCGTCTACCATGCAGCCATACCAAGAACGATCAGACCAACATGGAGACCTCGCAATGCGCACCCAAGTAGCCATCATCGGCGCCGGCCCGGCCGGCCTTCTGCTTTCCCACCTGCTGCACCTCAAAGGTATCGAATCGGTCGTGCTGGAAAGCCGCAGCCGTGAAGAGATCGAAGCCACCATCCGCGCCGGCGTGCTGGAACAGGGCACGATGGACATCCTCACCGAAGCCGGCGTGGGCGAGCGGATGAAGCGGGAGGGCGCGCTGCACCACGGCATCGAACTCTCCTTCGGCGGCCGCCGCCATCGCATCGACCTGAGCGAGCTGACCGGCAAGGCCATCACCGTCTACGCCCAGCATGAGGTGATCAAGGACCTGGTGGCGGCGCGGCTGGCGGCGCAGGGCAGCATCCTGTTCGGCGTGAGCGAAGTCAGCCCGCAGGACATCGATACCGACAATCCGTCGGTGAGCTTCCTGCATGCCGGGGAAAAACACATGCTGCGGGCCGATTTCGTGGCCGGCTGCGACGGTTTCCACGGCGTCTCGCGTCCGGCCGTCCCGGAGTCGGTACGCCAGGACTACCAGCGCATCTACCCGTTCGGCTGGTTCGGCATCCTGGTGGAGTCGGCGCCGTCTTCCGACGAGCTGATCTATGTCCAGCACGAGCGCGGCTTCGCCCTGGTCAGCACGCGTTCGCCGACGGTACAGCGCCTGTACTTCCAGTGCGACCCCAAGGACAGCGTCGACAACTGGTCGGACGACCGCATCTGGAACGAGCTGCATACCCGGCTGGAGAACAGCGACGGCTGGCGCGTGAAGGAGGGCAAGATCTTCCAGAAAGGCATCATCGGCATGCGCAGCTTCGTTTCGACGCCGATGCAGCACGGTCGCCTGTTCCTGGCCGGCGACGCGGCGCACATCGTGCCGCCTACCGGCGCCAAGGGCATGAACCTGGCGGTGGGCGATGTCAAGCTGCTGTCCCGGGCGATCGAGGCGTTCTATCGCAAATCGAGCGGGGAGCTGCTGGCGGCGTACACGGACCATGCCTTGAAACGCGTCTGGCGCGCCGAGTATTTCTCGTGGTGGATGACCAGCATGCTGCATACCTTCGCGGATGCTTCGCCGTTCCAGCAGCAGTTGCAGCGCGCCGAGCTGGAAAACGTGGTCAATTCGCGGGCGTTGTCGACCGCGCTGGCGGAAAACTATGTGGGGGCGTTTTAAGTGTTTGCGGGATTTCCTGCGCGCCGATGATGGATGTGCCGCAAGCGGCGGCCATGCGCGCGGCAGGGCCTCAACCTTGGCCCATGACGCCGATCGCACCGCCTGCCGCGCCAAGCGAAAGCACGACCAGCCAGGGCGGCCATTTCCAGAACACCAGGGCCACCAGCGCCAGTATCGCCATGGCAAAGTCTGACGGCTGATGAATCGCGCTGGTCCATACCGGCTGGTACAAGGCCGCCAGCAGCAGGCCGACCACGCCGGCGTTTATGCCGGCAAGCGCGGCCTGCATCCGGGCGTTGCCGCGCAGGCCGTCCCAGAACGGGATGGCGCCGCCCACCAGCAGGAACGACGGGGCGAATATGGCCAGCAGGCAAATCAGGCCGCCAGCCCATCCGGAAGGGCTGGAATTCATGGAGGCGCCCAGGAACGCGGCGAATGTGAACAACGGGCCGGGCATGGCCTGGGCGGCGCCATAGCCGGCCAGGAACGTATCGTTATCGACCAGCCCCGGTGGCACCACTTCGGATTGGAGCAAGGGCAGAACGACATGGCCGCCGCCGAAAACCAGTGAGCCGGCGCGGAAAAACGAACTGATGTCGGCAATGGCGCCATGCGGGAATGACGCGGCCAGGATCGGAAGGCCGATGAGCAGGCCGGCGAACAGCAGCAACAGGCAGGCGCCTGTCCGGCGGCTGACGCGCAGCGGCAAAGACTCGTGGGCGTGCGCAGCGTCCGGCTTGAAGGCCAGCATGCCGACCAGTCCGGCCGCTGCGATGACGCTCAACTGGCCCACTGCGTTGGGCAGGAGCAGGGCGATACATGCCGCAACCGCCATGATGGAGATGCGGGCGGCATCGGTGCACAGGTTGCGCGCCATGGCCCACACGGCCTGCGCAACTATCGCCACGGCCACGACCTTCAAGCCATGTAATGCTTCTGCCGGAACGAGTGTCCCGAAATGGGCGATGCCAAGGGCAAACAGTATCAATGCAATGGCTGAGGGCAAGGTAAAGCCCGCCCAAGACGCTATTGCGCCGGGATAGCCATGCCGGAGCAGTCCAATGGCAATGCCGACCTGGCTGCTGGCAGGGCCGGGAAGGAATTGGCATAAGGCGACCAGATCCGCGTAACTCCGCTCGGAGAGGAAGCGCCGTTTGGTAACGAATTCGTTGTGGAAGTAGCCGAGGTGGGCAACCGGGCCGCCAAACGAGGTCAGGCCCAGCCGAAGGAAGATGAGGAACAGGCCCCACAGGCTCTCTTGGCGCTGGGCCGATGCCGGCTGGTCTGGATGCATGTGGCGTCGCTTTTGCGCTGTGCCGTTCAGCGCCTGGGTTTGATCTTGGGCGTGGGCAGCGCGGTCTTGTACTTGATCTGCTTGAGCGCGAAGCTGGAGCGGATGTTCTTGATGCCGGGGATCTTGGTCAGGTGGTCGACGATGAAGTGCTCCAGCGTCAGCAGGTCGGGCACGACGATGCGCAGCAGGTAATCCTCGTCGCCGGTCATCAGATAGACTTCCATGACTTCATCGAAAGCGCTCACCGCGCTTTCAAACTGGGCCAGCGCTTCGGCGCCCTGGCGCTCCAGGATCACCTTGACGAACACGTTGACCTTCAAGCCCAGCAGGTGCGGGTCGGCCAGCGCCACGTAGCGCGAGATGATGCCCTCGGTTTCCAGGCGCTTGACGCGCGCCAGGGTCGGCGAGGGGGAAAGGTTGATGCGGCTGGCGAGTTCCAGATTGCTGATCGAGCTGTTCTCCTGGAGGATGTTCAGGATCCGCAAATCGGTGGTATCTAGTTCCATTATCGAAATTTAATTCTGTAAGTTTCAATTTTTCAGCATGTGGTGCTGAATATTGTATGACAACTTCCCATTTTAAGTGACTCATGCCGGTGCATCAGGCGTATCGTAAGCCCACCAATGAATAAAAACGCCGAATAAAGGCGTCCGGCGTGAGGAGACCAATGGCGCGGCCTGTGTTGTACCGGCTTTTTGGCTCTTTGCATAGATTTGCGTAGCAAAGGCCCGATTCGGCCTGCATTGCAACAACAGGAGATCAGGAAGTGGAGATGTCGTCAGCCAATGGTATTGCCCGCGATATTGATATCGACGCCCAGGAAACCCAGGAGTGGCTGGAGGCGCTGCAAAGCGTGCTGGCCGAAGCCGGCCCGGAGCGGGCGCGCTTCCTGCTCTCCCGGCTGTCGGCCGCCGCCCGGCAACACGGCATCAACTGGCGCGATGCGCGCAATACGCCTTACCTGAACACCATCCGTCCTGAACAGGAACCGCCGTTCCCCGGCGGCTCCGACGCGCAGGCCATCGAAGAGCGCATCGCCAGCATCATGCGCTGGAACGCGCTGGCCATGGTGGTGCGCGCCAACCGCTCCTATGGCGAACTGGGCGGCCACATCGCCAGCTTCGCCTCGGCGGCCGACCTGTTCGAAGTCGGCTTCAACCATTTCTTCCGCGCGCGCGACGACCGGTTCGCCGGCGACATCGTGTATTTCCAGCCGCATTCGGCGCCGGGCATCTATGCGCGCGCGTTCCTGGAAGGCGCGCTGTCCGAAGAGGACCTCGGCTACTACCGCCGCGAAATAGAAGCCAAGCGCGCCGGCAAGCAGGGCCTGTCGTCCTACCCGCATCCCTGGCTGATGCCCAACTTCTGGCAGTTCCCCACCGGCTCGATGGGCATCGGCCCGATCAACGCGATCTATCAGGCGCGCTTCCTGCGCTACATGGAGCATCGCGGCCTGCTGCAGGACCAGAACCGCAAGGTATGGGGCGTGTTCGGCGACGGCGAGATGGATGAGCCGGAATCCCTGGCGGCGCTGTCGCTGGCCTCGCGCGAGAAGCTGGACAACCTGATCTTCGTGGTCAACTGCAACCTGCAGCGCCTGGACGGCCCGGTACGCGGCAACGGCCACATCGTCGATGAGCTGGAGACCTTGTTCGCCGGCGCCGGCTGGAATGTGATCAAGCTGCTGTGGGGCTCGGACTGGGATGCGCTGTTCGCGCGCGACAAGGACGGCGAGCTGGTCGATGCGCTCAACCGCACCGTCGATGGCCAGCTGCAGACCTTCGCCGCCAACGACGGCGCCTTCAACCGCGAACACTTCTTCGGCCAGACGCCCGGCACCCAGGCGATCGGCGCCACGCTGACCGATGAGGAGATCAACCGCCTGCGCCGCGGCGGCCACGATATGAAGAAGATCTTCTCGGCCTACCAGGCCGCCGCCAGCCATCGCGGCCAGCCGACCGTGATCCTGGCGCAGACCAAGAAGGGTTACGGCATGGGGGCGGCCGGCGAAGGCAAGATGACCACCCACCAGCAAAAGAAGCTGGATGAGGAAAGCCTGCTGCAATTCCGCGACCGCTTCAAGCTGCCGCTGTCGGATGAGCAATGCCGCTCGCTGGCCTTCTACAAGCCGGCTGACGACAGCGCCGAGATGAAGCACCTGCATGCGCGCCGCGCGGCGCTGGGAGGCTACATGCCGCGCCGCCAGGCCGGCGATGCCAGGCGCTCAGTGCCGCCGATGGCATCGCACAGCAAGTTCGCGCTGGAGGCCGAGGGCAAGGAAATGTCGTCGACCATGGCGCTGGTGCGCCAGCTCGGCAACCTGCTCAAGGACAAGGAATTCGGCCAGTACGTCGTGCCCATCGTGGCCGACGAGGCGCGCACCTTCGGCATGGCCAACCTGTTCCGCCAGGTCGGCATCTATTCTTCCCAGGGGCAGTTGTACGAGCCGGAAGACATCGGCTCCATCCTCTACTACCGCGAAGCCAAGGACGGCCAGATCCTGGAGGAGGGCATTACCGAGGCCGGCGCCATCTCATCCTGGACGGCGGCGGCGACCGCCTACTCGGTGCACGGCACGCCGATGCTGCCGTTCTACATCTACTACTCGATGTTCGGCTTCCAGCGCATCGGCGACCTGATCTGGGCCGCGGCCGACCAGCGCGCGCGCGGTTTCCTGATCGGCGCCACCTCGGGGCGCACCACGCTGGGCGGCGAGGGCTTGCAGCACCAGGACGGCAGCAGCCATGTGGTGGCGGCGTCGATCCCGAACTGCGTGTCTTACGATCCGGCCTATGCGTATGAGCTGGCGGTGATCGTCGACGACGGCATGCGCCGCATGCTGGAACGCAATGACGACGTGTTCTACTACGTCACCGTGACCAACGAGAACGAGGCGCAGCCGAGCATGCCGGCCGGGGTCGAGCAAGGCATCCTGCGCGGCATGTATTGCCTGGGCAGGAAGGCGAAGCCGCAGGCGCGCCTGCTGGGTTCCGGCCCGATCCTGAAGGAAACCGTGGCTGCCGCCGCGCTGCTCGAAAAGCATTGGCAAATCGACGCCGAGGTGTGGAGCGTGACCAGCTTCACCGAGCTGGCGCGCGACGGCGTGGCCGCGCAGCGTCAGCAGCGCCTGGCCGGCGGCGATGCGCAAGCGTATGTGACGCAGCAACTGCAAGGCAGCGACGCGCCGGTGATCGCGGTGAGCGATTACATCCGCACGCTGCCTGAAAGCATCCGCGCCTTCGTGCCGGGCAGGTATGTCACGCTGGGCACCGATGGTTTCGGGCGCAGCGATACGCGGGTCAACCTGCGCGATTTCTTCGAGATCGATGCGCGCTGGATTGCCTATACCGCGCTGGCCGAAGTATTCGGCGGCGACCGCGCCAAATTGCAGGCTGCCGCATCGACGCTGGGGATCGATACCGGCAAGCCGCTGTCTTCCTCGGTGTGAGCGCATGCCGGCAGCGGCCATGCATGAATGCCGGCGCGGGGATTGAAAATCTCTCATCGAAGCGGCGCGCCGCGTTTGCTATAGTGAAAGCCGCCTGTGCGCAACAGGCGGCTTTTTTACGGCCGCGCTGGCGCAGCGACATTCACCCACAAGATCAGACAGGAGTAGACACGATGGCAGCACCGAAACGAATTGCGCTGGTAACCGGCGCCGGCTCCGGCATTGGCCGGCAGATCACCCTGGCGCTGTTGCGCGACGGCTATGGCGTGGCCCTGGCCGGCCGCCGCCAGGATGCGCTGGAAGAGACCGTGAAGCTGGCCGGCGAGCATGGCGCCAACGCACTGGTGGTAGCCGCCGACGTCACCGACCCGGCTTCGGTGAAGAACCTGTTCGTCAAGACCCGCGAACGTTTCGGCCGTCTCGACATGGTGTTCAACAACGCCGGCATCTTCGCGCCGCCGGTGTCGCTGGAAGAGCTGAGCGTGGAGCAGTGGAAGTCGGCGGTGGACATCAACCTGACCGGCGTGTTCCTGTGTACGCAGGAAGCCTTCCGCATCATGAAGGAGCAGTCGCCGCGCGGCGGCCGCATCATCAACAACGGCTCGATCTCGGCGCACGCGCCGCGCCCGTTCTCGGCGTCCTACACCGCGACCAAGCACGCCATCACCGGCCTGACCAAGGCCACCTCGCTGGACGGCCGCCAGTACGACATCGCCTGCGGCCAGATCGACATCGGCAACGCCGCCACCGACATGACCACGCTGATGAAGAAGGGCACGCTGCAGGCCGACATGTCGACCAAGGTTGAGCCGACCATGGATGCCGAGCATGTGGCCCGCGCCATCCTCTACATGGACAGCCTGCCGCTGGACGCCAACGTGCAGTTCATGACGGTGATGGCGACCAAGATGCCTTACATCGGCCGCGGCTGATCGCCGTTCGGCTGCAAAGAAAAACGCGCCGCAGGTTTTCCTGCGGCGCGTTTCGTTTGTGGCATGCGTTGCGCTGCCGGTTCAGTCCGATGCCGGTTTCATCCCTAGCCATTCCGGCGTGAGCTGGTGTTCAAGGCCGAACAGGTCGAGTACGCGCCCCAGCGTATGGTCGACCATCTGTTCCATCGAGGAGGGCCGGTGGTAGAAGCCGGGCAGCGGCGGGAAGATCACGCCGCCCATCTCGGTCACCGCCGTCATGTTGCGCAGGTGGGCCAGGTTGAAGGGCGTTTCGCGCACCATCAGCACCAGGCGGCGGCGTTCCTTCAGCACCACGTCGGTGGCGCGCGTGATCAGGTTGTCGGAAAGTCCATGGGCCACCGACGCCAGCGTTTTCATCGAGCACGGCGCCACCACCATGCCGGCCGACGCAAAGGAGCCGCTGGCGATAGCCGCGCCGACATCGCGTACGTTGTAGACCACGTCGGCCAGCGCTTCGACATCCTTGCGGCTGCGGTCGAGCTCCTGGTGGATATTGAGTACGCCGGCATCCGAGATCAGCAGGTGCGTTTCAACCTGCGCGTGTCCGCGCAGGTGTTCCAGCAGGCGCACGCCATAGACCGCGCCCGTCGCGCCGGTGATGGCGACGATCAGGCGCTGGCGCGGCATGCGGCGGGAACCAAGGGAATCCAGGCGGCGCGGCGAAGCAATCAGCCCTTGAGCAGGGTCTGCAGTTCGCCCGAGCTATACATTTCGTTCATGATGTCCGAGCCGCCGATGAATTCACCCTTGACGTACAGTTGGGGAATGGTCGGCCAGTTCGAATATTCCTTGATGCCCTGGCGCACGTCGGGGCTTTCCAGCACGTTGACGGTGACGATGTTCTCGGCGCCGCTGGCCTTGAGCAATTGGATCGCCTTGCCGGAGAAGCCGCATTGCGGGAATTGCGCGGTGCCTTTCATGAACAGCACGACAGGGTTTTGGGTCACGGTTTCCTTGATCCAGGATTGAACGTCGCTCATGGCTATGCCTTAAAAAATGGTGATTGCCGACATTATATGAAAAAGCCGCCATCCGCGTTTGAAACACGGCGTGCCGGGGCAAGGTGTTGTGTGCGGCCACGTAAATTATTTGAATGGTTTGCAATGTTTCCTGGCGGCTATTCCCAATGGCGGTCCGGCGGCCGGGAAACCGGAGCGTCGGGAGAAATGCAAAAGGGCGCTTTCGCGCCCTTTCCTCTTTGAGGGGGCCTGGTGCGGCCCCGTCGTTGGCGGATCGTTATCAGCTATGCACTTGCGCTTGCCACCGCGCCCGAAACGGTGTCTTCCGGCAACCTCTTGGCCATCGAATAATGGTCTTGCAGCCGATCCTTGTGCTTGATGACCTGGCGATCGAGCTTGTCGATCAATGCATCGATGGCCGCGTAGAGATCGTGGGCGATACTTTCCGCATGCAAATCCTTCCCTTTGATATGGACGTTGATTTCCGCCTTTTGCCTTTTTTCTTTTTCTGTCAGTTTGTCTACGCTCAGGATGACGCTGATGTCGATCACATTGTCGAAATGACGCTTGATCCGTGCCAGCTTGCTTTGCACGTATTCCCGGATGGCGGGGGTCAGTTCGAGGTGGTGTCCACTAATGGTCAGATTCATACAACACTCCTATCGTGAAGTCACTGGAGGTTCGTGCATCTCATCCAATACACCCGGAGAGAGTACAGCGTTTGTGTCAGAGGGCATGGATGCTTGCCTGAACACAGCGACGGCTGCAAGTACTACAGAAAAACTGAGGAAAAACTCAGAGGGATTTGCGGAGATTGACTGGTGGAATCTTCAGCACTTCGCGGTATTTTGCGACAGTCCGTCGCGCGACCACCATGCCTTGTTCTGCCAGCATATCCGCAATCTTGCTATCGGATAATGGGGTCTGCGGGTTTTCGGCTCCTATCAGTTGTTTGATCAGTGCCCGTATCGCGGTGGAGGAGGCTTCACCTCCGGTTTCGGTCGCGACATGGCTACCGAAGAAGTATTTCAACTCGAACATGCCATGCGGCGTGAGCATGTATTTCTGAGTTGTCACACGCGAGATAGTGCTCTCGTGTAGACCCAGTGTATCAGCAATTTCGCGCAGCACAAGGGGGCGCATGGCAACTGCCCCATGGGAAAAGAAGTTTCTTTGACGTTCGACAATAGCTTGGGCAACTCGCAAAATTGTATCGAAGCGCTGGCGCATATTCTTGATCAGCCACTTCGCCTCTTGCAGCTGCGATGTGAGCGAAACCTCGCCTTTGGATTGCTTGAGCGCGCTCGCATACATCGCGTTCACGCGCAGCTTGGGCATGACGTCATGATTGAGCGTGACCTGCCAGCCGTTCTTTGTTTGTTTGACAATCACATCCGGCACCACATAGTCGGAAGCGTCGCGGGCGAATTCGGCGCCCGGGTGCGGCCGGCATTGGCGGATGACGACCTGGGCTTCGCGCAGGTCTTCGTCGTCGCAGTCGAGCGCCTTCTTGATCTTGTTGAAATCGCGCTGGGCGAACAGCGGCAGGTAATCCTCGACGATCTTCAGCGCCAGCTTGCGCGTGACGAAAGGCACGCCGGGCAGCCGGCGGATCTGCAACGCCAGGCATTCGCTGGGGCTGCGCGCGCCGACGCCGGCCGGGTCAAGGCTTTGCAGCAGCTTGAGCGCGATCGACAGTTCTTCGAGATCGATTCCCAGTTCTTCGGGCAGGTGCGCCAGGATGTCTTCCAGCGGCTCGTCCAGGTAGCCGTTGTCGTCCAGCGTATCGGCCAGCAGCTCCAGCAGCGCGCGGTCGCGCAGCGTGCGGGCGGTGACGCGGATCTGTTCCACCAGGTGTTCGCGCAGCGTGGTCTGGTGCGCTTCCAGCTGCGGCCGCGCATCTTCATCGTCGGATGATTTGCCGTTGCGCGCGACATCGTCGAAGCTCCATTCGGATTCGCCGCTGACGCTGCCTTCGGGCGTGTTGTCCTGGTAGTCGAGGCTGGATTCGCCGTCGCTTGCGGGCGCGGGCGCCTCGGCGCCGCTTTCGCTGGCGTTGTCGGCTACACCGCTGGAGGGCGAGGCGGAGAGGGCGCCGTCGGCCAGCAGCCGTACCGAATTGTCGAGCGCGTCGTCAAGCCGCTCGAGCAGCGGGTTGTCGGACAGGATCTGTTCCAGTTCCTGATGCAGTTCCAAAGTAGACAATTGCAGCAGCCTGATCGACTGCTGCAATTGCGGCGTCAATGCGAGGTGCTGCGATGTGCGTAACTGGAGGGACTGTTTCATCTGGCTTTCGGGCGCCGCGTGGCCGGCTTGTTACGTGCTGCTGTGCTGTCGTGCGTTGCATGTTGTGCGTCGCGCCGGCGTGGCTTGGCGCAGGGCCGCTCACATGCGGAAATGTTCGCCCAGGTAGACGCGCCGCACCGATTCGTTGGCGATGATGTCGTCCGGGCTGCCGCTGGCCAGCACCGTCCCCTGGTTGATGATGTAGGCGCGGTCGCAGATGCCCAGCGTCTCGCGCACGTTGTGGTCGGTGATCAGCACGCCGATGCCGCGCTCCTTGAGGAAGCGCACGATGCGCTGGATCTCGATCACGGCGATCGGGTCGATGCCGGCGAACGGCTCGTCGAGCAGCACGAAGCGCGGATCGGTCGCCAGCGCGCGCGCGATTTCGACGCGGCGCCGTTCGCCGCCCGACAGCGAGAGCGCCTGGCTGTCGCGCAGCTTCTCGATCTGCAGTTCATGCAGCAGGTTGTTGAGGCGGCCTTCGATCTCGTCGCGCGAGAGCGGCTTGCCGTTCTCCTGGCGCAGTTCGAGCACGGCGCGGATATTGTCTTCCACCGTCAGCTTGCGAAATACCGAGGCCTCCTGCGGCAGGTAGGACAGGCCCAGCGTGGCGCGCTTGTGGATCGGCAGGCCTGAGATGGCGGCGCCATCCAGGTCGATTTCGCCGCCGTCGGACGGCACCAGGCCGACGATCATGTAGAACGAGGTGGTCTTGCCGGCGCCGTTGGGGCCCAGCAGGCCGACCACTTCGCCGCTCTGCACTTCCATCGACACATCGCGCACCACCTGGCGCGCGCCATAGCTTTTCTTCAGTCCGCGGACCACCAGCGAGCTCACCATGTTACTGGTCCTTTCCAGGTTGGGCCGGCTGTGTTGGCGGCGCCGGCTGGGCGGGCGGATTCTTGGGCTGGATCACGGCGGTGATCCGGCCCGCGCCCGGCTTGCTTTCGCCCGAAGCGGTATTGTTGACCGAATAGAATTCGGCGCGGCTGTCGTAGGAGATGAACTCGCCGTTGACCTCATCGGTAATGCGCTTGCCGTCCATGCGCTGGATGTGGGCGCGGTTGAACAGCTTGGAAATCTCGGTCTGCTCGGAATACTCGATGCGCTCGGCCTGGCCTTCGATCCACAGGTCGGGGCCGCCGTCGCGCTTCTGGCGGAAGCTGGCCAGCGAACCCGGCGCCGCATACAGCACCGCATATTCATAGCCGTACTGGTCGGTGGTCAGCACCACGCGGCCGGCCTTGATCAGCAGCGTGCCGCGCGTGAGCACCACATTGCCGGTGAAGGTCTTCACCTGGCGCACATCGTCGTAGACCATCTGGTCGGCTTCGATGTTGGTCGGCTTGGTCGAGTCGGCCTTTTCCGCGTGCGCCGCGCCGCAGATGGCGAGCAGCAGCAACCAGGGCAATAAGAGTGAGCGTTTCATAAGTTCCTGTCAGGTTGAGTCTTGGCTCAGCGTTTCTTTTGTGTCGGTTCGTAGTAGCCGCGCACGTTGCCCAGCAGTTGCACTTCCTGCGTGGCATTGTTGGCGATCATCCCCACGCCGTTCAATCTGGTGGTGCCCATCGTCATTGCAACCGGTTTGTCGGTCTTGACGATTTCATCGTCCGGCAGCAGCAACAGGTATTCGGAGACCAGGTGCATCGGGGCGCCGCCGTTGGTGCCGCCGCGCGTGGCGTTGGCGTTGCCGTACATGTGGATTTTGGTCTGCTCGTCGGTCACGCGCGCGGTGTCGGAATACAGCTCCATCGGCGGCTTTGCCTTGTCCAGGCTGTGTACCACCGGCTTGGTGATCTCGAAGGAGTCGTCCGTCGGGAAGTGGACCATTTTGGCGCCCGATATGTCGTAGCGCGGCAGTCCGGTCGGACCCAGTTTCACGTAGTTGAAGTTTTCCAGGTAGTAGTCGGGTTTGCCGGTCGGGCGGACATAAGGCTGCTGGTCGCCGCTGTTGCGCAACGTCTGCAGCACCCAGAAGCTGCCCAGCGCGAGCGCGACCAGCACCACCAGCAGCACGCCCAGGCGGATGCGTTGCGCCGCGCGTTCGCCGCTGTGGTTGCTCATGCCAGGTACGGCGCCAGCGCCGCCTCGTAGTTCCCTTGTGCGGCCAGCACCAGGTCGCACACTTCGCGCACGGCGCCGTTGCCGCCGATGGCGGCCGTCACGTAGTCGCAGCGCGATTTGACTTCACGGTGCCCGTTGGCTACGCAAGCCTTGAAGCCGACCTTGGTCAGCACCGGCAGGTCGATGATGTCGTCGCCCAGATAGCCGCAATCGGCGGCCTGCAGGCCGGTGTGCTTCAATAGCTCCCCGAATGCCAGCCGCTTGTCATGGACGCCCTGGAAGACGTGGGCGATGCCCAGGTCGTTGGCCCGGCGCAGCACGAAAGGCGACTGGCGCGCGGTGATGATCGCGGCGGCCACGCCGAACTGCTGCATCATCTTGATGCCGTGGCCGTCCAGCGCATTGAAGCGTTTCACCGATTCGCCGTCTTCGCCGTAGAACAGCCCGCCGTCGGTCAGCACGCCGTCGACGTCGAAGATCATCAGCCGCGTGGCGGCGGCCTTGGCGAGGATGGCGGGCGCAAAGGTGCTGGCGAAGGCTGACGTCATCAGATCACCTTGGCGCGGGTCAGGTCATGGATGTGCAGCGCGCCGGTCAGCACGCCTTGCGCATCGGTCACCAGCAGTTGGTTGATGCGGAATTCTTCCATCAATTGCACGGCGTCCACCGCCAGCTGGTCCTGGTTGACGGTGCGCGGATTGGCGTGCATGACGTCGGCGATGGCGAACTGGCTGAAATCCTGTCCGCGTTCCAGCAGGCGGCGCAAGTCGCCGTCGGTGAACACGCCGATCGGGCGGAAATGTTCGTCGACTACGGCGGTCATGGCCATGCCCTTGCGCGTGATTTCCATCAATGCCGCAGATAGCGAGACATCCGGCCGCACGGCGGGGATGGCGTCGCCGCTGCGCATGACGTCGCGCACATGGGTCAGCAGGCGGCGGCCCAGGGCGCCGCCCGGATGGGAGCGCGCGAAATCCTCTTCCATGAAGCCGCGCGCATCCAGCAGCGACACCGCCAGGGCGTCGCCCATGGCCAGCGTGGCGGTGGTGCTGGCCGTCGGCGCCAGGTTCAGGGTACAGGCTTCCTGGTCGACGCCTACGTTGAGGTGGACGGCGGCCAGCTCGGCCAGGCTGGATGCATCGTTGCCGGTCATGGCGATGATCACCGCCCCCATGCGCTTGACGATGGGCACGATGGCCAGCAGCTCGGCGGTTTCACCCGAATTCGAGATGGCGATGAAGACGTCGTTGGGGGTGACCATGCCGAGGTCGCCGTGGGCGGCTTCGGCCGGATGCATGAAGAGCGCCGGGGTGCCGGTGGAGGCCAGCGTGGCAGCGATCTTGCGGCCGATATGGCCGGACTTGCCGATGCCGGACACGACCGCGCGGCCCTGGCAGCCGAGCAAGAGATGCACGGCGCGGGCGAGCGGTTCGGAACTGTCGTCGGACAGGCGGTTTTTCAGCGCCAGGATGGCATCGGCTTCGATCTGAAAGGTCTGGCGCGCCAGTGCGATGGCGCGCCGCGCGTCCTCGGTCGAAAAAGATGCGGGCGTGGATTTATCATCGGTTACACTCATAACCGAAGTATAAACGAATTAGCAAAGCAAAAAACTTGCCAGATGTAAGGAGGAGATGCAATGACGGCCAGCGGGCCTTCATTGCGGTTGCGTTGCAGCATGTGCGCAACACCCGGAGAACCGGGCTGGCAAGCGCCAATATGCCAGATTTGCTGCGTCGGCAGAACGGTCGGCAGCGCCGGGAATTGCCATGATGACATGCCTGCCATTGCTGTTGCCGGGGATCGTTTTCACACATGCCCGCACCGAATTGGTGGGACTCGTATTGTGCGCTGCGTTACGCGGATGCGCATGGCGGCGCGGGAGGCTCCGTCCGGGCATGTTTCTCGCTTGGCCGGTTCGCATAGTTCAGCTCATATAAAAGATCTAACAAGCAAATCATCCACACATGTTTTCCGGACTGGAACTGACCTTATTCCTGCTCGCCGCGGCTGTGCTCGGGGTGGTGGCTTTCCGCATGATGCATCTGCCGCCGATGCTGGGGTACCTGGTGGTCGGCATCGTGATCGGGCCGCATGGCCTGGGCTTTGCCGAAGACAATGAAACCACCCACGCGCTGGCCGAGTTCGGGGTGGTGTTCCTGATGTTTTCCATCGGGCTGGAGTTCTCGCTCAACAAGCTCTCGGCGATGCGCCACATCGTGTTCGGCCTGGGCGTGGCGCAGGTGGCCGCCACCATCGCCGTGACCATGGTGTTCGGCTGGGCGGTCGCCTATTTCCTGCCGCAGCTTACTTCCATCAGCTGGCAGGCCGCGTTCGCGCTGGGCGGCGCGCTCACCATGTCGTCCACCGCCATCGTCTCCAAGCTGCTCACCGAAAGGCTGGAGCTGGAAACCGAACACGGCCGCCGCATCCTCGGCGTGCTGCTGTTCCAGGATCTGGCGCTGGTGCCGCTCCTGATCGTGGTGCCGGCGCTGGCCAAGGATTCCGGCAACCTGGTGGTGACGCTGGGCTGGGCGGTGGCCAAGGCGATGGTGGTGCTGGCCCTGCTGCTGTTCTTTGGCCACAAGCTCATGCGCAGCTGGTTCAAGGTAGTGGTCAAGCGCCGTTCGCAGGAGCTGTTCATGCTCAACCTCTTGCTGATCACGCTGGGGGCGGCCTGGATTACCGAGAAAGCGGGGCTGTCGCTGGCGCTGGGCGCGTTCATCGCCGGCATGCTCATTTCCGAGACCGAGTTCAAGCACCAGGTGGAGGAAGACATCAAGTCCTTCCGCGACGTGCTGCTGGGCCTGTTCTTCATCACCATCGGCATGCTGCTCAATGTGCATACGCTGATCGAGCACTGGTTCCTGGTGCTGCTCTTGCTGATCGGGCCGGTGCTGTTGAAATTCGGCCTGATCGCGGCGCTGGCGCGCCTGTTCGGTTCCAGCACCGGCGTTGCCTTGCGCACCGGGCTGGCGCTGGCGCAGGCGGGCGAATTCGGCTTCGTGCTGCTGAACCAGGCCGGCGGCCTGAAGCTGATCGATCCCTTGCTGATCCAGGTGATCCTGGCCTCGATGGTGCTGTCCATGCTGGCCGCGCCGTTCATCCTGGCCAAGTCCGACGCCATCGTGATGAAGTTGTCGGCCAACGAATGGATGCTGCAATCGCTGGCGCTGACGCAGTTGGCCACGCGCACCATGAATGCGCAGAAGCACGTGATCATCGCCGGCTTCGGCCGCAGCGGGCAAAGCCTGGCGCGCCTGCTGGAGGAGGAGGGCATCACCTACCACGCGCTGGAGATGGACCCGGAACTGGTGCAGGACGCCCGCAGCGGCGGCGCCAATGTCTCCTACGGCGACGCCGCCCGGCGCGAGAGCCTGGTGGCGGCCGGCATCCACCGCGCCGCGGCGCTGGTGGTGACCTACGCCAGCACGCCGTCGGCCCTGAAGGTGCTGCACCATGCGGCCGAACTGGCGCCGGAGTTGCCGGTGATCGTGCGCAGCTACGACGATGCCGACCTCGACAAGCTGCTCGCCGCCGGCGCCACCGAGGTCGTGCCGGAGTCGCTCGAAGGCAGCCTGATGCTGGCTTCGCATGCGCTGGTGATGCTGGGCATACCGCTGCGCCGGGTGGTACACCGGGTGCAGGATGCGCGCGATGAGCGCTATGCCTCGCTGCGCGGTTATTTCCATGGCGCCGCCGATATCGATGACGGCAGCGAAGGGCTCAATGTGCGCCTGCAGTCGGTGACGCTGATCGACGGCGCGCGCGCCATCGGCAAGACCCTGGCCGAGATCGACCTGCCCGGCCAGTGCGGCGCCGAAGTCACCATGCTCAGGCGCGGCAAGCAGCGCGTCGAGGCGGCCCAGGACACGATCCTGCTGGGCGGCGACATCGTGGTGCTGCGCGGCAGCTCGGAAAACATCCTGCGGGCCGAAAAGCGCCTGCTCAGCAAATAACTCCCCCATCAGCCCCATCCCCGCATGGCACTCATCGAACGCATCTGCAGCATCATCCTTCCGGTCTTCGTCATCATCGGCATGGGCTATGGCTACGCCCGCTGGCGCGGCGAAGTGGTGCGCATGGACATGGCGTCGGTCAATCGCGTCTCGATGGAGGCATTGGCGCCGCTGATGATCTTCAGCGCGCTTTCCTCCAAGTCGTTCGACCTTTACCACAACGGCTGGCTGATCCTGGCCAGCGTGCTGATCTCGCTTGGTTCCGGGTTGCTGGCATGGCCGGTGGCGCGGGCGCTGGGTTATGACAAGCGCACCTTCCTGCCGCCCATGATGTACAACAACGGCGGCAACATGGGGCTGCCGCTGCTGCTGCTGGCGTTCGGCCAGGATGCCTTGCCGGCGGCGGTGGCGTTGTTTACCGCCTCTACCTTCGTTTATTTCTCGCTGTGCGTGAAGATGATCCAGTCCGGCCGCGAGCAGCGTCCGGGTTCGCTGCTGCGGCTGGTGTCGAGCCCGATCATGCTGGCGATGATCCTGGGCGTCTTGTTCGCGGTCTTGCACATCAGCCTGCCGGCGCCGCTGTTTTCGGCCATGAAACTGCTGGGCGAGGCCAGCATCCCCATCATGCTGTTTTCGCTGGGCGTGCGCATGATGGACATCAGCTTCAAGAGCTGGCATATCGGCCTGGTGGGCGCCGTGGTGTGTCCGGTGGCGGGGCTGGTCTGCGCGCTGGCGCTGGATCAACTGCTGCCGCTGACGACGGTGCAGCGCGGCGAGATGTACCTGTTCGCCGCCTTGCCGCCGGCGGTGCTGTGTTTCATGGTCGCCGAGCAATATCGGCAGGAACCGGACAAGGTCGCCTCCATTGTGCTGCTGGGGAATCTGGCGGCGATCGTGTTCGTTCCCTTCGGGCTTTGGCTGGGCTTGCCCGAGCACTGAATTCCTTCCCGGAAATGAAAGCTGCCGCCAGGCAATGCCTGGTACGGGAAATGCTTGGCCTTAGCTGCGGTATTCCGCGATATCGCCGGCTTTGCGCCGCGGTATAAATCGGGGAGCGGTCGCAACATCATCGTGTTGCTGCGGCGCCAATAGCCATGATGCAAGGGGATGCATATGTTCAGCAAATTGACGATCAAGGCGCGCCTGATCTTCGTAATCGGTTTTCTCGCAGTCCTGCTGGCCGCTTCGGGCGCCCTCGGGCTGGCCAGCCTCCATTCGACCAATGCGCAGATGCGCTCCCTCTATGAAGACCGGCTGGTCGCGCTATCGCAGCTGGGAGAGATCGCGGCGGCCCTGGACACCGGACGTTACGGCATTTCCACCGCCATCGTTGGCGACTCCGGCGACATCGACAAAGGCATGGACAAGCTGGAGAAGACCGTCAAGGACAGCGACAAGATCCTGCAGGAATACCTCGGCACCTACCTGACTCCCGAAGAAAAAATGCTGGTCGACAAGCTTGTCCCGCAGCGCCAGAAGTTCATCGCCGAAGGCGTCAAGCCGGCCGCCGAGGCATTGCGCAACCGCGACTTCCAGGGCGCCAGCGACCTGTACAACGGCGTGATGCTGCAGCTCTTCAACGAGGCGCATGCCAGCATGACCCAACTGATGAACCTGCAGCGCCGCGTCGGCGGTGAGCTGTACGAGAATGCGCAACGCCGCTACCAGACGCTGGTTGGCGTGATGCTCGCCGCCATCGGGATCGGCCTGGCGGTGGCCGTGTTCATGGGTTTCATCCTGGTGCGCGCCATCTCGCGCCCGCTGGAGCAGGCGGTGAAGGTGGCCCAGGGCGTGGCCGCCGGCGACCTGACGCAAGACATCGAAGTGCGCAGCCGCGACGAGACCGGCCAACTGATGCAGGCGTTGAAGGAGATGAACGGCAACCTGCTGCGCATCGTCGGCGAAGTGCGCACCGGCACCGACACCATCAACACGGCCGCGGCCGAGATTGCCAGCGGCAACCTCGACTTGTCCTCGCGCACCGAGCAGCAGGCCGGCTCGCTGGAAGAGACCGCCTCGGCGATGGAAGAACTGACCTCCACCGTCAAGCAGAACGCCGACAATGCCCGCCAGGCCAACCAGCTGGCAGCCTCGGCTTCGGATGTGGCCTCGCGCGGCGGCGACGTGGTGCGCCAGGTGGTCGACACCATGAGTTCGATCAACGACTCTTCGCGCAAGATCGTCGACATCATCAGCGTGATCGACGGCATCGCCTTCCAGACCAATATCCTGGCGCTCAATGCGGCGGTGGAGGCCGCGCGCGCCGGCGAGCAGGGCCGCGGCTTCGCGGTGGTGGCATCGGAAGTGCGCTCGCTGGCCCAGCGCTCGGCGTCGGCCGCCAAGGAGATCAAGGCGCTGATCGACGATTCGGTCAGCAAGGTCGGCAACGGCAGCACGCTGGTGGCGCAGGCCGGCGCCACCATGGACGAGGTGGTGGCCAGCGTGCGGCGCGTGACCGACGTGATGGGCGAGATCACCGCGGCCAGCCAGGAGCAGAGCTCGGGCATCGAGGAGATCAACCGCGCCGTCACGCAGATGGACGAGACCACGCAGCAGAACGCCGCGCTGGTCGAGGAGGCGGCCGCTGCCGCGCAGTCGCTGCAAGAGCAGGCGTCGCGCCTGTCGACTGCGGTCAGCGTGTTCCGCCTGCACGGCATGCAGGCCGCGCCGGCGGTATCCGTGGCACCGGTGGTGGCATCAGCAGCTTCCGCCGCGCCTGCGGCCAAGCCGCTTGTAGCGCTCAAGGCAAGTGCCCCCAAGGCGGCCGCCGCACCCAGGAGACCGTCCCCCAAATTGGCGGCGCCGGCTTCGGCTTCGCCCAAATCGGCAGCAGGGGCGGATGATGATTGGGAACAGTTCTGACGCCGTTTCGGCGCCAATGAAAAAGCGCAGCCTGGGCTGTAATTCCGTTCATTAAGGCTAATTCAGAAGAACTCATCACCTAGCCCGTTCGGGCTGAGTAGGCCCGCCAGGGCCGTATCGAAGCCAGCGTGCCAGTGTCAGCGGCCTTGCCTGCCCTTCGATACGCTGCTGCGCAGCTACTCAGGGCGAACGGAGTCTGGGCTCCGTAATTACAAAAAAATGCCGTTCAGTACTTAACTGAACGGCATTTCAGCCTGGGCTGCGCTTTTTTCTTTCCGGCGTCCGCGGCCGAAGGGATCAGGCATCCAGCGGGATATCTTCCGCCGCCGCCGAACGCGTGCCTGGCACCGGCGGATTGCTGCGGCCATGATAGGCGAACACCACCGAGCATTTGACCTGTTCGCTGTCGTTGCGGCCGGCGGCGTGGAACAGGCCGCTGTGGAACAGCACCACGTCGCCCGGATCCAGGCTGAGGGCGATGCCCTGGGCGAACAGGGCCTGGTTGGCGGGGACTTCGGGGCGCAGGAAGTCGAGCGCATCCATCTGCTCCGGCCGCAGTTGCAGCAGGTGCGAGCCGGGGATGAACTTGAGTGCGCCGTTGTGCGGCGTCTCCGCGCCCAGCGCCAGCCATACCGAGATCAGATCATTGCGCGGGAACGACCAGTAGCGGATATCGCGGTGCCAGCCGGTGGCGGTGCCGAAGGCCGGATGTTTGGTCATCACGCAGTTGTGGTGCGCCAGCGTGACGCAGGCCGGCTCGCCGAACAGCTGTTGCAGTATGGCGACCAGATGCGGATCGGATGCCCACTGGCGGTACACCGGATCGCGCTGCCAGGCCGCGCGCAGGCGCCGGGCGGTGCGGCCGCCTTCGGCCTCCAGCGAGGTCGGGGCGCCTTCATAGCCGACTTCGGCTTCGTATTCGAGCGGCGCCACGGCGCGCCTGAGGTGGTCCTGCGTCACGGCCAGCATCTGTTCGCGCTGGGCGGCGGGGACCAGCCCCTTCAACAACAGATAGCCTTCCTTGCGGAAAGACTCGACCTGGGCGGGGGACAGCGGGTTTTGCATGGCGATTTTTCTCGATTGCAGCGGCAAGATATACACAGTCTGCCGATATTGTGCGCCTGACGGCGGCCGGATGCATGACGATCAGAACCCGCTCAGGTTCCAACGCATCGGGCCGGCGCGCAAGATACAGTTGCTGCTTTTATCTGTATCGTTTGCGCGCCCTCAAGCCGGCATCACTTTTTCTTCTTGAGCAAAGGGGCGAGATACTTGCCGGTAACGCTGGCCGGGTTCCTGGCCACGTCTTCCGGGGTGCCGGCGGCCACGATCTTGCCGCCGCCGGCGCCGCCCTCGGGGCCGAGGTCGATGATCCAGTCGGCGGTCTTGATCACGTCCAGGTTGTGCTCGATGATGGTCACCGTATTGCCCTGGTCGCGCAGGCGGTGGATTACCTTGAGCAGCAGGTCGATATCGTGGAAGTGCAGGCCGGTGGTCGGCTCGTCCAGGATATACAGCGTGCGGCCGGTATCGCGCTTGGACAGCTCCAGCGACAGCTTGACGCGCTGCGCCTCGCCGCCGGAAAGCGTGGTCGCGCTCTGGCCCAGCTTGATGTAGCCCAGGCCGACATCCAGCAACGTTTGCAGCTTGCGCGCGATCAGCGGCACCGGTTTGAAGAACTCGTGCGCATCTTCCACCGTCAGGTCGAGGATCTCGGTGATGTTCTTGCCCTTGTACTGCACTTCCAGCGTTTCGCGGTTGTAGCGCTTGCCGTGGCAGACGTCGCACGGCACGTACACGTCCGGCAGGAAGTGCATCTCGACCTTGATCACGCCGTCGCCCTGGCAGGCCTCGCAGCGGCCGCCCTTGACGTTGAACGAGAAACGGCCGGCGCTGTAGCCGCGTTCCTTGGCCATCGGCACGGTGGAAAACAGGTCGCGGATCGGCGTGAACAGGCCGGTATAGGTGGCCGGGTTGGAGCGCGGCGTGCGCCCGATCGGCGCCTGGTCGACCGCGATCACCTTGTCGAAATGCTCCAGTCCGCCGATCGCCTCGTGCGCGGCCGGCTCGGTCTGCGAGCCGTACAGGTGGCGCGCCGCCGACAGGTAGAGGGTGTCGTTGACCAGCGTCGACTTGCCCGAGCCGGATACGCCGGTCACGCAGGTCAGCAGGCCCACCGGCAGTTCCAGGTCGACGTTCTTGAGGTTGTTGCCGGTGGCGCCGGTAATGATCAGCTGGCGCTCGGGATCGGCCGGCGTGCGTTTCCTGGGTACGGCGATTTCCAGCGAACCGTTGAGGTACTTGGCGGTCAGCGACTTCTTGTTCTTCAGGATATCTTCCAGCGTGCCCTGGGCGATCACGTCGCCGCCATGCACGCCGGCGCCGATGCCCATGTCGACCACGAAATCGGCGGTGCGGATGGCGTCTTCGTCATGCTCCACCACCAGCACCGTGTTGCCGATGTCGCGCAGGTGCTTCAGGGTGGCGATCAGGCGGTCGTTGTCGCGCTGGTGCAGGCCGATGGACGGTTCATCCAGCACGTACATCACGCCGGTCAGGCCGGAGCCGATCTGCGATGCCAGCCGGATGCGCTGCGCTTCGCCGCCGGAGAGCGTGTCGGCGCTGCGTTCCAGCGACAGGTAATCGAGGCCGACGTTGTTGAGGAATTTCAGGCGCGAGATGATTTCCTTGATGATGCGGTCGGCGATTTCCTTCTTGGCGCCGGTCAGCTTCAAGGTTTCGAAGAAGTGCAGCGTGTCGCGCAGCGGGGTTGCGGCGACTTCATAGATGGCGCGCTGTTGCTTGCCTGCGCCGACCTTCACATAGCGCGCTTCCACGCGCAGGCGGGCGCCGTGGCAGGACGGGCATTGCTTCTCGTTGATGAACTTGGCCAGCTCTTCCTTGACCGCCATCGAATCGGTTTCGCGGTAGCGGCGCTGCAGGTTGTTGACCACGCCTTCGAAGGTGTGCTCCTTGACCACGGTACGGCCGCGCTCGTTGACGTAGGCGAACGGGATGGCCTGGCGGCCGGAGCCGAACAGCACCGCCTGCTGCGCCTTGTCGTCCAATTGCTCGAAGGGCACGTCGAGGTCGAAGTTGTAGTAGGCGGCGATGCTGGTGAGCATCTGGAAATAGAACTGGTTGCGGCGATCCCAGCCCTTGATGGCGCCGGAGGCCAGCGAAAGGTTGGGGAAGGCGACGATGCGCTTGGGATCGAAGAACTCGATATGGCCCAGGCCGTCGCATTCGGGGCAGGCGCCCATCGGGTTGTTGAACGAGAACAGGCGCGGCTCCAGCTCCTGCAGCGAATAGCCGCAGATCGGGCAGGCGAACTTGTTGGAGTACAGGTGCTCGCGGCCGCTATCCATTTCCAGCGCGATGGCGCGGCCCTCGGCCAGGCGCAGCGCGGTCTCGAAACTTTCGGCCAGGCGCTGCTTGATGTCGGCCTTGACCTTGACGCGGTCGATGACGACGTCGATGGTGTGCTTCTCGGTCTTTTTCAGCTTGGGCAGTTCGTCGACCTCGTAGACCTTGGCCGCGCCGGTGCCGCTCTGGATGCGGAAGCGGATGAAGCCCTGGGCCTGCATTTCCTCGAACAGGTCGGCGTGCTCGCCCTTGCGGTTGGCCACCACCGGCGCCATGATCATCAGCTTGGTGTCTTCCGGCAGCGCCAGCACGGCGTCCACCATTTGCGACACCGATTGCGCCTCCAGCGGATGCTCGGGATGGTCCGGGCAGTACGGCGTGCCCACGCGCGCATACAGCAGGCGCAGGTAGTCGTGGATTTCGGTCACCGTCCCGACGGTGGAGCGCGGGTTGTGCGAGGTCGCCTTCTGCTCGATCGAGATCGCCGGCGACAGGCCTTCGATCATGTCGACATCGGGTTTTTCCATGAGCTGAAGGAACTGGCGCGCATAGGCCGACAGCGACTCGACGTAACGGCGCTGGCCTTCCGCATACAAGGTATCGAAAGCCAGCGACGACTTTCCCGAGCCGGACAGGCCGGTGATCACGATCAGCTTGTTGCGGGGGAGGTCTAGGTTGATATTCTTCAGATTGTGCGTGCGTGCGCCGCGAATGCGAATTTCTTCCATGGATGCCTTCAGCAAAGTTTTCCTGCCGCCGCGCGGACCAAGGCCAGGCGCGGGAGAATTGGGGGAGACAACATGTAACTATAACAGGACTGTCAATCGCCGGCAGGGCTGGCTGGCGGGGTGAAGCCGATGGGGGAAGCGAGTGGAAAAATGACAGTAGCGCAATGGGAAAAGCCGGCTTGGAACCGGCTTTTGTTGTATTGACATTCATTTCCGGTGTTTATTCCGGGGCTGTTTCGCTGCGGCGATAGACTTTCAGCAACTGGTCATCGTCGCCATCTCGGCGGCCTTCCCAGAACAGCGTCCAGTCGCCTTCAGGCAGCGGCGCCAGGCCCGGGGTTTGCAGAATCACCCAATTGCATCCGGTCTTGTTGATGCCATCGATCGGCTGGTGCAGGATGCCGGTGTAGTAATACAGCATGGGCGCTTCGGATTCGCCGAGGTTTTCGCTGGCCATGCAGTCGCTGGCGGTCCAGGCAGGGCCAATCTTCTTGTTCAGGTCGCCGTATACATATTCGTAGCTCTTGCCGTAATCGCCCCATGGCAGCAGCAGGGTATAGGCCACGCCCCACATCAGCGTGATGCCGGCGAACCAGCTGAAGGCGCCGCGCCATTTACCTGCCTGCTTCATTTTGTTGAGCCCCCATAGCCAGCCGAGCGTCATGGCGATGGCCGCTGCCACCGCCAGCGGCTGGAACGGCGTGATGAAGCCCAGCGGCAGCCATCTGCCGAAGTAGGCAATCCAATGGTGATATTCAGTCGACAACGTGGAGATCACGTAAGTGGTCCAGACCACGCTGGCGACAAAGCCGAAAAAGATGCGGGAAAACCAATCCCATGCGAAATGAAACCAGTCCGGCAGGCGCGGTATTGCGGCGGTGCCGAGCATGATCAGGGGAAGCAGCACCGGCAGGAGGTAGAGCTGGCGGGCGGTGGCGGAACTTTGCAGCACGGCGATGCTGATGGCGGCGAACGACAGCGGCAGCGCCACGCGCGGAGATAGGGTATTACGCCACCCGCCAACGGCCAGGGCCAGCAGTGCGAGTACCGAACCCGGCAGGGCGAAGCCGGTCAGCGCCCGCAGGATGACGGCCTGGTCATTATCGGAACCCAGCCTGGCGACCGAAAAGCCGAAGAAGCGCCCGACGTTGTTGTCCCAGAACCATTCCATGAACAGCGGCACCGAATGTTGCGCCAGCAGCGCCGGCCATACTACGAAGAAAGGCAGCGACACCAGCACGGCAATGCCGACCATCTTCCAGTACGAGCGGGAGCGGCATTCTCGCACCAGCACTCCCATGCACATGGCGGTCGCGGCGAAGGTCAGCGGCACAAACAGCCCCTTGGTCATTTCGGTGATGCCCACGCCCAGGCCGAACCATACCGCGGCCGCGAGGCGCGGCGCCTTGTTCTGTTCGTTCAGGGCGATGGCCAGCAGGCCGTAGGTGGCGATGGCGCCGCCGCATACCAGGGCGACGTCGGTGAACATGTCGTGGGCATGCTTGATCATGCCCGGCGAACCGGCGAACAACGCCAGCGTGCCAAGCACCGGCAGGCTGAACAGTGTGCGTTTGTCCCAGAGCATCATCGCAATCCTGGCGACGAATGCCAGGGTGACGATGTTGTAGAGCACACTGGCCAGGCGTGCGCCATCGTGGTAGTCCAGCAGCGGATAAAAGGCCTTGGCCAGCAGCAGCGCCGTCCAGTAATACAGCGGCGGCTTTTCCATGAACGGTTCGCCGGCGTTGGTGGGGACGAGGTAATCGCCCGAAACCAGCATGTGGTGGATGATGCCGAAGGTATAGGTCTCATCCTGTTTCCACGGGCCATGGCCGAAGATTCCCGGCAGCAGCCAGGCGCAGGCGATGAGGGCCAGCAACAGCCACGCGGCGCGGGGCGACGATGCGCCTTGCTCATGGCCGGCTGCGAAACGGGTGGGATGCGATGGGTCAGACTTGGCGTCAGGGGCCGGAGAGAAGAAAAACATGCTGATATGAGCGAGCCAGCGGATTGGTCGCGGGCAAGAAAAAAACAGAAATCAAAACCAAAGCGTGGAGATAGGCGCAGATGGGCAATGGCCACTGTCGTTATCCGCCCAGGCTTTCCCCCTGAACAACCGAACGATTGCTTCTTTTTCCTGGCGATGGCCATTGCTTTTTGGAAATGCGAGTCTTGATCGCATATCAGCGGCTTTTATATGAGTAATGCGGGAAAATGAGCAACCCCGCATTCTTGCATAAAGCTCATGAAGAATCCTGAATTCAGGCGCGCCAGGATGAATTTTCCGTGAAGAGAAAATGAAGTGTTGGATGAATGCCGCACATGGGCGAGCCCAGATCCAAAGAAATGCTATCGGTTCCCATTGGTTGGGGCATGCGCCGATGCTGTTACCATAACGTTTTCGTCTCATAGCAAGCGCGCAGCCGAAACGACGCGCAGCCGCCATTTTCGCCATGATCCAGTCCGCCACCTCATCCGCACAGCCCGAAAAATCCGGCATGTCGCGCGCGGAAGTGCGCGCCAGCACATCGCTGGCGTCCATTTTCGCCCTGCGCATGCTGGGTCTGTTCCTGATCCTGCCGGTGTTCGCCGTCTATGCCCATGGCTTGCCCGGCGGCGACAATGCCGCCCTGGTCGGCCTGGCGATGGGGATCTATGGGCTGGCGCAGTCGTTCGGGCAAATCCCGTTCGGTATCGCCTCGGACAAATACGGACGCAAGCGCATCATCGTGATCGGTTTGCTGCTGTTCGCGCTGGGTTCCTTCATCGCGGCGGCGGCCGATAGCGTGGCCTGGGTGATCGCCGGCCGCGCGATCCAGGGTGCCGGCGCGATCTCGGCCGCCATTACCGCCTTTATCGCCGACTCCACGCGTGAAGAACACCGTACCAAGGCCATGGCCATGGTCGGCGCCTCGATCGGGCTGACCTTTGCAGTCTCGCTGGTGGCCTCGCCGGTGCTTTACCGGCTTATCGGCATGGGCGGCATCTTCGGGCTGACCGGGGTGCTGTCGCTGCTGGCCATTGCTGTGGTGCTATGGATAGTGCCGGATGCGCCCATGGTCAAGGCCAGGCGCGTGCCGTTCAGGGAGGTGTTGCGCCATGGCGAACTGATGCGCCTGAACTTTGGCGTGTTCACGCTGCACATGACCCAACTGGCCATGTTCGTGGTGTTGCCGGGGGCGCTGGTGCAGTATTCGGGCATCCCGGTCGACGAGCATTGGAAAATCTACCTGCCGGTGGTGCTGGCTTCCTTCGTACTGATGCTGCCGCCGGTCTTCGTGGCCGAGAAGCATGGCCGCATGAAACTGGTTTTCGTCGCCTCCATCGCGCTGTTGCTACTGGTCCAGCTGGGTTTCTGGGCAGCGCTGTCGCATCCGGTGACGCACTGGTGGGTGCTGGTGGCGCTGTTGTTCCTGTTTTTTGTCGCGTTCAACATTCTGGAGGCTTCCCAGCCTTCGCTGGTATCGCGCATCGCGCCGCCGGCGGCCAAAGGCGCGGCGCTGGGCGTCTACAATACCTTGCAGGCGCTGGGACTGTTTTGCGGCGGCGCCCTGGGCGGCTGGCTCAAACAAAATGTAAGTACATCGGCAGTATTCCTGTTGTCGGCTGCGGCAACCCTGTCCTGGCTTATAATCGCGGCTAACATGAAAAACCTGCCGCGGCGCGGTGCGCATGCGGCAAGTGCAACTGCCTAACTGTAATTAGCAATCCAGGAGAAATAATGGCCTCGGTCAATAAAGTCATCATCGTCGGCAACCTCGGGCGCGATCCGGAAACTCGCTATATGCCGAACGGCGAAGCCGTCACCAATATCGCCGTCGCTACGACCGAAAGCTGGAAGGACAAGAACTCCGGCGAGAAGAAAGAGCTCACCGAATGGCACCGCATCACTTTCTACCGCAAGCTGGCGGAAATCGCCGGCCAGTACCTGAAGAAAGGGTCGCAGATCTACGTCGAAGGACGCCTGCAGACCCGCAAGTGGCAAGACAAGGAAGGCGTCGAGCGCTATACCACTGAAATCATCGCCGATACCATGCAGATGCTGGGCAGCCGCCAAGGCGGCGGTGGCGCCTCGATGGACGATGGCGGCGGCTATGGCGGCGGCAGCCCGGCGCCGCGCCAGAGCGCGGGAGCCGGTGGCGGCGGCGCGAGTGCCCCGCGCCAGCAGCCGGCTTCGCGTCCGGCATCGAATTTCTCGGACATGGATGACGATATTCCGTTCTGACGCGGATCAAAACAAGGCCGTAAAACAGATCGGGCGGAGCTGCCATGTAGCTCCGCTTTTTTTATTTGCCCCGCGTTTTCCAGGCGGCCGGGGCAGCAATGCCGGTTCGCCGGCAGAACGGGCCTTCTTCCTTTGCATCGCCGCCAGTCTTTGCCCCGGAGCATCTCTGCTACAGTGAAGCCTGCGGCGATTCATCCCGATTCAACCTGGCCCGATGCGGACATGGGCCACGTATCACAGGAGTCCTAAACATGAATGAGTTGAAGCAATCATCCAGGGCGGGAGCGGCGGCAAGGCTGCTGCTGGCAACAGACCTGGGCCCCGGATGCGACCGCGCCATGGATCGCGCGGCGCAGTTGACGGGAGAGTGGGGCGGAGAGCTGACCGCGCTCATCGTCGGCAACCTGTTGTCCTCCCCCGAGCGCATCCTGGCGTGGGCCGAGGGCGCCGACGAGAAGGCGTTGACCGAAGCCGTCAGGCAGCAGCTCATGCGCGAACTGAAGGCCGCCGGCGTCGACGCCCAAGCCAGGGTGGTCAACCATGCCGACAAGGCGGCGGCGATCCGCGAAACCGCGCAAACCGTCGGTGCCGATGTCATCGTGTGCGGCGCTTCCGGCCGGGGGCTGCTGGAACGCGTGCTGGGATCGACGGTGGAGCGCCTGGCCGGAACCGCGGCGCAGCCGCTGCTGCTGGTTCGCCGCCGTCCCGCCGGGCCTTACCGCAAGATTGCGGTCGCGACCGATTGCTCGGCATCCTCGCGCCAGGCGCTGCTGTCGGCGGCCGGCCTTTTCCCTCAGCGCGAGCTGGACCTCTGCCACGTGGTGACCCCGTTGATGTCGGGGCTGGCCGCTCCGCGGCATGGCGGCGACAGTGTCGACATGGCGCAGACCGAGCTGCCGGAATTCATTGCCGCCACACAGCTGCCCGCAGGCAGCCGCATCAAGCCCTCGGTGCAACGCGGTTCGGTGGAGACGGCGCTGACGAACTACGTCCGCAGGCATGACGTCGAGCTGGTGGTGCTGGGCTCGCACGGACGCAGCGGCCTGCTCGACTTGCTCATCGGCAGTACGGCGATGAAGCTGCTTGAATGGCTGCCTTGCGATGTGTTGCTGGTGCCGGATTCCCGCGCGCGCGGAACCTGACCGTATCCGCCCCTTGCCCTGCCGCGCCCAAGCCTTCCTGGATGAGCGCGGCGCGGATATCGGCCGGCGTTCGTCGTTCGACCTCAACGACCTTCTGAGCATTGGTAATGGCACTATTGGCCATCGTGGCCGCCCTGGCATTGCTCATGTGGGCAGCCTACCGCGGCTGGAGCATCCTGGTCCTGGCCCAGTTGGCGGCACTGCTGGCGGTGCTGCTCTCCGGCCAGCCGCTGATGGCGAACTGGACCATCACCTTCATGGGCGGCGCGGCCTCCTTCATTTCCCACTACTTCCTGCTGTTCTTGCTGGGCGCGCTGTTTGGCAAGCTGATGGACGACAGCGGCTCGCTCAAGACCATCGCCGATTTCATGACGGCCAGGCTTGGCTCCGGACGTGCGGTGCTGGCGGTGGTCCTGGCCGGCGCGTTGGTGACCTATGGCGGGGTCAGCCTGTTCGTGGCCTTCTTCGTCCTGGCGCCGATGGCGCATGCGCTGTTCCGGGCCGGCAACGTGCCGCCGCACCTGATGCCGGCGGCGATCCTGCTCGGCACCTCGACGTTCACCATGACCGCCTTGCCCGGCACGCCGGCCATCCAGAACGCGATCCCCATGCCGTTTTTCAAGACCACGCCATTTGCCGCGCCCGGATTGAGCCTGTTGGCCGCGGGCGTGATGCTGGCGTTCGGGCTGTGGTGGCTGGGCATGGCCGAGCGGCGTGCACGCCGGCGCGGGCTGGCGTATGCCGCCGATCGTAACGACTCCCACGACAGCGCCGTCGAGACCCCGCTGGTGCGGGAGCGGGCCACCGCCGCGCGCGAATTCGACCCGGCGGAACTGCACCGCGGTAGCCATGCCAGCCAGCCGCCGGGCATTGGCGCCGCAGTATTGCCGCTGTGCGTGGTCGTGGCGGGAAATTTGCTGATCAGCCTCGTGGTGCTGCCGCGCCTGGACGGGAGCTATCTGGCCGCGCCGCGCTGGGGCGGTACGACGCTGGCCGAAGCAGGCGGCGTATGGGCCGTGCTGATCGCACTGGGCGCCGCCATTTCCTGCCTGCTGCTATTGCATTGGCGGCGCATCGGTTCGGTGCGGAACAGTGTGGCCGCCGGCGCCAATGCCGCCGCGCTGCCGGTGTTGAGCGTGGCCAGCCTGGTCGGTTTCGGATCGGTGGTGGCGGCCTTGCCGGCGTTCGCCATGGTGCGCGACTGGGTGCTGGGAATCGATGGCGGGCCGCTGGTGTCGCTGGCGGTGGCGACCAATGTACTGGCGGCATTGACCGGTTCGGCTTCCGGCGGACTGACGATCGCGCTGGACGCTCTCTCGGGGGCCTACCTGAACCTTGCGCATGCGACCGGCCTGGATCCTGCGCTGTTGCATCGCATCTCGGTGATGTCGGCCGGCACGCTCGACAGCTTGCCGCACAACGGCGCCGTGGTGAGCCTGTTGGCGGTGTGCGGCGTCACGCACAAGGAAGGCTATCCCGACATGGTGATGGTGGGCATCGTCGGTCCCGTCCTGGCGCTGGTGGTCACGATCTTCCTCGGCAGCGTATGGGGCGCGTTCTGAACGCGCATGCGGCCGGCCTGCGGCGCGGCATCATCCGCCAACGATAGTCAGCCCGGGCGGGCGGCCGGATCGGGCAATTTCAGCACCGACACCAGGATGCGATGGCTCCACGGCAGCACCAGCAGGAATACCGTGGAGAGCAGGATATTGAAGCTCAGGTGCGCCAGCGCCACCGCCATGGTCGGCTCGCTGAGCCGCAGCATCAATTGCGCAAACGGCCGCAGCCACGGGAAGAGGAGGACGATGCTGATGATGTTGAAGCTGAAGTTGGCCACGGCGGTGGCCTTGGCCGTCTGGTTCATGGACAGGCACGCAATCAGGGCGGTGGAGGTGGAACCCAGGTTGGAGCCGATGACGAAGAAGATGGCGGCATCCGGCTGCATCATTCCCTGTTGGACCAGGATCACCGCCAGCCCGATGGCAACGGTGCTCGACTGGATCGCTGCCGTAAACACCGTCCCGATCAGCAAGCCCGTCATCGGCGAACTCACATAGCTGACGACCTCGTTCCACCACGGCTGCTGCTGCAGCGGGCGCAGTTCGACCGAGATCAGGTCCAGCGTGAAGAAGATCAGGCCGAAATAGAAGCAGGTCTTGCCGAACAGCTTGGCCCGCGTGGGCAGGATGGAGAGCAGGGTGCCGAGGACGATGAAGTAGGGACCGATGCCGGTCAGCTTGAACGACACCAGCCAGGCCGTGGTCGTGGTGCCGAGATTGGCGCCGAGCAGGATGCCCAGGCTGCTGCGAAAACTGAGTACGGCGGCGTCCACCAGGGAGGCCGTCAGCGAGATCACTGCTGCGCTCGACTGGATCAGCACGGTGGCGCTGGCGCCGATGAAGAACCCCACAAAGCGATTGGCCGTGACCCGCGCCAGCCAGGATTGCAGTTTCTCGCCGCCGACCGTGCGCAGCTCCCGGCTGAAGCCTTCCAGCCCGTATAAAAAGAGAACGATGGCCGAGATGACTGCGACGATGATCTGTAATTGCGACATGGCTCGATGGCGTGAGGTAGTTGAGGGCTTGTTTTAATCAGGAGCCATGCAGGCGCCAGGACGGAAGCGGGCGCTGACTTTAGCGTATGGCCGCGGTGCCGAATTCCGGCATTGCGCATTCCAGCCGGGGAAGATATTTACATATTTCGGCCGGTGTCGCCATTCCGGTTGTTCCGGCCGGTTGATCATTGCGGCCCCGCTTGTGGCTCCAATTGTGACCCCGATGGCGGCTCCGATCAGGCAAAGAAAAAGGGCCCATCTGACGATGGACCCTTTTGCATTTGGTGCGGCTGGCAGGAATCGAACCCACGACCCCTTGGTTCGTAGCCAAGTACTCTATCCAGCTGAGCTACAGCCGCAAGAGGCGAGATTATAAAGGCAATTCAAAAGAATGGGCAACTTTTTTATCGCGCGCCTCATCCGTACACCGGGCTGGTCTTGAAAGGGTGGTACTGGAACAGCCAGGTTTCGGTGAGCGCTTGGCCTTTGTCGCGCAAGAACAGGCGCATGTCGACCGGTTCATCGCCGTCCACGGCCAGGTCGAACTGCGCGCGCCAGTGGCCGGCGACGCCATCGGGCACCGGTTCGGCAAAGACATAGGAGAAACTGCCGCGCGAGGCGCCGAGCACCACTTCCGGCCTGGCGCCGAAGGGCAGCTTTTCCAGCGGCGCGCCTTGGAACTCCACCATGAACTTGCGCACATTGGACGGACGCGGCTGGCCCGGCTGGCCGCCGTTGCCCAAGCGGGTGGCCACGCAGCGCGCCAGCGGCGAAGGAAAGGGCTCGTCCTTCTGCCAATACAGGCGATAGCGCAGGCGATAACTGCTGCCCGCGGTTGCCGCCGCCTTGGGCACCCACATGGCGACGATGTTGTCGTGGATCTCGTCGTCGGTCTTGATTTCGATCAGTTGCACCGCGCCGTCGCCCCAGTTGTCCAGCGGCTCCACCCACAGGCTGGGCCGGCGCTGGTACATGACGCCATCCTGGTAATGGTCGAAGTCGCGGTCGCGCTGGGACAGGCCGAAACCGCGCAGGCCGCTGTCGGCGAAGGACGAGGCCATGGTGCGCGGCGGGTTGTTGAGCGGGCGCCAGATGTGTTCGCCATTGCCGTTCCAGATGGCCAGCCCGTCCGAGTCATGCACTTCGGGGCGCCAGTCGACGCCGGCGCCTTTGACGGTTTCCGAGAACCAGTACATCGAGGTGGCAGGCGCCAGCCCCAGGCGGGCGACATCGCGCCGCAGGAACAGGGATTTGTCGATCTCCATGGTCACGCCTTGGGCGCGGCGCATGGTGAATTTGTAGGCCCCGGTGACGCTGGGGCCTTCCAGCAGCGCATAGGCCACCACGGTGTCGCTGCCCGGGGCGGAAGGCTCGAAGAAGAAATGGGTGAAGTCGGGGAATTCCTCTTTCCGGTCGGCCTCGGCGACGTCGATGGCGATGCCGCGCGCCGACAGTCCGTATTGATAGAGGTCGCCGATGGCGCGGAAATAGGAGGCGCCGAGGAAGGCCACCCAATCGTTCTTGCGCCAGTCCTTTTCCTGCTGGTCGGCCAGGCGGCTTTCCTGGAAGCGGAAGCCGGCGAAGCCGCTGCCTGCCGGCAATTGGTGGGCAGGGCTGTCGGCCGGCATGTCGAAGTAGTTGTCGTCGTACAGGATCTCGCGCGCCCGGGTGGGGGCGCTGCCGGAACCGTCCAGGACGTACATGTGCACCGGCGCCGGAAAGAATTTGCCGAGGTGGAAAAAGGTCAGCGGAAACTGGCCGGGGCCATTGGCGAACAGCGCGTAATCGGTATTGAATCTGATCTTGCCGTGCGCTTCATAGTCGATGCGGTCGAGTATGTCGCGCGGGACCTTGTTATGCGGGTTGTAGGGCGTCTTTGCCATGTCGCGCGCGCGGGCGATCAGCGCGTCGAAGGAGAACCGCTCGGCCGGTCCGGTCTTGATGCGTCCGGCGGCTATGGTTTCCGGCGCGATGCCCAGCGCGGCCAGTGCGGCGGCGGCGGTGGCGGAGGTCAGGAAGCGGCGTCGGGTCAGCATGGGCATGGATTTTACTGTTTGTTGTCCGGAAGTATGGCGGCGCAAGGCCGCGGTGCACGGCCAGGCTCAGCCATGCCATTAAAGAGTTGCCGTCCAAGGCGATGGTTCCGCCGCGGGTGGGGCAAGCCGGCAAGTTCAGGCATTGTCTGACGCGCCGCGTGGGAAAGGGGGATGGGGGGAAAGGGAAGGCGATGCCATCATTGCAACGCGAAAAATTCCGCCTGCGCATGGACGCGGCGCTTCAAAATCAGTAAAATGCGCCGGTCATTGGGGAGTAGTCGCCTTCCATCCTGAGGAGGGGCCCGCGTCAACATGCTTGATCCACAGATCATGGCGCTGGCGGTTCCTGAGAACGCATGCCCCTGGCGGGATGCGTTCTTCGCTTGACAAGACCTTTGACCACGTAGCCTCCGACAATGGCCGGGGAGCGCGCGTGGTCATGTGTGTTTGTCCGGCCATGGAGAGAGAAACCCAATTGGATGCATTCCTTGTTTCCACAGGCATCGTCGCACTCGCTGAAATCGGCGACAAAACCCAGCTGCTGGCCTTCATCCTGGCGGCCAAGTTCCGCAAGCCCCTTCCCATCATCTTCGGCGTTTTGGTCGCGACCATCGCCAACCATGCTTTTGCCGGCGCGCTGGGCGCGTGGATCACTTCGCTGCTGTCGCCCGAAACCCTGCGTTGGGTGCTGGGCGTTTCCTTCATCGCCATGGCGGTGTGGACGCTGATCCCCGACAAGTTCGATGAGAGCGAGGCCAAGTTCGGTCGCTTCGGCGTGTTCGGCACCACGTTGCTGACCTTCTTCCTGGCCGAGATGGGCGACAAGACCCAGGTCGCCACCGTGGCCCTGGCGGCGCAGTACCATGCCTTCGTGCCGGTGGTGGCCGGCACCACGCTGGGCATGATGATCGCCAACGTGCCGGCCGTGCTGCTGGGCGACCGCATCGCCGGCAGGATGCCGGTGCGCGTGGTGCATGCCATCGCCGCCGCGATATTCGCCATCCTTGGCGTGGCCACCTTGCTGGGCGCGGGCAAGTCGCTGGGATTCTGATCCCGCGCTCGCCGCAAAGACAAAGCCCGCCGCATTCGCATACGGCGGGCTTTTTGATGCCGATTGCCGGCGGCGCGCTGGCGGGCGCCGCCGTGCCGGGCGATCAGTATTCCCAGAACATCTTCTGGATTTCCTTGGTGTCGGTGGTCCTGGTCAGTGCCAGCATCAGCAGGATGCGCGCCTTTTGCGCATTGAGAGTGTCGGAGACCACGAAGTCCAGCTTGTCGTCGTCGGCTTCGCCGTTGCGCGCCACGATGCCCTGGCCGACGCGGCTTGCGCGCACAATGACGACGCCCTTCTTGCGGGCTTCGGTCAGCGACGGCACGACGGTGTTGTTCAGGCTGCCGTCGCCCACGCCGGCGTGGATGATGCCTTGCGCGCCGGACGCCACGAAGGCGTTGAGCGCGATCGGGTTCATGTTGGCGTAGCCGTAGACGATGTCGACTTGCGGCAGCTTGTCCAGGTTGCTGATGTCGAACGGGGTGTCAACGGTGTTCTTGCGGGTCGACTGGCGATAGAAGAACGGCTTGCTGCCCTGGATGTAGCCCAGGAAGCCCAGTTCCGGGGTCTTGAAGGTGTCCAGCGTCGAGGTATTGGTCTTGGTTACTTCGCGGGCGGCGTTGATCTGGTCGTTCAGCGTTACCAGCACGCCCTTGCCGATGGCTTCCTTGCTGCCTGCCAGCAGGACGGCGTTATACAGGTTGATCGGGCCGTCGGCGCTGATCGCGGTCGACGGGCGCATGGCGCCGACGATCACCACCGGCTTCTTGCTCTTGACCACCAGGTCGAGGAAGTAGGCGGTTTCTTCGATGGTGTCGGTGCCGTGGGTGATCACGATGCCGTCAACGTCGTTCTGCGCCAGCAGGGTGTTGACGCGCTTGGCCAGTTTCAGCCAATAGTCGTTGTTCATGTTTTCGCTGGCGATCTGGAAAACCTGCTCGCCTTTGACGTTGGCCACCTTTTGCAATTCGGGCACGGCGGCGATGAGCGCATCCACGCCGACCTTGGCGGCGGTGTAGCCGACGGTGGTGGTGCTGGTGGCGCCGGTGCCGGCGATGGTGCCGCCGGTGGCCAGGATCATGACGTTGGGGAGATTCTGCGCTTGCGCGGCTGCGGCTGCGGCCAGGCAGAGCAGAACCAGGATTTGGCTGATGAATTTTCTAGCGAGCATGTGTGCCTCTGTATGTGTGATTGGATGTTTTTATGCCCCCGATAAGCCGGCATGGATCGGTTTGCCGGCGAGCCTGATGGGCTTCGGAGAACGGCCAAGATAGCACCCGCTCGTGTTGCGATCAAAGGTTTTTTTAACCCGTGGGAAGATGCACCGGCGCTGGGAATGGATGCACCCGGATGAGCTTGCGAAAGCACCATTGCGGAGCGCGGCATCCGCGATTTTGCAGCGGCCTTCGGGATTGCGCGGACAGGATGTACGGCGTCCGGGAAGCTTCCGACGATAGCATCGAACCCGTGCTGCGCAAAGGGAGGGAAGCGGGATATTGCGATGCCTGATCCGACGATGATGGTGAGGCGGCGACTCGGGTAATATCGTAGGTGCACACAAGGATTTTCAACGTCCGGCAATGGCCGGTAAAAAGCCGCACACCGGTTGTGCTGCGTGCGGCAATGATGGAGAAAGACGATGTTTGCCACCGAAAAATTCACCGACCCCGATGCCGCCTACGCGCGCGTGCTTGAGATCTATGAACGCAATACCGCCATCCTGCGCGATGCCTTCCGCAAGTTCTCGGCCGGGGAAGTCCTGGAGCAGCGCGTGCGCGCCTGCTATCCCTTCGTGCGCATTACCACCGAGAAGGCGACCCATACCGATACCCGCCAGTCGTTCGGCTTCGTCGCCGGCCCCGGTTGTTACGAAACGACGCTGACCCGGCCGGCGCTGTTCCACAATTACCTGCTGAGCCAGTTCAAGCTGGTGCTGCAAAACCACCAGGTGCCGCTGGAGATCGGCGTGAGCGATTTGCCGATTCCGGTGCACTTCGCCTTCCCGGAAGGCATCCACGTCGAAGGCAGCCTCGATCCGGAGCATCTGCGCTCGCTGCCGGACGTATTCGACCTGCCCGACCTGGCGGCCATGGATGACCGCATCGTCAATGGCACCTATGAAGTCGACAATGGCGCCTGGCGCGACGGCGTGCATCCGCTGGCGCTGTTTACCGGGCCGCGCATCGATTATTCGCTGCACCGGCTGCGCCACTACACGGCCACCTCGCCGGACCAGTTTCAGCGCTATGTGCTGTTCACCAACTATGCGTTCTACGTGGACGAGTTCGTGCGCCTCGGGCGCAAGCTGATGGAGCCTACGGACGATCCGCAAGAGCGCGCCTATCGCCAGCAATATGTAGCCTTTGTCGAGCCCGGCAACGTCACCACCTGGAGCGCCAACCAGGAGGAAGGAACGGCCCCGCCGGCATCGGGCGCGGCGCCGGCGCGCCAGCCGCAAATGCCGGCCTACCACCTGCAGCGCGCCGACGGCAGCGGCATCACGCTGATCAATATCGGCGTCGGGCCATCCAATGCCAAGACCGTGACCGACCACGTCGCCGTGCTGCGCCCGCACGGCTGGCTGATGCTGGGGCACTGCGCCGGCTTGTCGGCTTCGCAGCGCATGGGCGACTACGTGCTGGCGCACGCCTATGTGCGCGACGACCATGTGCTGGACGACGACCTGCCGCTGTGGGTGCCGATCCCGGCGCTGGCCGAAGTGCAACTGGCGCTGCAGGACGCGGTGGCCAGCATCACGCAGCTCAAGGGATATGAGCTCAAACGCATCATGCGCACCGGCACGGTGGCTTCGGTGGATGACCGCAACTGGGAGCTGCGCGACCATCGCATGCCGCTGCTGCGGTTTTCCCAGAGCCGGGCCATCGCGCTCGACATGGAAAGCGCCACGGTGGCGGCCAACGGTTTCCGTTTCCGGGTGCCTTACGGCACGTTGCTGTGCGTGTCGGACAAGCCGTTGCACGGCGAGATCAAGCTGCCCGGCATGGCCAACAGCTTTTATGAGCAGCGGGTGGCGCAGCACTTGCAGATCGGCATCCGTGCGCTGGAGCTGTTGCGCAACAACGGGATCGAGCAACTGCACAGCCGCAAGCTGCGCAGCTTCTCCGAACCGGCGTTCCGCTGACCCGCCTTTTCCGGGACTGGCTTCCGGAGGCGAAAACGCCCGCTGCAGCTACTGCAGCGGGCGTTTTTTTGCGGGGTCGTTGCGCGCCGGAGTCAGGCCGCCTTGTGTTCCAGTTTGTGGCTCAGCGTCAGCCTGTAATAGAGGACGGCGCCGACCAGCAGGGCCGCCACCGCCACGCACAGCGATGGCGTAAACGAGCCGCTGCTGTGCACCAGCGCGGTCGCCAGCGGCGGGCCGGCGATCTGGCCGATGCCGTAGGCGGCCGTCATCAACCCCATCAGGCTGCTGGCATGCGATTGGCGCAGGCGTCGCGCCTCGCGCATCGCAAACAGCGTGATGGCAGTGAAGGGCAGGCCCAGCAGCAGGCAGCTCAATGCGAAGCCGATGGCATTGGGCAGCAAGATGGAGAGCGCAACGCCTGCGGCTTGCATGATGTAACTGCAGGCCAGCAGCAGGCGCTGGTCGCCATGCACCGGCAGGCGCGTCGCGCCGAAGGCGCCCAGCGCCACGCCGAAGCCGAAGATGGGCCAGAAGAAGTCCGGCCAGTTCGATCCCGGCAAGGCCTGGCGGGCGATCACCGGCAGGAAGGTGGCGGTGATGATGTAGCCGAAACCGGCCATGCCATAGGCGATCACCTGCTGGCGCACTTCGCGCTTTTGCGCGGGAGATTCCTGCCGGGCGTCCTGGGTTTGCGCGGCGGCGGGGCCGGCTTGCGCCTGGCCGGCATCGAAGTTGAACGTCTTCCAGACCAGGGCCGTCAAGGCCAGCGAGATGAGCGCGAATAAGATCCAGCCGGAAGCGGCCAGCCAACCGGCCGTCACCATGGCGCCGGTGAGCAGGCCGCTCAATGCGATGCCGATGCCGGGACCGCAGAAGATCACGCCGCCCAGCTCGGGATGCTTCAGTTGCGTCAGCTGCTGCAGGCACCAGCCGGCGGTATAGACGAACACATAGGCGCTGGCCACGCCTGACAGCAGCCGCAACCCCAGCCACATCGCATCCTCGTGCAGCAAGCCCATGCCCAGCGTGAGCAGGATGGTGGCGGCCAGGCCGCCGCGTATCAGCGGCACCGGCTTGTTGCTGCGATGGAAGGCGCAGAGCATGGCGCCGATGAAGTAGCCCAGGTAATTGGCGGTGGCCAGCCAGCCGCCCATCTGCAGGTTGAGGCTGCCTTCATGCAGCATCATCGGCAGCAGCGGCGTGAAGGCGAAACGGCCGATGCCCATCGCCACCGACAGGGTCAGCATGCCGGCCAGGCAGACTTTCCAGGCCGTGGCGCGGCTGGCCTGCGCCGGAGCGTGCGCGGCGGCACTCATGCGCCGGCTCCTTGCACGGCGGTGCTGGGGAATGAGGCAGGGGTGCTGCATAAGATGGGGAAGCGCTGGCGCGGATGCCTGCGGCTGCAATGGCAAATCATGGCGGATGCATATTCTTATTGACGAGGATGTCTATGCTATCTTGTTTCATGCATTCGAAAAAATGAATAATAAGAATGACTTCATCTTCAATGGAGATTGAAATGGAACTGGCCGAACTGGAAATCTTCCGCGCCGTGGTGGCCGAAGGCGGCATCACGCGCGCCGCCGAAAGGCTCAACCGGGTGCAATCCAACGTCACCACGCGCATCAAGCAATTGGAGGAATCGATTGGCGTGCCGCTGTTCGTGCGCGACCGCCGCCGCATGGTGTTGACGGCGGCCGGGCAATCCATGCTGGATTACGCCGAGCGCATTCTCGACCTGGTGCAGGAGGCGCGCCAGGCGGTCGCGCCGCAAAGTCCGCGCGGGCGCTTGCGGATCGGTTCGATGGAGAGCGCCGCGGCCAGCAGGTTGCCGGCGCCGCTGGCCGAATTCCATAGCCGCTGGCCGGAGGTGAGGCTGGAGCTATCTACCGCCCCCACCGAAACGCTGGTGGCCCAGGTGCGCGATTTCAAGCTCGACGCCGCGCTGGTGGCCGGGCCGATCGATGATCCCGCCTTCGACGCCACGCCCCTGTTCAAGGAAGAGCTGCTGCTGGTGGCGCCGAAGAGCCATCGCCGGGTGCGCTCGCCGGACGATGTCATGCTCGATACGCTGATCGTCTTCGAACAGGGGTGCACCTATCGCCGCCATGCGGAAAACTGGTTTTCCTCTGCCGGCAAGGGGCGGCGGCCTGGCCGTACGCTGGAGTTGGCGTCTTATCATGCCATTCTGGCATGTGTGGCCGCCGGCGCCGGTGTGGCGGTGGTGCCGCGCTCGGTGATCGATATGCAGAATGAGCCGCGCGGTTATTCGACCTATTCGCTCGGCAAGGATGGGCGTATCACCACTTATCTGATCAGTAGACGAGAACAATATTCGTCGTCTTTTCTGGTATTGCGTTCTTTACTTATGGCGTGCGTTTGATATATTGAACCCAACCATGGCGGCGGCAATTTTTCTTGCTTGCGTCATATGAAGATGGCGTAACAATTTGTAAAAAACGCTGCGCCACAACATCGATTTTCATATATTGAAGTTCCCCCTCCATTCTCCCCCCCGAGAATGGGATTTACCCCACGGACTGCAAAGTACGTGGGGTTTTTCTTTTGTACTTTTCGTTTTTCTTGCCTTGGGTGTCCGCGCCAGGACTGGCTTTGCAGCCGATATGGAAATGTGTGCGGGAACATCGAAGAAGAAGGCGTCGGCGCGATATCGTTTTCATCGGCAAGCGGGTTATGCGTGCGAACTGCCGACGATGAGGTTGTCACGGGCTGCCGACTGGATGGCGAGCACCGCCGGATGCGTGAGTTTGCGTTCTACCGAGATGGCGTAGAACTGTTCCCTGACGGCATCGGTCTTGCCTATTTGCACGAGGCCATATTGCTTCCTGACTTGCGCGGCGATGGCTGTCGGCGCGGCAAAGATGCCGGTGCCGGCGTCACCGAAGGCCAGCAGCAGGGCGCCGTCATCGAATTCGCCGGCAATTCTGGGGCGGATCTTTTCCTTCTCGAACCAGCGCAAGAGGCGCGGGCGTACCGCCGCATCCTCGCCTGGCATCAGGAACGGCGCGCCGTCCAGGCTGTGCGGAAAGCCCTTCTTGTAGCGCCTGGCCAGCTCGGGCGTGGCGAAGAAGCTGGTATCGCATTCACCCAACAGGTGGTGGTAGCCGCGCACATCGACATTGGCGGGCATGGGGCTGTCGGCGATGATGATGTCGAGACGATGAATGGCCAGTTCGGCCAGCAGCGCATCCAGCTTGCCTTCGCGGCAGACGATACGGATCGGTTCCTCCATCGACAACGCGGTTTCCAGCAGCAGGTAGGCGATCGCCTTGGGCACCGCGTCGGCCACCCCCACGCGCAGTTGCAGCGCGCGGCCGCCGGGGCGGAAGCGCAAGGCTTCTTCCAGCTCTTCGCCCACGGTAAAGATGCGCTCGGCGTAATCGAACACCATTCTTCCTTCGTCATTCAATTCCAGCCTGCGTCCGACGCGGTTGAACAACTTGTATCCTATGTTTTCTTCGAACAGCGTTAGCTGGCCGCTGATGGTTTGCGCGGTCAGGTGCAAGCGTTCGCCGGCGCGCGCTACGCTGCCGGTCTTGGCGACGGTCCAGAAATAATGAAGATGTTTGTAGTTGAGCGAGGGCATCTTGGTATCATCGGTTTTCTCGATCGATTATCTCAGAATATTCGAATTTTCATTCGCATCGTTTTCTCCTAAAGTGGCGTGTCATCGGCGGCGTCCACATCGGACGCCGGCCATATTGTGGTTGCCATCAAGGAGCGACGAATGAAATGTCCTGTGTGTACAACGACTAATCTGCTGATTTCGGAGCGGCAAGGCATCGAGATCGATTATTGTCCGCAATGCCGCGGCGTGTGGCTGGATCGCGGCGAGCTCGACAAGCTGATCGAGCGTTCCGCAGCCAGCGCCATGCCGGTCGCAGCCCCGGCGGCGCAGCGCCAGGCGCCGCCGCAGCAAGCCTATGACCCGCGTTTCGGGCATGGCGGCCAGCCGCATCGCGATGGCTATGGCGCCGGATCGCAAGGCTATGACCACCGGCGCAAGAAAAAGGGGGTCCTTGGCGAGATCTTCGATTTCGACTGATGCACGCCTGGAATCCGCAATCCAATGAAAAGGGGTAAAAAGTGAGCGGCGTAGAGAGTTTCGCAAGCGGCCCGATGTGGCTGGGTTTCATCGTATTTGTGCTGGGCATGCTGGCGCTTGACATGTTTGCGCTGGGCGGACGCCGCGCGCACCGTGTCTCGCCCAGGGAGGCGCTGGGGTGGTCGCTGGCATGGGTATCGCTGGCGCTGTTGTTCGCCGGCCTGATGTGGTGGTACCTGGATGCGAACGTGGGGCGCGAGTTCGCCAACCAGAAGGGGGCTGAATTCCTCTCCGGTTACCTGATCGAAAAGGCGCTGTCGGTCGACAACATCTTCGTATTCCTGATGATCTTCAGCTACTTCGCGGTGCCGCCCGAGATGCAGCGTCGCGTGCTGCTGTACGGCGTGCTCGGTGCGATCGTGATGCGGGCGGTGATGATCCTGCTGGGCGCCTGGCTGATCGCGCAGTTCAGCTGGATTCTTTACCTGTTCGGCGCTTTCCTGGTGTTTACCGGCGTGAAGATGCTGGTGTTCGCCGACAAGGAACCCGATCTTGGCGACAATCCGCTGCTGCGCTGGCTGCGCGGCCACCTGAAGATCAGCAAGGAATACGACGGCGAGAAGTTTTTCACCGTGCAAAACGGCGTCAAATATTTCACGCCGCTGATGCTGGTCTTGTTGCTGATCGAACTTTCCGACCTGATTTTCGCGGTGGACAGCATCCCGGCCATCTTTGCGATCACCAAGGATCCGTTCATCGTCTTCACCTCGAACATGTTTGCCATCATGGGCCTGCGCGCGCTGTACTTCTTGCTGGCCGACTCGGCAGAGCGCTTCCATTTGCTCAAATATGGCCTGGCGCTGGTGCTGCTGTTTGTCGGCGTGAAGATGCTGGCGGCCTACTGGTTCCACATTCCAGTGGTGTGGTCGCTGGCGGTGGTGGGGGCGATCCTGCTGGTGTCGATCATCCTGAGCCTGCTGCTGTCGCGCGACAAGAGAGAGGCCTGAAGCCTTACTGTCGTCAAACCAATCAAGCCATTGAACCGGCCGGAGCGATCCGGCCGGTTTTTTTATTTCACGATGACCCTGACTCCAGCGCCCCGCGCCGGATCAGGTGGCCGACGCTTCATTGTCGAAATTCTGAAGCGGGATGAGAGTATCGGTTCCTGGACGCATACTGCACTGCCGTGCTGCAATTCGACGCGGTGTTCGTTGGGGCCGTAGCGCCACAGAGTGCAGCAGAGTGCGGCGGTGTCGCGCTGGAATACGGGCCAAGCGGAGAGGACTCAGAGCATGACCCGGCCACCGCAATTTAACGACGATTGTCGATCGAACTGCCGTCGAGGTTTTCCGCACATTGTTTGCAATAGGCGGAAAAGTCGCTGAGAAATGCTTCGGCCTTGGTGCGATTGGCCTCGGACCTGAGGATCTCGGCGACTCGCTCGGGCTCTTCATTCATCACTGGAACCCGCAACAAGAGATCATTGTTGAAACAGGTGCTGATCGTGGACAGCACAGTTCGCAATGCCGCGAGCATGTCATCCCCGCGGGGAGATGCGTGGACCAATGCGATCGGTTTTCCGATAATCTGTTCGCCTGAAACAAGCCAGTCAATGGCGTTCTTCAGGCCGCCCGGTATGCCGCGAATGTACTCTGGGCTGGATATGAGCACCCCATCGCTCTTCGCAATGTGCGCTATGAATTGTTTGACGCTGTCAGGATGTTCCAGGCCGTCAAAGTCAGGCGAAAAGATCGGTAATTCGCCAATGCTGGCGTACACATCTATCGCTACATCTGACGGTGCAATGGCCTGAAGAGACATCAGTAGCGCCGTATTTGTCGACCTGCGGCGAACGCTACCTGAGATGGCAAGAATTTTCATCGGGGCAGGCTACCATGGGCAGCTCAGAGTGAAACCATCATTTTTGCCGTTCCGGCAGGGTTTATCCTGTCGCAGGCCGTGTCTTCTTTGCCACCGCCTGCAGATGCCGAATGGCCGAACCGGGGCCGGCTATTCAGGCTTCGCCCATCCGGCGTCCAGGCCGTGGCAGACAGGTTGACAGCGCGATCAGGCCGAGCACCAGCACCGCGCCGCCAAGCACGCCAAGGCCGGTGCCGAAGGCCGCACTGATGCCCATCGCCGCCAGCGCGGCGCTGCCGATCTGGCAGAACCCTACCAGTCCCGATGCAGTGGCCGCATGTCCGTGCTCGCTCGCAATGGCTCCGGATACCGCCAGCGACAATGACGAACCATTGGCGAGACTGACCAGGCACATCGGCAGCACCACGGCTGCCGCGCCATGCAGCCCCAATGCGAACACGGCCAAAAATGCCACGCCGCCAAGCATGAAACACATGACGCCGGCGGCGAGGATGCGGTCGTAGGGCCAGCGATCAAGCAACCGCTTGGTCAGCAGGTTGGCGCCGATGATGCCGGCCGTCAGCGGCAGGTACAGCCAGCCGCTTTGTTCCTCGCTCAAGCCTTGGCGCGCGAAAAGAAACGGCGATTGGGTCAAGTAGGCGAACCAGGCGCAATAGATCGCACAGACCACCAATGTATAGCGGCGAAAAGTTCGGTCGCGCAGGACATGGCTGAAGCCGTTAAAGGGAGACGTTTGGGTGCGGGCATGGCGGGGGAGCGTTTCCGGCAGCAGCATTATCGCCATCAGTAGCGCCACGACACCGAACGCGGCCACGAACAGGAAATCGGCGCGCCAGCCGAAGGCTGCTGCCAAGTGCCCGCCGATGGCCGGCGCCAGGGCCGGCGACAGCGACACCAGCGGATAGATCACCGCATAGACCTTGGCGGAGGTGCGCTTGTCGCAGGTGTCGGCGATCAGGGCGCGTCCAACGACAAGTCCGGCGGCCGCGCCCACTGCTTCAAGCATGCGCCATGCCAGTAATCCGTTGTAGGTGGCTGAGGTCGCACACCCCACCGAGCCGATGATGTAGAGGATGATGCCGGCAAGCAGTACGGGCTTGCGGCCATTGCGATCCGATAGTGGCCCGTAGGCCAACTGTGCCATTGCCAGCGCCAGGAGGTAGAACGAGATTGTCTGCGGCATCTGCCAGTCGGCGACGCCGAACTCGGTGGTCATGCTTGGCATGGCGGGCAGATAAACGTCCGAAGCAATCAGGCCGAAGGCGCTCAGCATGGCGACAGTCAGGATGAACGGTAAGCGAGGCATGGCAGCTCCCCGCAGCCAGGCGGGCTGGCTGCGCGTCAAAGGGTCAAAAGGAAGAGTGCCATGTTACGGAGATACCTTTCATGTGAAAATGCATAAAATGGCAGCCTGTAGCTGCATATTTGCAGCATTGGAAAATGGAGCGGTATGAACTGGGACGACGTGCGGATATTCTTGGCAATTCAGCGTGCCGGCACCTTGCGCGGGGCGGCGCAGCAGCTGGCGATCGACCAGACTACAGTGGGCCGGCGTCTGGCCGGATTGGAGCGGGCGCTGGGCAGCCGGCTGTTCCTGCGCACCACTGGCGGCTTGGTGCTGACCGACACCGGCCTGGAAGTGTTGCGCATGGCCGAGGAAATGGAGCACATGGCTGTCTCCTTTGAGCGCCGCGGCGAGGGGGCCGACGCGCGCGTGGCCGGAGAGGTGCGCGTGACCACCACGGACGCGTTAGCGGTGGACTTCGTGGTTCCGGCCATTGAACGCCTGCGAGCCAGCCATCCTGAGGTGCGGGTGATCCTGAGCACCACGACGCGGCTGCTCGACCTGGCGCGGCGAGAGGCCGACATTGCCGTACGTACCTTGCGGCCAGAGCAACCTGACTTGATTGTTCGCCAACTCGGTTGTTGGGATGTGGGCCTGTACGCAACCCGGACTTATCTGGCTAAGCATGGTGAACCGCAGCCCGGAGATGGCTTTGCGAGCCACGACATTGCGCTCTACCAGGATGGGGTAACCGGCCGGCAGGACAACACGCTGGCAGGTGAATCCAGGGCGCAGGGGCGCGTGGTTGCCGAACTGGATTCGAGTCTGATGCTCACGACCTTCGTGCGCGCCGGCCTGGCCATAGGCGAGTTACCCGAGTATCTGGCCCAGCGCGATCCCGCGCTGGTACGGCTATGGCCGGAGCGCCGGCGGGCCAAGCCCTACGAGGCGTGGCTGGTGTTGCACCAGGACTTGGCGCGCACGGCCAGGGTGCGTGTCGTCGTTGAGGCGATCACATCGGTTTTCGGCGATTAAAGGGCCGGCAATATTCCCCCATACAGTGCGACCCGGTTGTCTTTTGCAAAGCTTGTGACAAATCCTTGCTAATAATTGGGGACGGAGTGCATTAGAATGTCGACTTCGCCACCCGGCTCCGAGTGAGTAGTCCCATGGCCCGCCTTCCGCGTCTCGTCGTTCCCCATCAGCCCCATCACATCATCCAGCGCGGCCATGACGGCCTGGCGGTCTTTCGCGACACCGAAGACCATCTGGCCTTTCTGGGCTGGCTGAAGGAGGCCTCGCGCCAGTTCAAGGTCGCTGTCCACGCCTATGTGCTGATGCCTGACCACTTGCATTTGCTGGCCACGCCAGTCGATGAGCAGGGGTTGGCACGAATGATGCAGTGGATAGGGCGTCACTACGTCCCTTATTTCAACCAGAAGCACGGGCGCAGCGGAACGCTGTGGCAGGGGCGTTATCGCGCCACCGTCGTGGATGCCGAGCAGTATCTGCTGGCCATCTGCCGCTACATCGAGCTCAATCCGGTGCGCAATGGGTTGGCCAGCGGCCCCGGCGAGTATCCGTGGTCCAGTTACATGCATCACATTGGCGCAAAGCAGGATGGCCTGATCACCGACCATCCGGTGTATTGGTCGATTGGCAACACTCCGTTCGACCGTGAGATCGCCTATCGGCAACTGACGGAAGAGGGGTTGGCGCAGGACGACATCGTGCGCATCACCGATGCCACGCTCAAGGGCTGGGCGCTGGGATCCGACGAGTTCAAGCTGGCGCTGGAGCGCCAGACGCATCGCCGCGTCAGTCCCGCCAAGCGCGGCCGGCCGGCAAGCGCCAAGCCGCAGGCCGGCGAGGAGTCGGCGCATCAGGAACAGGAAAAGCAGCGGTTTTAAAAATAATCCTTACAGATCAATGGCTTGGTTCTTATTTAATTACTGCGTCCCCAATTAAAAATTCCTAAAATCTTTGTGGAATTTAATTTTACTCAGACCCCTTTTATTCTTGTTGAAGTATTGGGTGCACTGCACTATTCTTCAATTCCTTACTGTCAATGTGGTGGAGTACCGATATGCACGCGCAAGGCCTTTACGACCCAGCAAATGAACATGACGCCTGTGGCGTCGGATTCATCGCCCATATCAAGGGCAAGAAAACCCATTCCATCGTTGACCAGGGATTGCTGATTCTGAAGAACCTGGACCACCGGGGCGCCGTGGGCGCCGACCCGTTGATGGGTGACGGCGCCGGTATCCTGATCCAGATTCCCGACCAGTACTACCGCGAAGAAATGGCCAAGCAGGGCGTGGACCTGCCGCCGCCGGGCGAATATGGCGTGGGCATGGTGTTCCTGCCCAAGGAAAACGCCTCGCGTATCGCCTGCGAGCAGGAAATCGAACGCGCCGTGCTGGCCGAAGGCCAGATCGTGCTGGGCTGGCGCGACGTGCCGGTCGACCGCGACATGCCGATGTCGCCCACCGTGCGCGAAAAAGAGCCGGTGATCCGCCAGATCTTCATCGGCCGCGGCCCGGACGTGATGGTGACCGACGCGCTGGAGCGCAAGCTGTACGTGATCCGCAAGTCGTCCGGCCACGCCATCCAGGCGCTGAACCTGCTGCACGGCAAGGAATTCTTCGTGCCCTCGATGTCGGCCCGCACCGTGGTCTACAAGGGCCTGCTGCTGGCCGACCAGGTCGGCGTGTACTACAAGGACCTGCAGGACGAGCGCTGCGTCTCCGCGCTGGCGCTGGTGCACCAGCGCTTCTCCACCAACACCTTCCCCGAGTGGCCGCTGGCCCACCCGTACCGCCTGATCGCCCACAACGGCGAAATCAACACCGTCAAGGGCAACTTCAACTGGATGCGCGCGCGCGAAGGCGTGATGCAGTCGGCCGTGCTGGGCGCGGACCTGAAGAAGCTGTTCCCGCTGATCTATGAAGGCCAGTCCGACACCGCCAGCTTCGACAACGCGCTGGAGCTGCTGGTCATGGCCGGCTATCCGCTGCCGCAGGCGATGATGATGATGGTGCCCGAAGCCTGGGAAAACCACACCGCGATGGACGACAACCGCCGCGCCTTCTACGAATACCACGCCGCCATGATGGAGCCGTGGGACGGCCCGGCCGCGCTGGCCTTCACCGACGGCCGCCACATCGGCGGCACGCTGGACCGCAACGGCCTGCGCCCGGCGCGCTACATCGTCACTGACGACGACCTGGTGGTGATGGCGTCCGAATCGGGCGTGCTGCCGATCCCTGAATCCAAGATCATCCAGAAATGGCGCCTGCAACCGGGCAAGATGTTCCTGATCGACCTCGACGCCGGCCGCATCATCGACGACAAGGAACTCAAGGACACCTACGCCAACGCCAAGCCCTACAAGCAATGGATCAACTCGGTGCGCATCAAGCTCGACGAGCTCAAGAACGAGCCGCGCGAGCCGTCTTCCAAGCTGCCGCTGCTGGACCTGCAGCAGGTGTTCGGCTACACCCAGGAAGACACCAAATTCCTGATGGCGCCGATGGCCACCGGCGGCGAAGAGGCGATCGGCTCCATGGGCAACGACTCGCCGCTGGCGGTCATGTCCAACAAGAACAAGACGCTGTACAACTACTTCCGCCAGCTGTTCGCGCAGGTGACCAACCCGCCGATCGACCCGATCCGCGAAGCGCTGGTCATGTCGCTGGTGTCGTTCATCGGCCCCAAGCCCAACCTGCTCGACACCAACAACATCAACCCGCCGATGCGGCTGGAAGTGTCGCAGCCGGTGCTGGACTACGACGACATCGCCAAGCTGCGCAACATCAGCGCGCACAGCGGCGGCAAGTTCAAGTCCTATGAACTGAACATTTGCTATCCGGTCGCCTGGGGCAAGGAAGGCATCGAAGCGCGCCTGGCATCGCTGTGCGCCAAGGCGGTCGACGCCGTCAAGTCGGGCCACAACATCCTGATCATCTCGGACCGCAAGGTCGACGCCGACCAGTTGCCGATCCCGGCGCTGCTGGCCACCTCCGCGATCCACCAGCACCTGGTCAGCAAGGGCCTGCGGACCTCCACCGGCCTGGTGGTGGAAACCGGCTCGGCCCGCGAAACGCACCACTTCGCGCTGCTGGCGGGCTATGGCGCCGAAGCCATCCACCCGTACCTGGCGATGGATACCCTGTCCGAAATGGCGCGCGGCCTGCCGGGCGACCTGTCGCCGGAAAAGGCCATCTACAACTTCCAGAAGGCGGTCGGCAAGGGCCTCCTGAAGGTCATGTCCAAGATGGGCATCTCGACCTACATGTCCTACTGCGGCGCGCAGATCTTCGAAGCCATCGGCCTGTCGAAGTCGCTGGTGGACAAGTACTTCAAGGGCACCTCGTCCAATGTCGAAGGCATCGGCGTGTTCGAAGTGGCCGAGGAAGCGCTGCGCCTGCATACCGCCGCCTTCAGCAACGACCCGGTGCTGGCCAATGCCCTGGACGCCGGCGGCGAATACGCCTTCCGCATCCGCGGCGAAGAGCACATGTGGACGCCGGACGCGATCGCCAAGCTGCAGCATTCGACCCGCTCCAACAGCTACAACACCTACAAGGAATACGCCCAGCTCATCAACGACCAGTCCAAGCGCCACATGACGCTGCGCGGCCTGTTCGAGTTCAAGATCGACCCGTCCAAGGCGATCTCGATCGATGAAGTGGAGCCGGCCAAGGAAATCGTCAAGCGCTTCGCCACCGGCGCCATGTCGCTCGGATCGATCTCGACCGAAGCGCACGCCACGCTGGCCATCGCGATGAACCGCATCGGCGGCAAGTCCAACACCGGCGAAGGCGGCGAAGACGTCAACCGTTACCGCAACGAACTGAAGGGCATCCCCATCAAGCAGGGCGCGACCCTGGCGTCGGAAATCGGCAAGGACGTGATCGAAGTCGACATTCCCCTGCAGGAAGGCGATTCGCTGCGTTCGCGCATCAAGCAGGTGGCATCGGGCCGCTTCGGCGTCTCGGCCGAGTACCTGATCTCGGCCGACCAGATCCAGATCAAGATGGCGCAGGGCGCCAAGCCCGGCGAAGGCGGCCAGCTGCCGGGCCACAAGGTGTCCGACTACATCGCCAAGCTGCGCGTGTCGGTGCCGGGCGTGGGCCTGATCTCGCCGCCGCCGCACCACGACATCTACTCGATCGAAGACCTGGCGCAACTGATCCACGACCTCAAGAACGTCAACCCGCGCGCTTCGATCTCGGTCAAGCTGGTTTCGGAAGTGGGCGTGGGCACCGTGGCCGCGGGCGTGGCCAAGGCCAAGTCCGACCACGTCGTGATCGCAGGCCATGACGGCGGCACCGGCGCATCGCCGCTGTCCTCGATCAAGCACGCCGGCTCGCCATGGGAACTGGGCCTGGCGGAAACCCAGCAGACCCTGGTGCTCAACGGCCTGCGCAACCGCATCCGCGTGCAGGCCGACGGCCAGATGAAGACCGGCCGCGACGTCGTCATCGGCGCCATGCTGGGCGCCGACGAATTCGGTTTCGCCACAGCGCCGCTGGTGGTCGAGGGCTGCATCATGATGCGCAAGTGCCACCTCAACACCTGCCCGGTGGGCGTAGCCACGCAAGACCCGGTGTTGCGCGCCAAGTTCTCCGGCAAGCCGGAGCACGTGGTCAACTTCTTCTTCTTCATCGCCGAAGAAGCGCGCCAGATCATGGCCCAGCTGGGCATCCGCAAGTTCGACGAGCTGATCGGCCGCGCCGACCTGCTGGACCGCAGCAAGGCGATCGCGCACTGGAAGGCCCGCGGCCTGGACTTCACCCGCATCTTCCACCAGCCGCAATCCTCGATGCCGGTGTACCACACCGACAACCAGGACCACGGCCTGGACAAGGCGCTGGACCACAAGCTGATCGCGCAAGCGAAGATCGCTTTGGAAAAGGGCGAGAAGGTTTCCTTCATCTCCCCGATCAAGAACCTGAACCGCACCGTCGGCGCCATGCTGTCGGGCGAAGTGGCCAAGCGCTACGGCCATGAAGGATTGCCGGATGACACCATCCACATCCAGCTGCAAGGCACTGCGGGCCAGTCGGCCGGCGCCTTCCTGGCGCACGGCGTGACGCTGGACCTGGTGGGCGAAGGCAACGACTACGTCGGCAAGGGCTTGTCGGGCGGGCGCATCATCGTGCGTCCCAACACCGAGTTCCGCGGCCGCGCCGTGGACAACATGATCTCCGGCAATACCGTGCTGTACGGCGCGATCAATGGCGAAGCCTTCATCAACGGCGTGGCCGGCGAACGTTTCGCGGTGCGCAACTCCGGCGCCATCGCCGTGGTGGAAGGCACGGGCGACCACGGTTGCGAATACATGACCGGCGGCACCGTGGTGGTGCTGGGCAACACCGGCCGCAACTTCGCAGCCGGCATGTCGGGCGGCATCGCCTACGTCTACGATCCGGACGGCGACTTCGCCGGCAAGTGCAATACCGCGATGGTGACGCTGGAGAAGGTCTTGTCCGACACCGAACAGGAAGCGTCGCTGGACCGCAGCGTGTGGCACAGCCTGGAACGCGGCGGCGTGCGCCAGACCGACGAGGCCATCCTGCGCGGCTTGATTGAACGGCACTTCAAGTACACCGGCAGCACGCGCGCGCGCTACCTGCTGGACAACTGGGCGGCATCGCGCACCAAGTTTGTGAAGGTTTTCCCGACCGAATACAAGCGTGCGCTGGCCGAACTGGCCGTTGCTGCCGAAGCCAAGAAGGAAAAGGTCGCCGCCTGAGCGGCGGTCTTTTCGGATCAATCAAGTACACAAGCACGTCGGCGGGCGCTGCGGCATTGAATCGCCGCCCGTCGCATCCTTAGCGAGAAATGTGAGAGGAAAATGGGAAAAGCAACCGGTTTCATGGAGTACCAGCGCCTGAAAGAGGCGAGCGAAGCGCCGTCGGCGCGCACCAAGCATTACAAGGAATTCGTCCTGCACCTGACCGAAGGCGACGCCAAGATCCAGGGCGCGCGCTGCATGGACTGCGGCATTCCGTTCTGCAATAACGGCTGCCCGGTCAACAACATCATTCCGGACTGGAACGACCTGGTCTACCGCGGCAACTACAAGGAAGCGCTGGATACGCTGCACTCGACCAACAACTTCCCCGAGTTCACCGGCCGCATCTGCCCGGCGCCGTGCGAAGCCGCCTGCACGCTGGGCATCAACAACGACGCCGTGGGCATCAAGTCGATCGAGCATTTCATCATCGACAAGGGCTGGGAAAACGGCTGGGTGGTGCCGCAACCGGCCGCCGTCAAGACCGGCAAGAAAGTCGCCGTGGTCGGCAGCGGTCCTGCCGGCATGGCAGCGGCGCAACAGCTGGCGCGCGCCGGCCATGACGTGACTGTGTTCGAGAAGAGCGACCGCGTCGGCGGCCTGCTGCGTTACGGCATTCCCGACTTCAAGATGGAAAAGTCGCACATCGACCTGCGCGTCGAGCAGATGAAGGCCGAAGGCGTGACCTTCCGCACCGGCGTGTTCGTCGGCAAGGATTTCCCGGAGACGGTCAATAACTGGTCCAAGGAAACCGTGTCGCCGGACGAGCTGAAGAAGGAGTTCGATGCCATCGTCATCGCCGGCGGCGCCGAGCAGCCGCGCGACCTGCCGGTTCCCGGCCGCGAGCTCAAGGGCGTGCACTTCGCCATGGATTTCCTGCCGCTGCAAAACAAGGTCAATGCCGGCGACAAGCTGAAAAACCAGATCATGGCCACCGGCAAGCACGTGGTGGTGATCGGCGGCGGCGATACCGGTTCGGACTGCGTGGGCACCTCCAACCGCCACGGCGCCGAATCGGTGGCCCAGTTCGAACTGATGCCGCAACCGCCGGAAACCGAGAACAAGCCGATGGTGTGGCCGTACTGGCCGACCAAGCTGCGCACTTCTTCCTCGCACGAAGAAGGCTGCAACCGCGACTGGGCGGTGGCCACCAAGCGCCTGGAAGGCAAGAACGGCAAGGTCGAGAAGCTGATCGCCGCCCGCGTCGAATGGAAGGACGGCAAGATGCAGGAAGTGCCGGATTCGGAATTCGAAATGAAGGCCGACCTGGTGCTGTTGGCGATGGGCTTCGTCTCGCCGGTGCAGCAGGTACTGGACGCCTTCGGCGTCGAGAAGGATGCGCGCGGCAATGCCAAGGCGACTACCGATGGCGAAGGCTGCTACAAGACGTCGGTCGACAAGGTGTTTGTCGCCGGCGACATGCGCCGCGGCCAGTCGCTGGTTGTTTGGGCGATCCGTGAAGGCCGCCAATGCGCCCGTGCAGTCGACGAGTTCTTGATGGGCGCATCGCTGCTGCCGCGCTGATGCCGGCCCGATAACAAGTTTGCTTCATTTGACCCTGGACCCGGACAGACGCAAGTCTGTCCGGTTTTTTTTCGTCCGTGCGGGCAAAGCCGCGGAGGCGCCACGCAGTCCCGCAGAGGCGGGCGCTCAAGTAAAATAATCCCATTCACCGCACAGGCGCATGCGCAATGATGCGCAGGCTTACAGGACCCATATGGCTACTCCTATCCGCTACACCATTACCTCCAACGATCCGGCATCCCACGTCTATGACGTCACCGTCACGGTCGATCGGCCTGCGGCCGAGGGCCAGGTCTTTACGCTGCCGGCATGGATCCCGGGCAGCTACATGGTGCGCGAGTTCGCCAAAAACATCGTGCGGCTGCGCGCCGAGTCCGGCGGCAGGAAGGTGGCCGTCAGGAAGCTCGACAAGCACACCTGGCAAGCCGCCGCCTGCACATCGGCATTGACGCTGAGCTACCAGGTCTATGCCTGGGACTTGTCGGTGCGCACCGCGCACCTGGACCGGACCCACGGCTTCTTCAACGGCACCAGCGTGTTCCTGGCCGCGCGGGGTTTCGAGCAGGGCCGGCACGTGGTCGACATCCGCCGCCCGGAAGGCGATGCCTTCAAGCGCTGGCGCGTGGCCACCGCGATGCCGGAACTGAAAGCCAGGCGCTATGGCTTCGGCACCTATGTGGCGCAAAACTATGATGAATTGATCGATCATCCGGTCGAGCTTGGCGACTTCGCGCTGGCCAGTTTCAAGGCGCATGGCGTGCCGCACGATGTGGTGATCACCGGCCAGGCGCCCAATCTCGACATGGTCCGCCTGTGCGACGATCTCAAGAAGATCTGCGAGGCGCAGATCGCGTTCTTCGAGCCCAAGAGCAAGCGCGCGCCGATGTCGCGCTACGTCTTCATGACGCTGGCGGTGGGCGACGGCTACGGCGGCCTGGAGCACCGTGCATCGACCGCGCTGATCTGCGCGCGCGCCGATTTGCCGGTCAAGGGCAAGCCGGAACAGACCGACGGCTACCGCACCTATCTCGGCCTGTGCAGCCATGAGTACTTCCATACCTGGAACGTCAAGCGCATCAAGCCGGCGGTGTTCGCGCCGTACGACCTGCGCCAAGAAAACTACACCTCGCTGCTGTGGCTGTTCGAAGGCTTCACCAGCTATTACGACGACTTGTTCCTGGTGCGCACCGGCGTGATCGATACCGGTGCCTACCTCAATATGCTCTCCAAGACCGTCACCGGCGTGCTGCGCGGCAGCGGCCGCAAGAAGCAGAGCGTGGCCGAGTCCAGTTTCGACGCCTGGGTAAAGTATTACCGCCAGGACGAGAATGCGCCCAATGCCATCGTCAGCTATTACACCAAGGGCTCGCTGGTGGCGCTGGGGATGGACCTGACGATACGCAAGCAAACGCGCGGCCGCCGTACCCTGGATGATGTCATGCGCGGTTTGTGGAGCCGTTACGGGCGCGATTTTTATGAAGGCGGCGCGCGCGGGCAGGGCGTGCCGGAGGATGACATCCTGGCGCTGTTGGAAGAATTCAGCGGCGCCGACCTGGGGCGCTTCTTTGAACGCTGCATCCGGGGCACGGAAGACGTGCCGCTGGCCGAGCTGTTGCCGGACTTCGGCGTCAGCTACGACGATGCGCCGTCGAAGGACGCCAAGCCCTGGCTGGGCGCGCGCATCGCCAAGGACGGCGGCGACGCCAAGCTGGCCAGCGTGTACGAAGGCAGTCCGGCCGCGCAGGCAGGCTTGTCAGCCGGCGACAAGCTGGTGGCGCTGGATGGTTTGCGCGTGCCGGCCACCGGCCCGGACGGTTTGTTGTCGCGCTATCGCATCAACGATACCGTGCGCGTGCATGCCTTCCGCCGCGATGAGCTGATGGAGTTTGTCGTGCGCCTGAAAGCCGACGCAGCGCCGCAGGTAAAGCTGGCCGCGCTGGGCAAGCCGGCGGCAGTGGTGCGCCAGCGTCAATCCTGGCTGGAATGACCGCTTATGGCCGGTTCCTGGGTGAACCGAATCCGGGATTGGCGGCCATGGAGCGCGGCGTAACGGCCTGGGTCGGCTTTCAGGCCGGCCGGGCAAACAAAGGTCAGCGTCGTGCTCATTGCGTTTCCTCCTGTTGAAGAAAAGCGGCTGGTGCGACCGCTCGGCCAACGCCGGATGATCCCCAGGCCCGCCTGACCGATGCAGCGATTCGATGGCCTGAACGCGCTCGATGAATCGTGTCAGTACGTCGGATGGCTCGCCTTCAAGATGCTGGAGGTATGTCGTCAATGGCACTTTCCTTTGCATAGCGTTGTTCTTACGCGGCAGCTTCTGAGAAGCGCAATCCGATGATTCCGATGAGCGTCAGGCCAAGGAAGCAGGCGCGGAGCCAGTTCATCTCATCCTGAAATACCAGCGTCCCCACAAGAACCAATCCAATCGTTCCGATACCCGTCCAGATGGCGTAAGCCATTCCAATCGGTAATGAGCGTAAAGCCAGTGCCAGCAAGTAGATGCTGCCCAGCCCAGCCATCACGGCGATGATGCTCGCCCCTGACTTCGTCCAGCCCGCATTCAGTTTGAGGGAAAGTCCCATCACGATTTCCAGGGCTGCGGCAAGAAACAAATAAGTCCACGCCATGATCTCAGTCCTCGATGGAGGCAGACTGTTCATTGGCCGCACGGGATGACCTGACCTGAAAAAACTGGTCCGACTTGAAATTTCATATGCTATTGAAAAGGAGAGTCAGACCATGCCGAAAAAGCGATTCACATCCGAA